>DATDHW010000022.1:0-124941 GCA_036521375.1 Candidatus Cybelea sp.
GATCTTCACCTTCGGGCGCCTTACGTACGTCCTGGAAGCGTTCGTGCCGCTGCTCTTCCTGCCGCTGCGTTCGCGGTGGGCGCTGCTGGCGTTGCCCGGCGGCGCGGTCGTTCTGCTTGCGAACTCCGGTTACGTCTGGCGCATGGGCGATCACTATGCCGCACTCTGGATCCCTTGGCTGCTCGTAGCGACCGTGATGGGCGTCGTAACGGTGGAGCGAAAGGCAAACCAGCGCGCCGCGAAAAAGTGGATGAGCGCTGCCGCCGTCATCTGTGTAATTTTCTTGATCGCCTTCGACCCGCTTCATCCGCTGCACTACTTGCATCCGTACTACCACGATCTCGCCGGCGCCCGGCGAGCGCTGAGCTGCGTTCCCGAGAACGCGTCGCTCTCGACCTACGACGAATGGTTCTCCGCCGTGGCCGCCCGGCGGCCGCTCGCGACGATCGACAAGACCGGCGGCGTCGAGTACTTGGTCTATGCCGACGACTTTCCCAGCGACTCGTACCGGTTGACGATACGTCCGGTTATCGCGCGTGAGGTCGCGCAAGGCGAGTATCGCGTCGTCTGCCGCTTTGGCGCCGTCGCGGCATACCGTCGAAAGGACTTGAAGTGATGCAGGTACTTCCCGGCCCAAGCCGATGGGCGACGATGCGCGCGCTCCTTCCGGTGCCGTTCCGCCGCTTTCCCGAGTTCCTCGCGGCGATAACCAAGCGTTACGGCAACGTCGTCGCGTTTTCGCTGCCGTGGCGATCGTACGTATTCGTCAACGAACCGGCGCTGATCAAAGATATCCTCGTGACCCAGCAGCACGCGTTCTCGAAGTCGCTCGGCACGCGCGTCCTGCGCCTGCTGCTCGGCGAGGGGCTGCTGACCAGCGAGGACCCCCTGCATCGGCAGATGCGCCGGATCGTGCAGCCGGCTTTTCACCACGAGCGCATGGTGGAGTACGCGCGCATCATGCAACGGGACGCATCGGAGTTCGCCGGCCGGATCGATCCGCAGCAACCGATCGACGCGCGCGCCGCGATGACGGCGCTCACGCTGCGCATTGCGACCGAGACCCTTTTTGGAAGCGACGAGAGCGAGTCCGCGCGGGTCGTCGCCGAGGCCCTGCATCTGATGATGAGAGAGTTTCCGTACATGCTGACCCCACTGAGCGGGCTGCGACAGCGCCTTCCGCTTCCGGGGACGCGTCGCTTCTGGCACTCTCGCGCCATGCTCGACGAGATCATCTACGGCTTAATAGCCCGGCGCAGGCGGGACGGCGGCGATCGTGGCGACGCGCTCTCGATGCTGTTGGGCGCGCGCGATGCCGAGACGGGGCACCGGCCCACCGACGAGCAGATCCGCGACGAGATCATGACGCTCTTTATCGCCGGACACGAGACGACCGCGAATGCGATGACCTGGGCGCTCGTGCTCCTCGCTCGCAACCCGGAGGTCGACGCGCGAGCCGCCGTGGCGGCCGCGCAGGGAGATCGTGACTATCTCGATCGTCTCGTGAAAGAGATCTTGCGTCTCTATCCGCCGGCTTGGATCATCGGACGAGAGACGCGCAGCGATGTGACCCTTGCCGACGGGACGCGCGTCGCACGCGGAATGACCGTCTTCATGGCACCCCTGATCCTGCATCGGCGAGCCGAGTACTTCGAAGATCCGGAGCGGTTCGATCCGCAGCGCTGGACGGGTGAGGATCCGGCCCCGTTTTCGTACGTCCCGTTCGGCGGCGGCGCGCGCCGTTGCATCGGCGAAGAGTTCGCGCGCAACGAGATGCGGATCGTTCTCGAGCCGCTGTTGCGAAAGTTCCGCTTTACGTTCGCCGGCGATTCGAGCGTCCCGATCTCTGCATCGGTTACGCTGCGCCCGGCCGGCCCGGTGCTGATGCGCGCGGTCCTGCGCGAACGATCGTCAGCCGTTGTGCGGACATGACCCGACACTCTGCGGGTCGAAATCACCGGTCCCGGAGTACTTTTGCAGCCAGCAGCTTCCGGTGAGGGAGCAGTAGCAGAGCGAAAGGCCGACGCGCGTGAGCGCCGGCCGATAGTAGTGAACCAGGAGCGCGCCGTCCATGCGAAAGATCATGTGCTTGGTGTCGGCGGGGATTACCATTCCGGCCGTCGGCGTGCTCGTGCTGACGGCCAGCTTCGTACCCGACGCTAAGGCTTTGCGTGCCGCTCGCATCCCCCGCGGGTCGGCGGCAACGGCCGCTGCGACCACCGCTTCGATCGTCGGCTCGCTCTTGCCGTCCCACGTAATCGCGACGCTGCGGATGATCGCCGGCCCGAGACCGTCGTTACGAACGTCGAGCTCCGAGGACCACGGTGAGTTCGTGCGGTCGAAGCTGATGTACGGCCAGACGGTCGCGCTGAATTGCTGGGCGATGACGCGCGTCTGGTAGACCGCCGCGCCGGCGGCGACGAAGCTGACGAGCAGCGCGCTGACCGCGATTGCGAAGTCGAGGCGGAGACCTTTTTCGTTCATGAAGGCGGCGGCGCTTATGCGACGACCAGTTGTTCGTCTCCGGCGCCCGCCTTCCGCACCGCCTCCTCGATCATTTGCTCGGCGAGTTCGGCGTGCGCCCAGCGGGCTTGCGCCTGCGGACCGAGGCAATCGATCGGATCGAAGTAGAGGAAGGCTTTACCCGGCTTGACGCTCGGCGCAGCGTAGACCGCTATACCGTTCTCCCGGTCGTAGTACTCGTACGAATGGACGTCGCGCTTCCCCCCGCCGCCCGGCGCGTCGCAAACGAAGGTCGGAGTGTTGAAACCGGCCGTGCTTCCCCGCACGAACTTCTCGGTGTCGACGGCCGTCGCGATCGTCGTGCGGAGCTCCTCGACTCCTTTCACCATGTCGTGCATGTAGACGTAATACGGGTGGACGTTGATGTGGCCGAGCCGCTTGACGAGCAGCTGCATCCGCTCGCGGGTGTCGTTGACGCCGCGAATCAACACGGACTGGTTTCGCGTGAAGATTCCGCGTTCGAAGAGCAGGCGCATCGCCCTCTCCGTGATCCACGTGATCTCTTCGGGTGCGTTGAAATGGGTATGCAGCACGACTTCCTTGCCGAGCGTTCTCCCGCGTTCGACGATGGATGTCAGCGCATCGAGCCACTCGGTGTGCGTGATCAGCTTCATCGGCATGATCGCCGGGCCCTTAGACGCGAAGCGCATCCGGCGAAGATGAGGAATGTCGAGCAGCGCGTTGCCGATCAGCTCGATATTCTTGGGTGCGAGCTGGTAGGCGTCGCCACCGGAGATGACGATGTCCTCGAGCTCGGGGCGGCTCGCGATGTACGCGAACGCCTCGTGCCACTGTTTTGGCGTCGTCGCGAGCGTGACTTTGTCGACATTCTCGGTATCCGGGCCGATGGCGTAGCTGCGCGTGCAGAAGCGGCAATAGACGGGGCAGACCGCAAGCGGCAGAAAGAGCGCCTTATCGACGTAGCGGTGCACGAGACCGGGGAGGGGCGAATCCTCCTGTTCGTGGAGTGAGTCGAGCGTCAACCGCGGGTGATCCGGGAGTGCCGTGGAGTCCAGCGGTATGAACTGACGGCGAATCGGGTCCTCGACGGGGTTGTCCCAGTCGATCAGCGAGATCGCGTACGGCGAGACGCGTACCGCCATCGGTGCGCGCCGGAAGCCGGCCTCGGCGTCGGCATAAAACTCGGGCGAGCAGACGCCGCGGATCGTTTCGAGAAGCTCTTCGGCCGTTTTGACCGAGCGCCGCTGCTGCCAGAGATGATCGAGGAACGTTGCCTCGTCGACCTCGGCGTAGGCGGGGATGTGGCGCCAAAACTCGCCTTGGCGCAGCCGCTTGTATTCAAACTGCTCGGGGGGCGCCGGCGGCTTGACGTGGGGGGCGACTGAAAGGGTTTGCGTCATTGAGCGTTCCTTGCGTAGGTTTCGTTGAAGTGTGCGTGCAGCCGCGGGCGATCGCGCAGCGTCTGCAATGCGATGTGCGCGTGGTCTTTTGTATAGCCGTTGCCGATGATCATCGTGACGTCCCGGCCGATCCCTTCGGCACCCAGCGCGGCGGCCGTGAACGACGTCGACATCGAAAAGAAATAGATCGTCCCGCCTTCGCGTGCGCAGAGGATCGAACAGAGTTCGGTACCCGGAACGTTGACGCAGTTGACGACGAGGTCGGCGGCCTGCGGCGCCGCCGCGGCAACCGCGCCGCTGGCGGCGACGGCGTTGCGCGCATCGGCGACGATCAGCGCGTCGACGTAGCCCAGCTCGCGCAAGAGCATCGCTCCGCGCGTCTGCGCGTCGGGGACGATGCCGATGACGCGCCCGCTCTCGCCGACGCGCTCCTTGGCTTGCGCGCAGGCGAGGACGCCGCTCTTGCCGTCGGCACCGACGACGACGACCGTCTGACCGGGCCGGCAGAGCCGGCGAACTTGGGCCGGAGCCCCGGCGACGTCCAACACCGCAAGCGCTACGCCTTCGTCGATATCCGCCGGAAGCCGCGCCCAAAGGCCGCTTGAAAAGAGAATCGCCGAACCGCGTACCCATACTCTTCCGGTCGCGACGTCGACGCGCGTCACCGCTTCGAGGAGCAGCGGTGTCAGCGTGAGCGAGACCAGCGACGCGATGCGATCGCCCGCACGCAGATCGATGCGATCGCGCAGCTCGCCGCCGATCTCCCGGATCCGTCCGACGAACATACCGCCGCTGCCGGTTACCGGATTGTGCTGCTTGCCGCGCGTGCGCACGTTCTCGAGGATGTGCTCGCCGATGCGCTCGGCGTCGAACTCGCACGCCTGGGCGATTTGCTTGAACGAGGCCGAGTCGATGTTCAATACCTCGACGTCGCAGAGAATCTCGCTCGGTGAGGCCTCGGGCGTGTTGTCGAGCCGCCACGCCTCTTGCGGCATGACTCCCAAGGGTTCGAGCACGCGGTGCGTTCCCAGCGGGTGGCAGCGCGAGGAGGGCGCAGCCTTCATCGCGTGACGACCGTGACGCCGCCGCGATCGAAGGGCATTCCGAGCACGATCGTCGTGCGCGTGCGGGCCATTCCGGGGGTCGCCTTCAGGCGGGCTAAGAGTTCGTCGAGATGCTGCGTCGAACGCGTCGCCACTTTGCAGATGAAGCTCTCTTCTCCGGCGACGGAGTGCACTTCGCAGACCTCCGGCATCTCGCTCAGGAGGCGCGTAAAGTCTTCGTAGGCGCAATCCGGCGACGTGTAGCAACTGATGAACGCCGTAAGATTGAGGCCGAGTGCGGCGGGATCGAGTTTCGCTCCGTAGCCGCGAATGTAGCCGCGCTGCTCGAGGCGCTTCACGCGATCGTGCACGGCCGGGGGCCGCAGCCCGACGATCGTTCCCAATTCGGCAAAGGTCGAACGAGCGTTGCGCTGCAACGCGTCGAGGATGCGGAGGTCGAGGTCGTCGAGCGAATCAGTCGTAGAAATCATATTCGATAGGAGTGGCAAGTTTGCCGAACAATCTTCGGCCAAACAAGCATAACACCAGGAATCCATTCGCCGCAAGCCCCCTGTGGACCATGGCTTTATTGGCAGGCTTGCTCGCCTGGGCGGCGGGCTGCTCCCGTCCAGGCGGCCCGGCGCCTCCGGGCGAGGTGCGCTTCGACCTGGCGGCCGACCCTCGCAACCTCAATCCGCTCTTTACGAACCCGGACGCAGCCTCGGTCGAGCAACAGGTCGCCCGGCTTGCCTTCGAGCCGTTCGTCGACCTCGACGCGCGCGGTCGCCCGACACCGGCGCTTCTCGAGCGGATCCCCACGGCGCAAAATGGCGGCCTCTCGGCCGACGGCCGGACGATACGCTACGAGCTTCGGCGCGGCGTCCGTTGGAGCGACGGAGTGCCGGTTAGCGCGCAAGACGTTCTCTTCACGCTACGCGCCATCACGGATCCCCGAAATCCGGTGCGCTCGCACGAAGGCTACGACCTCATCGACCACGCCTACGCGATCGGGCGGCATTCCGTCGTCTTCCATCTCAGGCACGCGTGGGCTCCGGCGGTGACTTCGTATTTTTCGTACGGCTTTTCGTCGCAGTTCGTGCTGCCGGCGCACGTCTTGCGTTCGCAGTCGCCGCTGGCCAAAGCGGCCTTCAACGCCGCTCCGAGTGTCGGCGACGGCCCCTTCACCTTCGTCTCCTGGCGGCGCGGCGAAGGGATGCGATACCAGGCAAATCCTCGCTATTGGCGAGGGAAGCCGGCCGTCGCCCGACTCGTCGTTCGGAGCGTTCCGGATCCCTCGACGAACCTGCTGCTCCTGCAGTCGGGCGAGCTCGACTGGAATCTGCTGGCGCCGGCGCAGCTCTCGATCGTGCGGCGCGACGCCTCTCTCGATTTCACCACCGTGTCGACGGCCGTCGTCGCCGGGCTGGCGCTCAACACGGCGCACGCACCGCTCGACGACGTTCGGGTGCGCCGCGCGCTGGCGATGTCGATCGATCGTGACGCGATTTCACGAAAGATCACCCTCGGACTCTATCCCGTTACCAACATGCTGCAGCCGCGTTTCTCGTGGGCTTTCGACGCGTCGGTGCGCGAGCCGGCATACGACCCGGCGCGAGCCGACCGTCTCTTCGACGAGGCCGGCTGGCCGCGTTCGGACGACGGATGGCGCCGGCGCGGCGGAAAGAGCCTGCGCCTCGTCTACGTGCAGTTCGTCGAAACGACGACCGGAGTCCGGGTAGCGACCGCGGTCGCGGCGGCGCTGCGCGAGCGCGGCGTCGATGTGATCGTCAAATCGGTCAGCAATGCCCAGCTCTTCTTACCGCAGACGGGCGTGCTGGCCTCGGGTAACTTCGACTTGGCGTACGTACCGTGGACCATGGGGGCCGATCCGGATGACTCGTGGGTCCTGCGCTGCGGCGCGCAGTCGAACTACATGCGCTGGTGCAGCGCGACGGTCGATCGTTTGGAGCGAGAGGCCCTGTCCACGACCGCTCGTGCAGAGCGCAAGCGAGCCTATCGGCAAATCGCCCGCATCGTCGCCGCTGAGGTCCCGATTCTCTACCTCTTCAACGCCGCGTACGTCTATGCGTATCGCAAGCGCCTGCGGGGCTTTGCACCCAACGCGTTTCTTCCGACGTGGAACGCGTACGGCTGGCGCGTAGTGGAGAAGCCGGCCAAACCATAAGGCGCGGCGTGCCAGGGATTCGATGAGGCGGCGTCCGAACGCTCGTTTCGGAGTGGAAGCCGCCGGGGGCGCAGCGCCGTCGTGATCGAGTTCTTCCTGCGGCGCCCGCATTTTGCTGGGGTGCTCAGTTTCGTCGTGCTGCTGGCGGGCTTGGTGACGATCCCGACACTGCCCATCGCGCAGTACCCGCAGATCTCGCCGCCGACCGTAACGGTCACGTCGCAATACCCCGGCGCGAGCGCGGCGATGGTGATGCGTTCGGTGACGACGCCGCTCGAGATCAACATCAACGGTGCCGACGGACTGCAGTACATGCAATCCTATTCCAGCGCCAACGGCACGAGCGTCATTACCTGTACCTTCGCCCTGGGAACGAATCCCACAATCGATCAGACCAACGTCCAGCACGGCGTCGACCTGACGCTGGCCCAGCTCCCGCCGGCCGTGCAAAACTACGGCGTCTCGGTGACCAAGAGCTCGGGCAACATCACGATCGCGGTCGCGATGCTCTCGACGAGCTCGGCCGTCGCCGACGTCGCGGTAAGCAACTACGCCGACCTCAACGTGATCGAGGAGCTCAAGCGAATTCCCGGCGTCGGTCAGGTCGAAGTGCTCGGGGACCGGACCTACGGGATGCGGGTTTGGGTCGACCCTCACAAACTGCAGGCCAACGGAATCTCGCTCGACACCGTACTCAACGCAATCCAAAACAACAACGCCGACGTCGCGGCGGGTGCGATCGGTCAGCCGCCGACGAGCGGTTCGCAGCCGTTTCAGATCCCGATTCAGATCAACGGGCGCTTGCAGTCGGCGCAGGAGTTCAAGCAGATCGTCATCGCCGCTCAACCAAACGGCGGGTACCTGCGCTTGGGCGACGTCGCCGACGTTCAACTGGGCGCACAGAACTACGTCACCTCCGCACGCTATAGCGGTCAAACCGCCGTCGTGTTGGCGATTCAGGGCGAACCGACGGCAAACTCGCTGCAGATCTCTACCAGCGTTCGCGCAACGATGGCGCGGCTGGCGGAGCGGTTTCCTTCGGGAATCGGCTACAGCATCGCGTTCGACACCTCCGATTTCGTGAAGGCTTCGATCAAAGAGGTCGTCATCACCCTGCTGATTGCGATCGTCCTGGTCGTCCTCGTGATCTTCTTGTTCCTGCAGAACTGGCGCAGCACGCTGATTCCCGCGATTACGATTCCCGTCTCGCTCATCGGAACGTTTGCGGCCATGAAGCTGTTGGGCTTTTCGATCAATACCTTGACGCTCTTCGGCTTGACGCTGGCGACCGGGCTGGTCGTCGACGACGCGATCGTCGTGTTGGAGAACATCGTTCGCCACATCGTCGACGACAAGGCGAGCCCTTTCGACGCGACCGTGCGGGCGATGAAAGAGATCTCCGGCGCAGTTTTGGCGACCTCGCTCGTGCTGATGTCGGTCTTCATTCCGGTGGCGCTGCTCCCCGGTACGACCGGCCTGCTCTACCAGCAGTTCGCGCTGACGATGGCTGCCTCGATCGCGATATCGCTCTTTACGGCACTGACCCTCGCTCCCGTTCTTGCCTACGAGATCGTGCACGGCAGCGAGGCGACGAAGAATCACTTCATGCTCTGGTTCGAGGGCCGGTTGCGCGCGCTCACGCAGTGGTACGAAGGCCTGGTTCCACGGCTGATTGCTCGCCGCAAAGGCGTGGTCGGCGTCTTCCTGCTCCTCCTGATTCTGCTCGGGGTGATGTTCAAGATAACGCCGCAGGGTTTTATTCCCGCCGAGGACCAGAGTCTGCTCTACGTTCTGGTGACGCTGCCGGTTGCGGCCTCCATGGACCAGACGACGGCCGCAGTGAAACGACTCGAAAAGATGATGCTCGCGATGCCGCAGGTCGAAGCGGTGACCAGCGGTATCGGCTTCGGCTTTGCCAACAATAGCTCGAACCAGGCGACAATGTTCGTCCAACTCAAGCCGCTCTCCCAACGCGGCGGCGTCGCAAACTCCGCGCTCGCGCTGCAGTATCAGTTCTACACCCAGTTCGCGAAGGTTCCCGGCGTCACCGCGCTGCCCGCCAATCCCCCCGCGATTCCGGGATTGGGAACGACCGGCGGATTCGCAATCGAGATCCAGGATATCGATAACCTCGGCCTCCCGACGCTCAACAAGGTCGGCAATGCGATTTTGGCCGACGCAAAGAAGGACCCGGCGCTCTCGCAGGTTCGCATTCCGACGATCCTGACGGGTCAGTATCTGGCGACGAAGTTCGATCGTTCGAAGGCGCTCGCATTCGGCGTCACGCCGCAGGCTTTCTTTGACACGATCAGCGCGACGACCGGGGTGACGCTGGTGAACTTCTTCGACTACGGAACGCGATCGTACCAAGTGCTCGTACAGGCAAAGGCCGGCCAGCGCACGTCGCCGAGCGATTTGTCACGCATCTACGTCGCAAATACCGCCGGAAGCATGATGCCGGTCAGCGAGTTTTTGCACACCGGATACGTACAAGACAACGTCGCGATCATGCGGTTCAACGAGTACAACTCGTTCGAAATCGACGGCTCGCCCGGCACGCGGGCGAGCTCCGGCGACTCGCTCAACGCCATCGCGAAGATCGTCTCGTCGCACCTGCCCAAAGGCATGGCGTACGACTGGAGCGGCATCGCGCGTCAACAAGTGCAGAGCGGCCCGCAGACGATCATCGTCTTTTGTATGGGACTGCTCTTCGTCTTCCTCGTCCTCGTCGCTCAGTACGAGAGCTTGACGACCCCGTTGGTCATCATGCTCGCCGTGCCGCTGGCGCTGCTCGGCGGCGTCTCCGCCATCTACCTTCGGCGCCTGGTCGAGCTTGCCAGCGAGATCATCCATTCGGTTTTGGCCGGCCATCCGGTGCCGATTCCGATTACCTCGTCGGACATCTACGCGCAGATCGGCTACGTGATGCTGATCGGCCTCGCCGCCAAGAACGCAATTCTCATCGTCGAGTTCGCCAATCAGCTGCGGGAAAAAGGAGCGAGTCATATCGAGGCGGTGACGCAAGCGGCGGCCACGCGGCTGCGCCCGATCCTCATGACGTCGATCGCCTTCATTCTGGGCATCCTGCCGCTCGCCTTTGCAACCGGCGACGGCGCGCAGTCGCGCATCTCGCTCGGCACGGCGGTGCTGGGCGGCATGCTCGTTTCGCTCGTCATGAACCTCGGCATCGTGCCGGTGCTCTACGTGATCGTCATCGAACTCACCGAGCGCAAGCGCAAGCCAAAAGCAGTGGCACCGGAGGACATGCCGCCTCCGCCCCTTCCAACGATTACGGTTTAGATCCTGACGCCCGACCCGTCGTCAAAACCAGCGTACATGAAAATGAGGATGTCCGTTATTCTGGCGGCGGCTTTTGCGATGTTACTCGCGCCGTGCGCGGCCGACTCTGTTACTCCCGCTTCCCCAGAAGAAGTTCGGCGTTCGCTCGATGCGTTCGTGGCGACGGCGCCCGGTGCCGTGGTTATCGTCGGTCTTGTGGACCGCGGAGTCACGCACATCTACACGGCCGGAACGCCGCCTGGCGGCGCGCCGCCGCTCGATGCATCGACCGAGTTCCAGATCGGTTCGATAAGCAAGACGTTTACGGCGACGCTGTTGGCAGAGATGGTGCAGAGCGGCAAGGTCCACCTCGACGATCCGATCGGCAAATATCTTCCAGCCGGCGCGCATACCCCTGCGTACAACGGTCAGCATATCACGCTGCTCAACCTCGCCGAGCAGAACTCAGGATTGCCCGAGATGCCCGCGAACTTCGCTCCATCGAATCAGAGCGATCCCTATGCTGACTACGGAACCGCGCAGCTTTATGATTTCGTCGGCACCTACGCGCTCACCCGAGCGCCGGGCGCTGCGTTTGAGTACTCGAACGTCGGCGTCGGCTTGCTTGGAGCGCTGCTCTCGAACGCCGCGCATTCGGACTACGCATCGCTCCTGACCTCGGGCGTGCTCAGACCGCTTGCGATGAACGAAACGAGCGCCAGCATCACCCCGCAGATTCGGGCGCGGCTGATGCCCGGGTTCACGCAAGGTCTAACGCGGTCTCCCGCCTGGACCTTCACCGGGCTTGCGGGCGCGGGCGCCATCAACTCATCGATGCACGACATGCTGCTGTACCTAAAGGCAAACATGAATGCGCCTTCGGGGCGACTGGGTTGGGCGATGGCTTTTGCGCAAAAGCCGCGCAGCGATACAACCTTAGGCCCGTCCATGAAGATCGGTTTGAATTGGTTCACCGACGTGAACTCGCATATCACGTGGCATAATGGGCAAACCGGCGGTTATCACGCGTTCCTCGGGTTCGACCGCGCCGGCGGAACGGGAGTCGTCATTCTTGCAAACGTTGCCCAATTTCGCGTCGACGACCTTGCCATGCACCTGCTCGCACCGCAAACCAATCCCAGTTCGCCCGTTATTGCGACCCCGCCGCCGGCCGTGTTGCCGCACGGCAATTCTCCGTACGTTGGTGTTTACCAACTGTCGCCGGCTCTCGCGATCACGATCTTCGAAGACAACGGTATACTTTACGGTCAAGGGACGAAGCAGCCGCAATTTGAGCTTACGCTGCAATCGGGTACGACCTATAAGGTCGCGGGAGTCGATGCAACCATTACGTTCGTGCTCGATGGCGCCGGCCGAGTGACCTCGCTGGTGCTGCATCAGAACGGCCTAGATGTACCCGGACCCCTGGTCAAGCGTAGCCGGGCAGGTCCGACGCCTCGGTAATCCAAGTCCCGGTCCTACGGCGTTGTCCGCTTTGTGAAACCAAGATTGAGTGCGTGTTTTTGCCGTGGCTAGCGCAAGCGAGGTCTAACCGCCGCTCGTCATCTGCTCTGGAGTCAAAGGTGCTTCCTGTTCTCGCTCTTTGTGTGCTGCTCGGCGATGTTGGGCCTGCGTCGTCGAGCGCAACTGCTTACTACATATACGCACTGCACGCGACGCGGGCCGCGCGACAGCCGTCGGTGGCGGAGTATCGCACGAAGATATCCGCCACCGGAATGAAGTTCGACGTCCGGCCATATCAGGGCGAAGCGGAGCTTGCCATCGGATACGGCGCCGGGTTGACGTCCTCGGAAGAGTTCGATTCGCGGTACTCGGCATCGACTGGAGATGTGACCGCGCTGATCGGAGCAACGCCGAGTACGGTACGTATCCCGTTATTCAATCCGACGTGGAGCGGCATCGCGGCGTGGATGAAGTACGGATTCGACGGCCCACCCGCCGAGCGCAGCAGCGGGGCCTCCGGTCCGGCAGCGGCGACGCCGTCGCCGCTACCCACGGCATCGCCGAACGCCCTTCGAACGATCGCGACCGTAACGGCGATCGATCCGGGAGGGTACGATATAACCGACGGCGGATCGGCCGCGTGTTCAGACGGTGCACCGGGCCACAAACTGCTCCTGAGGGCGCTGCGCGATCCCGATCGGCACCCGCTTACGTCGGTAATCGTCGATACGCGAACGATGCGTTTTTGCACCATGGATTTTCGTCTGGGCGCGAGCTCGGCTCTTAGCTTTACCGGCGCGTTCGAGCTGCATTTCGGCGACGTTGCCGGAAACTGGCTGGTGAAGGACGGCGTAGCAGATTTTCACATCCGCGTTCTTGGGATCAGTTCGTCCCACACGCATATCGTCTTTTCAAACGACAGCTTTACCTTCGCGGGTCCTACACCGCCTTGACGGCGGCAGTTAAGCCTTCTACGGAGGCTTTGGCGTCGCCGAAGAGCATCGACGTGTTGGCCATCTCGTAGAGTGGATTCTCGATACCTGCAAAGCCGGAGCGCATCGAGCGTTTCAGAACGACGACGTTGGCCGCTTTGTCGACGTCGAGGATCGGCATGCCGTAGATCGGCGAGCTAGCGACGTTGCGGGCTGCGGGGTTGGTCACATCGTTCGCGCCAACAACCAGCGCGACGTCGGCGGTTGGAAACTCCGCGTTGACGTCCTCCATGTCGAGCAGCTGATTGTAGGGAACGTTCGCTTCGGCGAGCAGCACGTTCATGTGTCCGGGCATGCGCCCCGCGACCGGATGGATCGCGTACAGAACTTTTACGCCGCGTTTCTCGAGCTGATCGGCGAGCGCTTTGACGCTGTGCTGGGCCTGCGCGACCGCCATCCCATAGCCCGGCACGAAGATCACTTTGGAGGCGTAGGCGAGCATGACGGCGACGTCGTCGGCGCTCGTCGCCCGAATTTGCTGCGGTCCACTCGAGCTCGCCACTTCCGTTCCCCCGGCCGAGCCGAAGGCGCCGAACAGCACGTTGGTGAGCGGGCGATTCATCGCGCGGCTCATCGCGACCGTCAATATCGTGCCGCTCGCACCGACGAGCGCGCCGCAGATGATCAGCAGGGTCGAATCGATTTCGAAGCCGGTAATCGCCACCGCGACGCCCGTAAACGAGTTGAGCAGCGAAATAACGACCGGCATGTCGGCGCCGCCGATCGGCAAGACGAAGAGAACGCCAAGCAGCAGCGCGGCCAACAGCAGCAAGGGATACGCCCAGAGCGGCAAGACTCCCAGCATAGCGACAAACCATACGCCCAGCCCCAGAATCGTCAGCAAAACGAGGCCGTTGACGAACTGCTGTCCCGGATAGGTGATCGGACGGCCGGTCATCAGCTCTTGCAGTTTGAGGAAGGCGATGATCGAGCCGGAGAAGCTGATCGCGCCGATGATCGCCGAGAGCACCAAGGAGACGGAAACGACGCCGTTGAGGCCGGCGCCCGATCCGGCGACGAAATATGCAACGGTCGAGATGAGCGCCGCCGCTCCGCCGCCCGCCCCGTTGTAGAGCGCGACCATTTGCGGCATCGCGGTCATGCGCACTTTGAGCGCCGCGTAGATGCCGATCGCGCCGCCAATGCCGACGCCCGCGACGACCGATGGCCAGCCGACCGCCTGCGTTCGCAGGAGGATGCCGGCGAGCGCGATCGCCATTCCGAGCATGGCGTAGCGATTGCCCCGGCGCGCGGTCGCCGGCGAGCTCAGCTCGTGGAGCCCGTAGATAAAGAGCGCGATCGCAACGAGGTTAGCGAGATCGATCCAAACGCTCATTTGCCGTCACCCTTGCGCTTGAACATCTGCAGCATTCGTTCGGTGACCGCAAAACCGCCGAAGACGTTGATCGCGCCGAGCGTCACCGCCGCGACCGCGAGCGTTGTCAAGAGCGCGCCGTGCTGGACGCCCTCCAGCGCGGCGACGATGACGATCGCGCCCGCGAGGACGATTCCGTGTATCGCGTTGGTCGCCGACATCAGCGGCGTGTGCAGGGTCGTCGGGACTTTGGAGATGACCTCAAAGCCGACGAAGATCGCCAGCACGAGCACCGTTAGGAGCTCGACGAGATGTGAAACGTCGGTCACGAAGCGTTTCCTCCGAGAAGCGCACGGCCGCCGCTTGCAACGATTGCACCCTTGGCGACCTCGTCGTTCATATCGATCTCGAGCGCTCCGTCCTTGATCCAAGGCGAGAGCAGGGCGTGTACGTTGCGCGAGTAGAGCCGGCTGGCATCGGCAGGCATCGTGCCCGGCAGATTCGTCGTGCCGACGATCGTAACGCCATTCGGCGTGGCGATCACTCGATCGGCAACGGTCAGCTCGCAGTTGCCGCCGGCTTCGGCGGCGAGATCGACGATCACGCTCCCGGGCTTCATCGCCGCGACCGCGGCCTTGGTAATCAAGACTGGAGCCTTGCGCCCGGGAACCAACGCCGTCGTGATCACGACGTCGTTGGCGCCGATCTGTTCGACCATCCACGCGCGCTGGCGTTCCTGCTGCTCGGGCGTCAGCTCCTTGGCGTATCCGCCCGCTGCCTGCGCGTCCTCTCCCAGATCGAACTCGAGAAAGCTCGCGCCCAGCGAGGCAACCTGTTCTTTCACGACCGCCCGCACGTCGTAGCCGCTCACGACGGCGCCCAGCCGGCGCGCGGTGGCGATGGCTTGCAGACCGGCGACCCCTGCACCAAGGATCAGCGCCTTCGCAGGCCGGATCGTTCCGGCGGCGGTCGTTAGCATCGGGAAGAACTTCGGCAACGCGGTCGCGGCGAGCAAAACCGCTTTGTAACCGGCGATGTTGCTTTGCGAAGAGAGTGCGTCCATCGACTGCGCTCGAGTAATGCGGGGAATCATCTCCATCGCCAACGCCGTAAGATTTGCAGCTGCCAGGCGCTGCGTAAACGCAGCATCGCCGAGCGGATTCAAGAAACCAACCACGACGCTGTTCGGGCGCATCGCCGCGATCGCGTCGTCGCCGGGGCGGCCGACGGTGACAAAGACGTCGGCGGCTGCTGCCAGCGAAGCGATGTCGGCGGCTAACGAGGCTCCGGCCTGCACGTAGAGATCGTCCGGAAACGAGGCAGACTCCCCCGCCCCGCGTTGCACGCTGACGGCGACGTTGGCTTTGGTAAATTTCGAGACAGTTTCGGGCACGAGCGCCACCCGGCGCTCCTTAACCGCGGCCTCGCGGGGAACGGCAACGATCATAGCGCGGGCATTTGCTGGAAAGGGGCGGCGCCCTTTAGGCGCCTCGCGCTTAGGTTATGCTGATCCGGTTTCGCAGGACGCCGATCTGCTCGATCTCGACTTCGAGCAGATCCCCATCGGCGAGAAACTCGGGCGGGTTTCGCGCGAAGCCGACTCCCGCGGGCGTCCCGGTTGCGATGACGTCGCCGGGCAGGAGCGTCATGCCTTTCGAGAGGTCGGCAATCAGCCGAGGAATCGCAAAAATCATTGACGACGTGTTGGCGTGCTGCTTTTCCACGCCGTTACGGCGCAGGCGCACGTCCAAAGACTGTGGATCGCGCAGCTCCTGCGGCGTTACGATCCACGGACCGATTGGCGCGCTGTCGTCGAGACTCTTACCTTTGAACCACTGGCCGTACTCGCGCTGTAGGTCGCGCGCGGTGACGTCGTTGAAGGCCGTGTAGCCAAAGATCGCGTGCAGAGCATCTTCGGGCGAAACGTCTCTACACTCCGTCCCGATGACGATTGCCAGCTCGGCTTCGA
This sequence comes from Candidatus Cybelea sp., assembly GCA_036521375.1. Taxonomy (GTDB): domain Bacteria; phylum Vulcanimicrobiota; class Vulcanimicrobiia; order Vulcanimicrobiales; family Vulcanimicrobiaceae; genus Cybelea. Next base: position 16,132 of record DATDHW010000022.1, read on the forward strand.
AATCAAATTCCGACGAAACCGCACGGCTCAAATGCAGCGTGGCATCGGGCCCGGCGATGGCGGTCGGCGCCTTGGTGAAGAAGGTCGGTACGGAGGGAAGCTTCAGGGGACGTCCGAGCGCGCGCGCCCCCTCCTTCGCGTGTTCGAGATAGTTGCGTCCGACACAGAAGATGTTGCGCGCGGGACGAACCGGAGCCTCGAGCTGCACGTCGGAGAGCGCCACGAGCTCGTCGCCGCTGTGCCACGCGATTCGTTCGTGGGGCGCCAGCTCCAGATACTCGCGCAGCGTCGGCGTGGCGATCGGGCGGATCGAGGAACCTTCGAGCACACCGGGACGCAGTCGGCCGTCTGCGGGCCGATACGTCACGAACTTCAAATCGGAGGTAGCGTGGCGGCCGGCGGCGGCTTCGGTGTCGGCGAACTGCCGCGGATATCGTTGAGCGAGGGCAGCTTTGCGTTCTGCTGCTGCGACTTGTGCTCCATTTCGAGCGCCTGCTTACGCGCCGTCTCCATCATCACATTGGCGGCGCCTTCTTCATTCCCCCAGTTGCCGCCGGCCGAGACGAGCGAGATGCGTCGCGAGACCTTCTGCGTTTTCGGATCGTAATCGTAGTTTACGCGATAGAGGCCGACGGTCGCCGTGCCGTCGGGCTTGCGGATCCACATCTGCAGTGCGTTGCCGAACGTCTGAACGTTGAAGGTCTGGACCTTGCACGGCTTCGTCGACTTGACGCGCACGACTTGCCCGTACTTGTTGACTTCGACGACGACCTCGGTGTGCAGCGGAATCTTCGGAAGAACCGGCTTGAGCACCGGTGCGGGCGACGGCGTCGCAGCCAAGAGCGGTGCGGACCCGGCGAGAAACACGAGCGCGAGCAGAACGTTACGCAATGACTCTACGCGACCCACTAGTTGCGCGAGAGTACGGCGAACGGATGACCGCACGATCCGCAAGCAACGACCACCTGCAGATGCGGCTTTTCCCGCACGCTGCGCGCTTCGTCGCCGCCCTCTTCGAAACCGCAGAAACGGCACCGAGTCGAGGTGGGCCGTTCGCCTGCCGCCTGTTCGTCCACGATACTGCGCTTTACGCGGGCCTCGTAGTTCGACCTGCCGAAGCAGCGCAGACCGATGTCCTTTCGTCTGGTCGCCGCCGCTGCTTTTCTCATCTTCGCGCTCAACGTCTCGGCCGCACAAGCCGAGCGGCCGATCGTCGACCTCCACCGCCTGGACTCGTACTTCCAACTCTTTGCCGCCGATTCGAGCGTGCCATGGAAGCCCGCGACCGTTCGGCTCGACACGTACTCGAGCGCAGCGGTCGCCTTTTCGGTATATGCAGTCGATCCCGCAGACGTGCTGACCGCGGGCGCAAACTTCAACCCGCGCCCACTCGTCACCGCGCACCGGCGCGCGGTCGCCACGTTCAACTTCACGCCGCCCGGCGGTTATCAGTTTCAGTCGAGCCAAGTGAGTGTGCCGCTGGGAACGCGCGAAGGCTTCTTTGTCGTCGAAGCCCGCCGCGGCGACGTCGGCGAGCAGGTTTGGATCAACCGCTCGCGCGTCGGTCTGTTCTCCAAAGAGACGCCTGGCGGCTCGCTTTTCTACGGTGTTGATTTGGGAACCGGAGCGCCGGTGCAGCGGATGCGGGTGCAGCTCGTCGTCAACAATGCATTCGTGACGAGTCAGACGGACGCGCAGGGTGCGGTACGCTGGAACCGGTCCTCACGTCCGGTCTTCGCGCTCGCCCAGTGGGGCAGCAGCTATGCGTTTCTGAGCCCGCTCCCGCAGGCTCCCGTTCCGGGAGCCATTGTGGGCGTACGCACCGACTCGGCCGTCGTTCACGCCGGCGGGGTACTGCATGTCGTGGGCTTCGTCCGGACGCGTGCCGGCAACGTCTTGCGAGCCGGCAGCGGCAGCGCCCTCGTTTCTCTGCGAAACGGTGCGCGGATGTTCGTCGCGCATCGCGTCGCCGTCGACGAAGCCGGCGCCTTCGCCGGTGAGCTGGCCGTGCCCGCGGACGCCGGTGCGGGTGACTATACGGTATTGGCGCAAGCGGCCGGCGGCACGGGCGGCGCGGCCGTGCACGTCGACGCGAATGCCGGCGACCTTTCGCTCGACGTGCGCTCGGCCTGCAACGGTCTGTGCGATTATCGGCAAGATGTTCCGCTGCTCGTTCATGCCTCCCGCGGAAACGTGCTCGTCGATGTGACGGCCGTGCGCTCGCCGCACGTCTATCTCGGTGCGGCGCCGGAAACGACGCCGTGGGCCACGACCAAATGGAGCGTGCAGTCGGTTCGCGTCGACGCCGGCGGCAACGCGACCGTTACGATTCCCCGGCCGGACGATAATCTCGGATCGACCTACGGCATTGTGGTCGCCTCGGGCGGAGCAACGGCGCAGACGCGCGTCGTCGTGCCGACCGCCGATGCGGCGATCGACCTGCGCGTCGATCGGACGGAACAGAGTCTGGGCTCGCCCCTGAGCTTCGACGTAGAGGTAGAAACGATCGAGGGCAAACCGCTGCCCGGGGCGAGCGTTCGCGTCGACCTCGTGCACGGCGGCTCCACGCAGGAACAGCAGATTACACTCGACGCGCAAGGCCACGCGCGAGCAGCTTTCAACGCTCCCGAGCTTGGCACGAACTTGATCTTTGCTTCCGTCGACCACGGCGGTCGCGCGACCGACGGCGCCCAGGTCCAGGTCGATCCGCAGGCGTCGGTGCCGGCAGCGGACGGCCGCAGCCCCAACGTGCGTATCTCGCTGGGGCCCAGCGACGTTCGCGCCGGGCAGCAGGTGGCCGTCGATGCCGACGCCCCGGGCTCACAGGGTGACGCGCTGATCAGTTACGAGAGCGCACTGGGCATACAGTTCGACGTCGTGCGCACCGACGGGGGGCACGCCGTGGCTCGCGTGCGCGCGCTCGACGCAGCCGGCGACCTGCGCGTCGGCGCAGCGTTCGTCCACGGCGGTGCGATCGAATGGAGCACGGTTCCGCTGACCCTCTCGGCGCCGGGGCGACCGCATCTTTCCGAGCTCACGCTGCACACCGACCATCTCACGACCGGCGAACCGGCGCGCGTCTCCTTGGATGGCGCCGGCGCGGGAAAGGGAACCTTCGTCCTGCGCGTCAGCCGCGGTGCGCCGTCGGGGGCCGCGCTCTTCTCGTCTGCGCCGGCGCTGCTGGCGATCGCTCTGACCAGCACGCAAGACAGCGCGCCCGAGGATCTCACCTGGCATCCGTGCGTCGATTCGACCGGGAACCGGGCGCAGATACTCGGCTTCGTGCGGCGGTCGCAGCCGCCGGACGAGTCGCTGGCCCAGGCCGAAACGGAAACGGTCGTATGGAGGGTCGTGCGCAGCGATGGCAGCGGAATCGCATTCGATTTGCCGGCACGCGGCCGATATGTGGTCTCCCTCCTCGATATCGCCGATGATGGAAGCGTCATCGCCGGATCGACGACGATGGAGGTGCGCTGAATCGTGGCGTTGATGCTGCTCGATACCTACGGTCTGGTTTACCGCGCGTTCTTTGCGCTTCCCGGCCTAACGACGAGCACCGGGACGCCGATCAACGCCGTGTACGGCTTTACGATGATGCTCAACAAGCTCATCGCCGACGAGCGTCCGACGCACGTTCTCGCGGCATTCGACAAAGGAACACCGGCCGAACGCCTCGCCCTTTTCGCAGAGTATAAGGCGCAACGGCGCGCGATGCCCGACGACCTGCGGGGTCAGTTCGCGCTGGTTCGCCGGGTGCTCGCGACCTACGGCATTCCGATCGTCGAGATCGAGGGACAAGAGGCCGACGACGTGATCGCAACGCTCGCGCAACAAGCGCAAGAGGCGGGAGAGCAGACGATCGTCGTTACCGGAGATCTCGATCTGCTGCAGATCGTCGACGAACGTACGACGGTGCTCGTCACCCGGCGCGGTATCACCGAACTCGGACGCTACGATCCGCCGGCCGTGCGGGAACGCTTTGGCCTCGATCCGACGCAGCTTGCGGATTACCGGGGCCTCAAGGGCGATCCGTCCGACAACCTGCCGGGCATTCCCGGCGTCGGCGAAAAGACCGCAAGCAAACTGCTTGCGGCGGCCGGCACGCTCGACGCGTTGATCGCAAACCCCGAGCTGGCCGGCAACCCGAAGCTCACGCGTTTGATCGAAGAGTACGGTCAGCAAGCGTGTCTCTGCCGCACCGTCTCGGTCGTTCGCCGCGACCTGCCGCTCAACGTTGACTGGGGTGTGAGCCGCTACGAGGCTCCCGACGACGCAACACTCTATCCGCTCTTCCGCGAACTCGAATTCAAAACGCTGCTCGCCAAGCTCTCGCCGCCCTCGGACCTGCCGCTCTTCGAAGCCGTCACAAAGCTGACCGGCAACTATCGCAGCTACATTCATTGCGTCGAGCCGCCCGAGTTCGCGGCACTCGCCGGCGAGCTCGAAGGGTATGTGGGCGCGCAAAGCGTCAGCTTCGCGCTGGTTGGCGACGCGCTCGGGATCTCGACGCAGCAGGGGGAAGGGATCGCCTTCGCCACGAGCGCGCTCGCACAGTCAACCGTGCGCGATGCCGTCGCGCGAATCTTCGCCGCATCGATGCGGCGCGGCGGCTATGACGTCAAGCGGTTAGCTCACGTTCTCGAAAACGCCGGCGCCGGCGGGGCGAGATTCTCCGACGACGCAATGATTGGTGCGCACTTACTCGACCCGTCGCGCGGTTTTGCCGACGTCGAGGATGCCGCGGCGGCGTTTCTCGGGCTCAACCTTCCCGCAGACGCCGCCGCCGCGGCCGACGCGACCCTGCAGCTGATCGCGAAGACTCGCAGCGAGCTCGAAGCGCGCCGCCAGCTTTCGCTCTACGAAGATATCGAGCTGCCGCTCGCGCCGGTATTGGCGAAGATGGAGCGCGCCGGCGTGGCGATCGACCCTGCGGAGCTGCGCGTCATCGGCGAGCGCGTCGACGCCTCGGCCGCAGCGCTGCGCGCACGGATCTACGATCTCTCCGGCGAGGAGTTCAACATCGGATCGCCGCAGCAGCTCGGCAAAGTCCTCTTCGGCAAACTCAACATTCCCGGCGCCAAAAAGACGAAGACGGGCTGGGCGACCGGAGTCGAGGTGCTCCAAGGCCTCGCGCGCGAGTACCCGATCTGCGCGCTGGTGCTTGAATGGCGCGAAGTCACCAAGCTCAAGAACACCTACATCGACGTCATCCCGCAGCTCGTCGATCCAGAGGACGGCCGGCTGCGCACCGAGTTCAATCAAACGGCTACGGCGACCGGCCGGCTCTCGTCGACGAATCCGAATCTACAGAACATCCCGGTGCGCGGTGAACTCGGGCGGCGGATCCGGCGGGCGTTCGTCGCACGCAGCGGCGAGTACGTCTTGCTGGCGGCCGACTACAGTCAGATCGAGCTCCGGCTGATGGCGCATCTTTCCGGCGACGCAGCGATGGTGCGCGCTTTCGAAGCATCGCAGGACATCCACGATTTTACCGCGCGCCAAATCTTCGGCATTACCGCCGATCGCGAGGTCGACCCCAATCAGCGGCGCATGGCAAAGAGCGTTAACTTCGGCCTCTTGTACGGCATGTCGGACTTTGGACTGGCGCAGCGCCTGGAGATCGGCCGGGCCGAGGCCAAAGAGATCACTGCTGCGTACTTCGCGCGCTTCCCCTCGGTACGCGCGCACATCGACGGAACGATCGCGCAAGCGCGGGAGGCGGGCTACGTTTCGACGATCCTCGGGCGCCGGCGATATATGCCCGGCTTGACCTCCGGGAACTACATGCTGCGCGCGGCAGCGGAGCGGGAGGCCACCAACGCGCCGCTGCAAGGGAGCGCCGCCGATCTCATGAAGCTCGCGATGGTGCGCATCGATCGCGCGCTCGACGCGTCGGGACTCGACGCCACGATGCTGCTTCAGATCCACGACGAGCTGATATTCGAAGTGCGCAAGACGGACGTTGCAGCCGCCGCCGCGCTCGTGCGAGAGCACATGGAGACGGCGCTCGAACTGCGAGTCCCGCTCGAAGTGACGATCAAAACCGGACGAAATTGGTACGACGTCGAGCCGATGGCGGAGGAGAGCCTGGAACGTGTTTAGTTACTTGGCGGCAGTCGCGGCGATGCTCGCGACGACGCTCGTCCATGCACCAAAAGCAAATCTCACGCTAGAAGTCGCAAGGACCGAGGCGCAGCGCGAACGCGGCCTGATGTTCCGCCAATCCCTGCCGCCGCATACCGGCATGATCTTCTTATTCGAACGGGACGAGCAGATCGCGTTCTGGATGAAGAATACGCTGATTCCGCTCGACATGGTATTCATCGCCTCCGACGGCACCGTGCGCCGAGTATTTGCCGGCGTCCCGGTAGTGCCGCCGAACACGCCGGACGATCGGATCCCGCAAGAGCAGAGCCGGGCGCGCTACGTGATCGAGCTGCCCGCGGGTGAAGCGGCCGGCGACGGAATCGCCGCTGGGGTCAAACTCGATCTGCACGGCGTCGCGGACGCGCCTTCGTAAGCGCTGCTTGCCAGAGCTGCCCGAAGTCGAAACGATCGTCCGCGGCCTGCAGCGGGCGATCGCCGGCAAACAGATCGCGGGAGCCGAGGTGCGGCTCGCCCGCATGATCGTGGCGCCCCCCGGGGTCGACTTTAAACACGCGGTTGCGGGTCAGCGCATCGCCGCAGCGCGCCGCCGAGGCAAGTATGCGGTTATCGAGCTGGAATCGGGCGACGCGCTGGTCGTTAGTCTGCGAATGACCGGGCGTCTCGTCATCAGCCAGGCGGGCAGTCCGCACTATCCCGGGGCGCATGTCGTCATGCGGTTCGCCGGCGGCACTCGGCTGCATTTTGCCGACGTGCGAACCTTCGGCCGGATGCGATTCGTGAAGGCCGGCGAATCGTGGGACGGCCGCCTCGGAACCGAGCCGCTCTCGACCGGCTTTACAGCAGAGGCCTTTATCGGTATGCTGGCGGGGCGGACGAGCCCGATCAAGGCGTTCTTGCTCGATCAGCGCCGTATCGCCGGCATCGGCAACATCTACGCCAGCGAGGCGCTGTGGGAGGCTCGGATTCGTCCGACCAGGCCGGCAGGGGCATTGACAAAGGCGGCCGCGCGCCGCTTACGTGAAGCTATCGTTGACGTATTGCAACGCGCGATCGACATGCGCGGAACAAGCGTCGATGATTACGTGGATGCCGAAGGTCTCAAGGGTGGTTATCAAAGCAAGCTTTCGGTCTACGGCAGGCACGGGCAAACGTGCGCGCGCTGCGGTACCGGCAGGATCGTGAGAACCGTCTTGGGCGGCCGCGGAACCTGGTGGTGCCGGCGATGCCAAAGATAAAAAATATATAAAGGTAGGAAAATTCAAATCTCAACAACCGAACTCGCACCCATCAGTCAAGAAGAAGATCAACTCGCATTCGAACAGCGACTGTACGAAGAGTCGCTCAAGGTCCTCGACGAGGGCCAAGTCCTTACGGGGACCATCGTCCAAAGAGACAAGGATGAAGTCCTCGTCGACGTCGGCGGAAAATCCGAAGGCGTCCTCCCCTTCCGCGAACTCTCTCTGGCAATCGATCCAAAACTCCTGAAGGTCGGCGACACCGTCGAGGTGATGGTTCACCGCATCGACGAGATGGACGGGACCCTCTTTCTCTCGGAACGCCGCGCGCGTGCACTCAAGACGTGGGAGAAAGTGATCGAAGCGCACGATCGCGACGAAGTGATCGAGGCAACCGTTACGCAGGTCGTCAAGGGAGGCGTACTCGTCGACTTGGGCATGCGCGGATTCGTTCCGGCCTCTCAGATCCGCCGGCAGCCGGTCGGAAATCTCGACGAGCTCGTCGGACAGCATTTGCGTCTAAAGGTGATCGACCTCGATCACAAGCGTCATCGCGTCGTTCTCTCGCAGCGGCTCGTGCTCGAAGAGGAGCTGCAGGCAAAGAAGCAAGAGCTTCTCGATACGCTCGAGGTCGCGCAGATTCGCGAAGGCGTCGTCGTCAGGCTCGCCGATTTCGGCGCTTTCGTCGACCTCGGCGGAATCGACGGCTTGATTCACAACAGCGAGTTGTCGTACGCGCGGATCAAACATCCATCGGAGGTCGTGAAGATCGGCGACGTCGTGCAAGTCGAAATCATGAAGTTCGACCCCGACGCCAAGAAAGTGAGCCTGTCGCTCAAGCACGCGCTGCCGGATCCGTGGGACCAGTACGCGGACCGTCTTTATGAAACCAACAAGCTCACGGCTCAGATCGTCAAAGTCACCCCGAACTATCTGCTCGTCGAGGTCATCCCCGGCATCCTCGCGATGGTACCCAAGGGTGAGTTCGATGCTTCGGCCGCCTTCGCGGCCGGCCAAGAGGTCGAGGTGACGCTCCTGACGATCAATCACGCTACGCGGCGGATCACCGCCTCGATCCAACACGTGGCCGACGTGCCGCTCGAAGAGATCGAGCAGTACGCGGTCGAGGAGGAGGCCGGCGGAATCGTGGCGCCCGTGGACGTGCTTCCGGAGCCTCCCCCGAGCGAGTAAGCATCGCCGTGCGCGTTGGGCTGACCGGCGGCATCGGCGCTGGGAAGAGTGAGGTCGCCGGCATCTTCGGCGACCTCGGAGCGCTCATCATCGACACCGACGTCATCGCCCGCGAAGTCGTGACGCCCCAAAGCGACGGCCTGCTCGAGATCGCTCGAGTCTGGCCGGCCGTCGTGCGAAACGGCGTCTTGGACCGCGCGGCGCTTGCCGACATCGTCTTTAGCGACGCCGCGGCACGAGAGCGCCTTAATGCTCTCCTGCACCCCCATATCCGCCGCTTGGCGGTCGAGCGCGAGAAGCGGGCCGCTGTGGACCAGTTGATCGTGCACGTCGTGCCCCTGCTCTTCGAAACTGGGTACGATCGTCTCGTAGATAAGTCCGTTCTCGTCGCCTCACCGCTCGAACGCCGAATCGCCCGGATCGTCGAGCGAGACCGGCTGGACGAGGCTCGGGTCCGAGCCCGCATCGCCGCTCAGGTGGAACCGGACGAGGCCCGCATGCAGGCCGACTTCGTGATCGAGAACGACGGCGATCTCGAGCATCTCCGGGAGCAAAGCGAGACGGTCTACCGAGCCCTGACCTAAATTCTCAGCAAATCCTGAGTTTGCCGAGCGCTTGTATGGGAAAGACTATACGCCAGACCAAGGAGGATGAGATGACCCAGGATTCAGGACAGTCCGGCGGCATGAGCGTTCGCGAAGCGGGTCGCCGCGGCGGCGAGCGCGTCAAGGCCAAATACGGATCGGAGTTTTACGAGGAAATTGGCCGTAAGGGCGGCGAGGCCACCAAGAGTAAGTACGGCCCGTCATTTTATGAAGTTATCGGTCAAAAAGGTGGTCAACGCCCAAAACGTAAGGCGGCTGCTTCTTAAAGCGCTTACCGTCTACGAGTGAAGAGGACCGATGGCTGATAAGAACGAGCGTGCGACCAAGCGTGAAATGTCCGTACGTGAAGCGGGAAAAAAGGGCGGCGATACCGTGCGCGATCGCTACGGTTCGACGTTCTACGAGGACATTGGCCGCAAGGGCGGCAAGGCGACGCGCGATCGTCACGGCGTAGAATTCTACGAAGCGATCGGTCAAAAAGGCGGCAAGGTCGTCAAAGAAAAATACGGCTCCGATTTCTACGAAGAGATCGGGCACAAGGGTGGCCAGAAGGTCAAGAAACTGATCGCCGAGGCAAAAAAAAAGTTGGGGGAAGAGAACGGGTAGACGCCCCCAGCCGGGTCAGTGGTGGATTTCAACTCCCCCGCTGACCTTGCCGAGGTGAACCGTGTTGTCATCGAAATCGACGGTTATACTGCTGATCTTGAGCGTTTGATCGCCGGAGCGGATGTAACTGGGGTGCGCCATATGCAGCTCCTTTGCATCGTTCGTCCAGGTAACCAAATCAGTATCGAACGAGCGCTTCTCGGGATCGTCGATTCGCTCGACGTGAACTTTCCCGATTGCCGTAAAATCCAGCGTTGAGATGTTGAGCTGGATGTGCTTGGCCGAGATCCGCAGATACGGCTTTCCCTTTTTGAAAACGATCCCGTTGCGCACGCCGTCGACGCTGCCGCTCAGGCCGTCGGGTGAGAGCTTGGCGTGATCGTAGTCGAAGCTCCACGATTTTGTCGTAATGTGATTGTTCAGGACGTGACCGCCCTTTAAAACGACGGGCGGCTGCCCTGGCTGGGATGGCGGCGTGCCTTTCCCGGCGAGCACGATCTCGACGACGACGTAGACGAAAAAGAGCAGACCGGCGACGATTCCGATCCGCTTCCAAGTCAGCTTTCTACGCATCGTGTTCGCTCCGAGCGGCGCGCGGAATCAAGAGGAGCGCGACGTACCCGAGGATCAACAGCAGTGCGATCGTCGTTGGGCCGATGCGGGAAAAGATCGTCGGCAGCCTCCGTCCGACGCGCCCCTTCACGACGGTGCGTTCTTCGAGCAGGCTGCGAGCCTGCCACGTACCGTCGGGCGCAATGATTCCGCTGATTCCCGTCGCCGCAGCGCGAACGACGTACGCGCCGCTCTCGACGGCGCGAAGCTGCGCGATCTGAGCGTGCATATACGGGCCGGATGTCTTGCCGAACCAGGCGTCGTCGGTACTGATGACGAGGAGCTGCGCGTTCTGCCGCAGCTGGGCAAAGGCGAGATCTGCAAAAGCGGACTCCCAACAGATCATCGGCGCGATCGTCAGCGCGGCCGTCGGATAGACGCCGTCACGCTGACCTGGCGTTATGCCGCCGTTGAGCGCGCCGATGTAGGGCAGCCACGAAAGAAACGCACGGCCCGGAAACCACTCGGCGAACGGCACCAGCTGGCGCTTGCGGTAGATCTGCGAAGAACCGTCGGGCGCGTAAATGTAGAGTGCGTTGAAGAGTCCGCGCGAGTCCGCGTCGATTGCGCCGGCGACGATCGTCGAATGAAGTTTGCGTGCGAGACGGGAGAACTGGCCGATCAAATGCGGGTCGAAGTCCAGCTCGGTTGTAATCGCCGTCTCCGGCCAGACGATCAGGCGCGGGTGCGCGCGCGCCGTGGCCCGCGTCATTGCCGTGTAGCGCGCGACCGCGACTTGCAGTGCGTTCCACTTGAGCGACTGCGGAATGTTGCCCTGCACGGCCGCGACTTCGATCGGCGGCGCGGGGATGTGGCGGGCCGGCCAAAACGCCCACGCCGCGAAGGTGAGCAGAACCGTCGCACTGGCCGCGGCCGTTAGCGGCTGCCAGGTTCGCCGGCGGATTGCATCGGCTGCGTATGCGCCGAGCACGCAAAGCACGAACGTGATTCCGTACGTCCCCGCGTACGCCGCGATCGGCCGCAGGACGTTGTCGGCTTGCGTGTATCCAAGCTGATCGAACGGCGCGGCCAACACGCCGATCGAGCGAAGCCATTCGCAAATCGTAAAGGCGGCAGCTGCGCCAAGCGGGGCGAGCGCCGGACGCATTCGCGCGTACGCTAGCGACGCGAGCGCTCCGGCGGCGGCAAAAAACGGCGCCTCGATCAGGGCGGGGCCATATGCGAGAAACGGACCGAACGCCCCGATGTACCGTCCGACCGTATGCCCGACCCACGCAAAATCGAGCGTGAAGAAAACTAGTCCGGCAAACCAACCAAGAAGCGCCGCTCGTTTCCAGGAAGCGTCTTGCCACAACCAAAAGAGCGCCGCAGTTCCAAAGGGAACGAGCCACGCCGCGCCAAGCTTAGGAAATGCCGCCGCCAACGCCACGGCCGCGACCGCGGCAAGGCACACGTCTCGCAAGGGTCGCGAGGAGACCATGATTCGTAGATTGAGCTTTGGTTTTATAGTCGTTTCGATAACGGCGTTCATCGTATCGGCATGCGGTCGGCAGGTCACGCCAAATCCTCCGGGTTTAGGACCCGGCGGGGCGCCTCCGGGATACATGGCCATCCATTTTGACGTTACCTCTGCCTTCAACTTCTCGAACTATCAATATATGATCGTCTTCGACACGAGCGGAGACGGGAAGACGCCATCGACCGACACTCTGCAAACGAACTGGGCCGGGTATTCGTTTGCCTTGATGGCGCTGGGTCGAGGCGGCGCCGCGTACGCCCAGCCGGTCCAGTTCGTTCGAAACCAAAACCCGCACATTCCGCCGGCGTGGCTTCCGCTCGGCACGACGCCGCAGCAGTTCTCGTTCAATCCCGACAGCAACGGCACGGGCACCGAGTTTTCGATGCTCGCCCAGCGCTCGATCTTCCACGGCATCGCCTCGCCCTCGCCGTCGCCGAGCGCATCGCCCTCAAACCTTTGGACTTTCAACGCGTTCACGGCGCAGGCCACCAACGGCGGCACGTGGACGTTCATCGACTCGCTCGGCACTGGTGGACCGATCGATCCGCAGTTCGTTTCGCCGCGGCTCTGTATGACCGAGCCCTTCGATAACACATACTACGGCGTCTACGTTCCGTCTGATCCCGCGGCCGAGATCTCCAGCATCGAGATCGCGAACAACCCCGTCAACCCCGCGCCGTGTCCGTGATGCGCGATCTCAACGTCCCTTGCGGTAACGAAATCTGCAACTGCACCGTCAGCGCCCCGGTCGACGGTGACGCCCCCTACTGCAGCGATTACTGTCAAGACGCCACCGACCGGAGCGTCGAATCGGAAAGCTGTTCGTGCGGCCACCCGCCCTGCGACGAACCGTAAGCCGTCGGCACCCCGCGCTCTCTCATCACGTGCTCGAATGCGTTAGAAGTTGAAGGTCGTCGGAACGACCGGCTGCGGCGAGCCGATCTGAAAGACCGCCGATTGCGACGGGAACGCGAGCAGATTCAATCCGACGTTGATGGCCTGCTGCGATTCGTTGTAGAGCACCATCAGCTGATAGCAGTTTCCGATCGTGCGCGTGTAGTAGATGATTTTGTCGGCGACCATTTCGCCCGGCCCTTTCCAGTTGAGGTCGGTGACGAACTGCAATGAGGCGTCGCGTCCAAAGGGCGTCGAAAGCTGGAGGTTCGTCGTCACGAAACCCTGTCCGGGGCCGGGTATGAACGAGCCGCTGAGCATCAGCACCGAACGCTGCGACGGCTTGGCCGTGAGCTGATAGCTCAAGGGCTGGGCCATTCCGTCGAAGTTCGTCGTCCAGCCCACGGAAAACGCGTAGACGTCGTCGTTGAAGAGGCGAATCAGGTCTTGCGCGTTCTTCGTGTTGTCGGTGGGCTGTTGATCCAAATACTGGAACGGGACGAGTGCGGGACCGTTATAATTCGCCTCGTTGTAGGTCAACGAGTTGACGATGTGCTGGCTGATCGGGGTCGTCAAGCTCAAGTCTTGCTCGATAGCCGCCTTGAGATCTCCGGTACCGTACGCGTACTGGTCGACGGTAACGGTCCCTTCGAAATCGCTGCCGAGCACCTTGGCCTGTATCGGCCCGGCGACGAGGTTGGCGTCGCCGCGCCACGTTGCCAGCGCGACCGGCTGCCCGTCTCCCGCGGGATTACTGTACTCGCCGACTACCAGCTGCGCCGATAGCGGTATGATGAAGTGCTGGAAGAAATTCGCCGGCCGGACGGTAAATTCGGGAATCTTATTGATTCCCGTCGCCTCCTCTGAATACGTCTTGTCGAATTCCAACTCGTAGTCCGCGCCCGCGGTCGTGTACTGCATCAGGTAGTCGAACTCGGACTCGTTGCTGAACGACGTTTCTCCGCCAAAGCTGGCGCTGCTGTCGCTGTCGGTAAACGTCACCGTCTGATTGAGGTTTTGGTTGAACTGGCGCGTGTCGGTAAATGTAAAAGCGTCGCTGCTGGATTGGCCGCCTACCGAGCTGTGCGTAAGGCTGTAGTTCTGCGAGCTGTTCGTCGTTTGATGGGTGATGGCGGCGCTGATCGATTCATTGGGCGGAATGCTGACCAGCGGACCGTAATTGGATTGGTACGAGAACTGAAAGTTGCCTTTTAGATGCGGAGAAAAATTCTCTTGCTCCTGTAGGGCAAGGTTCGTCTGCGTTCCGCCTTGTTGACGGTTGTTGATCGTGTAGAGATTCACGCTGACGCTGCGGCGGCCGCGCTTGCTCGAATAGAAGCCGACGTATCCGAGGCCAAGGCCTTCCTGCGTGAAATAATTAACGATGTAGTACCCGTAATAGTACTGGTCTTTCCCGAAGGGAATTTGGACCTTGATCCAGGCGCCTTCGTACGAGTCGTAGCCGACCTCGGGGAACCAGTGAGCGCGGCCGCGCTGGTTCTCGAGGCTGCGCAGCGGAATGATCAGCAGCGGCAGATAGAAGACCGCCGCGGCTCCCAGCCACAGGACCGCTTTGTGAATCACGATCCGGTCGCCGGGATAAACCTCCATATCCTTGCCGGTGATGTGGTATCCGCCGCGCGGATTCTCGCACGTCGTAACGTACGGATCGAGGCCCGTCGCGGTCCCGTCCGGATTGGTGTGCAGGTCGTCGGCCTGAAAGTGAACGAGCCCGCGTTGAACGCCTTCGTCGCTCGCGCCGTGGCCGTTGGTGAGCTTGGCGGTCTGCTGGACCGTGTCGAAGACGATAACGTCGGCCGTGAGCACGGAGTCGTGCTCGTGGTTGACGAGAAACGGATGTCCGGTGATCGTAATCGTTCGAACGCCGTCGAAGTGGGCGTGTCCGCCGACGATCTCTTCATCGCCGTAGTAAATATGCACGTTGCCGATCGCGTCGCTGGGCTTACCGCGCGCGCGGTTGCCGCTCCACGTATCGGAGATCACGGCGAGGTAGCCGGGGCCGAGCGTCGGCGCCCCGGTTGGCGCCGCGGTCGGCATCGGTGTCGCTTGGCCGGCGGGCGGAATCGGCGGCGGCGTCTCGCCGCCGCGGATCAGGAAGATCGGGCCGATCGAGGACGTCGGATTCGGGGTCGCCCCCGGAATCGGCGGCGGGGTCACTTGAGGCGTCTGACCCGGAATCGGCTTGGGTGTTGGGTTGAGCGTATACGTGCCGTTGCCGACGCCCGGCAAGACGTTGGGCGGACCGGGCGTCGAGGGCGGCACCGGCGTCTGCGCGGGCGCCGGGGTCGTAACGGGCGCCGGGGTCGAGACCTGCGCGACGCTCTCCGCCGGAGCCGCCGAGTAGTGCTGCGCGCAGCTCTGCGTATTGAAGAGCAGCAGGGCGAGCTGCTGCTGCGCGGCGTCGTCGCTCGCGGCTTGGGCCCAGAGTGGAAAGGCGCCGCTCAGATATGCGGCCAGTACGGCTGCTGCGGCTAGGCCGCGTCGTCCCCGAGTCCCGCCGAGCACGACGTCAGCGCTCTTCCAGCCAAAGTAGAACGGTGCCCGCAGCTCCCATGATGATGTTCGGGAGCCACGCGGCAACGAACGGATTGATTGCCCCGTTTCTGCCGAAGGCCGAACAAGCCGACGTCATGAGATAATATGCAAAGAACGAGATGACCGCCAGCGCGATACCGAGCGTCTTCCCCCTCTTTCCAAAGCGCAGCGCGAGGGGAAGCGCAATCACGACGCCGACGAAGCAGGCAAAGGGCCACGCCAGCTTGTCGGCCAGATTGATTTGCAGGTTCCCCATCGCCGTACCGCCGATTCCCTGGGCCTGCAGCGCGTTGACCTGCGTGCGAAGCGACTTGCTGCTCATCGTCCACGGGTCGTTGTTGACTTGGCTGACGAACTGCGAAGCCGTCTCTCCCAGTGGAAGGCCGATCGACACGCTCTTTACACGCTGTTGATTGGTGAGAAAGCCGTCGGTGTTGTAGCGTGTGTCGATGACGTCGCGCAGCAACAGCGACGTACCTTGGACGCTCGCGTTGCGCGCCTGCAGCGTTTCGTTCCACGGCCCGTACTTCGCCGGTTTGAAGATCTGCACGTCGAGCATCGTCTTGTTGTCCGGCCCGACCTGCCCGACGTAGAAGGTATTGCCCGTGTCGGGGTCCTTGCGGAAGAATTGCGGTTCGACCGGCAGCGCGTCCGTATGGTAGATGATTTGGTAGAAGGTGCGCGTCGATAGATCGACCGAGGCCGGGGCGACGTATTCGTTCATCAAATAGGCAATCAAGAACATCGCGAGGCCAAAGAGCAGCGGCGAGAGCGCGATGCGCATGACGGAGATGCCGGCGGTGCGCATCGCCGTTACCTCGTTGTCGCCCATGAGGCGCCCCATCGCTAGCAAGGCTGCGAAGAGGCAAGCGAAGGGAAAGGCCATCGGAATCGCTTGCGGCACGCGGAATATCACGAAGCGCAGCACGAGAAAGAACGGCGCGTGCTGGTTGATGATGTAGTCTGCGGCGAGGAAGAAAATATTGAGCGCCCAGAAGAGCAAAAACGCACCGAACGCAAACATGAACGGGCTGACCATCTCCCGCAGCATATAGCTGTCGAGGATCGACGGCAGGCGCAAGAGCGAAGCTCGTACGCGCGGAAGCGGCTGGTGCTGGGTGAGGGTCGTCATTGCGAACGATCGGCTCTGCGCATCACGGCGCGGGCCAGCCGGCTAGTAACTGTTGTACGCGTTGAGCACGCGCACGACGTACGCTTGCGTCTCGGCATACGGAGGCACGCCGCGGTAGTGATCTACCGCTCCCGGGCCCGCGTTATATGCGGCGACGGCAAGGGTGACGTTGTCGTGGTAGCGATTCAGCAGCGAGCGAAGATAACTCGTACCGCACGAAACGTTTTGGGATGGGTCGAACGGGTTGCCGATTCCGCAACCGGCGGCAGTGCCGGGCATCAGCTGCATCAAGCCCTGGGCTCCGGCCACGCTGACGGCGGACGGGTTTCCGGCCGATTCGGCCATGACGACGGCTCGCACCAGGCCGGCCGGAACGCCGTTGGCCTGGGCGGCCCCGCTCACCAGCGCGTTGAGTGTTCCCGGATCGAGCGAATGCGGAGCAGACGGAAGGTAGCTTCCGCCAGCGCAGCCGCAGAGCAGCCCTAAAAGGCTACAAACTCCGAGAGCTCGAGTCATCGCACCGCCATTCTTCTAATTGCGGGGTCACGCCTTGCAGGCAGGCCGCGATAAAGACAACGAGCAAGCCACGATAATCCTCTCCTGCGACCGTACAAAAAGGGTGGTTTATGCAAGCGATCATATCGGCGGCGCCTTGAGGTTCGCTGAGGCATGAGCGCCGCTGCCGGAGACCCGGTCGATCTCCTCGTCGTAGGCACCGGGAGCGCGGGAACGGCCGCCGCCTTGCGTTGCGCCCGAGCCGGCCGGCGCGTTGCGATCGTCGACGAGCGGCCATACGGCGGGACGTGCGTGCTGCGCGGCTGCGATCCGAAAAAGGTACTCGTCGGCGTAGCCGAGGTGCTCGACTGGAGCGAGCGCATGCGCGGCAGCGGAATCGGCGGAACGAGCAGCATCGTGTGGGCCGATCTGATGCGTTTCAAGCAGACGTTTACGCAACCCGCTCCGGCGCAGCGCGAAGCGCAGTTCGCCCAGTGCAGCGTGACGATGTATCACGGTGCGGCCAGCTTTGCGGCACCCGATAGCCTTTCGATCGACGGACGGATCGTGAAAGCGCAAAACATCCTGCTCGCCACCGGCGCGCGGCCGGCAACGTTGGACCTCGCCGGCGCGCAATACTTGATCGACAGCACAGACTTTCTCGATCTTGCGGAGCTCCCGAAGCGGATCTGCTTCGTCGGCGGCGGTTACATCGCGTTCGAGTTCGCGCACCTCGCCGCTCGCGCGGGCGCGTCTGCGGTCATCTTGCAGCGCGGGCCTCGCGTTTTGACCGGCTTCGAGCCGGCGTTGGTCGATCGGATCGTCGACCTGAGCCGGACGATCGGCATCGACGTTCGCGTCAACGTCGAAGTGGACGCCGTCGAGAAGGACGGGGCGGCCTTTGAGGTCACCGGGCGCGCGAACGGCGCCGCCTTCACGTTAGGCTGCGATCTCGTCGTGCACGCCGCTGGGCGCGTGGCGGACCTCGACGATCTCTCACTCGAAAAGGGAAACGTCGAACGTACGCCGCGCGGCGTCGCGGTCAACGAGTTTCTGCAGAGCCGGAGCAACCCGGCCGTCTATGCTGCCGGCGACTCCGCCGACGGCGGCGGCCTCCCGTTGACGCCGACCGCCGCGCTCGAAGGCGACATCGTCGCCCGTAACCTTTTGGAAGGTAATCGGCACACCCCCGATTTTACCGGGCTGACGAGCATCGTCTACACGATTCCATCCTTAGGATCGACCGGCTTGACGAGCGAACAGGCGCGCCGTAAAGGCGTGCCGTTCGTGGTTCGCGAGGGGGATTCGACGCAGTGGTATTCGTCGAGACGCGTGCAGGCGCGCTCTTCGGCCTACCGCGTTCTCATCGACGAGAACAGCGGCTTGATTCTCGGAGCGCACTTGCTGGGGCCGCATACCGAGGAACTCATCAACGTCTTCTCACTGGCGATCCGGGCGCAGGTGCGCGCGACGGATCTCAAGGACGTGCTTTTCGGCTATCCGACCGCGTCGTCAGACATCGAGTACATCCTGGCTTAGCTGGAGTCTCTAGTTGACGGCGGTGCGGCGAGGCTGATCCTCCGGACGGCGCGCGAGCTCGAGCGCGGGCTTGCCGTCGGCAACCTTCGCCTCGATCTTTTCGGGGCGACATCCTCGCTAACCGGAGAGTGCGCTGCCGTTTCCGTTAGCACTGCTCCTGATAGAGTGCTAAAGCGAGTGAGAAATTGCATCCGTTCGTTACGAACGCGTGTTCGACTCGGGAAAAATCCGCGAAACCCGCAACCGCAAATCCCTTGCTTTGGGGGAAAGTAGGGGCGTATAGTGGTGTGAAGTAGTGCCAAGTGGTGCTTCACGGAGGAATTTGTGCACGCCGGATTGCCGCGTTTTGCGGGCTCGGAGCAGCACGCCCTTGACAACAAGGGCCGGTTGATCGTGCCTGCCCGCTTTCGCGAACGTCTCGGCTCCCAGTTCGTCCTCACCATCGCCGACCCGGATCCATGCCTCGCCCTCTATCCGAGCGCGACCTGGATCGAGTTTTGCGAGCGGCTCGAAGCGGTGCCGCGCAAGGACGAGAGCTATCGGCAGTTCGTGCGCTATCTTTTTGCCCACAGCGAAGAGGTCGCGTGCGATAACCAAGGCCGCGTGCTCGTCC
The DNA here is from genome assembly GCA_036521375.1 of Candidatus Cybelea sp. Lineage (GTDB taxonomy): Bacteria > Vulcanimicrobiota > Vulcanimicrobiia > Vulcanimicrobiales > Vulcanimicrobiaceae > Cybelea. The sequence goes on from DATDHW010000022.1 coordinate 35,198, forward strand.
CGGCGCTGCTGCGCGCGTACGCCGGTATCGAGCGGCAAATCGTCTCCGTCGGCGTGCTGACGCGCATCGAGATCTGGTCGAAGGAAAGGTACTCGTTCGATAAGCCTCCGGCCGGCGCCACCCCCGATTTTATGGGCGAGCTCGGGCTTTAGGATCGGATGATGTGGCCAAGAGATGCTAGATCACGTTGCAGTCCTGCTGGCGCCGGCCGTGGATCTGCTGCAGATTCGTCCCGGCGGTATCTACGTCGACGCAACGTTCGGTGCCGGTGGGCACACCCGCGCGATGCTCGCGAGGCTCTCCGAGGGACGCGTGGTGGCACTCGATACGGATCCTCGCGTTGCCCGTTTGGCAGAGGCGGCCGGCGATGCTCGCCTGACCTTCGTCCGCGCGAACTTTCGCGAACTCGACGCGGTGCTCGATCGCTGCGCGATCGATTTGGTGGACGGCGTGCTCTTCGATTTGGGAGTCTCGTCGATGCAGTTTGACGATCCGGGTCGAGGATTCTCGCTCAACGCTTCCGCCCCCATCGACATGCGGATGAATCCGGCGCTGGGGCGCAGCGCTTACGAGGTTCTCGCCACGGCCAGCGAGCGTGACTTGGCCGACATCTTCTTTCAGTACGGCGAGGAACGAGCGGCGCGCCGCATCGCGCGCGCGATCGTCAGCCGCCGCGCGAGCGGTGCGTTGCCGAGCACGACCTCCGAGTTTGCCGCGCTGGTCGCCGGCGTTGTCCAGCAACCGGGAAGGCGCGAGCGAATTCATCCGGCTACCCGAGTCTTTCAAGCGTTGCGCATCGCCGTCAACGACGAGCTCGACGCGTTGCGCGACGGGCTCGACGCCGCCATCGGGCGGCTCCGCGCCGGCGGCCGCGTCGTGGCGATCAGCTTTCACTCGCTCGAGGACCGCATCGTGAAGCGAACCTTCCGCGACGACGAGCGTCTGGAAGTCGTCACGCGCCGCCCGCTGCGCCCCGATGAATCCGAAATCCGCGATAATCCCCGCTCCCGCAGCGCCAAGCTGCGCGCCGCCCAAAAGAAGGCAAGCTAAGAGATGATCGCTTCACGCACGCTCGAGCAGCGTCCACGCCATACCAAGCCGCGTACGGTTCGCGCCGCAACGCAGCGCAGAAAGGTTCGCGCGTCGCGCGCTCGCCACGCGACCGTCGGGCGAATTTCCGGCATTTTGCTCTGCGTGCTGGCGCTGCTCATGGGCTACGTCGTGCTGACCTCGAGCCTAACCGGCCGCAGCTACGCGGTCGCGCGCGCACAAGCGCAACGCGAGGCGTTGTTAGAAGAGACGCTTCGCCTCGACGATCGCATCGCGGCGCTGCGCTCCGACGACCGGCTGGCACAGCTCGCGGCGCGCTTGGGAATGCGGGAACCGCAACAATTCGCCGTGGTACGCGTCGAAGCTCCGCGCGTAGCACGAGCGAAGCCGCGCTTCCCAGTGCTCTCTTCACTTGCCGGCCTCTTCGAGCCGGCGATCGTCGCCAAGCCCTAGCGCCGCCGTCCGATGCATCAACGTACTTTTACGCGCGTCGGCCCGATGCGCGCGCGACTCTTCTTTTATGGATGCCTGATCGTCGCGCTCTTCCTTGCCTGGCGTTTGTGGGAGGTCCAGGCGCTGCACGGGCCGGTCTATGCGAAAGAGGCGCTGGCCCAGCGCTCGGACACGATCGAGGTCTTCGCGCGCCGCGGCAGCATTCTCGATCGCGACGGTAACGTGCTCGTGCGTTCGCTTCCCTCAGAGAGCGTGTACGCCGTACCCCGCGAGATCGTCGATCCCGCGGCCGCCGCCGCGAAGCTGCGCAACGTCGTCGGCAAGCTCGACCCGGCCGTCGTCGCAGCCCTGCACGACCGCCACCTCTGGTTCGTGTGGATCGCGCGCAAAGTATCGCATGAAACGGCCACGCGGATTGCTGCGCTCGGACTGGTCGGCATCGATCTCAAGGAAGAAGACACCGGGCTGCGCGTGGATACGGCGGGCCGAACGGCGTCGACGGTGCTGGGCTTCGTCGGCACCGATGAAAACGGACTCGACGGAGTCGAGTACTCGTTCGACGACATTTTGCGCGGCCGCTCCGGTCGCGTCACTCTAGAGGCCGATGAGTTCGGCCGCCCGATCCCGTTTGGCCGCGAGCGCGTCGTCGCGCCGGCGCTCCCCGGTGCCAGCGTCGAGCTTACGATCGATCCGTATTTGCAGTTCGTCGCCGAACGGGCGCTGGAAAAGCAGGTCAAAGCCTATCACGCGCTCGACGGCTCGGCGATCGTCATCGATCCTTGGACGGGAGAGATCCTCGCGTTGGCCAACGCGCCGAACTTCGATCCGAATAGGTTCTGGCGTTACTCCGGCGATCAACGCCGCGACCGCGCCGTTATGGACGCGTACGAACCCGGTTCAACCTACAAGCTCGTCACTGCGGCAGCCGCGCTCGACTCGCATAAAGTCGGGCTGTCGTCGCGCTTCCCGGCGCGCGATGCCATTGAGGTGGGTGGTCGAACGATCCACAACGCGGAAGACGGCTTCATGGCCGGAACGGGAGGGAGCGAGACGCTCGAGCAGATCATCGAGTTCTCGCACAACGTCGGCGCCGCGGAGGTGGGTCTGGCCATCGGCGGGCGAACCTTCTACGCCATGGAACGCAAGGCGGGCTTTGGATCGCCGACCGGCGTCGGGCTGCCCGGAGAGAATCCGGGGATCGTCCCACCGCCTTCCCAATGGAGCGGCTCCTCGCTCGCGACGATGTCTTTCGGTCAGGGCGTCTCCGTCACACCGCTGGCAATGGCGCGGTACTACGGCGCGATCGCCAACGGCGGGCTCCTGATGGAGCCGTACATCGCCAAAGCGATCTACGATCAACAAGGAAGGGTTTTGCATCGTTACGCTCCGCGCGTGACCTGCCGCGTGTTCTCCCAGCGAACGGCCCAGGAGCTGCGAACGTTCCTGCGCGCCGTCGTGCTCCACGGGACCGGCGATCCGACCGCGCAGATCGATGGGTACGCTACCGCCGGGAAAACGGGAACGGCGTCAATGGTCGTTGACGGCGAATACCGTTCCGGATACTACGCAGCCTCCTTTATCGGTATGGTTCCCTATCCTCGTCCACGCTACGTCGTCTACGTGAAAGTCGAACGCCCCGTCGGCTCGTATTACGGCAGCGTTGTGGCCGCCCCGGCATTTGCTCAAATTGCGCGCGCGGCAATGCTGCACGCCGGCGTTCTGCCGGCCGGCACGGTTGCGCGCAATGGCCGCTAAGCGCAGCAAATCTTTCGCCGAGTTACTCGAACGTCTGCCGCACAGCCGTCTGCTTTCCGGGCGTGCCGGCGTCATTTACGGCATTGCGATCGACTCGCGTGCGGTCGAGACCGGCGACATCTTCGTCGCGCTGCGAGGCGAGCACGCCGACGGCCATCGATTCGCCGGCGACGCGCTCGCGCGGGGCGCAGCCGCCCTCGTCGTCGATACTCCGATCGACGGCGCGCAAAGTCGCAACGCGGCCGTCGTGCTCGTCCCCGATACCAAGCGCGCGCTTTCGGCACTCGCCGCCGCCTTTTACGGAGATCCATCGGGCGGCCTCGACGTGATCGGCGTCACCGGCACGAACGGAAAGACGACGGTCACTCACATGGTTAGCTCGATCCTCAATCGCGCCGGCATTCCGTGTGCCGTAATGGGAACGGTCGGTGCCGAGTTTGCGCAGCGGCGCTGGGAACTGCGCAACACGACGCCTCTGCCGCCGGAACTTCACGGCGTGCTGGCAGCAATGAAGGACGACGGCGCGCGCGCCGTCGCACTCGAAGTGAGCTCTCACGCGCTGGCACTGGAACGCGTCGACGACGTGCGCTTCTCCGTCGCCGCATTGACGAACGTCACGCGCGACCACCTTGACTTCCACGGCTCTCCCGGCGCGTACGCCGCCGCAAAGCGCCGGCTCTTCGATCTGTCGCCGCACGGAGTGCTCAACGTCGACGACGAGTGCGGTGCGCGTTGGGCCGGCGAACTCCGCCGCGCCGGACGCAGCGCGCTGACGTACGGTCTGCGCAGCGGTGCGGATCTCGTTCCCGAACGGATAGCGCTGGGAATATCGGGAAGCCGCTTTGTCGTCGATGGCCGCCCGTACGAGCTCGGTTTGCCCGGCCGCTTCAACGTCTGGAACGCACTGGCGGCGATCGGGATCGCGCGTATCATGAAAATCGACGAACGCGCGATCGCGCAGGGGCTCGCTTCTCTCGAGCGCGTTGCGGGCCGGATGGAGCGGCTGCACGGGATGGGCGTGGACGTGGTCGTGGACTACGCTCATACGCCCGACGCGCTGCGCAGCGCGCTGCACGCCCTGCGCGAGACGAAGACCGGCAGTCTCGCCGTCGTCTTCGGCTGCGGTGGCGACCGCGATCGCGGGAAGCGCGCGGAGATGGGCGCGATCGCCGCCGAGCTCGCCGACCGCATCTATCTTACCAACGACAATCCGCGTAACGAAGAGCCGCTAGCGATCGTGGGCGACATCGCCGGCGGCATCGCCGACGAGCGGCGCTACGTCGTCGAGCTCGATCGCGGCGCCGCAATCTCGCGGGCGGTCGCCGAGGCGCGCGCGGGCGACGTCGTACTCGTTGCAGGCAAGGGGCACGAGACGTATCAGATCGTCGGCGAACGCGTGCTGGCCTTCGACGACCTTGCCGCTGCGCGCGACGCGCTGGCAAAACAAGGAGCTGCGCGCTGAGGCTTCCGCTCGAGGCCGCCCTGGCCGCAACCGGTGCAACGCTGCTCGACGCGGACCGCGCGCCGGCGAGCCTGCGGGTCGGCACCGATACGCGCTCGCTCGAGAGCGGCGACGCATTCCTGGCGTTGCGCGGCGAGCGCTTCGACGGCCACGACTTCGCCGGCGAAGCGGTGCGGCGCGGTGCGGCCGTGCTCGTCGTCGACGATGCCGCGGCGCGCATACCGGGGACCGCAACGCTCGTGGTCGCCCGGACCGACCGAGCCTATTTGCAACTCGCCCGGCTTGCCGCGCAGACGTTCGAGGGCGCGATCGTCGCGATCACCGGCAGCAGCGGCAAAACCACCACGAAAGACTTTTTGGCCGAGCTCTGCGCGGTGAGATATCGCGTGGCGGCATCGGTAAAGAACGAGAACAACGTGATCGGCGTGGGAAAGCTGCTGCTGAGCCTCTCGAACGAGGAGCACGACCTAGCGATCGTCGAGATGGGCGCGCGCCATTACGGTGACATCGCCGTCCTCGTCGAGGCGGCGCTGCCCGCATTGGGGATTTTGACCAACGTCGGGGACGCCCACGTCGAGATCGTGGGATCGCGCGAACGCCTAGCCGACACGAAATGGGCGCTCTTCTCCGGGGGCGCCGGCGCGGTCCTCAATGCCAACGACGAAGTCTCCCTCGAGCGCGCTCCCGGACTGCGCGATCCGCAGGGCACGCGCTGGTTCGTCGCGGTCGGCGCCGCCGCGGAGCTGGTCGCCTACGCCGGCATCGAGCGGCTCGTCGCGATTAGCGGCGACGATTTGCTCGTCGTGCGCGAAGGCGGCGCAACGCAGGAGTTTGCGATCGAGTGCGCGCTGCCGGGACTCCATAATCGCGCGAATTTGGCCGCCGCGATCGCAGCGGCCGGCGCGCTCGGCATCGCCCCAGGCGAGCTCGTCGCCGCTATACCGACGCTCTCGTTGCCGCAGGGTCGCTACGAGCGCGTCACGATCGAGGGCGGCCCGCGCCTGATATTCGATGCCTACAACGCCAACGCGAGCGGAATGATTGCCGCGCTGGACGCCTTTGCCGGCGAAGGCGCCGCGCGGAAGATTGCGGTCCTCGCAAGCATGGCCGAGCTGGGCGAGGAGGCACAGCGGCTGCACGAGCGCGTTGGCGAGCACGCTGCCGCCGCAGTGGACGTGCTGCTCGTCAGCGGCGATTTCGCGGAAGCACTCGCGCGCGGCGCACGGCGCGCCGGTCTCGACGCCTCCAGCATCGTCCCGGTCGAGGACAACTCGCAAGCTGCGGCGTGGCTGCGCGCAAACGCCAACGGCCGGGACCTCGTCCTGTTGAAAGGCTCGCGGAAGTATCGCATGGAGGAGATCGTCGAGGAGCTGCAGCCGTGAGCCTAACGGCGCGCGGTTTGGCCGTTACGCGGCCGGAAGTTCCGGCCGGGGTAAAGGCGATACCGGTGCGAACGCGCTTGGTGCGTCCCGGCGACGACCTGGCCGCAATCGTAACCGACGCGGTTGCCGGCATCGCGCGCGCCGGCGACGTCATCGCGGTCTCGGAGACGGCCGTAGCGATCGCCCAGGGCGAGTTCGTCGTCGCCGAGCACGTTCGCCCCTCGCGACTTGCCTATCTGCTCTGCCGGTATGCCGGTCCGCTGGCGACGATCAGCCAGCCCGAGTCGATGCAGCTGGTTATCGACGCGGTCGGCTATCGGCGCGTGATCGCGGCGACCGCGGCGCACCTGTTCTCGCGGCTGTTCGGGAAGCGGGGCACCTTTTACGAAATGATGGGCGAGGCGATCGCGGCGGTTGACGGTTACACCGGGACGATGCCGCCCTACGAGCGGGCGATCGTGCTCGCGCCGCGCGAGCCCAACGAGTTCGCCGGGGCCTTACGCGAGCGCAGCGGAGTCGAGTCGACGGTCGTCGACGCCAACGACCTTTCCAAGGCGAAGGTTCTGGGCAGCTCGACCGGAGTTCGCAGCGAGAGCGTCGAGCGCGCGCTGCTCGATAATCCCCACGGCAACAGCGACGAACAGACGCCGGTCGTCGTGCTCAAGTGGCGCGGGGCGGGAGAGAATCCACTGTGCCGGTGATGCTCCTTTGGCTCGTTTACGGCTTTGCGGCCTCCGTCGTCTCCGCGGCCGTCCTCATCGCCGCTTCCAAGCGCTTCAACCTGCGCCAACAAACCTACGCGCTGGCACCGCAGACGCACCGGGAAAAGTCGGGCACGCCGACGATGGGCGGACTCGTCTTCGTCGTTGCCTTCCTGGGGATGCTCGCCGCCTCGAAGTCATCACTCTCGATCGCGATCGTCTTCCTCGTCTGCGCTTGCGCGTGCATCGGTGCGGTCGACGACGCGCTGACGATTTGGGTAGGCGCCCGGCGAGGCCTACGCGCGCGCACGAAGCTGCTCGCGACGGCCCTGGCGGCCGCGATCTTCCTGCGCGTGATCGGGAACACACCCTACCTCTTTCCGATCGACGTGCTCTTCCGCGCGGGCAGCTTTTCGTTGGCAGCGCCCCACTGGCTCTGGCTTCTGCTGGGGGTGCTCGCGATCACCGGAACGATTCACGCGGTGAACCTGAGCGACGGTCTCGACGGCCTCGCGGCCGGAAGTGTGATTCCGCCGCTCGTCGTTTTCGGACTATTCGCGGCCGCGTCGAATCTCGCGCCCGCGGCGATCGCCGCCGCGGTCGGTGTCGGGAGTTGTGCGGGCTTTCTACTCTACAATCACTACCCCGCCAAACTGTTCATGGGCGATACCGGATCGCTCGCGCTCGGCGCGCTGCTTTCCGGCGTGGCGATTCTCACCGGCGAGATGCTGCTGCTCCTGCTCGTCGGAGGAGTATTCGTCGCCGAAGCGCTCTCGGTGATGCTTCAGGTTTCGTACTTCAAGCTGCGCAAGGGCAAGCGAATCCTTCGAATGAGCCCGCTGCATCATCATTTCGAGCTGGGAGGATGGCCCGAAACGAAGGTTACGGCGCGCTTCTGGCTTGCATCGCTGGTATGTTCGTTGCTAGGATGGGTCATTGTTCGATGACCGATAGCTTTCAACTCAACGCCGGCAGCTCGCTTCTCGTCATTGGGTTGGGCCGCAGCGGACTGGCGAGTCTGGAAGTCCTGGCACGCAGCGACGTGCGGCTATTCGCAACCGATGAAAAGCCGGCTGAGGCCCGCAGCGATGCCGTCGCCGCCGCCGAAGCGTTCGGAGCGCAGTTCGTCGAACCCGAGGCGCTGAACTCGATCCTGGACCGCATCGACTGGGCCGTTCTCTCGCCCGGGGTTCCGCCAATTTCGCCCGTCGTGCGCGCGCTGCACGGGGCAAACGTTCCGGTCATCGGGGAGATCGAACTGGCCTACCGCCTCTGCAAGGCGCCGATCGTCGCCGTAACGGGAACCAAAGGTAAATCGACGACCACCGCGCTGATCGGTCACCTGCTGCGCGCCTGCGGCTTGCGAACGCGCGTCGGCGGTAACATTGGAAATCCGCTGATTACCGAGGTCGTTGACGCCGGGAGCGAGCAATGGGTCGTAGCCGAAGTATCGTCCTTTCAGCTCGAGACGATTCGCGCGTTCAAGCCGCGCGTTGCCGTTTTGCTCAACCTTTCGCCGGATCACCTCGACCGCTATCCCTCGATGGAGGAGTACGCCGAAGCGAAATACCGCATCTTCGCCAATCAGTCGATGAGCGATTGGTTCGTCGGAAACCTCGACGACCCGAGAATCGAGGCGCTCGCGTGGCGCCACGGCGGGGCTCGCGTGCAAGCCAAGCAAATGTGGTTTACGCTGGGAAGCGGGGAGCGGGCGACGATGTACCTCCGCGACGGAAACCTCGTCTACGCGCCGGTCTGCGGCGACCCTCGGCCGATCGTCTTGATGCCGTGCGGCGAAATCACACTTTCGGGCAGGCATAACGTCCAAAACGTGATGGCCGCGCTGCTGGCCGCCTTGGCCGTCGGTTGCGACCCAGCGATTCTGCGGCGCGCAGTCGCCTCATTTGTGCCGATGCCGCACCGGCTCGAGCGCGTTGGCGAGATCGACGGCGTTCTCTACGTCGACGATTCTAAATCCACCAACCCGAGCTCGGTGATAGCCGCGCTGCGCAGTTTCGAGCGGCCGATCGTACTGATCGCCGGCGGCCGGTCGAAGGGCAGCGAGTTCGACGAGCTTGGCTCGGAGATCCGCCGGCAGGTCAAAGCGCTCGTGGCGATCGGCGAGTCCGCGGGAGAGATCCGCCGCGCGGCCGCGGGTGTCGTCTCCGTCGAAGCCGGTACGATGGATGAGGCCGTACACCAAGCGCGCGGCTTCGCCGTTCGGGGTGACGTCGTGCTGCTCTCGCCCGGCTGCGCATCCTTCGACATGTTCGCCTCGGCGGAGGACCGGGGGCGCCGCTTCGCGGCCGCCGTTGCTTCGCAGAAAGAGCCGGCCGGTGCATAGCGCGGCAACCCTTCGCAGCCGCCGCCCGAGCCAGGGAATTCGCTCCTTCGTCAACACGCCGCTGGACGTTTGGCTGTTCACCTCGGTTGCGGCGCTCGTGGCGATTGGCCTCGTCATGGTCTTTTCCGCTTCGAGCGCGACCGCGTACGCCGAGCACGGAGATATTGCCTATTATCTCAAGCGTCAATTGGTCTGGCTGGCGGTCGGACTGGCCGGCGCTTACGCGTGCTATCGACTCGATTATCAGCGCCTGCGCGCGGCCGCGCCATATCTGTTGGTCGCAGCGATCGCGGGCCTTCTGCTCGTCTTCGTTCCTCACATCGGCGTCGGGGTAAACGGCGGCCGGCGCTGGCTGGGAACTGCCGGATTGAGTTTGCAGCCGTCGGAGTTTGCCAAGCTGGCACTGGTGATCTATCTCGCGGCGGTGCTCTCCTCGCGCGGCGAACGCATTACCTCGCTTTCCCGCGGACTCTTTCCACTCTGCGTACCGATCGCGATCGTCACCGTGCTCGTGCTCAAAGAGCCCGATATGGGAACGGCGAGCCTGCTCTTTTTCGCGGCGTTCACCATGCTTTTCGCCGCCGGCGCACGCCTCGTTCACCTCGCGGCGATTGCGCTTGCGACGGTGCCTTTCGCAGCGCTGACGGTGCTCGCGAGCCCGTACCGGCGCGCGCGCATCTTCGCTTTCGTCGATCCATGGCGCGATCCGCTCAACACCGGCTTTCACATCGTTCAATCTTTGCTGGCGCTGGGCAGCGGCGGGATCTTCGGCGTCGGCTTGGGCGCCTCTCGCGCAAAGTTCTTCTATCTGCCCGAACAGTACACCGACTTCATCTTCTCGGTCCTCGGCGAAGAGCTCGGATTGATTGGGACGCTCGTCGTCATTGCGCTCTTCCTGACGCTGGCCTATCGCGCCGTGAAGATCGCGCTTGCGGCGCCGGATCGCTTTGGCTTCTTCCTAGCGATCGGCTGCGGCGCGATGATCGCGATCCAGGCGTTCGTGAACATCGGCGTCGTCTCGTCGTCGTGGCCCGTAACGGGCGTACCGCTGCCCTTCATCTCGTTTGGCGGCAGCTCGTTAGTCGTCAGCCTGATCGCCGTCGCACTCATCGCTAACGTGGGACGCCATCGCAAAGTACGGAACGCGTCGTAACCGGTGACGGTCGTTTTTGCCGGAGGAGGAACGGGCGGCCACCTCTATCCGGCGATCGCGATCGCCGACGCGCTGCGCGCGCGCGGAGCGCGGATCGCCTTCGTCGGCAGCGCCGACCGGCTCGAAGCCGCGATCGTGCCGAAGGCCGGTTATCCGCTGCATACGATTGCGGCCCATCCCCTGCCGCGGCGCCCTTCTTTTTCGCTGTTGCGCGCCGCGGCGCATAACCTGCGCGGAACGTTGCAGAGCCTGCGCGTACTCGCTGCCGCGCGTCCGGACGTCGTCGTCGCCACCGGCGGCTACGTCTGCTTTCCGGTCGCGCTGGCGGCGCGCATCCGGCGACTGCTGCGGCGCGATACGGCGCGGCTCGTTTTGCTCGAGCCCAACGCCGCGCCCGGGCTCACCGCACGTCTACTCGCCCCGATGGCCGATGAGATTTGGGGCGAGTGCGAGGGCTTCGCTGCGGGACTGCACGCGAAGTGCCGCTCGACCGGGGTTCCGGTGCGCGCTTCGCTGCGCGAGCAGCGATCGCGAGAAGCGGCAGCGGCGCGCTTGGATTTGGATCCAACGCTCGCCACGCTGCTCGTGCTCGGCGGCAGCCAGGGCGCCCGAACGATCAACGAGGCGCTCCTGCGCGCCTGGCAGACCCAGAGCATTCCCACGGGCTGGCAGGTACTCGCCGTGACCGGTGAGGGAAACTACGAGCGAGTTGCCGGCGCGCTGCGATCGCAACGGGGGACGCCTTTTGTGGCATTCCCATACCTGGACGACATGGGCGACGCGTACGCCGTCGCGGATCTCGTTCTTGCACGCGCGGGCGCAGCGACGCTGAGCGAACTGGCAGCACTCCGCCTGCCCGCGATCCTCGTTCCGTACCCTTACGCGACCGAGAGCCATCAGGCGGCGAACGCCCGCCGTTTCGAATCCGCCGGTGCCGCCGTGGTTGCGACCGACGACGAGCTGGTAGCGGGGCGGCTCGGAGAACTGCTCGCGCGGACGACGCAGCCGGCCCGGCTCGAGCAGCTCCGCGCCGGCGTTAAGGGACTACAAGCGGGCGATCCCCTCGAGCGGATTCTGGCACGGGTCGATCTCCTCACGCGCGGAAAGAGCGAAGGGTGACCTACCATTTCGTCGGCATCGGCGGCATCGGGATGAGCGCGATCGCGCGGATTTTACGGACGCGCGGCATCGACGTTCGCGGCTCCGACGTCAGCGTTACGCCGCTGGTCGAACAGCTCCGGCAAGAGGGAATCCCGGTCACGATCGGCCACGCCGCACGGAACGTTGGGGATGCCGCCGTCGTCGTCGTCAGCTCGGCGATCGAGCGCAACAACCCCGAGTACTCCGCCGCGCTACGCGATGGAATAAAGGTTCTTCACCGCGGCGAGATGCTCGCCCAACTGCTCTCGAGCCGCCATGGTATTGCGATCTGCGGCACGCACGGCAAAACGACGACCAGCGCGATGACCCACGCGGTGCTGCGGGGCGGCGGGATCGATGCCGGGCTCGTGCTCGGCGGTATCGACGGCATTCTGAACACCAACGCTTACGACGGCGCGTCGCCGTGGTTCGTCACCGAAGCCGACGAATCCGATGGATCGTTCGCGCTGCTCGAACCCGTGGTTGCGGTCGTCACCAACATCGAAAACGATCATTTGAGCAGCGACGACGAGCTGCCCGGGCTGGCGCGCGCATTCGGGGAGTTTCTTGCGAAGCTGCCCGACGACGGCCTCGCCATCATCGGAGTGGACAACGCGCTTTCGGCGTCGCTGACCGACCACGAACTGCGGGCGAGGGTCGTCACATTCGGGCTCGATCCCGGCGCACGTATCCGCGCCGCGAATCTCGCCTTCGAAAATTTCGGTTCCAGCTTCGATGTGTTCGACGGCCCGCGCCGGCTGGGCCGCGCCGAACTGCGCGTTCCCGGCGCCATGAACGTTCAGAATGCCCTAGCCGCGATCGCCGTCGCCTGGGAGCTGGAGTTGCCCTTCGAACGAATTGCCGCGGGGCTGCGCGGCTTCTGCGGCGTGCGCCGCCGGTTCGACATCTTGCTTTCGAACGAACGGATGACCATCGTCGACGACTACGCGCACCATCCGACGGCCGTGCGGGCGACGATCGCCGCCGCGCGCCATTACCATCGAGGCACGCTCGTCGTTGCCTTTCAGCCGCACCGGTACTCGAGAACGGCGTACTTGGCCGCCGATTTCGCCGACGCGCTGCGCGGCGCCGACCGCATCTATCTCACCCCCGTCTACGCGGCGTCCGAGCCGGCGATTCCGGGCGTCAGCGAACGCTCGATCGGCGACTCGCTGGGACATAATGGGACGCGGGTCAACTACGTTGCGGCCGTCGACGAGCTGGAGCGGCGGATCTTCGCCGAAGCGCCGCCGGGGGCACTCGTCCTCATGCTCGGCGCTGGAAACATCACCGACGCCGCGGGCCGTTTGGCCGAACTTGCGCGCGGATGAGCCTCACGACGCAACGCGCACTGCGCACGCTGCTCTCCCCCGCCGACCGCGAGGCGCTGCGCACGATTTTCGCCGCGCGGGCCAAGTTCGACGAGCCGCTCGCGCCGTACACCTCGTGGAAGATCGGCGGCCCAGCGGACGCATTCGTCACCGTGCGGACGCCGGCCGAGCTGGCGGAGCTGATGCGGCTTTGCCTGCGCCGGAAGATGGCCTGGTGGATCATCGGCGGCGGGAGCAACGTGCTCGTCGGCGACGGCGGCGTGCGCGGTATCGTGATTCGTTTGGCAGGCGAATTCGCCGCAGTTGGCGTGGCCGTCGAGGGCGGCGCGGTGATCGTCGAAGCGGGCGGATCGGCCGGCATGGCGCTGGTCACCGCGAAGGCGGCATCGGCCGGAGCGGAGGGGGTCGGATCGCTCGCGGGGATCCCCGGGACCATCGGCGGATCGCTGCGCATGAACGCGGGGACCGATCGTGAGATCGGCGACTTCGTTCGCAGCGTGTGCGTGCAGTCGCCCAGCCGTCCCGAGCCCCACCGCGTCAGCATCCGCTATCTCTATCGTCATTCCACGCTCGAACGTGACGTCGTGGTCTCGCGCGTAACCCTTGCGTTCCAGCGAGCGGACTCGAGCGAGGTGCGCGAAGAGATGCGTGGGCGTCTGGTTCGCCGCAAACGAACGCAGCCGATCGCGACGCCCAATGCGGGATCGTGCTTCCGGAACCCGCAAGGCGACAAGGCGGCGCGGCTGATCGAGTCGGCTGGGGCTAAGGGGTGGCGCGAGGGGGGTGCGGAAGTCTCGGCGCTGCACGCAAACTTTATCAATAATACCGGGGGAGCGACGGCGCGCGACGTCGCAACGCTGCTCGCACGAGTCCGCCGTGCGGTCCTCGATCGCAGCGGAGTCGAACTGCGCTTGGAAGTGCATCTCGTTGGAGTCTTTATCGATGCAACGTAACGGAGGGTCGCGCGCGACGGTCGCTGTCGTGATGGGTGGGAACAGCGCCGAACGCGAGATCTCGATTCAGTCGGGTACTCAGGTATTACGCGCCCTGCATTCACTGGGGTACGAGGCGCGCTCCATCGACTACGACGAGCGTTTCGTCGACGCGCTGCGTGAGCTGCGGCCCGACGTCGTATTCATCGCTCTGCACGGGCCGGGCGGCGAAGACGGTCACGTGCAGGCGCTGCTCGAGTACCTGTCGATTCCGTATACCGGCAGCGGCCTGGAAGCGGCCGCATTGTCGATGGACAAGCACTTGACGAAGAAGCTGCTCGCCGCAGAAGGATTGCCCACGCCCGTATGGGACCTGTTCGATCTCACGGGCGGCACGCTGCCCCTCTTGCCCGGCTCGCTCGATCTTCCGCTCGTAATCAAACCGCGATTCGAAGGGTCGTCGACGGGGGTCACCATCGTGCGCACGCATGAAGAGTGGACCAACGCAATGCTCGAGGCGTCGAAGTCGTACGCTGCGATCCTTGCCGAAGAGTACGTCGAGGGGCGCGAATTTACGTGCGCGGTGCTCGGCGAGGAGGCTCTGCCCATCGTCGAGATCGTCGCGCACCGCGACGGCTTCTACAGCTACGGCTCGAAGTACGACGCCGGCGGCTGCACGCACATCGCGCCGGCGCAAATCGACGACGGCTTGGCGGCGCGCCTGCAGATGCTCGGACTCTCGGCACATCGCCTGCTGGGGTTACGCGATTACTCGCGCAGTGACTTCATCATCCGCTCGGACAACCGGCCCTATCTTTTGGAGATCAACTCGCTTCCCGGGCTCTCGCCCGCGAGTCTGCTTCCCGATGCGTGCGCGGCCGCCGGGATCGGTTTCGAAGCGCTCGTCGAGCGGCTGGTCAACTATGCTCTGGCGCGCGGTGCAGTCCGCGACGCCGTGGCTTAGGGCTCTCCGACAGCAGGATAAAAAAAAGCGGGCCCGCCGAAGCGGGCCCGCGTATCGCTTGAGGATCCTTTGCTTTGGTAGGTCTAGTACTTCGAGCGAGGATTGATGGCGATGCCGTCCGGCTTTTCGGCTGCCGAGAGGCCGGAGCTGAAGTCGTACATGAACTTGAGGCCCTTCGTGCTGTAGGAATAGACGTCGACCAGTCCATCGGTACGATCGACGGCCATATACTCACTGTTGTCCTGGGTCAGCTTACCGAAGAAGCTCTCACCCTTGAGGGCGAAGGGGCCGCCGACGACCTTGCACTTCGGATTGCAGCCGCTGTAGACGGTGGTTGTCATGGCCATGTCGTCGATGATGAGGAGGTTGCCCTTGTTGTCCAGCTCGATGCCGCCGTAGTACGTGCCCTTGAAGCCGGTCGCTACGGCACCGCTGCCTTTGCAGCCCTTCCAATAGATCAGCGCCGCGCCGCTGCCGGTAGTTTTCGCGTTGTTCCAGCAGTCACCGCCCGGCGACATCGCCACGCCGCCGGCGTGATAGATCTTGCTGTTGGTGAGGTTGGTCGTGCAGCCGGCCTTGATCGAGCAGAGCGCGACGCTTCCAGGCGCCGAGCCCGTATCCGTCAACTGCGAGACGGCAATCGTGCCGGTTGCCGCATCTGCGCTGGTTGCATCGGCGGCTTGACCGATCGTATCGGCAATCAATCCGACCTGCTTGCCGCTGCACATCGTCGGTCCTTGGTAGACGACGACATACTGACTGCCGCCGTCGGGATCGATCAGGTTACCTTTAGCATCGACGGCGACGTCGTTGACGTCCAGGACGTTCTGAACCGTGCAAATAGGTTTCTTGTTGCCCTTATTGTCTATAGGATAGCCATTGATGTTGGTGCCGTAGAACTCGGCGACGTAGATACCGGTCTTCGGCAATTTCTTCTTCTTGGCGGGACTGATTCCGTCGGGAACGAGCGAGTGCAGGACCTGTACGGTACGCGGCGGAGCCACGTCACCGTACACGCTTTCGGGGCGCATGCGCAGATCGGCACCCGCGACCGGCATCGAATTATTCGATCCCGCGAGATTGCCGCTGCATCCTGCGAGGAACGCGACCGCTACGCTCGCGCACAGCGTCGAATTAAACATACGCATGGGATTATCTCTCCTTGCCAGTAGATGGGAAATCGGACTCTCGACGTTGTGTGCGCAGGCCCGCGAACCCTTTAGCGCGCGTATTTTAAGGGAAGGCTTCGTCATCGTCGGCGACGAGCAGATCAAGCCGGGACGCATCCGGCGCTAGGCGCCGCGCGGCTGGATACCGGGCCAGAAACGCTTCGTCGCCGAGTCGTTCTCCGACGGTCGGACGTTCGAGGGCGGCGTTGATCTCCGCGTACTTGGACGGGTCGCTATGCCGGGCGATCCAATCGGCGATGTCGCCATCGGAATCGGCTCGTGCGATCGCCTCGCGAAGCGCCCCTTCGGGAAAACCGAGCGCTTCGATCAGGCGCGAGCTAAAGCCGGTGATTTGGTACTCTCCCAGGCTGCCGCCAGGGAGCGTCGCGCGAAGCTTGTCGACGGTGCGCGCCGCCATCAAGAGGCTCAGGCCGGGCAAGAGTTCACGCGGGCTGCGTGGCGGTTGCTTCGTAAGGTCGAGTGCGTTCATAATCCGCATCTTCAACCAGCCGGGCCGGCAGAGCCTTGCGGCTGACGAGGCGCCGACTCGGCGAAGTCGAAACTTCCGGCCGTCGAAAGAGATTGTTAACCATAACCACTTAAATGGAGGAATCCTTGCCAACCGTTGTCGATCGGGGTCTCGAGGGTGTCGTCGTCGGGTCCACCGAGCTTAGTAACGTCGAAGGCGCGATCGGACGCTTGACCTATCGCGGCTACGATATCGACGATCTCGCTCCGAACGCCACGTTCGAAGAGATCGTTCACCTGCTGCTCTACGGCCATCTTCCGAACCGCCACCACCTCGAAGAGCTTCGCCGCGAGCTCGCCGCGCGCCGCGCGCTGCCGGAGCCGCTCGTCACGGCAATGCAGAACTTTCCCAAGACCGCGTGGCCCATGGAAGTGCTGCGCACGGTTACCAGCGGACTCGGTCTCTTCTCACCGGTCAACGCGAACGGAGAGCATCTCTCCGACGTGCACACCGCGATCGATCTGATCGCCAAGATGCCGACGATCGTCGCCGGTTGGGATCGCATTCGCCGCGGGCTCGACCCGATTGGCCCGCGCCCCGACCTCTCGCAGGCCGGGAACTTTCTCTACATGCGAACGGGGAAGGTCCCGCACGCGCTCGAGGAAGATGCGATCGATACCTATCTGGTGCTGCTCGCAGACCATTCGTTTAACGCGTCGACCTTTGCGGCCAGAGTGGCCGCGTCGACCCGCGCCGACATGTACGCGTCGGTGACCGCCGCGCTGGCAACGCTCCAAGGCGATCTGCACGGCGGCGCGGCGACCGCGGCGTTTCGCACCCTGTCCGAGGTGAAGGCTCCCGAGAACGCCGAGCCGTACGTGCGCGGAATCCTCGACCGCGGTCAACGGATCATGGGCATGGGACACCGTGAATACAAGGTACGCGATCCGCGAGCTAAACATTTGGAGGCGATCGCCAAGGAACTCTCGCAGCACGTCGGCGGTGAAGAACGGTGGTACGAAACCGCGCACGAAATCGAAGAAGCGAGCCGCAAGGTCCTTCAAGAGAAGAAGCCCGGCAACACGATCTACGCGAACGTCGACTTTTACACCGCACCGGTGCTCGCCGATCTCGGTATCCCGGGTGACGAATTCACCTGCCTCTTTGCCTGCGGACGTATCGCTGGTTGGACGGGACACATCCTCGAGCAGCTGGCCGACAATCGTTTGATTCGTCCCCAAGCTACCTACGGTGGTCCGGCGACCGGCCCGTACGTGCCGATCGAAAACCGCACGAACGGCACGACCGGCTAGGGCGGCGCGCGGGGATGCTCGTCGTGCCTGCAATCGACTTACGCGGGGGTAAGTGCGTTCGCATGCGCCAGGGCGATCCGACGACCGAAACGGTCTACGACGGCGATCCCGCGGAGCGCGCGCGGGCCTTCGTCGCGCAAGGCGCGCAACGGCTGCACGTCATCGACCTCGACGGTGCGTTCGGCTCCGGCGAGAATCTCGCCGCGGTCGAGCGCATCTGCAACGCCGTCGACGTCCCGGTGCAAACCGGCGGCGGCTTGCGCGCCGTCAAGCATGCAGAGAACGCATTTGCGGTGGGCGCTCGGGAAATCATCCTCGGCACGCTCTTAGTCGAAGACGAGCGGCTGGCGCGACACATCGTCAGCCGCTTCCCCGGGCGCGTCATCGCCGGCATCGACGTACGCGGATCGCAGGTCGCGACGCACGGCTGGCAGGAACGCACGCCGGTCGATCGCGACGCGCTGGTGCGCCGCGTCGCGCAGTGGGGAATTTCGCGAATCATCTTTACCGAGATTCGGCGCGACGGAATGGGCGAAGGCTACGATATCGAGGCGCTGACGGCCGTCGCGAACGCCGCGCCGGTCAAAGTGACCGCGAGCGGCGGTGCGCGAAACATCGACGATCTGCGAACCTTAAAAGAAGCGGCTCCGCCGGCGATCGACTCGTGCATCGTCGGCAGCGCGCTCTACGCGCAGACGCTCGATCTGCGATCGGCGATCGCCGCCGTGGCCTAGGCGGCTGCCTAGTCGACGTAGACGCGCGGCAGTTCGCTGGGCAGCCGCGTTACGATCTCGTAGTTGATCGTCTCCGCCCATCGCGCCCAATCGTCCGCGCTCACGGTTGCATTGCCGTCGCGGCCAATGAGCGTAACGGCCGATCCGACGCGCGCCCGCGGCGCGTCGGTAAGGTCGATCTGCGTCATGTTCATCGCGACCCGCCCGACGATCGGGCAAAGCGCGCCGTCGCAGGCGAAGGCGCCGCGGTTCGAGAGCGCGCGCGGGATCCCGTCGGCGTACCCGGCCGCAAGGACGCCGATCCGCATCTCGCGGGGTGCGTGAAAGGTGCCGCCGTAGCCGACCGAGGCTCCGGCCGCCACGGTTCGGATCACCACGAGTTCGCTGGAGTACGTCAGCGCCGGACGAAGATCGGGCGGCTGCGCAGCTAGTGCCTCAGCGGTCTGCGGCGAGGGCATCAAGCCGTAGAGTGCAATCCCAAAACGTACCATGTCCAGGCGGGTCCAGGGCCAGAGCATCCCAGCGGCCGAGGCGGCGATGTGACGAAGCGGCTTTAGACGGCGCGCTTCGAGCAACGGTTCGCTCTGCGCAAGAGCCTGCCCAAACGCTTCGAGCTGGCGGACCGTGTAGGGCGAGTCGATCTCCTCGGCGGCGGCGAGATGCGAGAAAACCCCCGCGAGCGCAATTTGGGGCACGCCCCCGAGCCCTTCGATCGCCTCGCGCACCAGCGTGGAATCGATCCCCAAGCGGTTGAGGTCCGTATTGACTTTCAAGTGGACGCCGGCGCGGCGATGCTGCTTCTCGGCCGCTTCCGCTAGCCGGCCGGCAAAATCGCGGGGGTCCCAAAGCGCCATCTCGAGGCCGGCGGCGACCGCTTCGGCCAGCGAGTCCTTGGGCACCGGGCCCATCACCAGGATCGGCGCCGCGATGCCGGCGGCGTGCAATGCGAGTCCTTCGGCTGCAGTGTAGACGCAGACGCGGGCGGCCGAGCTTTCGACCGCGGCGGCCACGGGCAGAAGGCCGTGACCGTAGGCGTTTGCTTTGACCACGAAGGCGGCTTTGGCGGGGGCGACGAGGCGGGCGAGGAGCTCTGCGTTATGGCGGATGGCGCCGAGCGAGACCGCAATTCTACCGATCATGCCAGCCGCTGCTTTCGCCCACTTTGAAGCTTGCACTCCTTCTGAGACTCTGCTAACATAGCACGGCTAGCGCTCTTGCGCTGAGAGTGCTAACTTGTGTTGCGAAGTAACCCAACCTGTGGAGGTCTACGTGAATCTCAAGCCCATGTTCGACAACGTCGTTGTCGAGCACATCGAGCAGGACGACAAGACGACCGGCGGCGTCTTTCTACCCGACACCGCCAAGGAGAAGCCCCAGGAGGGCATCATCCGTGCGGTCGGCGCCGGCCGAGTGACCGATAAAGGCACGAAGCTAGACATGCATGTCAAGGTCGGCGATCGTGTGCTCTACCGCAAATACTCCGGTAGCGAAGTCAAGATCGATGGTACGGAGTACCTCATCATTCCCGAAAAAGACATTCTCGCCATCGTCGACAAAGTGCCGGCCGGCGTCTAAGGAGTTCAACGTTTTAAATGGCTGCAAAGCAACTCGTATTTGATGAAAGCGCGCGACGCGCGCTCGAGCGCGGTGCGAACATCCTCGCCGATGCCGTAAAGGTGACGCTGGGCCCCAAGGGCCGCAACGTCGTGCTCGACAAGAAGTTCGGTTCGCCGACGATCACCAACGACGGCGTGACCATCGCCAAAGAGATCGAGCTGCCCGACGTGTTCGAGAACATGGGGGCCCAGCTCGTTAAGGAAGTCGCCTCGAAGACCAACGACGTCGCCGGCGACGGCACGACCACCGCGACGGTGCTCGCCCAAGCGATCATCCGCGAAGGTCTGCGCAACGTTACGGCCGGCAGCAATCCGCTGCTGATCAAACACGGCATCGAAAAAGGCGTCCAGATTGCCGTCAAAGAGATGGAGTCGTTCAAGAAGGATGTCGATTCCAAGGAAAAGATCGCTCAGGTCGCGTCGATCTCGGCCAACGACCCGGAGATCGGCGAGTTCATCGCCGATGCGATGGAGAAGGTCGGCAAAGACGGCGTGATCACCGTCGAGGAGTCGCGGACGATCAAGACCGAGGTCGAGACCAAAGACGGCATGCAGTTCGATAAGGGCTACATCTCGCCGTACATGGTCACCGACTCGGAGCGCATGGAAGCCTCGCTCGACGATCCGTTCATTCTCGTTACCGAGCGCAAGATCTCGGCGATCGCCGACATCCTGCCGCTGCTCGAGAAGGTCGTTCAGGTCCAGAAGCCGCTGCTGATCATCGCCGAAGACGTCGAGGGTGAAGCCCTTGCGACGCTCGTCGTGAACAAGCTGCGCGGTACTTTCACATCGGTTGCGGTCAAGGCGCCGGGCTTCGGCGACCGCCGCAAAGAGATGCTCAAGGATATCGCCACCCTGACCGGCGCGACGGTCATCTCCGAAGAGCTCGGGCTCAAGCTCGATAAGGTAACTCCCGAACAGCTCGGCCGCGCCAAGCGCGTCAAAGTAACGAAGGAAGAGACGACGATCGTCGACGGCGCGGGCAAGCAGGATGCGATCAAGGGCCGCATCGAGATGATCAAAAAGCAGATCGAAGAGACCGATTCGGACTTCGATCGCGAGAAGCTCCAGGAGCGCCTCGCGAAGCTCTCCGGCGGCGTGGCGGTCATTCAGGTCGGCGCGGCAACCGAGACGGAGCTCAAAGAGAAGAAGCACCGCATCGAGGATGCGCTCTCGGCGACCCGTGCGGCCGTCCAAGAGGGCATGATCCCCGGCGGCGGCGCCTCGCTGCTGCACGCGATCAAGGCGATCGACAAGTACGAGCCTCCCAAAGCAAACGGCCATAGCGGCACGTGGGTCGACGAAAAGATCGGCATCAACATCGTGCGCAAAGCGCTCGAAGAGCCGGCCCGTCAAATCGCCGACAACGCCGGCTTCGAAGGTTCGGTCCAGGTCAACGCGGTTCGCACGAAGAGCGCGCCGTACGGCTTCGACGCGATGAGCGGAGAAGTCGTCGATATGTTCACAGCCGGCATCGTCGAGCCGTTGAAAGTCACTCGCGCGGCGCTGCAGAATGCGGCGTCGATCGGAGCGATGATTCTCACGACCGAAACGCTGGTTGCCGACAAGCCCGAGCCGAAGAAAGAGGCCGCCGGAGCACCCGGCGGCGGCATGGGCGGCTACGACATGATGTAATCCTCCGACCGCGCCGCTAACGCGGCGCGCCCGGGGATCACACAAAAGTAAAGGGGCCCGGCAAACCGCCGGGTCCCTTTTTTATGGCAGGCCCGACATCGGAGGCGCGAGCGGTTAGTGCAAGCGCTCCACTCTTAGCCGGCCGACGTTTCCCACAGTTTAGGACAGAGAAGCGTGTCCGTAGCCTCGCCGGCAAGTCCGTCTACCATGTCTTCGGTCACGTTGAACTGGATGCTCGACGGCCAGCCCGTCCACGGCACCGGAAATGGAACCGGGAGGCGGACGTAGTGATACTGGTGCGTCGGCGTCTTCAGCCGCATCGCGAGCTGCTGCGACGAAGGCGCGCTCTGCGGGTTGGGATAGAGCCATACGTAGTAGGCATCTTGATCGTTTTCGATCCGGATGTCTTCAGAGAGCGGCTGCGCGATCGGCTTCTTGCAGCTGACCGCGGCTTTATCGAAAAGCACGAACGTGGGCTGCACGTAGAGAAACGATTGCGGCGCCGTCCCCGAGAGGATCAGCGGCATCCGCGGCGGCGGCGCGGGAGCGTCGTAGAGGGGTTCGGTGATCGCGCGATCGTGACCGGAGATGAAGAACAGATAGTCGCTGGCCGAGCAGCGGTACTTCTCCGTGGCGAGATCGATGCGGTACATGCCGAAAGAGCTGTCAAACTCGACGATGCTCTCAGCTTCGTCGCCGCGCTCGAAATGGTAGACGCGGTCGAGCATCCGCCGTCCGGCACGGTCGGTCAGACGAAGGTGCAGCGCGATCGGTGCGCCGGCAGGCGCCCGAGCGATCGAGCTGCAGAGGCCGACGTGAAGAATGACGTGCGAGAGTGCGAGCACTGAGTTACCTCAAGCGTAAAAGCGGGCAGCGTCTGGCCCCTTCGGCCCCCGGGGCCCGGCTCCATCTCCTCGGCGGCCCGCGCGCCTGGAGAAGGCCGCACCGTCACGACGGATAACTCCATCTATATGCCTGCTCGCGCCGTAAACGACTTTACAATTAGGGTAGCGACGGTCAACGGCTCGGGAAGCCAATCCTCCAATCTCGTGTTGACCAACGCCATCGCGCGCCTCGGAATCCCCGTGGCTCCCAAGAACGTCTTCCCCTCGAATATCGAGGGCCTGCCGACCTGGTTCGACGTGCGCATCAGCGCGCTCGGCTACCAGTGCCGCGCGCGCCACTTCGACGTCTTGGTGGCGCTCAACGCCGCGACGTGGCAGCAGGACGTCGCCGGCGTGAAATCCGGCGGTGCAGTCGTGCACGAAGAAGTGTTTCCGTGCAAGGGCGACACGCTGCGCGAGGATCTCAGCTACTACGCCGTGCCGTTTACGGCACTCGCGAAGGAGCACTTCGCGGATAAGGGCGACCTGCGCAAGTACTTGATGAATATGATCTACGTCGGCGTGGTGGCGCAGCTGCTCGAGATTCCGCCGTCGACGATCGAGGAAGCGCTGCGTACGCAGTTTCGCTCGAAGGCCGCGGCGGTCGAGCTCAATATGTCCGCGGTGCGCATCGGCATCGACTACGCGCAGCAGAATCTGGAAAAGCACGATCCCTGGCGGGTCGTGCCGATGAGCGGCAAGATCGACGGCCTGTTGTTCATGGAGGGCAACCGCGCCGCCGCGCTGGGCTGCGTCATGGGCGGCTGCACGGTTGCGGCTTGGTATCCGATCACGCCGTCGTCGTCGCTCTGCGAATACTTCATCGGGTACTGCGATCGCTACCGCGTCGATCCGCAGACCGGCAATCGCAGCGTCGCCGTCGTACAGGCAGAAGACGAGCTCGCTGCCGCCGGCATCGTCTTCGGTGCGGGTTGGGCCGGGGCGCGCGCGATGACGTCGACCTCGGGTCCCGGGATATCGCTGATGGCCGAGTACGCAGGTTACGGGTATTTTGCCGAAGTGCCGGGCGTGATCTTCGACGTGCAGCGGGCCGGACCGTCGACGGGTCTGCCGACGCGGACGATGCAGGGCGACCTTGCGTTCGCCTATACGCTCTCGCACGGCGACACCAAACACATCGTGCTGTTGCCGGCAAACGTCGCCGAAGCGTACGAGTTTGCGATGGCCGCCTTCGATCTGGCGGAGCGCTTTCAGACTCCCGTCTTCGTGCTCAGCGACCTCGATCTCGGAATGAACCCGTGGCTCACGCCGCCGCTGCAGTATCCTGAGGGTTCATTCGATCGCGGGAAGGTGCTTGGCGCCGACGACTTGTCGTCGATGAAGTCTTGGGGCCGGTACCGCGACGTCGACAAGGACGGTATCGGGTACCGCACGCTTCCGGGGACGAACCATCCTGCGGCCGGATTCTTTACTCGCGGAACCGGCCACGACGAAGAGGCCCGTTATTCCGAGCTGCCCGAGGTGTGGGAGCGCAATCTCGATCGCCTCAACCGCAAAACGGAGACAGCACGAACGGCGGTGCCGGCGCCGGTCGTCTCGGAGAAAAAGAGCACGAAGGTCGCGATCCTGGCGTACGGTACGACTCATCACGCCGTCGTCGAGGCCCGCGATTTCCTGCGGGATGCCGGCGTCGAAGTCAACTACCTGCGGGTGCGCGCGCTTCCGCTCCCTCCGGAGGTGGCCGCCTTCATCAAGCGTCACGACCGCGTGTACGTCGTCGAGCAGAACCGCGACGGGCAGCTCTACGGAATTCTGCGCACCGAACTTCCAACGTACCTAATCGGGCGACTGCAATCGATACGCCACTACAACGGCGTACCGATCGACGCCCACGCCATCATCGACCCGCTGTTGGAGGAGCAGCGCGAGCCGGCGGTGGTTGCAGAGTAACCCCTTCTCTTTCGACGGTCCTTCGACAGGCTCAGGATGACAACGACGGTCCTTCGACAGT
This sequence comes from Candidatus Cybelea sp., assembly GCA_036521375.1. GTDB lineage: Bacteria > Vulcanimicrobiota > Vulcanimicrobiia > Vulcanimicrobiales > Vulcanimicrobiaceae > Cybelea. Next base: position 59,657 of record DATDHW010000022.1, read on the forward strand.
CCTTCGACAGGCTCAGGATGACAACGACAGTCCTTCGACAGTTCTTCGACAGGCTCAGGATGACAACGACAGTCCTTCGACAGGCTCAGGATGACAGCGTAAACGCAGGATGACAAAGTAAAGTATGACGGCTAACCTCAATATTATCGGCCTCGCACGGGAAGTCTACAAAGGGCTTCCGACGACGCTCTGCGCCGGGTGCGGGCACAACTCGATCACCAATCATCTGATCAAAGCGCTCTTCGAGTACGGCGTCGAGCCGCATAAGCTGGCAAAGATGAGCGGCATCGGCTGCTCGTCGAAGACGCCGGCCTACTTCGTCGAACAGGCGCACGGGTTCAACGGCCTGCACGGCCGCATGCCGTCAGCGGCAACCGGGGCGAAGCTCGCGAACAGGGAGCTGGTCGTGCTCGGCATCAGCGGCGACGGCGATACCGCGAGCATCGGGCTCGGCCAGTACTGTCACATGATTCGGCGCAACGTCGACTGCACGTATATCGTCGAGAACAACGGCTGCTACGGGCTGACCAAAGGCCAGTTCTCCGCGACCGCCGACGTCGGCTCCACGCAGAAAGGCGGCAAGGCCAACGAGTACTCGACAATCGACGTCTGCGGTCTGGCCATCGAGCTCGGTGCAACCTTCGTCGCCCGCTCTTTCTCGGGTGACGGCAAGCAGCTCGTACCGCTGCTGCAGGCCGCGTTCTCGCACCGCGGGACGGCCATCCTCGACGTCATCAGCCCCTGCGTGACCTTCAACGACCACGTGGGCTCGACCAAGAGTTACGCCTACGTCAAGGAGCACGATATCGTTCTCCACACGGCCGACTACATCGCCGGCGGCCGCGAGATCACCGTCGACTACGAACCCGGCACGGTCCGCGACGTCGAACTGGAAGACGGCGCACACGTGCTGTTGCGCAAGCTCGACGTCGACTACGATCCGACCGATGAATCGAGCGCCCTGAGAACGATCCACGAGTCGCGCGAGCGCGGCGAGTTCGTCACCGGGCTGCTGTACGTCGATACGCACCAGCAAGATCTCTGCGCGCGCGAGCATATGGTGAAGCAGCCGCTCGCGACGCTCGACGAAGAGACGCTGCGCATCGGGCGCGAGGACTGGGACAAGATGATGCGGCCCCTAACGGAGACCTGAGAACGTGAAAGCACCGATCTCCGCGCTGGCCGCGCTTCTCTACGCGGCGGCGCTCCAGCCGGCGTTTGCGGCGGTCGAGCACGGCCGCGTTTGGCAGGCGACGTACGTCGCCGCCTATCAACCGACGTTCGGCCGGCAGGGCGTTCCGTATTCGGGTACGCTAAAGCTCAAATTCAACGACGGCATCGTCAGCGGTACGTATGTCGCCGAGTCGGTTCGCCCCGATCCCCTCTACGGCCGCACGATAAATGTGAGCGGAGGCGTCAGTCAGGGCCACATCACCCTGGATATTCGGGCTTCGGGCGGTTTCACCGTACGCGGAACGCTCGCAGGCAACGGCGAGATCTCCGGCACGGCGACGATCGACGGCCGCTTCTACAGCTTTCTCGCCAAGGTAAAGTCCTCGCCGTAAACGTGGCAACGATGCGCGGCGTCCCGCGCGTTTGGGTCGCATTCACGTTGTTGAGCGCGACCTTTTTCATGCTGCTCGTCGACTTCTCGATCGTCAGCATCGCGCTCCCGTCGATCGAGCGAGAGCTGGGCATGCGCGCGTCGCAGGGTCAGTGGATCGTGAGCACCTACGCGATTTTTCTCGCCGGATTTCTGATGCTGACCGGACGCTGCTCCGATATCTTCGGGCGATTTCGTTTCTTCATCGCGGGGCTCGTGCTCTTTACCGTGGCTTCTTTTCTCGGCGGGCTGGCGACGACTGGAGCGTTTCTGATCGCAATGCGCGCCATGCAAGGGCTCGGCGCTGCGCTCGTCAACCCGGCGGCGCTGGCCATCGTTCTCTCGATGTTTCCTTCCGGCGAGGCGCGTTCGCGTGCGGTGGCGCTCTGGGGACCGATCGGAAGCCTGGGCATTGCAGCGGGAATGCTCTTCGGCGGCATACTCGTACAGTATCTCGGTTGGCGGGCGGTGCTGTACGTGAACGTCCCGGTCGCGCTCGCTATTCTGGCGGTGGCCCCTTCGATGCTGCCGCGGGATCGCGGCATCGGCATGAGCGCGAAGCTCGACGTCCGCGGCGCCATCCTGCTTACGGCGTCGCTCGTGACGTTCGTCTATACGATCGAATCGATTCCCGACGGGGGACTGCGTTCGTGGCAGACGCTCGCGGGAATCGCACTGACGATCGCGCTCTCGGCGGCGTTCGCCCTGACGGAACGCCGCGCCGCCGAACCGATTCTTCCAGCGCGACTCTTTCGTTACCCGGACCTGCTCTCTGGGGCCTGCGTCGTTTTGCTGCAGCCGCTATCGTACGCGGGTGTCCTGATTTTTGCTTCGGTCTACGTTCAGCGCGTTTCGGGCTACGAACCGCTCTTTGCAGGGCTTGCCTTTCTCCCGTCGGCGCTGCTGGTCTCGTTCGTCGCCGCGCCGTTGACGATACCGATCGCGCGCGCGATCGGAGTGCGAACGATGTGTATCGTCACCGGCATCCTGATGATCGCGGGCGAAGCGATTCTGCTCACGATGCAACCGCACTCCTCCTATTGGAGCAGTATTTTTGCAGCCACCTGCATCGGCGGATTCGGCGGCATGCTGGCCTATCAGAGCGGTATGATTGCGGGCTTGGCGCACGTCGACGATGCGGACGAAGGGAGCGCGTCGGCGGTGCTCAGCTTCGCGCTGCAGCTCGGCATCGGCTTCGGCGTCGCGCTCGGCGCGGCCGCCGAACAACTGCGCACCAATGCGCTGGAGGCCGCGGGTGCGGCGCCGGTTGCGGCGCTCGCCGGCGGGTTGCAGGCGTCGTTTTGGGTCTCGATATTCGCCGGCATCGCGATGATCGCGGCGGCGATCTTCGGACTGCGCCACGCGGCGACTGCGAAGATTCCGCTGCGACACTACGTCGCGTTCGGCAGACTCCAGCATCGAATCTCGGTCAGAACGCCGTAGTGGAGCGGCTCGTCGAGGCGTTGCGCGCCGCGTCCTCGGTCTTCGTCCTCACCGGTTCGGGTATCTCCGCGGAGAGCGGGTTGCCGACGTTTCGAGGAGTCGGCGGCCTGTGGCGAACGCACCGCGTCGAGGAGCTGGCCTCGCCCGAAGGTTTCGCCCGCGATCCAGAGCTCGTCTGGACCTGGTACAACGAGCGAAAGGCCGCGCATCAAAATGCGCAACCCAACGATGGGCACGCAGCGCTCGCGCGCCTCGAGCGCAAGCTCCCGGACTTTACGCTGGCGACGCAAAACGTCGACTCGCTGCATTTTCGCGCCGGATCGCAGCGAGTCGTCGAGCTCCACGGCGACTTGCGCGAAGCGCGCTGCACTCATTGCGGTGCCCGGCAAGCACTCGATGCTGGAGGTCTGCCGCTCGATCGGATCCGGCACTCCTGCGGCGGGATGATGCGGCCGAACATTGTTTGGTTCGGTGAACCGCTTCCCCCGCAAGCATGGCGGCGAGCTCGGGAAGCGGCCTCGCGTGCCGGCGTCATTCTCGTCGTCGGGACCAGCGCCGTCGTCTATCCCGCGGCGGCCTTAGCGACCAGCTACAACTCGGGCGCGTTCGTTGCCGAGATCAATCCCAACCAGACCGCGATCAGCGCTGGTGTCGACTGCGTTTTGCGCAGTTCCGCCAGCGAGGCGCTGGCGCGGATCGCGGACGGCCTTTAGCCAACGTCTCCCGAGGTACCATAGGCGCTCGCGGCGCCGGCCCGGCGCCGCGAGAAGAGCCAATAGACGGGTAGGCCGCTCAACAGTATGGCGATTCCGACCGAGGTTTCCAGCGGCGACTTCCACATCGAATCGCCGACGACGCTCCAGGCGACCGCTAAAAAGAGCAGCGTGGTAAAGGGCTGCCCCGGCATTGCGAACGAGGGCACAACAGCCGGCGCAGCGCGCGCATCGCGACTGCGGAAGATCAGCAGCGCGAGGGCGCACAACCCAAAGAAGATGTAGTCGTTGCAAGTGACGTAGGTGAGGATCTGATCGTATCGGCCGCTCAGCGAGATGACGATCGCGACGAGGCCCTGCAGCACGATGGCGATGACGGGCGCGTGCGTGCGGGCATTCACCCGGGCCAGCTGCTTGAAGAACGTTCCGTCGGCGGCCATCTGAAAGTAGACGCGCGGCGACGTCAGAATCTGATTGCTCAAGAATCCCAGCGTCGAGAGCGCGATGACGATCGCCATCACGCGTAGGCCGACCGGCCCGAACGCGAGCCGAGCGACGTCGGATGCCGGCGTGTTCGTCGCGGCCAAACCGCCGATACCCAGCGCTCTCAGACAGGTAGCGTTTACGGCGATGTACAGCAGGACGACGACGATGACGCCGACGATCATACCTCGCGCGAGCGTCCGATGCGGCTGATGCAGCTCGGCGGTCATGAAGCTCGACGTCTGCCAACCGCTATAGGCGAAGAGCACGGGCACCATCGCCAGCCCGATGACGGCGAGCGTGCTCCCGGCGATCGGCGGCGCGGCGGCAATCGCCGCGGCAGGTGCGTGGACGACGAAGAGCCCGATGACGGCAAACCCGGCGATCGCTAAGATCTTCGCGACCATGAAGAGATTCTGCGTCGTCGTGCCGGAGCGAACGCCCAGCGCGTTGATGGCGGTGAAGACCGCGATCGCGGCGACGGCGATCGCCGTGACTTGGGCGTGCGAGCCTTGAAAGCCGGTCAGCGGCGCGAAATAGTTGGCGAACGTTACGGCCGCGGCCGCCATCCCGCCGCTCTGCGAAACCAGCAACAGCGTCCAGCCGAAGATGAACGCGAGCGCCGGATGAAAGGCGTCGCGTAGGTAGGCGTACTGGCCTCCATCGCGCGGACGGCGCGCCGCTAGTTCGGCGAAGACGCCTGCACCGAGCAGCGCGATCGCTCCGCCTGCAATCCATACTGCCATCACGAGGCCGCCGCTGCCGACGATTCTCGCGACGACCGACGGGTTCATGAAGATGCCCGAGCCGACGATGCCGCCCATCACGATGAGCACGGCGTCGCGTCCGCCCAAGCGGCGCGCGAGCTTCGCGCGGCCGGCAATCATCGGGGGAATGTCCGCATTGCAGCGAAGACCCGGCTCATGCTGGCAATCGTTACGTTCCTGTTCGCAGCTTTGAACAACATGGTGGCGCAAGCTCCTCCGCAAGGGCCCCCGGCGGCCCAGTCAATGCAGCCGCCGCTCGAAAGCGGTGCGTGCTTAGATTCACCGCGTCCGGTGCCGAAAGTCCTACAGAAGCCGGTCTCTCGCGGAATGCAGATCGTGCGGATCGACGAGGTCGTCTCAACGGCCACGATGACGCAGGGCCAGGTGATCGGCTTTGTCTACACGACCCAGGACGGCGGTACGTGGCTCGGCCAGCGCACCGCCGATTTCGTCTCGCCGGCGAACGCGACGGCGATCAATGCGCTGTTGGCCTCAACGCGCGCCCCGGGCGTGAAGGACATCGAGTTTCCGCCGCAGACCCGCTACGGCGTGCCAACCAAGTACCTCCAGTTCTTCCGCGTCTCGATCCCGCCCGATGCGATGAGGCCGCTGCGAGTCGCGCTCGTTTCGTGCGTCGCCTGGCCGGCCGGCCGCCCGCTCCCCGACCCCAACCTGTAGCCCCCCTTGCGGAGGGCGATAGCACTCAGCGCATCCGAGTGCTAAAATAGCGTGTTGTGAGCCCAATGGAGTTCGTTGCCCGGCCTCGCCTCGGGGCCTTCGCACCCAACGCCGACGTTTTCGTCGACGAAGACCAGCGCCGCCTGGTCGTCGTCGTGGAGGTCGCGGGCGCCGACCCCGAGAGCCTGCGCATCGTCTTCGACGAGCGCAGCCTCGTCATCGGCGGTCGCCGGTGCGAAGCGGCTCGTCTGCGGCGCGGTTCGTTCGCGCAGAAGGAGATCGCCAACGGCGACTTCGTCAAGCGAGTCGCGCTCCCGGTACCGATTGAGTACGAGCGCATCGTCGCGACGTACGAGGATGGCTTCCTGGTCGTCTTGGCACCCATTGCCGCAACGGCCTACCTGCCGACCGCGCGAACGGAACTTCACATCTTGGTCAAAAGGACGCATTCCTAACCGTAATGGCTCAGAAAACGAATCAAAATATCGCCCCCGCCAATTTGATCGGCATCCTGCCGCTTCAAGAGGCCGTACTCTTTCCGCATACCGTCATTCCGCTCGCGGTCGTCAAGAAGTCGGGCATTCAGCTGGTCGAGGAGGCTTTACGCGAAGGCAAACCGATCGGGCTGACCGTCTTGCGCGACCGCGAGATCGAAGACCCCGGGCCCGACGACATTCAACGCGTCGGTACGATCGGGGTCATCCAAAAGATGCTGAAGGTTCCCGACGGCACGCTGCGCTGCATCGTCGCGGGGCAGCAGGTCTTCCGGATCGAGCAGTTTACGCAGGTCGCGCCCTACATGGTGGCGGCCTACACCGAACTGCCCGACACGACGGTCGAGAACGAAGAGCTCGTCGCGATGCAGCGCAACCTTGCCGGGCTCTTCCAGAAACTGCTCTCCTACCTGCCGCAAGCGCCGCGCGAGATGGAGATGGAGGTGGCGAACATCACCGATCCGGTGGTGCTAACCTACTTCGTCGCGTCGACGATGCGGCTCGAGACCGCCGACCGTCAGGCGTTGCTCGAGGAGCGCGACACCGCCAAGCGCATGCGCAAGCTGACGCTGCTGCTCACCAAGGAGCTGGAGGTCGTCGAGCTCGGTCACAAGATTCAGAGCGACATCCAGCGAGAGATGGAAAAGAATCAGCGCGAGTTCTATCTGCGCCAGCAGCTTCGCGCGATTCAGGAAGAGCTGGGCGAAGTCGATCCGCAGCAAGCCGAAACCAACGAGCTGCGCACGAAGATCGACGCTGCCGCGATGCCCGAGGACGTGAAGAAAGCCGCGGATCGCGAGCTGGATCGACTCTCGAAAGTCCCGCAGGCGAGCCCCGAGTACAGCGTCATCCGCACCTATCTCGACTGGCTGGTCACGCTGCCCTGGAAGGAAGAGACGACCGACCACATCGATATCGTCACGGCGCGAGCGGTGCTCGACGAGGATCACTACGATCTCGACAAGATCAAGGACCGGATCGTCGAGTATCTCGCCGTCGGCAAGCTCAAGAAAAAACTCACCGGTCCGATTCTGTGCTTCGTGGGTCCGCCGGGCGTCGGTAAAACGTCGCTGGGGCAGTCGATCGCGCGCGCGATGGGGCGCAAGTTCGTGCGCCTCTCGGTCGGCGGCGTTCGCGACGAAGCGGAGATCCGCGGGCATCGCCGCACGTACATCGGTGCGATGCCGGGGACGATCGTCCGCGCCATCCGCGATGCCGGCACGCGCAATCCCGTGATGATGATCGACGAGATCGACAAGGTCGGCGCCGATTTTCGCGGCGACCCGCAGTCGGCGCTCCTCGAAGTGCTCGATCCCGAACAGAACAACAACTTCCGGGATCACTATCTCGACCTCCCGTTCGACCTCTCGCAAGTGCTGTTCATCTGCACCGCGAACACGCTCGACACGATCTCGCCGCCGCTGCGGGATCGCATGGAGATCATCACCCTCTCGGGCTATACCGAGTTCGAAAAGCTGCAGATCGCCAAGCGCTACCTGCTCAAAAAGCAGCGGCAGACCAACGGCCTGCGCGACAGTCAGGCGCAGATCAGCGATCAAACGATTCGTGCGATCATCAACGACTACACGCGCGAGGCCGGCGTGCGCAATCTGGAGCGCGAGATCGGCACGGTTTTTCGCAAGATCGCCCGGAAGATTGCGGAGCACGCGCGTTACAAAGCGCGCGTCAAGGCCGAGAATCTGGTCGAGTACCTCGGCCGGCCCCGTTTCTTCAACGAGGTACGCAAACGGGTCGCTTCCATCGGCGTCGCGACGGGAATGTTCTGGACGCCGGTCGGCGGCGACATCCTCTTCATCGAAACGCAGGCGATGCCGGGCACGGGCAAACTCGTGCTGACCGGACAGCTCGGCGACGTCATGAAGGAGAGCGCGCAGGCGGCGGTCTCGTTCCTGCGCTCGCGCTCTGCGGAGCTCGGCCTGCCGGACGATTACTTCGCTAAACACGACATTCACATCCACGTGCCGACGGGCGCGACGCCGAAGGACGGTCCCTCGGCGGGCATCGCGCTCGTGACCTCGATCGCCTCGATGCTGACGGGCTTGAAAGCCGATCCCAATCTCGCGATGACCGGCGAAATAACGCTGACCGGTCAGATCTTGCCGATCGGCGGAATCAAAGAGAAGGTCCTGGGCGCACGCCGCGCCGGAATCGGCAAGATTCTCCTGCCGCGGCGCAACGAAGCAGATCTCGACGACATCCCCAAAGAGGTCCGCGAAAGCATGACCTTCGTTCCGGTAGACGAGCTCTCGGAAGTGCTCCACCACGCGCTGGGCAAGCGCGTGATATCGCCGGTGCCGTTAGGGGCCGATCACGCCAAGACCAACAACGTCGTGCCGCTTCGGCGCGCGGCCCAAACCAAGCGCCGCAACGGCGTCGTCAGCAAACGCGCGCCGGAGCGCAAGCGCAAAGTCAAGCGATAACCTCGATCCCGGATCCGGCGCGGACCTCGCCGATGACCGCGCCGGTTACGCTGCGCGAACGCAGCTCCTCGAGCAGACGGGCCAGCCGTTCGGGCCGCAGGCCTATCAACAAACCTCCCGACGTCTGCGCGTCGGAGAGCGCGATTCGCACGCTGGTGGGAACCGATGGGGCAAAGTCGGTAAAACCGGCGTGCGTTTGCGCGTTATTGCGCGTTCCGCCGGGCACGAGGCCGCGCTCGATCAGCTCGATCACGCCCGCCATGAGCGGCACCGCGCCCGCACGAATTAGCAAGCGCACGTTCGAACCCCGCGCCATATTCTCGGCATGACCCAGCAGCCCAAAGCCGGTGACGTCGGTCGCCGCACTCACGCCCGTCGCCTGCATGGCGAGCGCGGCGCCCTCGTTGCGAGTCGTCATCACGGCGATCGCCTCGGCGAGATCGGCCGGCGCGATCGCATCGCGCCGCAAGGCCGTCGTTAGAATCCCGGTGCCCAACGGTTTGGTCAGCACGAGGACGTCGCCGGGCATCGCGCCGGCGTTGGTAATAACGCGCCGGGGATCGACGACGCCGGTCACCGCCATACCGTACTTCGGCTCCGCGTCTTTGATCGTGTGGCCGCCGAGAATTGCAACGCCCGCATCGCGCGCGACGCGCGAGCCGCCTTCGAGGATGCGCGTTAAGATTCCAAGGTCGAGATCTTCGGGGAACGCCGCGATGTTGAGCGCGGTGAGCGGAACCGCTCCCATGGCGTAGACGTCCGAGAGCGCGTTGGTTGCTGCGATGCGCCCGAAATCGTACGGATCGTCGACGATCGGTGGAAAAAAGTCGACCGTCTGCACGAGCGCGAGACCCTCGTGCAGCTCGTAGACGCCGGCGTCGTCGCAACTGCCGTAACCCACGAGCACCCGCGCGTCGGTCGCCGGCGAAACGCGCTCCATCACGGAACGCAGTTCGGCGGCGCCGAGCTTGGCCGCACAACCGGCGCAGGAAGAGAGTTCGGTGAGGCGGATGCCCCCAGCGTCCATAGAAGTCACGTATCCATGCGCAAGCAGCTGCTATTCCTCCCCGGCCCCGTTACCGTCGCGCAGCCAGTTCTCGAAGCGGCGGCGCGGCCGATGATCGACCATCGCGGCCCGCAGTTTGCGGCATTGCTCGAACGGGTGACCGGCGCGCTGCGCCCGGTCTACGGCACGAGCGGCGAAATCGCGGTGCTCGGCAGTTCTGGAACGGGCGCGATGGAGGCCGCGGTCGTCAACCTGTTCTCGCCGGGAGAGCGGTTGCTGTCGTGCCCGGTGGGGGGATTCGGCAAGCGCTTTGCGGCGATCGCGCAGGGTTACGGGTGCATCGTCGAGACGCTCGTCACGCCGCTGGGATCGGCGCTCGATCCGCAAGCCCTTCGCCGTCGACTCGAAGAAGATACCCAGCGCAGCATCGCCGGCGTACTGCTGACGCATAACGAGACCTCGACTGGAGTTGCGAACGACATGGCGTCGCTCGCGCCCATTCTGCGCGGCCACGGCGCGCTGACGCTCGTCGATTCGGTGAGCGGACTGGGCGCCTCGGAGTTCTTGATGGATGCGTGGGGCTATGACGCGGTTGCAACGGCGTCCCAGAAAGCCTTCGCCGCGCCGCCGGGCATCGCGACCGTTGCGTTGAGCGAACGCGCCCGGACTCGGGTCGCGGATCGGGCCTTGGGCCGCTACTATTTCGATCTGCGCCTGGCGATGGAGTTCGCCCGCATCGGCCAGACGCCGTGGACGCCGCCGATCTCGATTCTCTTCGCGCTGGACGTCGCGCTCGAACGTTATCACGCCGAAGGAATGCAGGCCGCGTTCGCGCGTCACGCCCGCAACGCCCGCAGCGTGCGCGCGGGGCTGCAGCGGCTGGGGTTTTCGCTGTTTTCGCAGCCCGGCGCGCACTCCGACACGGTGGTTGCGGCCTATCCGCCGGCCGGCGTCGACCCCGCCCTGCTGCTGGGGCAGCTGCGCGAGAAACACGGCGTCGTGCTTTCGGGCGGTCAAGGAGAGCTGGCCGGAAAAATCGTTCGCTTCGGAACGATGGGGGCGGTAAGCGAAGCCGATTTTGCCGCCGCTCTCAATGCAATCGAGTCGACGCTTGCCGAGCTTACAAGTGGTGTCGCTTGAAGTACGGCATGAGGAAGGGCCGTGCGAACCACGGAATGGTCGAAAGGATCGCCGCGTTCACGGTTGGATCGTAACTCACGAGATAGGGCGCGAACTTCGACTGGTGCAGGTCGGCTCGAATATCGCTCGCGAGCGGAAAGAAGAGCGCGATGAAGAGGATCAGCCAGAGCAGAACGGCGCCTTTCGCAAAACCGACGAACGCGCCGGCCAACGCGTTCCCGAGGCCAAGAATGGGGAGCTTGGCGATGCCGCCCAGCACCCGTGCGATGAAGAGGACCACGACGTAGGTGAGCAGGCCGGTACCGAACATGCCGATGACGTGTGCCGAGCCGGGCCCGAGTTTGGTGATCGCCTCGATCTGTGAATCCAAGCTTCCGTTGTAAAACCAAGGCGTCACGAGCGCAGCCGTCACCGCAACGGCTCCCCCGAGCTCGGCAACGAAGCCTCGCGAATAGCCTTTCCACGTCGCGAAGGCGAGGACGATGACGATGATGACGTCCGGCCAGGCGAAGCCGCCGATCACGTGCGGATCTCGGCTCCGAACTGCGCCCGCATCGCCTCGAGCAGCCGCGCGATCGCGGCGTCGGCTTCTTCGTCGGTTATCGTTGCGTCGAAACGCTGCAGCGTGACGCGCACCGCAAGGCTCTTGCGTCCCTCGCCGGTCTGTGGTCCGCGGTATTCGTCGAAGACCCGAACGTTCGTGCAGATGCCGCGCAGCTCGGTCGAGACAGCCTCTTCGATCGCGCCGGCAGCGAGGTCGATGCCGACGATCAGCGCGAGGTCGCGATAGGTCGACGGATATCTGGAGGGCGGCGAATACGTGGGAGTTTCATAAGAAGGCAGCGCGCGGATGTCGACGATGCACAGGTACGCGTTCCGGCGGAGATCGTTCCGCTTCGCCAGGCGAGGATCGATCTTGCCGAGATAGCCGACCTCGCGCCCGTCGAACGAAAGCACGGCCGTTTTGCCGGGATGGAGGCCCGCGCGCGTGGCGCGCGCGACGCCGGGGATTCGTCCGGTGACGCGGCGCAGCAGGTGCTCGCAATCGCCTTTGAGCCGGAGAAACTCCGAGTCACGCCAGTTCGGCTCCTCGATGGGATCCGCCGAGAAGCCGAATGCAAGTATCGAGCGTTCGGCGACGGGGTCCTCGTCTGCGAAGGTTTCGCCGACCTCGAAGATGCGTACCGGGCTGCCCGCTTCGGCGAAGTACTCCAGCGCACCGGGAAGCAGGGACTCGCGCAGGAAGCGCTGCTCTTCGGAGAGCGGATTGCGAACCTCGACCGTTCCTTCGTTGCGCAGCGACTGCGTGATGATCTCGCGGTATCCCAATCCTTGGAGAACGTTGCTGAGTTGGTTCTCGCGCTCGTACTCCGCACTGGATATCTCGTGCGGTGCAACCGAAGGAACGACCGCCGGGATTTGGTCGTAACCTTCGATGCGTGCGACTTCTTCGACGAGGTCGGCCGCAATGCTCAGATCGCGCCGCCACGGCGGCGGCGTCACGAGGAGCGTTGCGCCGTCACGCGCCACCGCACAGCCGAGGGAAGAGAGATGGCCTTCGATTCGTTCGGTGGGAATCTGCATGCCCAGCAAGCGATCCACCTCGGCGGTCTTCAGCGTGATTTGTGCGGCGTCGCGCGCCTGCATACCGTACGCACGCGGCGCGTGCACGGTCGCGCCGAAGCCCGCCAGCAGCGTTGCCGCGCGCGCGGCCCCGGCGTCGGTCAACGTGAGTGCGAGCGACTTCTCGTGACGTGACGAAGCTTCGGTGCGCAACGCGAGCTCGCTGCTCATGCGGCGAATGCGCGGGCCGTCAAAGTTCGCGGCCTCCAACACGATGGCGGTTGTCGCCGTGCCGACTTCGCCCGAAGCTCCGCCCATGAGCCCCGCAAGACAGAGCGGCTGCTCTGCGTCGGCAATCACCAGCGCTTGTGAGTTCAGCGTGCGCTTCACGCCGTCGAGCGTCTCGATCCGCTCGCCCGCGCGAGCGTCGCGAACGATCAGCGTATCGCCGGCGATTTTCGCCGCGTCGTAGAAATGCAGCGGTTGCCCCGTCTCGAGCATCACGTAGTTGGAGACGTCGACGACGTTGTTGATCGGTCGCTGTCCCGATAAGGCGAGGCGGATTCGCATCCACGCCGGCGCGGGCCCGACGCGCAGCCCGTCGATACGCTGGCTGACGAAACGTCGGCAGTCGGGCGACTCGAGCGCGACGGTCACTTCTTTTCCCGGCGGCTCGGCGGCGCGCCCGGGATTGTCGAAGGACGGCAGGCGCAGCGGCGCGCCGTACGAAGCGGCGAGCTCGCGCGCCAAACCGATCACGGACATCGCGTCCGGACGATTCGTCGTTACTTCGACGTCGAGGACGGCCGTGTCGAGCCCAAAGACCGCGACGGCATCGAGCCCGGGCGCGACTTCAGACTCGAGCTGCATGATGCCGTCTTCGAACCACTCGCCGGGCAGCGCGAGCTCTTCGGCGGAGATCATCATTCCGGCCGATGCGACGCCGCGCATCGTGCGCGGTGCGATCGTCAGCTCGGGAAGGCGCGCCCCGATGGTCGCGACCGCGATCGTTTGACCGGCGGCCACATTCGTGGCGGCGGTCGCGATCGTTAAGGGCGTGCCGTCGCCGACGTCGACCTGCGCAACCTGGAGGCGGTCGGCGTTGGGGTGCTTGGCGAGGCTCGCGATGCGACCGGTAACGACGCCCGTAATCTTCGGGCGCTCGGTAATCTCGGCGACCGGGAAGCCGAGCATTGCCAGCCGGTCGGCAACCGCCGCAGAGTCGGAAGGCAGCGACACGAACTCACGCAGCCAGCTGATTGGAACGCGCATCGGCTAGGTCCCCAACTGCGCGAGAAAATCGGGCTCGCTCTTGACGAAACGGCGGATGTCGTCGACGCCGTACCGGGCGAGTCCCAGGCGCTCGGCGCCGAAGCCGAACGCCCAGCCCGAATAACGCTCCGGATCGTATCCGACCTCACGAAGAACGTTCGGATGCACCATCCCGGAGCCGCCCAGCTCGATCCAGCCCGATCCGCCGCACATGTTGCACTGGGTCGCGGCCGGCGTCCCTTTGCACTTCGGACAGGTCGTATCCACCTCGGCGCTGGGTTCCGTGAAGGGAAAATACGACGGCCGAAACCGCACGCGCTGCGCTTCTCCGAAAAGCTCGCGGCAGAGCCCGGTGAGCATTCCTTTGAGGTGGCCGAAATGAATGCCCTCGGCGACGAGCAGCCCTTCGACCTGATGGAACTGGGAGAGATGGCGCGCGTCGACCGCATCGCGGCGAAAGCACTTGCCCGGCGCGACGATCGCGATCGGCGGGGCGTAACGCTGCATGGTCCGGATCTGCATCGGGGAGGTGTGCGGCCGGAGCAGCACCTTGTCGGTGAGCCAGAACGAGTCGAATCCTTCGCGCGCCGGGTGATCGGCGGGAATGTTGAGCGCGTCGAAATTGTAGTAGTCCGGTTCGGCTTCGGGGCCGATGACGACGGCGAATCCGTGACGCACGAAATACGCGCAACTCTGCTCGATGATGCGCCGAACGGGGTGGATGGAACCGCCGGGTTGCGCGATCGCCGGAAAGCTCACGTCGATCGAGATCGCGAGGTCGCTCTCGAAGCGGCGGTCTTCGAGCCGCTCGCCGGCGGCCCTCAGCGCGAGCTCCATCGCCGCGACGGCGTCGTTGATGATCATGCCTGCGTCGCGCCGCTGCGGCGGTGCGAGTTTGCCGATGCCGCGCCTCAGCATCGTGACTTCGCCGCTGCGTCCGAGGTACGCCACACGCACGTTTTCGAGCGCTTGCCCATCGTTGGCGGCCTCGACCGCATCGGCAAAGCGCTGCTGCACGTCTTGAAGTTGATTTTGCAGTTCCGTCATCACTCTTTAGAAACGGAAAACGCCCGGTCGTTTTTTCTTACCGGGCGCTCCGAAAATCGCTTAACGTTCGGTGCGGCGTATCTTGCCGCGGATGATAACTACGTTGCCGTCGGCGCCGCGTGGAGCCTTCGGTATGCCAGATAAGCGTCGATCGAACCCGTTTGGGCGAAAAGCCTCCAGAAGAGATTGGACGTTGCCATAGCGCTTTGCAGTCTCCTTCTAGCCGTCGGCTCCAGGGCGGCCTCGTCGCGGAATGGGGTGAGTATACCATGCGAGTTTTAGCGCTGGTAGTCTTGACTTTTTGCCCTCCGAGTACTCTCTTGACAAATATTTCGAACCTATTGCCGCGGATACGTTCGGCTCGCTTCGAAGAGGGCAATCGAGCCCGCAACGCCGGCGCTCAGACTCTCCGCGCGGCCGCGCATCGGAAGGGCGATAAGGGCGTCGCAGAGCGCCTCCCAGGGCCCCAAACCGCGCCGTTCGTGACCGATGACCAGGGCGGCCGGCCCTTCGCGAAGTTCCCCCGTCAAGGCCGTGCCTCGCGCGTCTAGCCCTAGCAGCCGAACGTGGCCGGCGGCCGCCGCGGCAGCCACTTCCGGCGGGCTTGCGACCGCCATGCGCAGGCGAAAGGTGGCCCCCATCGATCCGCGGACCACCTTGGGATGGTACGGCTCAACCCCGAGCGGCCCGAAGACGACCCCGCCGCAGCCGAACGCGTCCGCCGAGCGCAGCAGGGTGCCCACGTTCGCCGGATCGCCGAGGTCGGCCAAAACGAGCGCCGGTGACGCGCCCGCGAAGATCGCTTGCAGGTCGCAACGGCGGGGCCGGGCGACGACGACGATCCCGGCTGGAGTCGTCAGGTCGGAGAGCTGTTTGGCGCCGGCCGCGTCGACGAGATGGACCGTCGCGCCGTCCGCCTCGATCTCCCGGAGGAGCGGTGTCGCGGCGTACGCTTCTGGCGTCACGAAGAGTTCCTCGATCGCAAAGGAGCTGGCGCGCGCTTCCTGCAGCAGCGTCAGGCCCTCGAAGGCAAACAGACCGTGCTCGGCGCGTCCCTTCGACGAGCGAAGCTTGCGGACGCGCGCGAGCCGTGGCGAGTGGGCGCCGATCCGCGCGGCCACCGTGGGAGCTCTCCCTATCTCTTTGCGGCGCGGGATGAGAGCCACGCACGGGCAGCAATCAGGATCAGCCCGGAAAAAATTGCGGCGAGCATGATTGCGATTTTGTCGTTGAAATGGTGCGGGACCAGCGTGCGCACGAAGAGATAGACCGATGCAACGAAGACGATCAGGAAGAAGCCGAGCCATCCGATTTCGACCCAGACGGACGTGCGAGATTTGCGCACCTCACGAGCTTAGTCACGAGGCTGCGTCCAAGCCTTCCGCCAAGTCAACACCGCAATGAATTACAGGCCACGCGTGCTCGAATCACGTGAAGTCTTCCGAGGGCGCGTCTTTACCGTTCGCGCCGACGAACTCGAATACGAGGACGGCACGACCCATCGCGTCGACGTGGTCGAACACGGGGCATCGCTGGCCATCCTGGCGACGCCGGCTCCGGGTAAAGTCGCTCTGGTCCGCCAGTATCGCCATCCCGCGAGGACGTCGCTCTGGGAGCTGCCGGCCGGCACGAGCGAACCCGGCGAATCGCCCGCGCAAGGGGCGCGCCGCGAGCTGCGAGAGGAGACTGGGTATACGGCCGGGCGGTTGGACTTGATCGGCTCGTTTTGGATGACGCCGGGATTCTGCTCGGAGCTCATGCACATCTTTCACGCGGACGAACTCGTCGAGGGTGCGCCTGCTTTCGACGACGACGAGCGAATCGAGATCGGCACATTTACGCTTGAGGCGGCATGGCGCCTGGTCGCTAACGGTGCAGCGGATGCGAAAACGATGCTGGGATTATCCTGGCTAAAGGGCGCTCGAGGTGAAATTGGAACTCACGCCAGTCGATAGTTAGAAATAGAGAGCAATTCCCGCCGTCGAGAACCGTTGCTATTTCGTCGCGGCGGATTTGCTTCTTGGAGGTTCATGGTGGAGATACCCAGCGACATTGACGCCGTCATCAAGCGATTGTTGGAGCCGCGCAGGGATGGCGCAGAAGAATCGGTGTTGACGCCTGAAGACGAGGCGTACTTAAACTCGCTCATCGCTTCGATTCGGTTGGGCCGCCGTTCGGTCTTGATCGTCGAGGATGCAGACGAGCGCTTGCGTTACATGTTCAGCAATGCGACGCGAGCAGAAGCGGTGACGATGTTGGGCAAAGTGGTCGAGGCGACGGGGCGCCGGCTTGCCGATGGAGACGACTAGGGAGCGCTTTCCGGGCGGCTTTTGCGGCCCGCTTTCCGGGCAGCTTTTGCGGCCCGCTAGACCCTTAGGCTGAGGCCGTCGATCTTTCCCTGAGGGGTCAACTCGAACTCGTAATGATACTGTGCGTGACGGTAGCGCACGAGAAACTCGTAGAGAGTGTCCCCGCCCTGTTCGGTCGTACTCGATTCCGGCACGATCGAGACCAGCGGCCCAAGCGCCGCGAGATTATCGTGCTCGACGAGAGCGTCCGTCAGATACGTGCTGAAATTGGGCGTCAGCTCGTCCCGCTCGATCTGTCCCGTCGCTAGGCGACTGAGCCATTCTTTGGCGCGATCGACGATCGCGTTATCCAAGTGCGCCGCCGCCGGCGGGGCGATCAGATCGAGGATGCGAGCGCTAAGTTCCTCTGGAATTGCAACCGAACCGTGATAAGAGTCGGCGTTCGAAAAGACGATGACGCCAACGTGCTGTTCGGGTAAGAGGGCGCTCATCGCGCGGTAGCCGGAAATCTGGCCGTTCGACCAAACGAAGTCCTTGCCGCCGCGACGGTCGATCACCCATCCCATGCCGTAGCGAGTCGGGCCATTGCTCGCGGTCGGAGCGAACATCGTTCGAACGGCGTCGACGCGCAAGAGTATCGGCATCTCGATGTCCCACTTCGCGAGGTCGTAGAGCGTCGTAACCAATCCGGCATTGCCGCCCAGCCAGGTCGGGTCCCAGACGGGAGCCGGAACGAAGTCGCGGCCCGATCGCGTGTATCCGGTCGCGTGTGTCGGCGCGATTCCGCTGTCACCCGCGAGAAACGTGCTGTCCATCACCAGCGGAATGAAAATGTGCTGCTCGAGGTAGTCCGAGAGCGGAAGGCCGCCCGCACGCTCCACGACCAGCGCTGCAAGCAGGTAGTTGAGCGGGGAGTCGGCATAGGCGCCCGGAGCGGGCAAAGGCTTGCCCGCATCGATCTCGGCGATGACGTCGGCCAGCTTGATTGATTTGGTTGGATCCTTCGGCTCGTACGCCGGCAGGCCGGACGTCTGCGTCAGGAGCTGTCCGACCGTAATTGCCGCTCCGAGTTTGAACTCCGGAATGTATTTGGCGAGCTTGTCGGTGAGCGAGAGTTTACTCTCTTGCGAGAGCAGCAGCACCGCGGCCGCCGTGAACTCCCTGGTGAGGCCCGCTACGTAGAACTGCGTGTCCGGGGCCATCGAGACGTGCTTTCCGATCGTGCTGAAGCCGAAGCCTCGCGCGTAGACGATGCGGCCATCCTCGACGATGCCTATGGCTAGCCCCGGCGTACGCCCAGCGTGGATCTCCTCCCGCGCCAAGTCGTCGATCTGGTCGGCGAGCGCGGGGGTGAGCGTAACGCTGCTCTGCGCGCGTAGCTCCAGCGGCGCGGCCTGCGCGAAAACGCAGAGCAAAAGCGCCGTCGCAAAGACGGGGCCCCGACGTTTCATATCGCTCAATGTTTTAGAGATTAGACGGCGTTGGCCTTTTCCGGCCGGCTATTTCTGCGACGCCTGCCGGGCTATACTGAGAAGCTTTCCGAACGCCTTCTCGTCCGAAATAGCCAGTTCGGCGAGCGCCTTGCGGTTCAGGCTCACGCCGGATTTTTTGAGACCGTGCATGAAAACCGAGTACGAGAGGCCTTCGCGCCGGACGGCGGCGTTGATGCGACTGATCCAGAGCGAGCGAAAATCGCGTTTGCGAACGCGGCGATCGCGAAACGCATACGCCAGCGATTTGAGCAGCGCCTCATTTGCGACCCGATAGTTGCGGCGGCGAGCGGCGCGAAAGCCCTTCACCAGCTTCATCACCTTGCGGCGATGCTTCATCCCCCCGACCGCGCGTTTGATCCGTGCCATGTGTTAACTTTCCCTTAGAGCAGATACGGAATGGTCGGTGCCAGGCGCTTGAGATCGCCTTTAAATGTCGGCTGATCCTTGCGGAACTTCCGCTTTCTCTTGCGGCTCTTCTTGCTCAGAATGTGGCCGCAGCCGTCGAATTGATGACGGTGAAGCAGCTTGCCCTTCGCTGTGACCTTCACTCGCTTGGCTGTTCCCCGGTGGGTGCGTATCTTCGGCACTGGTTCGCTCCTTGGCTGGGATAGAAAATTTTGGCGGACCGGTCGGCGTCGCGCGGGGCGCCAGAATCATGAACATGTTCTTGCCTTCAAGCCGCGGCTCTCGCTCCACCGTTGCAAGCGGCGCCATGTCCTCGGCCATTCGATCGAGCAGCCGCCGTCCAAAGGACGTGTACGTGATTTCACGGCCGCGAAACATGATCGTTACCTTGATCTTGCCCCCGTCGAGCAGCAGGCGCTCCGCCATTCGCGCCTTCGTTTCGTAGTCGTGAGTCTCGATCTTCGGCCTCAGCTTCACTTCCTTCAGTTCGAAGTGGCGCTGCTTTTTGCGTGCGTCTTTATCTTTTTTCGACTGCTCGTATTTCAACCGCCCGTAGTCGGCGATCTTGCAGACGGGAGGCTGCGCGTTCGGCGACACTTCGATCAGGTCGAGTCCGGCGACCCGGGCTCGCGATAGCGCGTCTTCGGTCGGAATGATTCCGAGTTGGTTACCGCTTTCGTCGATCACCCGAACCGAGCGGATGCGAATCTGATCGTTGATTCTAAGGGGTCTTGCTATGAGCTCATCTCCAAATAAAAAAGGCGCTGCCGGAGCAACCCCACGCGGGAACCAGCCGTAGGCCCCTTGAGTGAAGACCGGATCGCCCGCAGGCATCCGGTGAGCGGAACGACCCGCTGCTTCGGCCCGCCAACCATATCACGCCCGAACGGGGGAATGTCAAGAGTGGGATTGCAGGCTGCCCAAGGCGCCGGCGAAGCGCTCGAGCAGATAGGCGATCTCGTCGTCGCTGATGACCAGGGGCGGCGCTATGCGCAGGACGTGCTCGCGAGTCTCTTTGGCGGCTACGCCGCGTTCGAGCAGGGCGTCGGAGAGCCGGACGGCCGGAACGCTCAGAGCCACGCCGAGCAGCAACCCGCGCCCGCGAATCCCGGTTACCAGCGGCGATCGAATCGAGCGCAGGCCCGCAACGATTGAGGCACCCGCATAGCGGGCACGTGCGGCAAGGTTCTCCGAGAGAATGACGTCGAGGGATGCCTGCGCAACCGCGCACCCTAGCGGGTTTCCGCCGAACGTGCTGCCGTGATCACCCGGCCCGAACAGGTTCATCAAGCCGTCGTTTGCCAGCGCCGCCGAGACGGGATAGTAACCGCCGCCTAGTGCTTTGCCGACGATCAGGACGTCGGGTTTGACGGCATCGTAGTCGCACGCGAAGAGATCGCCGGTGCGCCCGAAGCCGGTCTGCACTTCGTCGGCAAGCATCAATATCTCGTGCTCCCGGCAGAGCGCCCAGACGCGTTTGAGATAACCCGGCGGAGGAACGTTGACTCCGCCTTCGCCTTGAATCGGCTCGATGAGGACGGCGCACGTTTGCGGCGTGATCGCCCGTTCGAGTGCATCGGCGTCGCCGAACGGCACGGTCGCGAATCCCGGCAAGAAAGGCCCGAAGGCTTCGCGATATTCTGGTGTCGTGCTGGCGCTGATCGCGGCCATCGTGCGGCCGTGGAAGTTGTCCGAAAAGACGATGATGCGCGCGGCATCCGGTTCGATGCCCTTCTTGACGTAGCCCCAGCGGCGCGCGAGTTTGATCGCCGTTTCGACGGCTTCTACCCCAGTGTTCATGAGCAGGGCTTTGTCGTATCCGCACGTGCGCGTCAGCTGCTCGAGCAGCCCCGACATGCGATCGTTGTGCATTGCGCGCGACGTCAGCGTGACGCGTCCGGCCTGTTCTACGAGCGCCGCCTTGATGCGCGGATGGCAGTGACCCGCATTGAGCGCCGAATAGGCGCTGACGCAATCGAGATAGCGTTTGCCGGCAACGTCGGTCAGCCAAACGCCTTCGGCTCGCGCGACGACGAGATCGAGCGGCGCATAGTTGTGAGCGCCGTAACGCTCCTCGCACGCGATCAGCTCGCGCGCCCGCTCAGAGAGGAGATGCACCCGTCTCCGTGTTAAGGACTCGCCCTTGACTACCTGCTTCGACTCGCTCGAGCGCCTCGTCGCCCGCGATCACCCCGGCGTCGCCGAAAAAGGGCGCACGCTGGCGTTCGTGCACGGGACGCGCCGTCCGCGTGCGGTCGTCTTGCTGCACGGAATGAGCGCGAGTCCGGCGCAGTTCGAGCGCGTTGCCGCGGACCTGTTCGATCGGGGACATAACGTCGTCGTTCCGCGGCTGCCGCGGCACGGACACGCCGATCGGCTTTCGACTGCGCTCGAGCGTCTGCGCGCGGAGGACCTCTATACTGCCGTCACTGATTACGTGAGGGTCGCGCGCGAGCTCGGCGAGCGCGTCACGGTTGCAGGTTTTTCGCTGGGCGGGCTGCTCGCCGCATGGATTGGACAGCACTACGAGATCGACCGCTGCGTTCCGATCGCTCCGTTCTTCGGCATCGCGTGCATTCCCAACCGGTTGATGAACACCGTCGCCGAGCGGCTGCTCCGCTTGCCGAACCGTTTTCATTGGTGGAATCCGATTCTGCGAGACAAACACATCGCGGCATGCGGGTATCCCCGTTACGCGACGCACGCGATCGCGCATTCGTATCGCATCGCGCGCGCGCTGCTCGACGAAGCGCTGACGACTGCCCCCGGCGCCGAGCACGTCACGATCATCACTAACGCCGCAGAGATCGCGGTGAACAACTACGCTATTCGCCGGCTCTATCGCCGCTGGCACCGGCATCACCCCGAGGAAGTCGAGCTTTCGGTTTTGACGGGGCTGCCGCTCTCGCACGACATCGTCTCACCGCTGCGCCCGTGGCGTCTGGCGGATCGCGTGCATCCGGCGCTTCTGCACGCGATCGATCCGTAGCGGCTTAACGGCTTAAATGTAGTTGCGCAGCCTCGGTCGTCCAGGAGAGCGCAGGCGCATAGCCTAAGTCATAAGACATTCCTACGCAGCTTGCAATGCCGGAACGCCGCAAAGGCGATCGTCCGCCGACACGTTGTCCTTGGGCGAGCTCGCCTGCTTTAATTGCCTATCACGACGCCGAGTGGGGCGTACCGGTACACAACGACCAGGCACTCTTCGAGATGCTCGTGCTCGAAGGTGCGCAGGCGGGGTTGAGCTGGGAGACCGTCCTTCGCAAGCGCCAACGTTACTGCGAACTCTTCGGCGGATTCGATCCCGCCTTCGTTGCCAACATCACGCCCTCGCGAGTCAAGCGCATGATGCTCGACCCCGGAATCATCCGCAACCGTGCAAAGATCGAGGCGACGATCGGCAATGCGCGCGCCCTGCTCTTCGTGCGTCAAGAATTCGACTCGTTCGATGCGTATATCTGGCGCTTCGTCGGCGGCAAGACGATCGTGCATAGCCCGCGGCGTCCCGGCGACGTGCCCGCGTCGTCGTCTGAATCGGACGCGATGAGTCGCGACCTGCGAGAGCGCGGCTTTCGTTTCGTCGGCCCGACGATCTGCTACGCTTTCATGCAGGCCGTCGGAATGGTCAACGACCACTTCGTCAACTGCGCCTGGAGGCAGCCCATCGGGCGTAGGGTTAAATAGAGTGGCGGCGGACCCCGCGGTCGCTCACGTCGGGTCGAAACCTCCCGAGCCGATCATCGCCTCGGAGATCTGGCGGGCGCGGCGGTAGCGATCGGCCGTCGCGGGCGGCTCGTCGGGAAGTTCGCTCAGAATGCGCGCGAGTTCGTCGTCGAACGCTGCACAGAGTGACGCTGGCGTGTACTTCCCGGGGAAGCGCATGCGCTGCGCGATCATCAGCCGATAGATGCGATCCGTCGCGAGATCCTCCATGTAGCCGTCGAGCAGGCTCGCACCGCGCCCCTCGAGCACGCCGTATCGATAGCGGATCACCGTCCGGATCGCCGCGCGCGTTCCATCGAGCGTCGTTGCGCCGATACCGGCCGGCGGGGGACGCAGATCCGGCCGCGCCGGCGCGCGCGCCGGCCGTTTCTCGAGCTGGTTGGGATACGGAAACTGCGCGACGGCGATCGCGTTTTGATCGGGATGCCCCGTCCACGCGCCGTCCATGAAGCAGTCCGCCTCGTTGCGTTTGTCGCGCTCGAGCACGGCGAGCGCGCGAGCGTTGAGCTGCGGGTCGGTTCGGCTCGGGTAGAGCGCCGTCATCCCGCCGATCGCCAGCGCCCCGTGCTTGTGCGCGATCCCCGGAAGAAACTCGCGGACTCGTTGAAAAAAAGCGACGTCGAATGGAATCGTGTTGCGGTCGGGCAGCACCCACGCGGGATCGCAGAGATTGTAGTGGATGAGGCTGGCCATGTAATCCCAGCGCCCGAGGTTGAGGCCCAGAATATACTCACGTAAGTTGAAGAGAAACTCTTCCATCTCGAACGCGAGCGGATGCGACTCGACGAGGGCCATCGCCTTGATCGAGCCGCGCGGCCAGCCTTTCGCTTCGATCAGCGCGTCGAAGACCGCGCTCCACCAGAGCGCCTCCTGCGCGGACTCGGATTTCGGAATGTAAATGCAAAGGGGATGCGTCAAGCGGGAGTAGTCGCAGCGAAAGACGAGCAGCGCGAGGTCGAAGAGCGGGGCGCTGGCCGGCACGTGCGAGATGATCCCGGCCTGCGAAAGGTGGAGGCCGCGCACGCGCGTCCAGACGACCGTACCGCTCGCAGCGTAGAGCGCGTCGAGCGCGTTGCGATGCGCCGTCATCAAGTGCTCCCACGTATTGGCGATCGAGTCTTCCAGATCGAGCATCACGCCGGGCGCACCCGACCGCAGCAGCTTCGCGCAAAGCTCGGCGTCGTCGGCCGGCCCGGTCATTTGATTGCGCTGATCGGCGCACCAGATCGGCAGCTCGATCCGCCAGGCGGAGTCCGACGCTTCGGACTGCGGAGGGTACGAGGGCAGCTCGCCGGCGTGAGCGCGCGCGAGGCGCTCCGCCCGCTCGCGCGTTAGCCGCTGCGCCTCCGGCGTGAAGCGTTTGTGAAGGGGTAGAAAAAACTCGGTGAAGCCTTTGGCAATGCTTCCGTCGAGCGTGAATCCGGCCGGGGCGACGTTCACGGCGGCGTGACCGAGAAAAGCTCGTGATAGTCGTCGAGCGTCGCGTAGTCGCGCGCTCCGCCGATCGCGCGCGTCTGATGGGGATCGACGAGGATGAATACGCGGCGGTGCACTGCCCACTGCCGGTACAGGGAAATACGAGGCTCGTCGTCAGAGACGATGATGCGTCCGCTCAGCGAACCGTCGACGTAGGCGCCGTAGGCGAGCGAGGTTGCGTCGAGCCAATCCGCGACGATGACGCTGCGGGGGGAAACGTAGGGTTTGACGGCCTCGATTACCCAGCGGCCCCCCTCGCCCGGCGAGTGCGCGAAGAACGCTCGTTGGCTCCAAAACGACGTGACCGCGCCCGTTGCGAGAAAGAGCACGAGCGCCGTTCGCAGCAGCATCGCCTTCGCGCCGGCCGACCGCGGCGTCAGCGCGCCCAGCAGCGGGACGGCTAGCCACGAAGCCAAGAGCCGGTAGCGCCCGACGTCGCTCTCGTTCGGATAGACGACCGAGAAGAGGAGTGCCATAGTGCACGCCAGGCATAGGACGAGCGTTACGCGCCAGTTTCGGCGCCAGGCCGCGAGCGCGCCGCCGATCAGCAGGAGCATCGCAATCGTTCCATACTGCACGTGCGTATCGCTCACGAACGTCCACAGCGCGTCGCCGACGTGCAGCGGATTGAAGGCCTGCGCGAAGTAGGCCGGCGTGTGAAACTGCGTCCCGGTGAGCTCCGCGGCGAGGCCCGCAAGCGTACTCGGATTATTGTAATTCCAAAAAATGCCGCCGTTTGCACCGGTCAGCGTTGCCGTCGGATCCGAGCCGTGCGCGACGATGTACGCCGAACGAAGCGGCAAGTAGAGGTAGAGCGAAAGCGCGGCGACGAGCAACAGCGCGGAGAGCGCGCTCAGCCGCCACGACGGCCGCCGCTCGGCGATCAGCGCACCGGTGACGAAGGCCGGCAGAAGCCAAAGCGCGTTTGGATGCGCGGCCATCGCCAGGCCGCAGAGCGCGAAGGCTCCGGCGAAACAGCGATCGTTCGCGGTACGCATCCAACGCACAAAAAGGTAGATCGCCACCGCCGCGCAGGCGACGGAGAGGTCTTGGGCCTCCGCGCGCGCCGCGTGTGCCCAGACGTTTTGCGTGAAGGCAAACCAGAGCGCGGCGAAGAGCGCGACGAGCCGCCCGGAACCCAGCTCGCACGCAACCTCGTAGGCGGCGACGCACGCGACCGCGATGGCAATTCCACTCATCACGTTCATGCGAAAAGCGACGGACTGGATCGCCGCGAGGTGCGACCAGAGATAGCCGGCCAGAACGTAAAGGGGGAATCCGGTTGGATGGGTGATGCCGAGGATGTACGGCACGCCCTGAAGCTCGGCGGTATCCCACGACGCCGGCTCGGCCGAGGCGCTCGCAGCGTAAACCGTCGCCGGCAAGACGAAAGCCGCTGCGCGCGGCCAGTTCACGCCAGCGTCGGCAGCGGCAGCGACGGACGAGTAGACAGATCGGGGTGAGGTTCGGTATATCCCTCGAGCGCGCGCTCCATCAGCTCCAAGCCGAGGTCGAGCTGAGGATCCTTGCCGTCGCGATAATCGTGCGGCGCGATGTCGACGTCGTAATCGGGATCCGTTCCGTGATTCTCCACGCCCCAGCCGACGTCGACGAACCAGAACGAAAACTCCGGCTGCGTCGTGAGCGTTCCGTCGACGAGATGGTGATACGGGTCGATGCCGATGACGCCGCCCCAGGTGCGCTTACCAACCAGCGGCCCCAGTTTATACAGCTTGAAGCAGTGGCTGAAAATATCCCCGTCGGATCCCGCAAACTGATTGGTGAGCGCAACCATCGGACCGCCGACCGACTCCGGCGGATAGGGAATCGGCGCCCCGTATCGCGGCAGATCGTAGCCGACGCGCTTGCGGGCGAGCTTCTCGAGCAACAGCGGCGAGACGTGACCGCCGCGATTGTAGCGAACGTCGACGATCAGCCCTTTGCGGTCGAACTCGCTGAGATAGCCGCGATGAAACTCGGAGAAGCCCCACGGCCCCATGTCGGGGATGTGCAGGTATCCGACGCGCTCGCCGGTTCGCTCGTGCACGAGCCGGCGATTGGTTTCGACCCAGGCGCGGTAACGCAGCGGCGTCTCGCTCGAGAGTGCCTTGACGAGCAGCGTCCGCTCTTCGCCTTTGCGGGATGCGAGCGTGACCGAGACGTGGCGTCCGGAGGCGTTGACGAGCAGCCGGCCCGGGGTAACGTCGCGGCTCAAGCGTTTCCCGCCGATTGCGACGATGCAGTCGCCCTCGCGAACGTTGAGCCCGGGTTCGGCCAGCGGAGAATCGACGTCACGATTCCAGGAATCGCCGCGGTAAATGCGTTCGATGCAGTAACCGGAGCGCGCTTCGTCCCAGCGCAGATCGGCACCCAAGAAACCTCGTTGATACTGTGGCGGCTCGCGGTAGTCCCCGCCCCACTCGTAGGCATGCGACGTGCCCAGTTCGCCCTGCATCTCCCAGATGAGGTCGGAGAGCTCGCCGCGCGTGCGCACCCGGGGTAATACGACAGCGTAACGATCGTAGACGCGATCCCAATCGATGTCGCTCATGTCTTCGACCCAGAACTGCTCGGTCTGCAAGCGCCATGCTTCCCGGTACATCTGTGCCCACTCGTCGCGCGGAACGATCTCGACGTTCGCACGGTCGAGTTCTATCCAGCCGCTCCGCCGCCCGGGTTCCGTCGGTGGTTTCTGTTCGTCGCCCTCCTCGGGGAGATCGTTGAGCGCGTCGATGGCACGCAGCCGTTCCCCGGAGCGATAGATCAGCGTGCGCGCGTCGGCACCGAGACGAATCTCTTCGACCTCGGTCGCAATCGTCGCCAAACGCTGCTGCTCGAAATCGTACGCGAGCAGCGTTCCGTGCGACCCTTCGTCGAGGTCCTCGCGCCGCGCCGGCTTGATTCCCTTGACCGGAAAGACCGTGAAAAGCGGACGCTGCGGCGCGGCGACGATTTCGCGATAGTCACCTTCTTCGACCGGAAAACCGAGCACGCGTCCCTGGATGCCGTCGAAATCGATCTCGACGTCGGGCACCTTGTGGGGCTTTTTGTTGTTCGTATGCAGCGCGTCGTGGTTGCGATCTTGATGGATGGGCTTTGGTTTGGGAACGAAGGGCGAAGGCACGTCGTTGCGCAGCGTCACGACGAATGGCCGGCTCGCTTGCGGAAAGCTCAAGTCGAACTGCAGCGCGTCGTAGACCGGATTGAAATCGCGCGTCGAGATGAAGTAGAGGTACTTTCCGTCCGGATCCCAGGCCGGAGTGTGATCGGTGCGCAGCGGCGACGTTACCTCGTGGATCTTTCCCGAGCGAACCTTCACCACGCGAATGATCGAGGTTCCGTGCGCCGGAGACCAGACGTAGGCCAAGTAACGTCCGTCGGGCGAGAACGCCAGACCCTCGATCCGGTGCGACGGGCACGAGTCGAGCACGCGAACCTTTCCATCGCCGAGATCGACGGCGCAGAGCTCGTGGCGATGATTCGCAAAAGCGATGAGGTCGTCGGCCGGGGAGCAGACCATGTCGGTAATTCGGCCGACGTCGCCCGTGGTGACCAGTTTCGGTTCGGCCGATTCGTCGGCGGGGTAGAGCGCGATCTGCTCGTACCCGTTGATGTCGGTGATCGAAACGAGGCGCTCGCCGTCGCGCATCCACTGCGTCAAACGGCTGCGGGCCCGGCTTCCGGCGCCGTGCCGGATGACCGCCCCGTCGAAGAGCGGCATCGTGAATGTCTGGCCGCGAGCATCGAACGCGAGCTGGGTTCCCTCGGGGTTCGGTGTGAAATGCTCGAGCGATTCGGCGGCGCTCTCGAAACGGCGCGCACGCTGAGGAGCCGGCGAGTGCGTCTCGATCTGCACCGTGGCGACGTCGCCGCTTGCAATGTCGAAGAGCTTGACGTCACCGCCGGCCGCGTAAACGATCCGGGTGCCGTCGGTCGATGGGAAGCGGGCGTAGTATTCGTTCTCGCTCGTGTGGCGGCGCAGGTCGTTTCCGTCGGGCGTGCACGAGTAAATGTTGCCGATGCCCTCGTGATCGGAGAGAAAATAGATACGCTGCCCGATCCACATAGGCCAACACGGATTTCCGTCGGGCAGCGCGAGCCTGGCGAACTCGCCCGAGTCGGCCGCCTGCACCCAGATCTGGCCGGTGGTGCCGCCGCGGTAGCGCTTCCAGCGAGCCGGGTCGGCCGCGTTGCGTCCAATCGCCAGCCGGCCGCCCGGTCCGAACGAAAGCGTTCGCGCGTGGCCGAGATTGAGCTCGCGCGGCTCGCTGCCCTCGGGGGAAATCGTGAAAGGCCGCGTCTCCCCCTCGTACCACGACGTCGGGTTTGCTGCAAAGGCAATCTCGGCGCCGTCGGGCGTCCAGCCGATGACCCAGGCCATCGTCGCACCGAGAAAGGTGAGGCGGCGCGGCTCGCCGCCGCGCGCCGGCATCACGAAGAGCTCCGGGCTTCCTTCGTCGGTCGAAATAAAGGCGATCGATTTCCCGTCGGGTGAGAGCCGTGGATAGGAACAGGTACCGAAGCTCACGGTAAGCCGGACGGCATCGCCGCCTCGTGAAGAGACGCTCCAAAGATCGTCCTCGCACACGTAAACGACGCGGTCGCCTGCTATAGTCGGATAGCGATAATAACCCTGGTCCATACCGCAAAGCTTGGCGACCGGGTTTCCGCCTCCCCTTATTTCGGCGTGCGCGGCATCGTGCCGCCGCTTACGTGCAAGAGCCGCCCAAGCGTCGCGGAGAGCTCGGCAGCGTTTTCGATCTGCGTGAAAATCGGCACCAGCGCCGGCGTTCGCGAACGCTCCTGCAGCGGTGCGATTGGGCCGTTCCAAGCGAACTGCGTGGCCGGCTCACCGGCCAGACTCCGAAAGAAGAGTTCCGCGCCCAACGCATTTGCCCAGCCGAATTCCGGACGGGTGTAGCGCCAGTATCCGCCGGGATAGAAGCTTTCGTGGATCAAGCCGCCCTCGCCGTCGGTTTCGGCGAGTGTCGTGATCGCATTGGCGACTTCGACCGAAGACGTTGCGGTGAGCGCCCGCCCGATGATGCCCAGCGGCCAAACGTAGCCGTACGGTGTGTGAGGGCTGCCGAGTCCTTCGGCGTAGCGTCCCGAAAAATAGAACGGGTTATCCATGCTCAGCGCAAACTTGCGCGTTGCGAGATAGACCGGATCGAAGGCCGAGCACCAGTCGATGTACGGCAGGGTCGTGAGGTTGGGAATGTTGGCGTCGTCCATCAGGTTGTAGCGGCCGAACCCGTCGGTCTCGTAGGCGTAGATCCACGAGTGCAGCCGGCCGTCGAAGGCGCGGCCGTAGCGTTCGATTCCGACCTCAACGCGGCCGCCGAGCGCCTCGGCTTGGTGAGCGAGGTTCGCGTCGGCCCATCCATCGCGGGCGAGGAGTTCGATGTCGCGCAGCGCGACGACCGCCATCGCGTTCTGCGGAATGTTGAAGCGATAACGTACCGCATCGTCGGATGGCCGGAAGGCTCCCCAGATCATCCCGGTCGACGCGTTATAATTGTCGTCGGAATACGTGTGGTAGGCGTAGCGATAATGGTTGCACGCGCGGTGCTGTTCTTCGCAGCGATACGTCGTGACGATCGTCTGCAAGGCGCGATGAAGGTCGTTGGTAAAAACGGTCCGATCGCCGGTGGAGCGCCAGTAGACGTAGGCGAGCACGACCGGCCACGCGAGTGAGTCGACCTCCCATTTGCGTTCGAAGACGTGATAGTCGGCGTCGACTGCGTTGGCATAAGCGTCGGTCAGAATGTTGCGGGCGTTGCGCTGTATCACGCCGTCGAAGCGCGCGCGCAGCACCGGGTAGGGCCGCTGAAAGCGAATGTAGGGGATCGTCTGAGCCGACGAATCGCGCAGCCACA
Organism: Candidatus Cybelea sp.; assembly: GCA_036521375.1. Classification (GTDB taxonomy): domain Bacteria; phylum Vulcanimicrobiota; class Vulcanimicrobiia; order Vulcanimicrobiales; family Vulcanimicrobiaceae; genus Cybelea. The sequence goes on from DATDHW010000022.1 coordinate 89,592, forward strand.
TCGCCGGAATGTCGCCGGTCTCGACGTACGTCGTCGCATCGTCTTCCAGGAAGAAGTCGCGGAACAGCGTGTGAAAGAGCTGTGCGGTTGCGATGTCGCGGACGCGCTTTCCGGTCAGCGGAACGACGAGCGTCTCCGCCGCTGCGGGCAGCGCCTGGAACGCGAAGAGGGCGACGAGCACCAGAATCGCAAGAGAGCGCGCACCTACCCACCGCACCGATCGCACTATGGAATGATTGCCTTCGCGCCGGGGAGGTCCGTTCTTGCTCGGAACCGGAAAGAGGCAACATCTTGAGCGACAAAAGTACGAATGCCGAGTTGCTGCGCGACTTTCGGCTGCGCAAGCCGCGGGCGCTGGCAAAGGCGATCTCGGCGGCAGAATCGGGCCACGGCGGCGAGATCGTGCGCGCGCTCTACGAGCAGACCGGACGCGCGCTGACGATTGGTCTGACCGGCCCGCCGGGCGTTGGAAAATCGACGCTCGCCTCCGCGCTCGTGCGAAAGGCGCGCTCCCTGGGCAAAAGCGCCGGGGTCGTTTCGGTCGATCCGAGCTCGCCCTTCTCGCACGGTGCGCTGCTCGGCGATCGCATCCGGCTCGCCGAGCATTTCACCGATCAAGAGGTGTTCATCCGTTCGATGGCCAGCCGCGGGCATCTCGGCGGCCTAGCGGGCGCGACGGCCGACGCGGTGACCTTGATGGATGCGTTCGGCTTCGATGTCGTCGTCATCGAGACGGTCGGTGTCGGACAGAGCGAAGTCGCCGTCGCGGAGCTGGCGCAAACGACTCTTGTCGCACTTCAACCAGGCAGCGGCGACTCGATTCAGGTGCTCAAAGCCGGCATCATGGAGATCGCCGACGTTTTCGTCGTCAACAAGGCGGATCACCCGATGGCCGACCAGCTTCGGCGCGAGATCCGCTCGGCGATGGAGATGCTGCAATGGGACGGCTGGGTGCCGGAGCTTGTCGTGACGCAGGCGCTCGAAGGCACGGGGATCGACGACTTGTGGACCGCAATCGAGCGGCACGTGGCTTATTTGAACGAGACGGGTGAGATCGAGCAGCGCCGCCGCGAAGCTTTTGCGCATCAAGTCCGCCAGCTCGCCCTCGGCCGCATCGAGAAACGCCTCGACCGGGTGCTGCAAAGCGACGAAATCGCGAGGTTCGATCCCTACGAAGCGGCCGATCGCGTCATCGCGAAGCTCGGCCTTTAAAGTGCTCTTGGGGAGAATCCCGGCGCTGCGTCGAAAGGCTGGGCCGCTACCCTTCCGCTCGACAAGCTCAGGGCAAGCACGAGTTCGGAACGATATTCAACACGCTCACGATTACAACGACAGGCTAACGACAGGCGCAGAATGAGACCGACCACCGATACACGAGCAGCGACGACGATCGAACGCCCCAGCGGCCTGGGCGCGGCGCCGCCCGCTGCTTTTGAGGAACAGGAGCGGCGCTGGGAGGATGCCTCGGAGAAGGGGCGCCCGCGAAAAGGCCCGGGGTCGGGCGCCGTCGACCGCACGATCTCCGACATACCTCTCAAAACGATCTACTCGCCCGAAGACGTCGCCGGTCTCGATCTCGCTACCGATCTGGCGTGGCCGGGCGAGTATCCGTATACCCGCGGGATCCACCCCAACGGATACCGGGATCGTCTCTGGACGATGCGTCAGTTCGCCGGGTTCGGAAACGCCGCGCAGACCAACGAGCGCTACCATTTTCTGCTCGAGCACGGCCAGCACGGTCTCTCCGTCGCGTTCGATATGCCGACGCTGATGGGATACGACTCCGACGCGCCGCAAGCGCGCGGCGAGGTCGGAAAGTGCGGCGTGGCGATCGACTCGCTCGCCGATATGGAGGTGCTTTTCGACGGCATCGACATGGGCGACATCACGACCTCGATGACGATCAACGGTCCGGCCTGTATCGCGCTCGCGCAATACATCGCGGCGGCCGAAAAGAAGGGCATACCGCGCGCGAAGCTCGGGGGTACGCTTCAAGCCGACATCCTCAAGGAGTACATCGCGCAGAAGGAGTGGATCTTTCCTCCGCGCCCCCACATGCGCATCATCGTCGACATGATCGAGTTCTGTACGCGCGAGATGCCGAAGTGGAATACGATCTCGATCTCCGGCTACCACATCCGCGAGGCCGGCTCGACCGCCGCGCAGGAGCTCGCGTTCACCCTCGCCGACGGCTTTGCGTACGTCGAGGCGGCCATGGCAGCCGGAATGGACGTCGACTCGTTTGCGCCGCGGCTTTCGTTCTTTTTCAACTCACACATCGACTTCTTCGAAGAGATCGCGAAATTCCGCGCCGCCCGGCGCATCTACGCGCGGCACATGCGCGAGAAGTACGGCGCGCAAAACCCGCGCTCGTGGCAGCTGCGCTTTCACACGCAGACCGCCGGCTGCAGCGCGACGGCGCAGCAGCCGGAGAACAACATCGTTCGCGTCGCGTACGAAGCGATGGCGGCCGTGCTGGGTGGGACCCAGTCGCTGCACACCAACTCGATGGATGAAGTCTTGGCACTGCCGACGGAAAAATCGGTCGAGATCGCCTTGCGCACGCAGCAAGTCCTGGCGTACGAGACCAACGTTACCAACGTGGCGGATCCGCTCGGCGGGTCGTACTTCGTCGAAGCGCTCACCGAGGAGATGGAACGCCAGGCGGAGAGCTATTTTGCTCAGATCGCCGAGTACGGCGGCGTGATCGAGGCGATCGAGGCCGGCTTCTTCCAACGCGAGATCGCCGATGCCAGCTACCGCTACCAGCGTTCGCTCGAGACGCGCGACCGGGTGATCGTGGGCGTGAACGCCTTCGTGCGAGACGAAGTGAACGAAAATATCGAACTGCTGAAGATCACCCAGGAGATGGAACGGGCGCAGGCGGCCTCGGTAGAGGATCTGCGCGGTAAGCGTGACGATGCGGCGGTACGGCGCAGCCTCGAGCGCCTCGCGGCCGCGTGTCGCGACCCGAAGGACAATCTCATGCCGCATCTGATCGACTCTGCCAATGCCTACTGCACCGAAGGCGAAATCGTCGAGGCGATGGCAAGCGTCTACGGGCGCTACACCGAACGGGCGGTCCTCTGATGGAACCACAAGGCAGAGGCGGCGACCTGGAGCTCTATCGCGTGCGGCGAACCCTCGCCGCGGTGAAGCGAAAGCTCGAAGAGGCGCTGCATTTGAGCCGTAACTGCGACGAGATGCGACATGACCGACCGGCCGCTGCGCGTCGTCATCGCTAAAGCCGGCCTCGACGGCCACGACCGCGGGGCAAAAGTCATCGCGCGGGCGCTGCGCGATGCCGGAATGGAGGTCATCTACACCGGACTCTTCCAGACCCCGGAGCAGATCGTGCAGACCGCAATTCAGGAAGACGCCGACGGCATCGGCCTCTCGATTCTGTCCGGCGCGCATATGACGCTCTTTCCGCTCGTCGTCGAGCAGCTGCGCGCTCAAGATGCAGGCGATATCGTTTTTTTTGGGGGCGGCACGATTCCGCCGGAGGATGCAAAGCGGCTCAAGGAGCTCGGAGTGCGCGAGATCTTTACGCCCGGCGCACCGCTGCAAGCGATCATCGACTTCGTCTCGCGCGAGTGCGGTAAGCGACGAACGCCTGTCGGCTAGAGAGGTTTCTTAGGTGACGCGAATTCGGACCCGAGTCGCGCCGTCACCGACCGGCGATCCGCACGTCGGCACGGCCTATGTGGCGCTCGTCAACTACTGTTTCGCCCGCAAGCACGGCGGCGAATTCGTGTTGCGCATCGAGGATACGGATCAAGCTCGCAGCACGGCGGAGAGCGAACGCGTCATCCTTTCCGCGCTGCGCTGGTGCGGACTCTCCTGGGACGAGGGCCCCGACGTCGGCGGCCCATTCGGACCCTATCGTCAGAGCGAGCGCTCGAGCATCTACAAGGAGTATGCCGAGAAGCTGCTGGCCGCCGGTCACGCTTTCAAATGCTTCTGCGCGCCGCAGCGGCTCGAGGAGATGCGCGTCTCCCAGCGAGCGGCGGGCCATCCATCACGCTACGACGGACACTGTTGCAGCCTCGGGCCCGAAGAAGTCGCGCGCCGCGAGGCGGCCGGCGAACCGTTCGTCGTGCGGATGCGCGTTCCGGATACGGGCGTCTGCGTCGTCGACGACCTGCGGCGCGGCCCAATCGAATTCGATTACTCGACCGTCGACATGCAGGTACTGATCAAATCGGACGGCCTGCCGACGTATCACCTCGCCAACGTCGTCGACGATCACTTGATGGAGATCTCGCACGTTTTCCGCGGCGAAGAGTGGGTCTCGAGCGCACCGAAGCACCTCTTATTGTATGAGTACTTCGGCTGGCAGCCGCCGGTCCTGACGCATCTTCCGCTGCTGCGTAACCCCGACAAGAGCAAGCTGAGTAAACGTAAGAATCCTACCGGCATTCTGTTCTTTGAGGCGATGGGCTATCTGCCCGAGGCGCTGATAAACTTCTTGGCACTGATGGCCAACGCGCTGCGCGAGGGTGAGGACGAATTGATGGATCTGCCGGCGATCGTGCGCCGCTTCGAAGTGGAGCACGTGCCGGTCGGCGGACCGGTCTTCGATCTCCCCAAACTCGACTGGCTCAACGGCCGCTATATTCGCGAGCGGCTCGATCCGGCATCGCTGCTCGCGCGAGTACAAGGTTGGGGGGCGGCGCCGCAGCGCCTGGCGCGGGTCGCCGAACTCGCAGCGCCGCGCATCGACCGCTTGAGCGATCTCGGCCCGCTCTTAGCGTTCCTGTTCTCCGGAAGATTGGCTCTGAACGAAGATTCCTTTGCCGGCGCGAAGCTCGACGCACTCTCGATTCGCCGCGCCTTTGCCCTCGCGCTTCGTGAGTTCGACAGGCTGCCCGTCTGGAACGCGCCGGCGGTCGAGACGGTGATGTCGCGTCTTGCGCAAGCGCTCGAACGAAAAACGCGCGACCTCGCGCGCCCGTTCTACATCGCGATCACCGGCTCTCCGACGTCGATCCCCCTCTACGATTCGATGGAGCTGCTCGGTCGCGATATGGTGCGGGAGCGCCTCCGAAATGCACTCGACCTGCTCGGCGCGCCGAGCAAACGCGAGCTCGAAGAGTGGGAGCGGCTCCTATCGCGCGACGAGGTGGTTGCGTGATCCGCGCGATCGTGCTCGCTGCAGGGAAGGGCACACGCATGAAGAGCGCGCGCTCGAAGGTGCTGCACGAGATCTGTGGGCGTCCGATGCTTTGGTACGTCATTGCGGCGCTGCGCGGCGCCGGCATCGACGAGATCGTCGCCGTGATCAACCCCGAGCTGCGCGGCGAAGTCGAACGGTTCGGCGTCGAGAGCGTCGTCCAGGAGGAGCAGCTGGGGACGGGACACGCGGTGAAGATCGCGCTCGACAATCTCCCACCGAGGCAGGGACGAGTCGTCGTTGCCTGCGCCGACATGCCGTTGGTGACGAGCGAAATTTTCGCGGAGATTGCGGCGCCGCTCGATCGCAGCGGAAAGGCTTGCGCCCTGATGTCGCTCGTGACCGTGACGATGCCGCTTCCATCGAACTTCGGCCGCATCGTGCGCACTGGCCGCAGCGTCGAGCGCATCGTCGAGGTCCGCGACGCGACGCCCGAAGAGCTCGAAATCGACGAGATGAACGCCGGAATCTACGCGTTTGACGAACCGTCACTGCGGGAGGCCGTCAAAGAGCTCCGCAGCGACAACGCTCAGGGCGAGTACTACCTGACGGATACGGTCGCGCAGTTCGTGCAAAGCGGCAAAGGCGTGCATCCCGTGTCTGCGAGCCGGCACCTCGACGTGTTGGGAATCAATGACCGGGTCGAGCTTGCGCTGGCGCGCAAAGAGATGAACGCGCGGCTCTGCGCGGCCTACATGCGGGCCGGCGTCACGATCGTAGATCCCGATACGACCTATCTCGAGCCCGAGCTCGAGATCGGCAGCGATACCGTCATCTACCCGAATACCGCTCTCGCGCGCCTTTCGATTGCCGGCCGCGCCTGCGTGATCGGCCCAAACAGCCGGCTCTCGAACGCGCGCCTCGGCGAGCGGGTAATCGTGCGCGAGAGCGTGATTACGGATTCGACCGTCGGCGACGACACTGCGATCGGCCCGTTCGCCCATTTGCGCGGCGAAGCGCGGCTGGCAAACAACGTTCATGTCGGCAACTTCGTCGAGATCAAGAAGTCGGACTTGGCGCGCCGTGTCAAGGTAAGCCACCTGACGTATTTGGGTGACGCGACCATCGGCGAGGAGACCAACGTCGGCGCGGGGACGATCACCTGCAACTTCGACGGAAAGCAGAAGCACGCTACGATCGTCGGGCGCAACGTCGCGATCGGATCGAACACGTCGCTGGTCGCCCCAGTTCGGGTCGGGGACGGCGCATTAACCGGTGCCGGATCGGTCGTGACCAGAGACGTTCCGGAGGGCGAGCGCGTCGCCGGGAACCCGGCGCGTCCTCTCCCCAAGAAGTAACGTGCGCATACTTTGCGGATTGCTCTTTGCCGCGGCCCTGTTGGCGGTGCCGGCTGCCGCGGGCGCGGCGTCCGGCGTACGTCCGAATGCGTTGGACGTTCGCGTCGACACGCTGTCCAACGAAGTTCTCCTGACGCAGCCGGCGACGGCGCTCGTCGACCCGGCTCGTCAGGACGCCGCGCTTCGGCGTGCGCATTGGACGCTGCCCGGCTGGGTCCTCATCCTGTTGTGTCAGTCGGCCGCGCTCTTTTATTTGTGGAGCTCCGGCGGCGCCGCCAGATTGCGCGATTGGCTGCGCCGGCGGATGCGATCCCAATGGATCTTGCGATTCTCCTTCGGCGCGCTGCTGGCACTCGTCGCGCGCATCGCCTCGTTTCTACCGGCGTTTTACCTCTATCGAGTGGCACGAACGATGCAGATCGATCTGGAGCTGACGCGCTGGTGGGTCGTCTCTTGGACGATTCACACGCTGCTCGGTATGCTGATCGCGGGGTTGATCGCGGCGATCGTTCTCGGCTGGGTGCAGCGAACGCATCAGTGGTACGTTTACACGATCGTCGGGATCCTCGCCGGCTGCGTCGTGTGGTCCTATGCCGCGCCGTATCTCGCCTTAACGGGAGCGCGCATCGTAACGCTTTCCGGTCCGCTCGCCCAGCGAACGCACGCCGTCCTCGTGCGCGCCGGCTTCCCTGGCGTACCGGTGCGGGTCGCGCGCATCCGCAACTCCCCGATCGGCGAAGCTGCGGTTGCGGGCTTCGGCTCCGCGCGCACGATCTTGCTGACCGACAAGCTGATCGCCGGAGGCACCCCGGCCGAGATCGCCTACGAAGTCGCCGTCCAGATCGAGCACGTCGCGCACCACGATTTTCTAGCGATTGCCTTGATCGAAGGAGGTATCGTCATCGTCTTTTCGGCCATCGCCGTCGTGCTGGCCGATCGCATTCGCTTCCGGCGGGACGACGATCCGCTTTCACGGCTTGCGATCGTCGGTTCGCTGCTCGCGCTGGTATATATCGCTGCGATTCCGGTCCGCAACGCCGCGCTGCGGTCGTATGAGTTTTCCGCGGACCGCTCCGCGGTGGCGCTTACCGGCGATCCGGCCGATGCGGTGCGGGCGCTCGTGCGCGCCACCGATCAGCACATGGAAGAGGTCTGCCCCGAGCTGACCGCCGCCCTCTTCCTCTATACCTCACCAGGAACGGGCGCGCGCGTTGCGGCGATCAATCACGTGCCGTCGGGCTGCCCTTGAGTCCCCGGCGGGGCCCACGTATTCGCGAACCGCATCGCCGGCTCGATCCCCTCGTCGAGCCATAACGCAGTCGCATCGGCGGCCGCGTCGACGATTCCGCCCAGAAGGCCTCGTTCTGCACCGTTGAATCGCCCGAGCACGTGGTCGATGCTGTCGAACTCGGGACGCCCCACGCCGATTCGTAGGCGCGGGAATTCCTCACCGATGGTCGCGATGACCGAACGCAGCCCGTTGTGGCCGCCGTGGCCGCCGCTGGCGCGCATGCGCAGCTTGCCGAACGGCAGATCCATGTCGTCGCTGACTACCAGAACAGCGCTCGGGGGCGTGCGATACCACGACGAGATCAGCCGCACGGGCGTCCCGCTGAGATTCATGAACGAGGTGGGCTTGACGAAGACGATGCGGCGCGCCGCATCGAAGGCTTGCTGCGCCGCGTCTTTCTTCTTCCAGGCCGCGATGCCGTACCGGCGCGCCAACTCGTCGACGACGAGGAAGCCGGCGTTGTGGCGGGTGGCGGCGTACTCGGGGCCCGGATTGCCGAGGCCGACGACCAGCCTCGGTGCTGCCTCGGCCAGCTATTGCCCCTCGGCGGGTGCCGGTTCGGCGCCGATGACTTCCGGCTGAACTTCTTCCGACGGGCTCGCCGCTTCCTCGAGATCCTGCGCGGTGCGCGATGGCTCGATCGAGACGATCACCGTCTCGGGGGCGGTTAGCAATTTGAAGTCCGGCGGCAGCGCGATGTCGCCCGCGGTGACGTGCTCGTGGATGCCGAGCGGCGTGACGTCGACCTCCAGATGCTCGGGTATCTTGTTGGCCGGCCCTTCGATCTCGATCTCGTGGATGATAACGTCCATGACGCCGCCCATGTTCTTGACGCCGTCGGCGACGCCGACGGTCACGATGCCGAGCTTCGCGCCGATCGTCTCGTCGGCCGAGACTCGCTGCAGGTCGGCGTGAACGATGCGTCTGGTGACCGGGTGGGTCTGTACGACGCGGACCATGGCGGTCTGCTTTTTGTTTCCGCCGACGAGCGTGATGATCGCGTTGCGGCCGCTTTGGTGAAGCAGCTCGCCGAACGCGCGCGCGTCCAGCGCGATGTGATCGGGAACGCTCCCATGGCCGTAGACGACGGCCGGGATCTTCCCGTGCGAGCGCAGCGCGTGGGCCCCCGTCGTACCGAGTTTCGAGCGGGGCTCGATGGAGAGTGTCAGGTCTTTGCTAGCCACGATGTCCTTCTTAGAATACGCCGACGGCCTCTGGTGCCGGCGGCGCAACGGTACTGACGGTTTCGTCGCCTGCAAAGAGCTCCGAGACCGAGCGATTGGTGATGATTCGGTTGATCGCGTCGGCAAAGACCTGGGCGATCGAGAGCTGCACGAACTTCGGGTGATTCGTTCCGTTGGAGAAGGGGATCGTGTTCGTAAAGAGCACCCGTTCGATCTCCGACTGCTCGAGCTGCTCCACCGCTTCCCCGGCGAAGATGCCGTGCGACGCGACCGTATATACTTTCGTCGCACCCCTCGCTTTGATCGCTCCAGCCGCCTTCGCGAGCGTGCCGCCGGTCGAGATCATATCGTCGACGACGACCGCGACCTTGCCGGAAACGTCGCCGACGATATCGGTGACCTCGGCGATATCGGGTTCCGGGCGACGCTTAAAAACAATTGCCAGCTTACTGTTCAGCCGCTTGGCGAAGAGCTCGGCTCGGTGCACGCCTCCCGCGTCCGGAGAGACGATGACGATCTTGTCGTCGCAAAGACCTTCCTTTTTGAGGTAGTTGCAGAGCACGGGCATCGCCATGAGGTTATCGACCGGGATATCGAAGAAACCCTGAATCTGAGCGGCGTGCAAGTCCATCGTGACGATCCGGCGGGCGCCGGTCACCTTCAGCAAGTTCGCGACGACCTTGGCCGAGATCGGCTCTCGTCCTTTGGTTTTTTTGTCTTGCTTTGCGTACCCGTAATAGGGAATGACGGCGGTGATCCGGGCGGCGGAGGCTCGACGCAGCGCATCCACCATCAGCAGCAGCTCCATCAACGCGTCGTTGACGCCCTTGCCGTTGGGCGCTTTGCAGATCGACTGGACGACGAAAACCTCGGACCCGCGAACGTTCTCGCCGATCTCGACCCGAGTCTCTTCGTTTCTGAACTCGGAGACCAGCGCCTTACCGACGTGCAGCCGGAGCCGCTTGGCGATCTCTTCGGCCAGCTGTGGATTGGAGTTCCCACAGAACAGAAGCGGATTCTGCACGAAGGGGACGTTCGCCCAGTGAATCGTTCCGCCCTCGAAGGCGGTTTGAGCTAGCGCAGTGGCTCAAGAATTCGCGCTCGTTTCGCCCTTCTCGCTGGCCGGCGACCAACCCAAGGCGACCGACTCCCTGGCGCAGGGGCTCGTGCGCGGTGACCGCACGCAGACCCTCCTCGGGGTGACGGGCAGCGGTAAAACGATGGCGATGGCGCGTACGATCGAGCTCGTGCAGAAACCGACGCTCGTCCTCTGCCACAATAAGACGCTCGCCGCCCAGCTCTGCGCCGAGTTCCGCGAGTTCTTTCCGAAGAACGCCGTCGAATACTTCGTTTCGTACTTCGACTACTATCAACCCGAGGCGTACGTTCCCTCGACCGATACCTATATCGAGAAGGATAGCTCGATCAACGACGAGATCGAGCGTCTGCGCCACTCGGCGACGCAATCGCTTCTGACCCGGCGGGATACGCTGATCGTTGCCTCGGTCTCGTGCATCTTCGGCTTGGGCTCGCCTTCGGATTACGTGGAGATGTCCGCACGCATCCGAGTCGGTGAGGAGATCGACCGCGACGCTTTCTTGAGAAAGCTCGTGGACATGCAGTACCGGCGCAACGACATCAATCTCGTGCGCGGGACGTTTCGCGTGCGCGGGGATACCCTCGAGTTCATCGGCGTCGACGAAGAGCTGGTTCATCGCATCGGCTTCTTCGGCGATGAGATCGAATCGATCAACGTCGTCAACATGCTGACGGGAGAGTATCTCGAGAGTAAAGACGAAGTGCTGATTTTCCCGGCTAAGCACTTCATCACGCCCGAAGAGAAGCTGCAGCGCGCGATCGGGTCGATCGAAGCCGAGCTCGACGAGCGTCTGGCCTACTTCAAGCGTCACGGCAGGCTTTTGGAGGCGCAGCGCCTCGAGATGCGCACCCGCTACGACCTCGACATGCTGCGCGAGGTTGGGTACTGCAACGGAGTCGAGAACTATTCGCGTCACCTCACCGGGCGCGAAGCCGGCTCGACGCCTTGGTGCCTGATCGACTTTTTTCCGAAAGACTGGCTGCTCTTCGTCGACGAATCGCACGTGACGCTGCCGCAGGTCCACGGGATGTTTGCCGGCGACCGGTCGCGTAAGGAGGTTCTGGTCGAGCACGGATTCCGGCTGCCGAGTGCGCTCGACAATCGGCCGCTCACGTACGTGGAATTCGACGATCACATCGTGCAGGCCGTCTACGTTTCGGCGACGCCGGGAACCTATGAAACCGGCAACAGCAGCCAGATCGTCGAGATGATCATTCGCCCGACGGGACTCGTCGATCCCGAAGTCGAGGTGCGGCCGACCCGCAATCAAGTCGACGACTTGATGGAAGAGATCCACCTACGGGCGGCTCGTCAGGAGCGCGTGCTGGTGACGACGCTGACCAAGAAGATGGCCGAGGACCTTACCGACTTCCTCATCGAGAATGGACTGCGGGTTCGCTACCTTCATAGCGAGGTCGACACGCTCGAGCGCGTCGCGATCCTGCGCGACCTGCGTGCCGGCGTCTTCGACGTGCTCGTCGGCATCAATCTGCTGCGCGAAGGCCTGGATTTGCCGGAAGTCTCGCTCGTCGGTATCCTCGACGCCGATAAAGAGGGCTACCTTCGAAGCGGAACGTCGCTCATTCAAACGATCGGCCGCGCCTCGCGGAACGTCGAGGGCAAGGTGATCATGTACGCCGACGTCGTCACCGAGTCGATGGCGCGAGCGATCGGCGAAACGCGCCGGCGGCGAGAGATGCAGGTGGCGTACAATCGCGAGCACGGGATCGAGCCGAAGTCGGTGCGCAAGGAGATCCACGACATTCTCAGCATGATCGGCGCGACCCGCGAGGATGCCGCCAAGCTCAAGCTGGAGAAGCTTCCGCGCGACGTCGCACTCAAGATGTCACGCGATTTGGAACGAAAAATGCGCGAAGCCGCCGCGAGCCTAGAATTCGAGAAGGCGGCCGCTCTGCGCGACGAGCTGATCGAGTTGCGCAAGCAGATCGGCGGAAACGAAGGAATCCTCTTCGGCGGGAAAGCCCCAAAGATATTCGACAAGGCCTTGGCCGAACTCGTCGGTAATTAAGGGAGCCTCTGGTCGATCGGAGGTTCTTTTAGATTGGCGGTTTTGACTCGTACCATCCTCAACGTTCCCGAAGCACTCGGGGAACTCGTGGTCATCGCCATCGTCATCGCCTGCTTCGTCGGCCTGCACGCGGCCCTGCAGCGCCTGCTCAAGAGCGAAGTCTTACGGCGTCACAACGACGTGGCCGGCTACCTCTTTTCAGCCGTCGGCGTGCTCTACGCGGTCCTGCTGGGATTCGTCGTCGTCGTGGTTTGGGAAAAGTACGATGCGACGATTGCCAACGTCCAAGAGGAAGTCGATGCCGCCGGCGACTTGTATCACGTCGTAGACGGATTTCCGGATACGCTCCGCACGCGGGTCAGGACCGATCTGACGAAGTACGCGCAGACCGTGATCGCGGTCGAGTGGCCCGCGATGGGGCGCAACCAAGCTGTCCCCGATACCGGCTCGAAGCTGATCGAGGATGCCGCTTATACCGTAAATAGGTTTTCGCCGCACGACCAGCGCGGGTATAATGCTCAGCAGGCATCGATCGGCAACGAGCAGCGTCTCTTCGACGCCAGGCGCGAGCGCTTGGTACGCGCGGAGCCCGCGGTCCCCGGCGTCCTCTGGTTCGCGCTGGTCGCAGGGGCGCTCGCGATGGTTTCTTTCTGCTATATCTTCGGGGTCGAGAACCGGCCCGCTCAGCTCCTGATGACCGCAATCCTCGTCGGCCTCATCGCAATACTTTTCGTCGTCATCGCCGAGTTCGCCGGACCCTTCTCAGGCTCGGTCATGGTCTCGTCGGAGGGCTGGACCTTCCTCGCGGAACGCCTGCCTTACATTCAATAAGCAAGAAAAGGAGCTCACCATGATACGCTCAGCGCTTTGTCTCCTCGTCCTTTTAGCGGGCACGATTGGCGCCGCTCACACGCCCCCGGGTTCCGCGCCTGCCGGCCAGCAGGGCAGCGGCACGGTCGCGCCGCCACCGGCGCCGCCGCCCATGAGCCAGCCCGCGAGCTCGGCGCCGACGCCGACGCCTAATCCAGCAATGATCGCCCAGGCAAAGTCGATCTTCACCCAGCTGCAAGGCGGAACGGTCGACCGCTCGCTGCTCGAACCCACGATGAGCTCGGCGCTGACCGATGACAAGCTCTCCGCAATCAAGGGCAGCATCGGAAGTCTCGGCGCGCCCGTTTCGTTCGACCAGCAGAACGCCGGGCTGCAGGGCGACCTGACGTATGCCGTGTACCTGCTGACCTTCAAGGACGGGACGAAACTGCAACTGCTCGACGTCGTCGACAAGCAGGGAAAGATCGCCGGCCTAAAGCTCACGCCGCCGTAAATAGGAAACCGCTCCACGATATGCGACGCATCGATCTCGTGCTCTTCGACCTCGACGATACGCTGCACGACGATACGTTCGCCTATCAAAGCGCCGCCGAGGAGGTAGCTCGTGAGGTTGCGGCCGAGCACGGCGTCGACGCGCTCGCGCTCAAGGCGGCGTACGTCGCCGAGGCGGAGGGATTTTGGCAGCGCCTCTCGCCGGCGGATCTGAAGGTCAAGCTCTCGCGCGTTCGCGCGAACATGTGGCAGAATGCTCTCGAAAGCGTCGGCGTCGCGAGCCCCGAGGTCGCGGAGCAGAGCGCGGAGCGGTACAACGCCTATCGCTCGAAGTACTACACGCTCTTTCCGGGCGCCGTCGAACTCTTAAAAGCGCTGCGCGAGCGCGGCATGAAGCTCGGCATCGTGACCAACGGTCTCTCGGAGACTCACCGCGAGAAGATCGCGCTGCTTCGCATCAGCGAATTCTTCGATGCAATCTTCCTCGCGGACGAAGTCGGCATGATCAAGCCCGACCCGCTCATGTTCGCGCACGCCTGCCGAACGCTCGGTGGGGCGCCGGCGCACTCCGCGATGGTCGGCGATCGCTACGACCGGGATATTCGCGGCGCCCTCGAGGCTGGGCTCTTTACCGTTTGGCTCAACGTGCGCGGCGAGGAGCTTCCTGCGGGTGCGCGGCCGGCCGATGCAACCTGCAGTACGATCGCCGACGTTGGCCGCATACTTCTGCTCTCCGGCAGTGTCTGGTAGATAACGTGTCTTTAGACTCTATCGTCATTAAGGGCGCGCGGGAGCACAACCTCAAGAACGTCGACTTGGTGCTGCCGCGCAATCGTCTGATCGTGGTAACCGGGCTCTCGGGCTCCGGCAAATCCTCGCTTGCCTTCGATACCATCTACGCCGAAGGGCAGCGGCGCTACGTCGAGTCGCTCTCATCGTACGCTCGGCAGTTTCTCGGCCAGATGGAGAAGCCCGACGTCGACTACATCGAGGGGCTTTCCCCGGCGATCTCGATCGATCAAAAATCGACGTCCCGCAATCCACGTTCGACGGTCGGAACGGTGACCGAGATCTACGACTATCTCCGCCTGCTCTACGCGCGTATCGGAACGCCGCACTGCTATCAGTGCGGGCGAGAGATCAGCACCCAGTCGAGCGAGCAGATCGTCGATTCGATCGTGGATCTGCCCGAAGGCACGCGAATGGTGCTCCTCGCGCCGATGGTGCGCGGGCGTAAGGGCGAATACACGAAGCTTTTCGAGGAGATCGCGAAGGAGGGCTTCACGCGCGTACGCGTCGACGGCGATACCAAAGAACTTTCGTCGAAGATCGTCCTTGACAAGAAGCGCAAACACACGATTGAGGTCGTCGTCGACCGGCTCGTCCGCAAGCCCGAGATTCGCAAGCGGCTCGCCGATTCGGTAGAAACGACGCTGAGGCTCTCCAACGGCATCGTGACGGTACTCGCTTCGACGGGCTCGGGGCAGCCCGAGAGGGAGCTTACTTTTAGCGAAGCCTTCGCGTGCGTGTATTGCGGGCTCTCGTTCGAAGAACTCGCGCCGCGGCTGTTCTCGTTCAACTCGCCGTACGGCGCGTGCGCGGCGTGCACCGGACTCGGCGAGAAGATCGAGATCGATCCGTGGAAAGTGATCCCCGATCGCAGCAAGTCGATCGCCCAGGGTGCGGTCGTGCCCTGGAGTCGCGCGCTCGGCGGCGGACGGTACCCTTCGATGAATCCGTACTACATGCAGCAGCTCGAGCGAGTCCTCAAGAGCCATCGCGTCAAGACGACGACCCCGATCGATCAGCTTTCCGACGAAGTCCTTGACGTCATTCTGTACGGAACCGATCGCGAGCAGGACTTCGCGTACACCTCGCGCGGTGGAAAGACGTGGGAGTATCGCTCTTCATTCGAAGGCGTGGTGAACAACCTGCAGCGGCGGTACAGCGAAACGTCGAGCGATTACGTGAAGGAAGAGATCGAGAAGTTCATGTCGGCCTCGGTCTGCCCGGCCTGCAAGGGCGCGCGCCTCAAGCCCGAAGCACTTGCCGTCACCCTGGGCGAGCGCAACGTCGACGCGCTGACGCGGATGTCGATCGAGCAGCTCGAGCTGTTCTTTCGCGAGTTGGCGCTCACGCCGCGGCAGGAGCAGATCGCGCATCAGATCGTCAAAGAGGTTCGGGCGCGGTTGGGCTTTTTGACCAACGTCGGCTTGAACTATCTGACCCTCTCGCGCTCGGCGACGACGCTTGCCGGGGGAGAGTCGCAGCGCATCCGGCTGGCGACGCAGATCGGCAGCGCTCTGGTCGGCGTGCTCTACATTCTCGACGAGCCCTCGATCGGGCTCCATCAGCGCGACAACGACCGGCTTCTCGCGACGCTGCGGACGCTGCGCGACCTCGGCAATACCCTGATCGTGATCGAGCACGACGAAGACACGATGCGAATGGCGGATGTCGTCGTGGACATCGGGCCCGGCGCGGGCGCCGAGGGCGGCGAGATTCTCACCGCGGGAACGCTCGACGACGTCATCGCGAACCCCAAGTCGGAGACGGGAGCCTACCTCTCGGGCCGCAAATTCATCCCGATTCCGCGCCGCCGCCGCAAGGCGCGCGGCTGGCTCGAAGTTCGCAACGCCAGAGCGAATAACTTGCGCGGCGTCGACGTCGCCTTTCCGATCGGGATCCTCGCGGCGGTGACGGGCGTGAGCGGCAGCGGCAAGTCGTCGCTCGTCAATGAGGTGCTCGTACGTGCACTCAATCAGCACCTGCACCGGCAGCCGTCCGGCGGAACGTACGGCACGGTCAAAGGTGCGGGCCAGCTCGACAAGATGGTCGTGATCGATCAGTCGCCGATCGGGCGGACGCCGCGCAGCAATCCGGCTACCTACACCGGCACCTTCGATTACATTCGGCAGCTCTTCTCCCTCGTTCCCGAGGCGCGGATGCGCGGCTACACCCCGGGACGCTTCTCGTTCAACGTCAAGGGCGGCCGCTGCGAGGCGTGCGAAGGCGACGGCATAATCAAGATCGAGATGCACTTTCTCCCCGACGTCTACGTGCCGTGCGAGGTCTGCAAGGGACGGCGTTATAACGCGCAGACGCTCGAAGTCAAGTACAAGGGCAAAACGATCTCCGACGTCCTCGAAATGCGCGTCGACGAGGCCAACGACTTCTTCTCGGCGATTCCGCGCATCCACAACAAGCTGCGGACGATCTGCGAGGTGGGACTCGGCTACATCAAGATGGGCCAGCCGGCGACGACGCTCTCGGGCGGAGAGGCGCAGCGCGTAAAGCTCGCGACCGAGCTCTCACGGCGCTCGACCGGACGCACCTTCTACGTCCTCGACGAGCCGACGACCGGGCTGCACTTTGCCGACATTCACAAGCTGCTCGACGTCCTCGAGCGTTTGGTCGAGCTCGGCAACACGGTACTCGTGATCGAGCACAACCTCGACGTGATCAAAACCGCCGACTACCTGATCGATCTCGGCCCGGAAGGCGGAGATCGCGGCGGTACGATCGTCGCGACCGGCACTCCCGAAGAGGTTGCGCAGAACGAAGCCTCCTTTACCGGCAAGTACCTGATCCCGGTACTGCGCGACCAGCGTGCCGTCGGGCACCACCAACTCGATGCGGCCGAGCTGGAGCGTCTCGAGCAAGAGAATCTCTTCACGCTTCGCGATCTCGCCGAAACCGGGCGGGTTGCCGTGGAAGCCTAGGCCACTCGTGACCCGCTCCGCTGCTCGCGCGGCGGCCCGCGCCGGCGCTCTGCGCTCGCAGATCGAGGAGGCTAACTACAACTACTACGCGCTGGACGACCCGCAGATTACCGATGCGGAGTTCGACGCGCTGCTGCGCGATCTGCTCGAGCTCGAGCGGCAGCATCCCGAACTGCAGACGCCAGACTCGCCGACGCAGCGCATCGGAGCGGCGGCCTCCGCGCGGTTCGCACCCTACGAGCACGCGCGCCCGATGCTCAGTCTGGCGAACGCCGTCACCGTCGACGAACTGCGCGCGTTCGACGAACGCGCGCGCAAAATCGCCGGAACCGGCGTCGCGTATGTCTGCGAGCTCAAAATCGACGGCCTTGCCGTTGCGCTCGACTACCGAGACGGTTCGTTCGTGCGCGGAGGGACGCGCGGCGACGGACGCGCCGGCGAGGATGTCACCGCGAATCTGCGCACGGTGAGGACGATTCCGCTGCGCTTACGTGCGGCCGCAAAAGCAGCACCGGCATTCGTCGAAGCGCGTGGCGAAGTCTACCTGCGAAAGAGCGACTTCGAGCGGCTCAACGCAGATCGCGAACGCCGGAGCCAACCGGCGTTCGCAAATCCCCGCAACGCGGCTTCAGGCGGCGTCCGGCAGCTGGACCCGGCGCTGACGGCCGCGCGGCGGCTCTCCTTCTTTGCGTATCAGCTCGCCGTCGAAGAGGGCGGCGCGGCGGCCGTGCGGACGCAGTGGGAGGCGTTGGAGCGGCTGCGCGCTCTCGGGTTCCCCGTCAACCCCCACGTCGCGCTCGCGAAGACGCTCGAAGAGGTCGTTACGTACTGTCGCGATTGGGAAGAGCGCCGCGACAACCTCGACTACGAGATCGACGGCGTCGTCATCAAAGTTGACGAGTTTGTGCTCCAAGAGCGCCTCGGCGTGGTCGCGCGCGATCCGCGCTGGGCGATCGCCTTCAAATTTAAACCCCGCGAAGCTCGCACGAAGCTCTTGGACGTTGCGGTTACCGTTGGGCGGACCGGAACGCTCAATCCGAGCGCGGTTCTGGCACCCGTGCAGATCGGCGGCGTCACGGTGAAGAGTGCGACGCTGCACAACATCGAGTACATCAAGAGTAACGACATTCGGATTGGAGATACCGTGCTGGTGACGCGCGCCGGCGACGTCATTCCACGCGTCGTGGGACCGGTGCTCTCCGAGCGCACGGGGCGCGAACGCCGGTTCAAAATGCCGGGCCGGTGTCCGGTCTGCGGCTCCGACGTCGACCATCCCGAAGGTGAGGCGATGTCGCGATGTACCAACGCCGCCTGTCCGGCGCAGGTTTACGAGCGTTTGCGCCATTTTGCATCGCGCGCCGCGATGGATATTGAGGGTATCGGCGACGTCCTGGCGCAGCAGTTGACCGAGCTCAAGCTGGTGCGCAACATCGCCGACACCTATAACTTGAACGAAACTTCTCTCGCTTGCGTTCCTCGACTCGGGCGCAAGAGCATCGAAAATTTGTTGCGTAACGTCATCTCCTCGAAGGAGCGCGGGTTGGCGCGGTTGCTCTACGGCCTCGGAATCCGTTTCGTCGGCACGCAGACGGCGCAGATCCTCGCTTCCGACTTTGGTACGATCGGTCGGATCGCCGAAGCGAGTGAAGACGAACTGCAGCGCAGCGAAGGCATCGGCCCGGAGGTGGCGCGCAGCGTCGCGCTCTTCTTCAAGCAGGCGCCGAATCTCGAAATGATCGAGCGGCTGCGCGACGCTGGGGTCGTTATGGATGCGCCGAAGCGGGTTCGCGCCGACGGGACGCTCGGCGGCAAGACGCTCGTGCTGACCGGCACGCTGCCGACGCTGACCCGCGAAGATGCGACGGAACTCATCGCCGGCGCCGGCGGCAAAGTCAGCGGCTCCGTCAGCAAGAAGACCGACTACGTGGTGGCGGGCAGCGACGCGGGAAGCAAGCTGAGCAAGGCAGAGCAGCTGGGAATCACGATTCTCGATGAAGCCGGCCTGCGAAAGCTGTTGAAAAAATGACCCGCACGACGGGCGCCGGCGTTGCCGTACGCGTTCTCCCGTCCGACGTTCTAACCCCGATCGGCGCCTATCGTGCGCTGGCGAGCCCGCAGACGTCATGCCTGCTCGAAAGCGTCGAGAGCGGAGGCCGCATCTCGCGCTACTCGTTCATCGGAATCGACTACTGCGACGCTGCCGAGTTCGCCGCCGATGCGCAGCTCTACCCGCGCGTCCGCGAGTTCGTCGCCAAACACCGGATCGAGTCGGAACGCGGCGCGCTCGGCGGAGCGCTTTTGGCCTTCTCGTACGATGCCGCCCGTCCCAGCGCGCGGCTGCCTCCGAGAACGCCTTCCGAGCCGGTGATGCCGGCTGCATTCGTCGCAATCCCCGCGACGTGGCTGATCTTCGATCATTTTACCGACTCGCTCACGATCTGGACGAGCGGCGGCGATGCGCAGCGGCTCGAGCGCCGGATCGACGGCTACGTCGAACGCTTGTTGGCCGCGCGCCCGCTCTTCCCGCAGCCGGTGCAGGTGAAGGGGACGATCGCGCAGTCGCTCGAGCGCGCACGTTACCTCGAGCTCGTCGCCGGCGTGAAGCACGCGATCTTCGAAGGCGACGTCTATCAACTGCAGCTGGGCATCCGCTTCGACGCGGCGCTCGAGGGCGACCCGTTCG
Organism: Candidatus Cybelea sp.; assembly: GCA_036521375.1. Taxonomy (GTDB): domain Bacteria; phylum Vulcanimicrobiota; class Vulcanimicrobiia; order Vulcanimicrobiales; family Vulcanimicrobiaceae; genus Cybelea. The sequence goes on from DATDHW010000022.1 coordinate 109,397, forward strand.
ACCTCTACCGTGCGTTGCGCCGACACAACCCATCACCGTATATGTTCTACGTCGATACGCCGTTCGGCCAGCTGCTCGGCGCCTCGCCGGAGTTTCTAGTTCGGCTGGAAGGGCGTAGAGCGCGCGTGCGTCCGCTCGCCGGGACCCGGGCGCGGGGGAGTAACGACGAAGAAGACGCCCGGATCGCGCTCGAGCTGCTCTCCAACGAAAAGGAGCGCGCCGAACACGTGATGCTCGTCGATCTGGGCCGCAACGACCTCGGGTCGGTCTGCGAGTACGGCAGCGTGAGCGTCGACGAGCTCCTGCAGATCGAACGCTACAGTCACGTCATGCACATCGTCTCGAACGTCGTCGGGCGGCTGCGCGCGGATCGCGACGCGCTCGACCTCTTTCGGGCCGGCTTTCCCGCGGGCACCGTGACCGGGACGCCGAAGGTGCGGGCCATGCAGCTCATCGACGCGCTGGAGCCGGTAACGCGAGGCTTCTACTCCGGGAGCATCGGGCGGTGGTCGTTCGGCGGCGACTTCGACTCGTGCATCACGCTGCGCAGCATCCACGTGCGCAACGCTCACGCCTGGTGGCAAGCCTCGGCGGGCATCGTCGCCGATTCCGATCCGCTGGCCGAATACGATGAGATCCTGCAAAAGACTCGCATCGCGCGCGCCGTGTTGGGGGCCGGGCCGTGACGGCGCGGCGCGTGCTGTTCGTCGACAACTACGACAGCTTCAGCTACAACGTCGTGCACCTGCTGGCCTCGCGCAACGCGGCCCCCGACGTCGTGCTCAACGACGATCCGAGCTTGACGAGCGATCTGCTCGAAGGCTACGACGCGCTGGTCGTCGGGCCCGGGCCCGGGCGGCCGGAGCACGCGCCGCAGATGATGGCCGTTCTGCGCGCGGCGATCGAGCGCAAGATGCCGGTGCTCGGCGTCTGCTTGGGGCTGCAGGCCATCGGCGAAGCGCTGGGCGCGACCGTAACGCACGCGCCGCGGCTGATGCACGGCAAAACCTCGCAGATCGCGCACGACGGCAGCGGCGTCTTCGCCGGCCTCGCTTCGCCGCTGGTCGCGACCCGCTATCATTCGCTCTGCCTCGAAGCCTCGACGATTCCCAGCGTGCTGCGCGTCAACGCGCGCAGCGAGGACGGCGTCGTGCAGGGCGTCGCGCATCGTGACCTGCCGGTCCACGGCGTGCAATTCCATCCCGAATCGGTGCTCAGCGAGAGCGGCGAAGCCATCGTCGAGAACTTTTTGCGTCATCCCTTGTCATCCTGAGCGTGTCGAAGGACGAACGATGACCGGCTTTCCCCCCTTGCTGCGCCGCCTGCTGGGCGGCGAAAATCTTTCGGCCGCGGAGGCGGCCTCGTTCGTTGGCGAGGTGATGGACGCAAACTTTACGGCGGCGCAATCCGCGGCGGTGCTGACGGCGCTGGCATACAAAGGCGAAAGCGTCGACGAGATCGTGGGTGCGGCTCGGGCGATGCGCGAGCGCAGCCTGCACGTCGAGCACGGCCTGCCGATGGTCGTCGACGTCGTCGGAACGGGCGGCGATCACGCCAATACCCTCAACATCTCCACGATGGCGGCGCTCGTCGTTGCGGCGACGGGAATTCCGGTTGCCAAACACGGCAATCGCGCCGCCTCGAGCGCCTGCGGGAGCGCCGACGTTCTCGAATCGGCCGGCTTTCCGATCGAAGTCTCGCCGGAGGTCGCTGCGCGGATGCTGCGAGAGTCGGGCTTCACGTTTATGTTCGCATCGCGCTACCATCCCGCGATGCGCAACGCCGCGGCCATTCGCCGCGAGCTCGGGGTGCGGACGATTTTCAACCTTCTCGGCCCGCTGACCAATCCGGCGAATGCGACGCATCTGGTCGTCGGCGTTGCGCGTGAAGAGCTCGTCGAACGGCTCGGCCCGGCGCTGCGCGCCCTCGGCGTGGTGCGCGGCGCCGTCGTCCACGGTGGAAGTGGAATCGACGAGGTCGCCGGCGACGCACCGACGGCGATCTATTCCTTCGACGAAAACGGCGCGCGGCGGTGGCAGATCGAGCCGGCCGACTTCGGAATAACCGCCCCGCTGAGCACTCCGGTCGGCGGTTCGGTCGAGCTTTGCCGCAATGCCTTCGTCGAGATACTGCAGGGAGCTGCCAGCGCCGCGGCAGACGTCGTCGCGCTCAACGCGGCCGTCGTGTTGGCGGTCGTCGGTGCAGAGAGCGAGCTGTCCGCGGCATTCGAGCGGGCGCGCGAGGTGCTGCGCAGCGGCGCCGCCTGGCGTACGTTCGAACGCGCGAAGGAGGCCGGGTCGCGTGGCTGACGCCTGGATCAAGTTCTGCGGCTGCACCTCGCTGGCTGACGCGGCGATGTCGCGCGAAGCCGGCGCCGACGCGTTCGGAATGATCTTTGCGCCGTCGCCGCGGCGTATCGGTTTCGACGCGGCCGAGGAGATCGCGCGCCGGACGCCGGCCGGAATCTTGCCCGTCGCCGTTTTCGTAAACCCCGAACGCCGCGAGGTCGAGAGCGTCCTCGAGCTTTTTCCGGCCGCGCTGCTGCAGTTTTCGGGCGAGGAGACCCCCGATTTCGTCGGGCGTTACGGCGACCGTGCGATCAAGGCGATCCACGTCGACGACCGCGCGATACTCGTCGACGAGCGATGCGGACGCTATCCCGAGGCCCTCGTCCTCTTCGATGCCCGGCACGACGGTATGGCGGGGGGCACCGGAGAGACCTTCGACTGGAACCAGGTCGTGGCAATCGCCGCCAAACGGCGCGTGGTGATCGCCGGCGGCTTGAGCGCCGAGAACGTGGCGGAGTGCGTCGAGCGCGCCCACCCGTTCGGCGTTGACGTGCGTAACGGAATCGAGACCGGCGGCCGGAAGGATCCGCAGAAGATGCGCGACTTCGTGCGAGCGGTTCGCGAAGCGAAATGAAGCCCGACGCGCGCGGTTACTTCGGCGAATTCGGCGGCCGGTACGTCCCTGAAGTGTTGATCGCCGCCCTCGACGAGCTGGCTAGCGCCGTGAACGAGGCCTTCGACGATCCGGCCTTTTGGGACGAATACCACGCGGTCTTGCGCGATTTCGTCGGACGTCCGTCGCCGCTGTATCGCTGCGAACGCTACGTCGCCGATCTCTCGGCGGTCCCGCTGTTGATGAAGCGCGAAGACACCAACCACACGGGCGCGCACAAGATCAACAATACCGTCGGCCAGGCGTTGCTCGCGCGGCGGATGGGCAAGCGCCGGCTGCTCGCGGAGACCGGCGCCGGCCAGCACGGCGTCGCGACTGCGACGGTCGGCGCGAAGTTCGGCCTGCCCGTAGACGTTTATATGGGCGCGCGCGATATCGAGCGCCAAGCGCTCAACGTATACGTTATGCGTTTGCTCGGCGCCGACGTTCACTCCGTGGAGAGCGGAACGCAGACGCTCAAGGATGCAACCAACGAGGCTTTTCGCGTCTGGGCAGCTCGCGCCGGGGACACGTTCTACGTGATCGGCAGCGTCGTCGGCGCGCATCCGTACCCGTATATGGTGAGGGAGCTGCAAAAGATCATCGGCGTCGAGGCGCGCCGGCAAACGCTCGCGCGCTACGGACGCCTGCCGAGCGACGTGGTCGCTTGCGTCGGCGGCGGCAGCAACGCGATCGGGATATTCTCTGGTTTCGTCGACGATCCGCAGGTCAAGCTCTGGGGTGTCGAAGCGGGCGGTGAAGGCCTGGAAGGCGAGCACCACGCTGCCTCGTTGGTTGCCGGAAGCATCGGCGTGCTCCACGGCTCGCGCTCCTATCTGCTGCAGAGCGCGCAGGGTCAAGTGCGCGAGACGCACTCAATCAGTGCCGGCCTCGACTATCCGGGAGTCGGCCCCGAGCACGCGTTTTTCAAGAAGAGCGGCCGTGCAGCGTATGCGAGCGTCACCGATGCAGAAGCGACCGAGGCCTTCAAAGGTTTTGCGCGTTGCGAAGGCATCGTACCGGCGCTCGAGAGCGCGCACGCGATCGCCTTCGCACGCAAACTCGCCGCGGAGCGCTCGAAAGACGACCTGATCCTGGTCAACTTGAGCGGACGCGGCGACAAAGACATCGGCCGATGCTGACGGCTGTTTTCGAGCGCGCGCGCAGCCAGCGGCGCTTGGCCTTCATACCGTACCTGATGGCGGGCGACCCGGATTTGGCGACGACCTCGCAGTTGATCGGCGCGTTGAGCGCACAAGGCGCGGATCTGATCGAGCTGGGCGTACCCTACAGCGATCCGCTGGCCGACGGACCGACGATTGCCGCCGCGGGGCAGCGAGCGCTGGGCAACGGCGTCGGGCTATCCGACGTGCTGGCGCTGGCAAAGCGGTGCAGCGGCAGCTCCGCGCCGATCGTGCTCTTCACGTACTATAACCCGGTCTATCAGTTTGGCGTGCAGCGTTTCGCCGCCGCGCTTGCCGATGCGGGCGTCGCCGGCGCGATCGTTCCGGACCTCGCACTCGAGGAGAGTGCCGAGTTGCGGGCGGCGTTGGCGGAGCAAGGGCGCGAGATGCCGCTGCTCGTGGCGCCCTCGACGCCGCCCGAACGCGCGCGCCGGATCGCCGATGCCGCCGGCGGATTCGTTTACGTCGTTTCGCGCCTCGGCGTAACCGGCGCGGGCGACGCGCCCGACTTCGCGCCCTTGCGCGCGCAGATTGCGGCGTTGCGAGGACTGACGTCAAAGCCGCTCGCGGTCGGGTTCGGCGTGAGCCGGGCGGAGGACGTGCGCAGCGTCGCGGACGCCGACGGGGTGATCGTCGGCAGCGCGCTCATCGACCGGTACGCGGGCTTCTCGGGACCCAACGCCGTCGAGCGGGTTGGCGGTCTGGTCGCGGCGCTTATCGCGGCAACGCGTCGCTAAGGGCCTCGATCACGTCGCCGGCCACGACGCCGACGCGGCGTTTGCGTGCCGCGACCCGTCCGGCCAGGCCGTGCCAATAGGCGCCCGCGCAGGCGGCCTGCACCGGAGAAAGCCCCTGTGAAAGCAGCGTCGCGATGATACCGGTGAGCACGTCCCCGGTTCCCGCGGTCGCAAGCGCGTTCGTTCCGGTCGTGTTGATGTTCACCGTCGTCCCGTCGTAGATCAGCGTGTCGGAGCCCTTGAGCAGGGTCGTGACGTTCGTCCGATCGACGAACTCGCGGATGCGCTCGACGCGCGTGCCCGGCGCGATTGTTCCCAGTCCCGAAAGCCGCGCGAACTCACCGGCGTGCGGGGTGACGACGGCCGCACGGCCGCGCAGCAAGTCGAGGTGCTTGCTGAGATGAAAGAGACCGCTGGCGTCGACGACGATCGGCAGCCGGTTTGCCTCGAGAAAGAGCGTAAAGATCTGGGCCGTGCGCTCGTCGAGGCCTAAGCCCGGCCCGATCGCGATCGCACCGTTATGCCGCGATATCTCGACGAGCTCTTGCGCGATCGCTGCGGGCTCGGCCGCATCCGAAAGCTCGACGACAACCTGCTCCACGAGATGGGCGCGCAGCGCGGCTGCCGCCGAGCTCGGAGTCGCGACCGTAACGTAACCGGCACCGGCGCGGGCGGCGGCCCGCGTGCAGAGGATCGCCGCACCGGGAAACTGCGCCGACCCCGCGACGATCAGGGGCGCGCCGGCGGCGCGCTTGTCGGTATCGGCAGCTCGCCGCGGGAGCAGCGCCGCAAACGCTGCGTCGTCGAGCGCCGCGAAGCTTCGCGGCTGGGCGGCCAGCGCCGTCTCGGGGATTCCGATCGATGCGCAAACGAGCTCGCCGACATATTCCCGTGCCGGTTCGAGGAGCAGGCCGGGTTTTGCCGCCGCGAGCGTCACGGTCAGCGTCGCCCGCACCGCATCCTGCGCGACCGCTCCGCTGAGCGCATCGGTACCGCTGGGGATGTCGATGGCAACGACGGTTCGTTCCCGCGCGTCGAGCACACGCGCGAGAGCGCGGTACGCCTCGGGCAACGGCAGCCGCGCACCGGTTCCGAACATCCCGTCGACACCGATCGCGTTTTGCAGCAACGCTCGAGCCTCGCGTTCGCCGGCCGGCAGCGCAACGATTCCGACCCCAGCCGCCGCGGCGCGCGCCCGCGCGGCAACGCGCGCCTCGGATCCAACCGCTGCCGGACCCTCGGCAACCGTACACTCGTACTCGCTCGCAAGCTCCGCCAGCGCGCAGAACGCGTCACCGCCGTTGTTGCCCGGACCGGCGACGGCAACGATGCGAGCGCCCGGCGGAGCTGCGCCGCGCAGCCGCTGCGCAATGGCGGCTCCGGCATTGAACATCAACTCGATCGCGCCGGTGCGCGCGACCGCCTCCGCGTCGGCGGCACGCATCTGCTCGGGCGTCAGGACGTAGATCACGATTCCAAAATCACCACGGCCGCCGCGATCTCGGCCGTATGCGTTATCGTCAGGTGAACCGTTCGCACGCCGCGCAGCTCGATCAGCCGCCTCGCGTCACCGAAGAGCTCGATCGTCGGTCTGCCGCTGCGCTCGTGCCCCACGCCCACGCTGCGCCACGCAATCCAGTGGCCGAACGCCTTGCGCGTCGCCTCCTTTGCCGCGAAGAAGCCCGCGAGACGCTCGGGCCAGTTGCGTTTGCGCAGCGCGTACGCCATCTCGCCCTCGGTGTAGATCTTGCGCGCGAACCACGTCAGCTCGCGCTCCCCGAAGCGGTAGCGCGCGACCTGCGCCGTGTCGAGACCGATGCCGACGATCACCGTGAAGACTTCGACGCGGCGGATGCAGGCCACCTAGATTTTGTGCGCGAAGTACGCGGCTCGAGATGGATTCGAATATTCGAATCGTGCCGATCAATACTGTCGACGCGGGATTCATGAGCCGTCTCGCCCCCTGTCTCGAAGAGCGATTTCTCTGCAGTGTGGGCGTGGAACGTTCGCTCGTCGTTCCCCGCAGCACCCTCAACGCGACACGCGGCCAACTCTTCGTATCGACCCTGATGACGAAGGTTCAGCGGGCTTACCCGGAGGTTAGTGCGGCGACGCTGGCGATCACCGAGTTCGACCTGTACAAAACCTCGCATCGCTTCGTTTTTGGCGACGCCGACGAAGCGCAGAGCCTCGCGGTCGTTTCGACCCACCGGCTGCGTTCGGAGTTTTACGGCGAGCCGGCCGATTCCAACATCCTCTTTCAACGGATCCTCAAGGAGTCGATCCACGAGCTCGGCCACGCCTTCGGCCTCAAGCACTGCTACAACGCGCGCTGCGCGATGTACTACTCGAACTCGATCTTCGAGACCGACAACAAGATGCCGCATTTTTGTGAAGCTTGCGATCGCCGTCTTTCGCGAGCGCGGTCCTAGAGCTTCGATCGGCGTTGCGCACTCGTTAACGCAAGACTCGGGCGTCGGCCATTTCGATCGCTTCGGGCTCTCCATCGTCGCGGCGGACGAGCAGCGCGCCGCCGATCTCGAGGCGCTCCGCGGCTGCGTCGAACGCTTCATTAACGCCGTCTAGTTGAATTCGGTAGCGTCGCCCGGGAACGCCCGCGCCGGCTTCCCATAACTCCACGACGCGCCGCGAGTCGTCGAGCAGTTCCAGCGACGTCGCGTAGTTGCGCAGGATCGCTTCGAGCAGCGCGGGCCGCTCGACGGGAGAAAAATCCTCACAGAACGCGGCGCTCTCTTCAATCGCCGTTGCTTTAGCACCCGAGCGGACGACGTTGATTCCGACACCGCAGGCAACCCGCGCGGCGGGACCGGTGACTTGCGATTGGCAGAGGATGCCGGCAATCTTGCGATCTCGCACCAGAATATCGTTTGGCCACTGAAGGATTGCGGGTATGCCGGCCTCTATCAGCGCCTCGCGCACCGCGAGTGCAACCCAAAACGGAACGAGCCAAAGACGATCGGTACGAACGGCCGCGGGCAGGATCGTGCTGAAGAGCAGCGAGGTTCCGGCGGCTGCCTCCCAGGTACGGCCCCGGCGCCCGGCCCCGCGACTTTGATATTCGGCGACGATCGTGTGTCCGGCGAAGCGCTCGTCGGCGAGCAGCGCCGCAGCGTCGGCATTCGTGCTCGTCGTGCCCTCTACATACGAAATCGATGGGAAGGGGCTTGCCGCCAGCGCACCGAGGATTTGCGCGTACGGCCCGGCGCTCGACTCTCGCACGCCGCATGATTCGGCAGCCGGTCTCTTCTTCACCCCAAGCGGGGCGGAGTCGCGGCCCGTCTAGCCAACCACGGCGGTATGTCTATTGAACGTACGCTCATTCTGTGCAAGCCCGATGCCGTCTCGCGAGGGCTGGTCGGCGAGATCGTCTCGCGTATCGAGCGACGCGGCTACGTGATCTCCGCGATGAGACTGATGCAGCTCGACGGCGAGCGTGCCCGTCAGCACTACGACGAACACCGCTCCAAGCCGTTTTTCGCCGACCTCGTCTCGTTCATCACGAGCGGACCCCTGCTTGCGATGGCGGTCGAAGGCCAAGATGTCGTCGAGGGCTGCCGTCAGCTCATCGGCGCCACGAATCCGCTGCAGGCGGCTCCCGGCTCGATCCGCGCCGACCTTTCGCAGACGATCGGACGCAATCTCGTGCACGGCAGCGACGGCACGGCAAGCGCGGACCGCGAGTTGAACATCTTTTTCGAAGATAAAGATTTCGTTTCGCGCCGTCACGATCTCGAGCGCTGGATCAAGGAGTAAGGATGTCCCTGGAATCGTTACGGGGCGGGGGAAATCCGACGGTTGAAGGCGTCCACGCGCGCGAAATCCTCGATTCTCGCGGCAATCCTACCGTGGCGGTAACGGTCGCTACGAACTTCGGCGCGGTCGAAGAGGCGATGGTTCCGTCGGGTGCGTCGACGGGTGCAAACGAAGCGGTCGAACTGCGCGACGGCGATCAACACCGCTACAACGGCAAAGGGGTTCGCAACGCGGTGCGGGCCGTCAACGACGTCCTCGGGCCCGCGATCGAGGGCCTGGACGCGACCGCGCAGCGGGAGATCGATCAGAGGCTGATCGAGCTCGACGCTACGGCGAACAAATCCAATCTTGGGGCGAATGCGATTCTCGGTGTGTCGCTGGCCGTGGCGCGCGCAGCGGCGGTGAGCCTTTCGCTGCCGCTCTTTCGGTATCTCGGCGGCCCGGCTGCGGCGACGCTTCCCGTTCCGATGATGAACGTGATCAACGGCGGCAAGCACGCGGAGGGCGCGCTGCAGTTTCAGGAGTGCATGATCGTTCCGGTCGGCGCGCCGACCGAGACCGAGGCGGTGCGTTGCGGTTCGGAAGTCTTTCACGCGATCGGACAAATCTTGCACGAACGGGGCCTCCCCACGCTGGTCGGCGACGAAGGCGGCTACGCGCCGCCGCTGGAGACGCCCCAACAAGCGCTCGGGCTGATCGTCGAAGCGATCGAACGAGCCGGGTATCGAGCGGGCGACGACGTCGCGATCGCGCTCGATCCCGCCTCGAGCGAGTTCTATTCCGACGGAAATTACTATCCGCTCTCGCGCGACACCGCGGCGAGCGTCGACGAGATGATTGCGCTCTACACGGATCTTTGCGACCGTTATCCGATCGTTTCGATCGAAGACGGCCTGGCGGAGAACGACTGGGCCGGCTGGGAGAAGCTCACCGCAGCATTAGGTAAGCGCATCCAACTCGTCGCCGACGATATCTTCGTAACGAACATGACGTTCCTCGAGCGCGGGATCGCGCAAGGCGTCGCCAATGCGATTCTGATCAAGGTCAATCAGATTGGAACGCTCACGGAGACCCTCGACTGCATCGCGATGGCCCAGCGTGCCGGCTACGGGATCGTGATCTCGCACCGGTCCGGTGAGACCGAGGATACGACGATCGCCGATCTCTCGGTCGCCACCGGCGCCGGCCAAATCAAGACCGGGTCGCTCTCGCGAAGCGATCGCACGGCGAAATACAATCGCCTCATGGCGATCGAAGAACAACTCGGGCAGGCGGCTCGCTACCCGGGAGCTAAAATCTTTGCGCGCGGGCCTGTAGCTCAGCGGTAGAGCGGCCGGCTCATAACTGGTTGCGCGTAGGTTCGAATCCTACCAGGCCCAATATGAAACGCGAGCTGATGCGGGACCAATTGGGGGGTGAGGCCGACTCGACTGCAGATCTCCTCTCGCGCTCAGCTCGGTGCATACGTGGCGGCAAAAGCCGAGTCTAAATAGCCGGTGGACAACGCAACACTTGGTTCGATCGCGCTTTTCGGTGCGGCCGGCGCGATCGGTCACTCACTGGCCTCGGAGCTGCAATCGCGCGGCATTGCGTATCGTGCAGTAGGGCGCGACCCAGAACGTCTTCGCCGCGAGTTTCCAGGCGCTGCGATCGCGACGTCCGACTTTTTCACCGCGCAAGGCGTGGGAGAGGCTGCCGCAGGCGCTGATACGATCTTCTATCTCGCCGGCGCGCCGTACACCGAGTTTTTCAAGCACCCGATAATGGTGCGCAACGCGCTCGACGCAGCGCAGGCGGCCGGCGTGAAGCGCTTCGTGCACGTCGCGCCGGTTTATAGTTACGGACCGCCGCTCGCGCACCCGGTTCCCGAAAGCCAACCGCACGTTCCGAATACTCGCAAGGGCCGGTTTCGACTCGAGCAAGAGCAGGCCGTTCTCGAACGAAACGCACCCGGCCTCGCGACGATGGTCGTGCACCTGCCCGATTTCTACGGTCCGTACGCCGAACTCAGTTACGCCAACGCCTTCATGCGCGAGGCTTTGAGCGACAAGACGGCCTCGTTTATTGGCCCGCTCGACGTAGGGCGCGAATTCCTATTCGTGCCCGATGCCGCGGCGCCGCTGCTCGCCCTCGCCGCGCTCGACGATGCCTACGGGCGGTGCTGGAATCTTGGCGGCGAAACCATACAGGCGCGCGATTTTGCGAATGCCGTTTTCGCGACGCTCGGCAAGCCGCCGAAGTATCGTTCGGTGCCGAAGTGGGTGTTGCAGATCGCCGGAATCGGAATGCCGCTGATGCGTGAGGTAGCGGAAATGTACTACCTCTTCGATAGCGGCTTCACGCTCCACGATGCTGCGCTGCGCGCGCGCCTTGGCGAATGGAAAAAGACGCCGTTTGCCGACGGTATCGCGCAGACGATTGCGTGGATGCGCTGAACGTTACGTGCCGGCGTCGGCGCCTTCATGCAGAACGAACTTCACGATCAGCCGATTGAGCGTGGCGCCGGCAGCGGGGCTGCCGTAGTTTACGTAAAGCTCGTTGCCGGCGGCGAAGCGCTGGTGATACGCGAGCGCGAGGTTGTTGCCGATCTGGGTCGCGAATCCGCCGTAGCCGTTGATGTCGCGCAGCTCGAGGCTGAAGCTGCTGTCGCTGCTGATGTTGTAGCCGAGCGAGATGCGGCGCAGCCACTGCGAATCGAGCGCTCCGGTGGCGAACGATCGCTCGTAGGTTCCGTCGTACTCCAAACCCAAGCTGAGGCGGCGCGTGAGCGGGCGGCTCGTCACGATCGAGAATAAGTGGACGTAGTTGTCGCCGAACGGCCCCCACGAATAGTTCGTGTCGATCGGAGAAGGCGTGCCGTCGCGATAGCCGACGGGAATCTGATAGAGATTGAACGGCTGCGTGACGCCGTCGAGATAGCATGGATAGCCGGTGAAGCTCGATTGAAACAGGATTGGCCCGCTGCACCCGGGGCCCGCCGGAACACCGTACGACCGGAGCTGTCCCACCTGCTCGCCGATTCCGTTGAATGAGAACTGGTTCTTGAAGACGCTGTTGAAGAACAGCTGCGTATCGGCCTGATGCACGGCGCCCGATTCGTCGGTGAAGCGATCGGCCGTGAGGAAAATCGACCAGTTCTTGATCGCCGGTGACGCGCCGGTGAGGTTGGTGTAAAACGTCGGGCCGCGGATGTCGGAGTTTGCCGTAAAGCCGTCGATTGGGTCGTAGTTCGGAGAAACGTCGAAGTAGCCGCCGTTGATCTCGAAGTTATTCTTGTGGCGGTCGATCCAGAACTGGCCGAGATCCGCGTGGCCCTGCGGGACCCAGCTCCCGTTCTCGAACGAATAGTCGGCGTAATAGATCATCCCGTTTTGAAGGTCGCGCGCTTCCACGCCGTTCTCGATCGTCGTATCGGTGCCGGAGACGCTGTGATTGGCGAGGACACCGTCGCTCCAATAGATGAACGAACCGTTCGGCATCGCGTGTTCGTAACCATAGGCTTGATCGGAGAACGTGTTGTTGCTCGTCTGATCGTAGCCGTGAAACGTCAGCGCCCCAAAGCTCTGGTAGTTGCCGAAGGTTCCTTCCATCTTCGCGCCGCTATCGAACGGCCCGACCGACGGGGAGTAGAAGACGAGATTCGGCGCCGTCGAGGCCGGCCCGGTCGGCGAGCGCGGCCCCGACGCAGCGTTGATGAACGCCGCGCCTTGCGCGAAGAACGGCCGGTACTCGATGAGCTGGCGCTGGAACTCCTGCGGAACGATCGTCTGCTGATCGATCTCGACGTTTGAGAAATCGGGATTGAGCGTGCCGACGAAACGAATCGTCGGCGTGATCGGATAGCTGACGTCGCCGCCGAACGAGCGCACGTGCATCGGCAAGAACGTGCCGTTGGCCTGCTGGAAGAGATTGCGATCTCCGCCGATGCTGGCCAACCCATAGAGGTCGGCGCGCGGTTTGGGACGCGCCGCCGCCGATGAAGCGAGATCGAACTGGGCGCCTGCCCAGAATCGCGTATCTTGAAAGGTCGGCCAGGTGCCGCTCGCGGAGTCTCCCATGATCGTATCCCAGACCCACGAGAGATGCTCGGCGCGCGCCGCGATGCCGCGTACGAACTGGATGCGCCAGGTTTGCTTCCCGCCGCGCGGCACGCGCAAAACGTCGAGCGGAACGACCAAGACGGCGCTCCACGATCCCGTGCCCACGCGGCCTGCAGCCGTCCAGCGCGGGCGAAACCGCACGTTCTCGTTGGCTTGTTCGTATCGCGTGCCGCGCGGCGTCGTTTCGAAATAATAGGCTTGACTGCCGCCGCCGCTCGTATCGAGACCGATGCCGACGAAGTCGTCGAGGCCGAATCCGACGTCGTTGGTCGTCTGCGAGGCCGCGATCGGCACGCCGTCCTGTTCGGCTTTGAAGCCGACGTAGAGATTCTTGTCGTCGTAGAGCAGGTATGCCGTGGTCGTATAGCGTGACGGTTGTCGCGTCGTCACGTTCTGCCACGGCCCGTGTTCGGGAATTTCGCCCGCCGCCCACGCCGGATCGGCGAGCGTTGGATCCAGCGTCAGCGGATGCGCGGCGCGCGCCACGGGAAAGGAGAAACTCGCCGGAACGGCAGCGCGAACCGGCGCGCAAACAATCGCAAACGCAAATCCGATGCAAAGGCCAATTCGAAAGATGTAGCTCACTGTCGAGAGGTCTCAAACCCGTGCTACACGCACGCAAAGCGCGAGGTTTCGAAATCCGATGCTTTTGCGCAATTGATTCCTATTGATAACACCACCATCGCCCACACCCACATCCACTGTGTCACCCAACCCACATCCGGTGTCACCTGAGCTTGTCGAAGGGGCGAAGGGGCGAAGGGCAGTCGAAGGACGAGCGCTTGGTTGTACGTCGCCGAGAGCCGCATCCGAACCATGAAACCCCGGGGCCGGCCCGCGGTACTATGCCGCGATGAGACTCCTACGTCTGCTCTTTGCCGCGAAAACGGCCATTTTTCGAACGTTTCCTCTGATCCGCGATACCCGCGTTCCGTTATCACTCAAGCTGATCGCCGCCGCCGTTGGGCTGCTGGTGATCTCGCCGGTCGATATCTTCAGCGATATCCCGGTGCTCGGCGCGCTCGACGACGTCGCCCTGCTGACGCTGCTCTGCATGTGGTTCGTCGGTCAGGCGGCAAAGCACGTCGAGCCCGTTCCGGTACGCCAGCGCTCCGGCAGCGCGCTCGCTATACGATAAGCGTGATTCGCCGCGTAGCGCCCGGCGATTACGCGACATTCCGGTGCCGACGCTTTTGAAACTCTAAGTCCCGCCTCAGTGGTGATCTTTGCGCGGTGGGCTCTGGCGCGCGAGCAGCTCGTCGACGAGTTCGACGATGCCGTCGGCCGCCGCTTCTAAGAGCAGCCGCCCTTTTTCGGCCGTCGCCGTCGTCGGATCGCCCATCACGCCGCTTTCGCTGAGCTGGCTCCACTGCTCCATCATCGCCAGCGGTCCGTCGCCGGCAATCAAATCCGTCCAGTAATTTTTCGTCGGGCGATGGCCGATCTCGTGAACGGCGCGGCCCATCTCGACCAAATCGGGGCGCAGCGCGAGATAGAGCGATGTTTCGAACTCACACGCATGGTTCATCCCGCCGACGAATTCGGATTCTCGCAGCGATTCGGCGACGTCCCGCACGCCGGGCGCGGCCCAGTAGTTCACGGCGGCGGTGAGCGCGCCCGTTGCGACGACGGAAAGACGCGCGATGACGTCGCAGAACGGCGTGTTGCTCCCGTGCCCGTTAACGATGAGGATGCGAGTGAATCCGTGATGCGCAAGGCTCGTGCAGACGTCGACGCCGTAGTCGATCAGCGTGTGCGCGCCGATGGTGATCGCGCCGGGGAAATCCATGTGGTGGGGGCTGTAGCCGTGATTGATCGGTGGAACGAGAACGACGCGATCGGCGGCGCGCGACGCGGCCAGTTCACAGACGCTCGCGCAAAGAAGCAAATCGGTGTCGATCGGCAGGTGGGGACCGTGGTCCTCCAGCGTCGCTATTGGGACGATGGCGACGCACGGCCGCGCTGCCGCCGCCTTCACCTCCGGCCAGGTGAGCTCGCCATAACGATATTTCGGCGCCATCCCGTTGCGTTCTCGGGCCCAGGTGGGATAAACTGCCGGATGTTCGAAGCCTAAGTCTCCGAGATCCGCGGCGCCATCGTCTATCGGTTAGGACATCGCCCTTTCAAGGCGGAAAGACGGGTTCGATTCCCGTTGGCGCTACCACGAAACGCTCGAATCTACGAGCGTTTTTCGTTTGCCGCGATCGCTTGTGGCACGGTTGTGGCACGGACTCGGCGAGCTTTAACGGGCCTAGCGGTTTCGCAAGGGCACTCGTAACGGCATTTCCGAGCAGCGCGTCGATGCGAGCCGCCGCGTCCTGTTGCAACGCTTCGATCGCGTGGAGATAGGTGCGCGAGGTGATCGCCGTTGATTCGTGACCCAGCGCTCGCGAAACGGTTTGCAGATCAACGCCCGATGCGAGTGCCAGCGTGCCGAACGAGTGTCGTAAATCATGGAAGCGTATGTGTGGGAGCTTTGCGCGCTTGACGAATCGGGCAAAGGCGAGCGAAAACGCGCCGGGTTCCCACGATGACCCGTCGGCCCGCACGAATATCCAGCCGTCCTCGGGCAGCGTCAAGCCGAGACCGCGACGCAGCTCCGTTTGGCGTCGCTGCCCTGCGAGAAAGATGTCGGCGACGAACGGCGGCAGCGCGATGGTGCGGGCACTCCGTGCGGTCTTTGGCGGTTTCGTCCGCGTGACGCCCTTGACGGTTTCCAGCGAGCGACGGACTGCGAGCCGCCGCTGATCGAGATCGACGTCGGACCACCGCAGCGCCAGCAGCTCGCCGCGCCGGAGCCCGGTGCCAAT
>DATDHW010000023.1:0-8917 GCA_036521375.1 Candidatus Cybelea sp.
ACCAGCAGCGCCTGCCCGGTGATGTCACCGACGAAGTAGGTGCGAGCCTGCGACGCGCCGCCGAAAGCGCGCGTGTCGAGCCGGCCGTCGGGCCCGCGATGGAAGATGACGCCCATGTGCTCGAACTCGATGATGTCGCGCGGCGCCTCTTGGGCCATCACTTCGACGGCATCTTGGTCGGCGAGATAGTCGCTGCCCTTGACCGTGTCGAACGCGTGCGACTCCCAGCTATCGGTCTCGCCGATCGCGGCGTTGATGCCGCCCTGCGCCGCGCTGGAGTGGCTGCGAATCGGATGAACTTTCGTAACGATCGCGACGTCGGCACCGTCGCGGGCCGCCTCCAGCGCGGCTCGCATTCCGGCCAAACCGGCGCCTAAAACGAGTACGTCGTGGTCCTTGGTCACGAGCCCGTAGTTTCCCGAAAAAAGGCCGCCCCATTCCGAACGGGTGTTCGATGTATCATCTCGTTCATTTTGCTGCTCGCTTAAGGATAGGCCGCGGCCTTCACGGCCGATATGCGTTTCGTAGCCGCCCTTGTTGCCTCGGCCAAACGTCGCAGTAAGCCCTCCACTCACCTATTTGGAGGAAGCCTCATGCTGCAGAACGTCAGCTTCACGCCTTCGCGCCGGGCGCTCGAGTTCGGCATCTATCGCGACGGCGACAACAACCTGGATTCGATCCAGGAATCCACCCTTTCGCAGGCGCTGCAGACGAGCGCCCGGGACGCACGAATCGAGTTTACCGTCGAGGATACGACAAAACTCCGCTCCGACGGCGATTCGATTTCGTCGGGCCCACTTCACACCGAGCAGTACACGATCGCCGGCGGCGACGTCGCGCACGTCCGCGTGGGCGAAGCGCACGAGATGAGCGACGAAGCAAATCTCGCGCGCTTCGTCGCGACCACGCTCGACAACGCGCGGGCAAATGGTGCAAAGCAGACGTGGATCGATCTCGTCGACCACGGCGGCGGTGACGGCGGCGGCCTGCAGACCCGGAGCGGCAAGTGCATGTCGATGCCGGACATTGCGAAGGCGATTGCCGACGGCGTCGCGCTGCACGCAGCCGCGCACCCGGAGGACGCCGGCCGCTCGGTCGACGGCGTCGTGGCAAATCAGTGCTTGATGGACACGATGGGCTTCGCCGACGCGCTCTCCGGCGCCGGCGTAAAGTATCTCGCCGCGAGCCCCGAGACGATGCTCGCGCCCGGCGTCCCGAGCAACGTGGCGCACGCGATCGCCGCCCACGAGAACGACCCCAGCGCCATGGCGCACAGCGTCGTCGGCGACGTCATGCGCACGAAATACGATGCCGGCGATTTCGGCGGTTTCGGGCCGGCCGCCGCTTTCGACGTGCTCGACGTGAGCCCTGAGAAGATTCGCTCCGCGGAAGCCTCGATCAAACGTCTCAACGACGACGTCGCTGCTTCGGCTCGCAATCGCGAGGTTCGCGGCGCCGTTCGCGAAGACGCCCGCGCGATCGGCGGCATGGTGCGGTTTCCCGGCGGCGCGCAGATGCCGTGGCATGCCGATCGTCCGGCCATCGCCTTCTACGACACGCTCGCCGACGACGGACGCCTGGATCCAGGTCTTCGCCGGGATGCCGAGGCGGCGTCCGCGGCCGTGCGCGGCTTAGTCCTCGCGCACCGCGAGAGCGGCGGGTTCGCTCCCTTCGGCGGCGCCGACTACAGCGACGCGGTGGGGCCGACGGTGCACCTTCCCACGTCGCGCGCTCAAGTCGACCCGTGGGCCTCGGCCGGCGTCACCGAGACGCACAACGCCTTCTATGCGAAGGTCGACGAGGCGGCGATGACGGGGGTGCTCGCCTAACGGCGGAGTTGCGCGCGCGAGGGATAGATTGGCCGGTTGATGATTCGCTCGAGCGTCGGCGCGGGTGCCTTCAGCGCCAGCTCGCAGAAGCGGGCAAAAGCCTCGCGCGTCGCTTCGCCCTCGGCGTACCGCTCGTTGCGCTCCATCTCGACTCGTCCGCTCACCGGTAGGAAGCGAACGTAACGGCCCTCGTCGTCCTGGCCCAGCTCGACGAGCTGCGCATCCGAAAAGATGCGCAGCGCGGCGCCGACGCTGCGATCGCGAACGCCGTCGAAGTCCAACGCTCCGGTAAGCGCGACGTTGTCGCCGTGCACCACGCCGTCGCGTGCCAGGCTGCGCAGGCCGCGATAGATCTCCCGCAGCCGGGCGAGCGGCGGCGCGTCGAGGTCGATCAGGAACTCGTTGAGCGTGCGGTCGTGCTTTCCGAAGAGCAGGTGAATGCGCGCAGGGGCGCCGTCGCGCCCGGCCCGGCCGGCCTGCTGATTGAACTCGCCTGAGTCGAAGTTGAGATGGTAGAGCACGACGTGACGCACGTCGGGCAGGTCGATGCCCTCGCCGAACGCCGAGGTCGCGATGATTACCCGCAGCCGGCCCTCGCGAAAGAGCCGCTCGATCTCCAATCGCTCGCCGTTGGGCATTTTACCGTGGTAGAACATCACTTCGTCGCCCAGCTCTCGGCGCAATCGCTTGGCGACTTTCGTGACCTCCGAACGCGAGTAGCAGTAGACGATTCCCTTCTCGCGCTGCTCGCCGCGCGCCGCGAAGAGCTGGGTGAGGTAGCCGATCTTGTCTTTGGTGCCGCGCGCGTCGACGACATCGAGGTTCTCGCGCACCGTCGGGTCGATCACCCACGATTCTATGCGCAGGTCGGCGACGATCCGCGCAAATGCCTCGTCGGTCGCCGTGGCGGTCAGCGCGAGCACCTGGGGATTGCCGAGCGACCGGATCGTATCGGCGAGCCGGGCGTAGGCGGCCCTATGCCGCGACTCGTGCAGATGGTGCGCCTCGTCGACGACCACGAACGACGGAGCGCTCTTGCCGCGCAGTGCGTCGCGGTGGAACTCGAGAAACTCCGGCGTCGCGAGCACGACGTCCCAGGCTCCTTCCTCAAGCGCCGCAAAGAGCGCTTCGCGCTCGAGCGCATCGATCGAACCGTTGGCTCGAAAGAAGCGCAAGCCCATCGGCTCGAGCGTTCGCACGAGCGCTTCGTATTGATCGTTGGCCAGCGCCCGCAGAGGATAGACGACCAGCGTGCGTCCGCTGCCGCTAAAAGCGCGCATTGCCGCGGTATACTGAAAACAGAACGATTTGCCGCGCCCGGTTCCCAGAACCGCCAGCGTATTCTTCCCAGCCTCGACGCGCTCGAGAACCGCCAACTGCGCTTCGTGCGGCCGAGAGGTTCCGATCAGCGCCGCGCGCACCAACTCGCTGGTCTGCGCTACGTCGGTCTCGCCGCCGGCACGCATCGTTTGCAGCGACCGATCGCGGGCGCTCGGCAGCGGCGCGGCATCGCGCTCGATGAGAATGTTGACGCCGCGATTTTTACCGTTCGCTGCCTGTACTGAGCCTGTCGAACCTCCCGTCAGCGAGGCTACACGCGCGCGATACCGCGCACCCGCATCGATCAGCGGCGCGATGTGGGCGGCTAACTTCTTGTTCAGAAAGCCCAGCTGCAGGTGGCCATAGCAAACGGCGACGGCGTTGGAGTCGTGCGGGTTGTCCGGCTGCCGCCGCAGTTCGAGCGGCGCCTCGGCGCGCATGCCGGCGATGACGTCCTGGCGACCTTCGAAGGAGACGCCGGCGAGCTTGGTGTGAAAGCGCGTTGCGTCGTCGATTGTCGAGTACGGATCGTGCAGGTACTCGTCGCCGGCCGCAAAGACGCGTTCGACGAATGCACTCGCCTCGTCGAAGGCGCTCGCTCCGGCGGTCGCGCTCGCGGCCTCGAGCGATGTCGTTTGCGAAAAAGAACGAAGAACCGCCTCGAAGGCAGCCTCCGACGGCGTGGCCGGCGGGAGCGCGCTAGGGCGCGCCGCCTTCTTCCGGCCGCTCGGAGCCTGAGTGCTGGTGCTCGGTTGAGTCTTCGAGGTTGAGCGAGATCTCTTCGTGACCCTGTTCCAACGCTTCATCGTGCAGGCCCGCCTTCTGTGCGTCGAGAGGATCGATGCCCTCTTCTTGCGTCATCAGCGGCTCCTCGACGGCAACTGCGCCGTTTTCCTCCGGCCGGCGCTTGCGATAGCGCTGCACGGGACCCGGGGAGACCGAACGCGCCGCCTTCGCCTTTTGCCGCCGTTCGCGCCGCGCCGCGACGATATCCTCGCGCGGCGGCCCGCCGCGGCTTTGCGGCGAGGTCGCGTCGGCGCGCGAGCGCGTGGCGCTGCGGTCCGCCCCGACGCCGAGCTTGCGGCGCTTTGCCGCCGCTTCGAGCTGGCGCTTACGAAAGCCGAGCACCAGCGGTGCCGAGTAGAAGATCGAGTGGTAGCCGCCCGAGCAGATGCCGACGAGCAGCGCAAATGCAAAGTTCTTGAGGCTCGCTCCGCCAAGGGCAAGCAGTGCCACCAGCGTAATCACGACGGTCGCCAGCGTGTTGAAGGAGCGCGTCATCGTCTGCTTGATCGACTCGTTGACGATCTTCTCGTACGGCGCGCCGGCCATCAGCTTGGTGTTCTCGCGTATTCGGTCGAGAATGACGATTGTGTCCATGACCGAGTAGCCGATGACGGTCAGCACCGCGGCCAAGAACGCGTCGTCGGCCCGGCGGTCGGCCAGCGCGTAGATGCCGATCATCATCGCCGCGTCGCGCACGAGCGCGATGACGGTGACCAAACCAAAGATGTAGTTCCAGCCGAAGCGGAAGGCGATGTAGAGGAACTGGATGCCCAGCGCAATCACCAGCGCCCAGAGCGCGTTGGTGAGATACTCGCGGCCGAGCGACGGTCCAACGGCGGTGATCTGCGACGCGGCACGGTCGACCGGCGCGACCGTATTGAGCGCGTTCCACAGCGGCGCCGAATCGTTGGCGTACGCCGACTGCGTTTGAATGACGAAAGACTTGCCGCCCGTTCCGGCGGTCGTCACGGACTCGTCGGTCAGGCCGAGGCCGGTCAGCGCCGACCTGACCTTATCGGCGGTGGTCGGCTGGGTGAACTGCACCGAGATGTCGGTGCCGCCGGTAAACGAGAGGCCCAAGCGCAGCATGTGCGAGGGCTGGAAGCCGTTGCCGCCCTGGAAGCCGTGGTAGATCATCGCCCCGAAGCCGAGGGCGATGACGAGGTACGAGATCGTCGAGACGATCCTGAACCAGCCGACGATGTTCCAGTTTAGCCGACGAAACAGCATGCGCTACGCCCCCGCTCCGGCCTTGGCGAAGATGCCGACCTCCGACCGTTTGACGCCGTAGAGCTCGGGCGAAGTCAGCAGGTCGTTGTCCACGAGAACGTCGACGAAGAAGCGCGTGATGAAGACGGCGGTGACGAGCGAGACGACGGTCCCCCAGAAGAGCGTAAAGGCAAAACCTTTGACCGTTCCGGTACCGAGCATATAGAGCACGCCGGCGCCGACGATCGTCGTGAAGTGACTATCGAAGACGGCCGAGAACGCGCGCTGGAACCCGACCCGTACGGCCGCGCGCATCGTCTTGCCGTTCCAAAGCTCTTCCTTGATACGTTCGAAGATCAGGACGTTGGCGTCGACCGCCATTCCGATCGAGAGCACGAAGCCGGCGATACCCGGCAGCGTTAGGGTCGCGTGTGAGAGGGCGAGGATCGCCATCATCACCAGCACGTAGACCGCCAGTGCCAAGTCGGCCAGCAGCCCGGGCAGACGGTAGATCGCGATCATGAAGATCAGGACCAACCCAAGGCCCAGCGCCGCCGCGCGCATCGATTGCACCAAGTCGATCTTGCCGAGCGTCGGGCCGATCGACTCTTTCTCGATGATCTTCACACTGACGGGCAGGGCGCCGGCGTTGAGCTCGTTGGCCAGCGTGATCGTTTCTTCTTGGCTGAACGAGCCGGTGATCTGTCCGCTGTCGTAGATCGGGCTCTGGATGATCGGCGCCGAAAGATAGCGGTGATCGAGGAAGATGCCCAGCGGCTTCTGCAGATTCGCCGAGGTCAGCTTGCCGAACCGAGCCGCGTCTTTGGTTTGAAAGTTGATGTTCGGCCGGCCGGACTGATCGTAGCTCGCCTGCGCACCCTTGAGGTCCTTGCCCGAATAGACGACCGGGCCGCTGAGGTCGTAGGCCGTCTTCGCGACGTACGCCTCCGCTTCGGCCTTTTGCTTGGGCGTTGCGGTCGCAAGGTTGGTGAGGACGCTGTTGGCGGCGTCGGCCTTCTGCATCACGTCGAACGGCACGATCTTATACGCGAGAACGGCAACCTGCTTGAGCACCTGCTCCGCCTGATCGGGATCCTTGACGGCGGGCAGCTCGACGAGAATCCGGTTGACGCCGACGTTGCTGATCGACGGTTCGGCGACGCCGAGTCCGTTGATGCGCTTGTCGATGACCTCGCGAGTCTGCGCTTGGACCTGCGCAGTGATCGTCGGGACTTCTTCGGTGGGATAGAGCTGCAGCAACAGCCGCGCTCCGCCTTGCAGATCGAGGCCGAGACGGATCGTCTTTTGCACCGGCACGACCGACCAGATCGCAAAGACGCAGACCGCGACGATAACTAACGCCTTCAACGGCGTCTTAAGATTCTTCCAGTTCATTGAAGCCGGTGGGGTTTAGCTTTTCACCGGCGCCGGGCCTGCCGCCGGGCGCCAGAGATGCCGTCCGGTGAAAAGCAGTCCGAGCGTTGCCAAGGCGGCGACGAGCGAGCAGAGCAAGCCCGCGCCTGGACGCCCGTAGATGAAGGCCCCGGTGGCAAAGAGCGCCCCGTACACGGCGCCCAGGCCCAGCACCCAGCCGAGGAGTGCCATCGGCAGCGAATCCGGCGACGGCGGGAGCCCCCCGCAGCTACGGATTCGGCTCCAGCCCGGCCCCGCCGGCCGTACCTTCTCGTAGAACGCCGCCAGGGCCGCGTCGCCGACCGGCGGCGTCAGGAAGGTGACTGCGATCCAGACGAGCGTCGTGGCGCCGACCGTGATCAGCAGCGCGGTGGTCGCGTCGACGCCGTGCCCGTAGCGGTGCGCGATGAAGAACCCCAGCGACACGACGAACGAGCAGAGCATCGCACTGACCTCGCTCCATGCGTTGATCCGCCACCAGAACCAGCGCAGGAGATAGATCAGGCCGGTACCCGCGCCGATCGAGAGCAGCAGCGTAAACGCGTCCTTGGCATTGTCCAGAAAAAGCGTGAAGACCACACCGAGCGCCATCAACAGCGCGGTGACCAGCCGGCCGGCGAAGACCAGCTCTCGCTGGCTCGCGCCCGGCGCGATGAACCGCGCATAGAAGTCGTGGACGAGGTACGACGTGCCCCAGTTGAGGTGCGTCTCGATCGTCGAGCGATACGCGGCGAAGATTCCGGCAACCATGAAGCCCGCAAATCCCGCGGGCAGAAAGACGAGCATCGCCGGATAGGCGACGTCGTTGCCAAGCAGGTTTTGACTGAGCATCGGAAAGCGCGCGTGGATATCGTGCAGGCTCGGATAGACGATCGTCGAGGCGAGCGCCACGACGATCCACGGCCACGGCCGCAGCGCGTAGTGCATCGCCTGAAAGATGAACGTGCCGAAGAGGGCGTCGGACTCGGTGCGCGCGGCCAGCATCCGCTGGGCGACGTAGCTTCCGCCGCCGGGCTCGGCGCCCGGATACCAAACCGACCACCACAGCACGGTAACCGGGATGACGAAAACGGCGAGCGCGCTCTTGGGATCGCCGAAGTTCGGCAGAATCGCAAGCGCAGCCGCACGGCTTCCGCTAAAATGCGCGACCAGCCCGTGCAAGCCGCCAACGCCCGGAGCGTGGATCGCAAAGTACGCTGCGGCGAACGCCGAGCTCATCGTGATGCAGAACTGAATCATGTCGGTGACCATCACGCCCCAGAGGCCGGCCGTCGCCGCGAAGACGATCGGAATGACGACGCAGATCGCGAGCGTCTCCCAGCGCGGCCAGCCGAAGAGGACGCCGGCAATCTTCACCAGCGCCAAGTTGACCGTCGCAATGATCCAGCAGTTGAAGAACAGCCCGAGGTAGATCGCGCGAAAGCCGCGCACGAACGAGGCCGCGCGTCCGGCGTAGCGCAGTTCGTAGAACTCAAGATCCGTGAGCACGCCGGAGCGGCGCCAGAGCCGCGCATAAAAGAAGACGGTTGCCATTCCGGTGAGCAGAAACGACCACCACAGCCAGTTTTCTGCGACCCCGCCGTCGCGCACGAGGTTGGTGACGAGATTCGGCGTGTCGGTCGAGAACGTCGTGGCGACCAGTGAGATGCCAATCAGCCACCACGGCGCCTGGCGTCCGGCCGCAAAGAACTCGGTGATATTCCGCCCGGCGCGGCGCGCGAGCAGGATGGCGGGCAGAAAGCTCACGCCCAAAGACGCGACGACGATGACCCAGTCCAGCGTCGTCAGGTGCATGAAGCGAGCGCGTTCGTCTCTTCTTGAGCGATGACCTCGGCCGGTACGAGCGCCATCTCGTTGGGGAGCTCGCCGTAGGCGTAAACGGCGACGCGTATTCCGGAGCGCAGCAAGAAGTCGGCAAGCACCGGCCGCAACGCCGAGGTGCAGACGACGGCGGCCCGCTCGCGCGGCGTGCGCGTCGCGTAGCGTTCGATCCGCGCGCGCACCGCAAGCGCGGTCGCCGGCTCCGCGCCTTCCGCGCCGTAGCGGCACCACGCCGCGATCAGCCGCTGCTCGAACTCCGGCTCGAAGATCGCCGGCTCGAGCGCGGCGATGCCCCGGCGGCGTAAGAGATCGGGAACGATTGCTCGCCGGGCGCACTCCGCCAGCTCCCGCGGATCGCGCGTTGCGGCTTCGAGCATCGTTTCGAAGACGGCGATCGGATCGCGCGGCCACGCGCCCTCCCGCAGCAGAAGCCCAAACGTCCGGTGCACGGCGCCGAACGGCAGCGCTTCACCGCCGATCTCCTTCACCACCGCCGGCACCGTCGAGCGGAGATGTTCGAGCAGCGTGTGCAGCTCTTG
>DATDHW010000024.1:0-100512 GCA_036521375.1 Candidatus Cybelea sp.
CCGCCAACGCACCGCAGTTACAGTTTCCCTCGGTCGAGTACACGATGAGCTCGAAAGAAGGCGGCAAAGCGACCTGCGACACGGAGCGCGGCACATAGTCGGACCCGTTTTCTTCGCGCGAACACCGTAGAGGCCGGCGTACGCCGGCCTCTATCTTGGATATATGCTCTCTTTCGCTTGCCAGATAGTCACGGCTCCAATCGCCATTAACGCGCGCTGGGGCTGACCGGTGTGCTGGGCACTTTCATTTCGCACGGCGAAGCACTCGGTCATGGCAAGACGTCCGAACTCTCCACCTCAGTTCCGGCGTAAGATCTCGCGGTTTACGTGCCTGCCCGGTTCGGGCGCCCGCAAACCGGCGCCTGCGGGAAGACGCTTGGCTGTCGCCATAACGCCAGGTTGGATGGTTCGCGCTGATGCGAAGATGTTTGCCTGGATTGCCGCAGCCACACTAGCCGTTATCTTTGGAACTGCAGCATCAGCGGGCGCGGACCTCTCCTTCTTTAAGTCCGAACTCCGGGTACTTCCGTTGGTCCGGGCGCCGGGACGGCGGCGGCGGCTCCAGGCTTTCGAAGGAACAGGATGAGCGGCAAGTTGAGGAGTGTAACGAGCGCGACCACTTTAGAGTTGTCCGCATAGGCAAGGGCGGCCGCCTGTTCTCCGATGAGGGCCGACAGCGTCGACAGCGGCGGCACGATACCGATTGGCCGCAAGTGGCCCAACGTTGCTCCGCCCGCGAGCAGCGCTTGGTACCAGGCCCAACTATGATCGTAGACTACGGCAAGGGCAGTAGCCGCAACGGACCCGCCGAGCAGCAACACCATCTTGAAAATCGCGATGCCCTCCGCGCGCACTTCGGTCGGGAGAGAGCGAACCAGCACGTTAGCGATCGGCGAGAAAAGGGATGCAAATCCGGCACCCGATAGCACGATCGCGAGCGCGAACGTCCAGAAATCCGATCCCGACGTGGTTTGAGGAACGAGCAACGCGTACGAAAGCGGCACGAGCACGAAACCTAGCGTCACCGGAACCCTCACGTCCAGCCTGTCGGAGTTCACGAGCAACACGAAAAATGGGGCCACGAGCAAGATCGCGGGGATGCGCAGCAACAGAAGCGCTCCGGCCGTCGACGGCGGAAAGCCGAGACTCGTTTGGGCGTACTGCAGGAAAAGGTTTGCGCCGTAGAGCGGCACGCCGAGTCCGAAGCCCAGCGCGCTCCCGACCGCCAGGTTTCGAATATTGAATAGCCTCAGTTGGATGAAGCCGCAGCGATCTTCACAGAGTTCGCGCCAGATAAACCCCGCAAATCCGATCGCCGAGAGAAGGCAAGCCCACGCGATGTCTGGGCTCGAAAGCCAGCCCCGGCGTTCTCCGAACGCCGAGGCGTATTCGAAGCAAGAAAATGCGAGAAACACGAACGCTATGCCCGGGATATCGAAGCGGCCGGTCGGTCTCGGACCCGGCGCCTCCAGCAGCGTAAAGATGATGGTGCCCGCGAAGGCGGCGCTTAACGCGTACAACATAAAGGCGTCCCGCCAATACGCGTGATCGATGAACCAGCCGCCGATGAAGGGGCCGGCCGCGACGCCTGCGAGCGAGATCACCGAAAAACACGCGAACGCGATGCCGCGCAGGCTCGGCCCGAAAAGCGTTAGCACTGTGGCGACGGCACAGACGAAAAACGTGCCTTGCGCGATGCCTTCGACGCAGCGACCGATCATAAAGCCGCTCAAAGAGATCGTGGTCGCGAGGTACAACGTAAGAACTCCGAACGTACAGTGTCCGATGCCGAAAATCGCTCTCCGCCCGAAGCGGTCGATGAGCCATGGCGTGAGCAAAAGGGTGACCCAGTAGAACGTATTGAACCCGATCACGGTCCATGGCAGCTCGTCGGCGCTCGCACCTAGGGTGCCGCCCGCGTAGTTCTGGATCGATGAATAGACGCCGCCGAACGATTGATCTACGAAGAGCGAGACCAGCGCGGCCGTCATCACCAAGAGCTTGCCGACGGTAATGTCTTTGGCGAGTTCCCGCTGCAAAAACGGCCGGCTGTCTGCCGCAATCACATCATGGCGCGATCTTCTGCGCGTTCGAGGGCGAGAGCGACGGATTCCGAGCGATCGGCGTGTTTCGCCTAGCCGGCGTGACGATCGCGGCGCCCTGCATCAACAATCTCGAGTGCCTCCGCCGCGTACCTTTTTCGATGCGGTCGTCCGCTCTCTCCAGCCAAGTATTCGATCTCAACTTGTGAATCGGGGTGCACGGCCGTAACCACTGCTTCTTGATCTTCTCCGCGCACGACGACGTGATCACCCAAACGAATCATGGTTGAAGCCTCCGTTGCAATGTGCCGGTGTCTACATTTTGTTCTATCTGCTTGCGGTAATTCCGGCCCTGGATCGCCGCGAAAGCGGCAGGAGTTCATCCGGCCGCACGCGCGCGCGTCCACACTCGAAATCGACCCCTTACGACCATCCGGCCTCACGCGAGTATTGAACGTAGCCGAGCGTCTCGCGCCCAGGTCAGCCTATCGCCCAATAAGCATGCGAGCGCCCGGTAGCGTACGATGACCTTACAGCCACCCATGCGCAAAACGGGCTGAAAGCGATAACGTAGTTTTCCTGATTGGCCGAAACGGAGAGTTGTTGAGTCTTCGCGTCCTCGCTAAAGGCGAGCGAAGGGCGCTACAATAAGCACGTGAACATGACGACTTTCGACGACCTCCTGCAGCGCAACAAGAATTTCGCGGCGCGACAGTCTGCCACCGGCACGCTCATGCCGTCGCTCCCGTCCGCACTGCCAAATGCAAAAGCGTTGATCATCGGCTGCGCCGACATGCGCGTCGATCCAGCCTATGTGCTGGGAATAAGACCGGGCGAGGCAGTCGTGATGCGTAACATCGGTGGTCGTGTTACCCCGGGACTCATCGAGGAGCTGGCTCTGCTGGGCATGATAGCTCAGGCTGCGGCAGAGGTTCCCGGCGGCGGCGGCGAGTTTCACGTCATCGTCCTCCAGCATACCGACTGTGGGATCACTCGGCTTCCGAGCTACCCCGGCATGCTCGCTGGATATTTTCGGATAGCGCAGGAGCAACTTGGGACGAAGGCAGTCATGGATCCCCGGGCCGCGCTAGCAATCGATCTCGCTACCTTGAGGGAGGCTTCCGTCCTCCCGAGCGAATGGCTCGTTTCCGGACTCGTTGTAGACGTCGCAACGGGATTGGTTGATGTCGTTATACCGCCGGCGCCCGTTTGAAGTAGCCGCCCGGCTCTTAAACTCTTTGTGACCATCAACATTCGAACATCGGCATGCGCGCCATTTCTGGTTGTGCGATCTCCTCGAGAAGGAGCGCAATACCAAGGTCGCCTCTATAAAGGCTGAGCGTCAGCGCCTCGCCATGCGCGCGGCAGTGCCCGGCCTTGTCGGCGATAACCTGCGCGCGAGCCAGCCAGAGCGGGTCCTTTGTTTCACGGAACATCGCGAGAAGCGCATAAGCCTCGCCGCCGTAACCGCAGCACAAGGTGGCCGTTCCATGCGGGGCTCGACGAGAGTTCTCCCACGTTGCGCTTGCCGCAGCAACTGCAAGGCTTCGATATCGTTGATCGCCGAACGCGCGATGTGCCACGAGCCACAAGTGAACGTAGCCGGCCGTGCCGTGACACCAGCCGGACCAGCGGCGCGCGTCGGGCTTCGCATTGCGCTGCGCCGGCCAGATAGCGCCCTCACTCGTCCATTGCGCGCTTTCCTCGAGCATGGTTAGCGTTGCGCCCAGTACGTCGGGCGCGCGACCAGCGACGCAAGACCAGAGCAGACCCGCATAGAGCATGCCGGCCCAGCCATGCGCGGTGCCGAGAAAGGGCGGTCGCGCCGAGTCGGGCACAGCACCCGAGCTCAAGCCGTCGTTCCACAGGGATGCGTAAGTTTCGTTGCCGAGCTCGTGAAGTGCACGCTGCGCTGCGGAGCCCTCAGTCGTTATCTTCGTCAACATCGCGCAAGCCAGCAAGATACCCGATCTTCCCAGCGTCAGGTCTTGGTTGGCGCATGGGAACGCGCACGCGGTGATGAACGCCCGGATCGCCGCGTCGACGCGGCGCTGGTTCCCGATCGCGTGCTCGACTTGCGCTTGTACGCAGAACAAGCCCGTAGAGCTGTGATATAACGAAACGCCGCCTATTTCATCGCGCCTGATTCCTAACGGTTCGCATGCAAAGGCCTCCGGATCCTCACGCTCGGCAATCGCCCACGTCGACCACAGATCGGCCAGAGCGAGCAGCTGTGCCGATTCGCGCAGCCTGGCAAGCTGCAGCAAAAAATAGGCGACTCCGCCGGCGCCAAAATTGATGGAGCACCGTGGATGACGCTCGCGGTTCTTCGCAAATCCGACTTCGGACAGCACGCGAGCGAGATTCGATGCCGACCGCTCGCTCCCAAAACGAAGTGCGTATACCGTAGGCGCGGGAAAAGCCTCGTCGATCGCCGCCTCGAGCTGCGCAGCGAACTCAGCGACGTTGGGAAAGCGCTTTTCGGGCTCTTTGCGCAAGGCGCGGTGCAAGGTCTGTTCGATGGCTCGCGGGCAGGCGACCCCAACCGACATAAACTCTACCGCCGGCGCGCCGGCGATGTGGTTTAGCCATGCGTCGCGCTCCAGCGGGAAACCGAGATAGTGAGCTCCGCTCAGCAAAAAGAAGCAGAGCGCGGCGAGGCCGTACTGTTCGCCAAGTGCCGTCGGTGCAGGATCCGGCTCACCCGACAGCTTTGCGACTGCGAACTCGGGTTCGAGGAAGTAGCCGATGCCGCGACGCGGTAACGGCGTGATCGTAGGTTCGCACGTGAACCGCGCAAGGGCAAAATCGACCAGCGTTACACGCTCGTCGCATCCGACCAACACGTTTCCCGGATGAATATCACCGTGAACGACGCCTCGTTCGTGGAGTCCCTCATATGCGCGGAGTACCGTAAGGCAGAGCCTTGCTGCTTCCGCCGTAACGTGCTTGGCAGAGCCGCGCAGCGCCGTCGCCGCAAAGCCGGAGCGCACGCCCGCAGACCACTCCATCGCCAAATACCGGCGTCCGACATGCTCGGATTCGGCAAGCAATAACGGCACGTCCCGCCCCCGTAGGTAGCGCAGCATCGCGGCTTCGTTGGTGATACCATTGATGGTCTGCCGGGGGGCCCCGTTCCGTGCAATCTTCACCGCCGCGCGCCCGGCGACGCCAACGGCCTCATAGACCTCGACGTCCTCCAGAACGTGCACGCAGCGGCGGATCTCGTAGTCGCCGACCAAGCTGCCATCTTCGAGCGATGGTTCGATCGCCGTCGCGATCTCCGAGCCAACCTCGTTGAGTAAGCGGAGGCGCTTCAAGTGTACGAGCAGCGGCCAAGCGTTTCGCAAGACCTGCACTGCGTCACGCCCCTCTTGCGTGCTATACACCGCGACGGCATGTGCGATCGAGGCCGGCGAGCGGAAGCACTGCAGCAGCCCGGCAGCATCCTGGTCGATAAGCAACGAGTGGCCTCGCAGGCGCGACCGGCTAATGACAAAGTCCGACGACTCGGCGTTCATTCGCGCCCGCAGCTCGCGATCGAAGTCCCCTACGGGAGCGACGATCACATCGGGTGGGAGCAACAGCAGTTCTTCGCCCTCTGCTTCTATCGCCATGGCGCTACCACGTCACGTTACGAGGAGCCCAACTGGACGGATCGACACCAAAAAGCTCCGTACGACGGTGCACGTGGCCGATTATCTCTTCGACCGTGAGATTCGCCGCACGACCGGTCTTGATCGCGGCGGCTATGCGATCGGTCAACCAGCGCCGCCAACTAACGCCGCCCAGCGGCAGATATTGAGCCACGTTTCCCGGCGGGTCTATTCCCCAAGAAAGGAGCCCGTCACCGGTAAGAGCAGCCGCGAACGGCACTGCCTGCACCGGCGCTCCCTGCAGCCTCTGCGCGAGCTGTGCTGCAGTGGACTGCAACTCATCGAACGACCCGAAGTACGCGACGCACTTATCCGGACGCAGCAAATTGGCGACCCCGCTTCCAACCTTGAATCCTGCCGCCGGCGACATGGAGAGCACGGCGAATATCGTGCGGCCGGCCGCGGCTAAATGGCGCACGTGCGGGTTGATATAGAGTTTGAAGTGAGCCTCAGGTCGGTGGGCTTTCGTTCGCCAGAAAAACCAGTCAGGGTTGCTCGGGCTCGCCTCAACGCGGTTCCAGCGCGCAAGAAGCCGTTTCGTTTGGGGTTCGTCTAAACCCAAATAGGCTTGAACTCGGCTCACCGACGAAAAGCGGTCGGCCCACGTGGTTGTGACCGGGAGCCGATTGTAGCAATAAAGCTTGACCCCCAGCGTCTTACTGCTGTCGGTCTTCAGACGGGCCCCATACTGGAGAGCCGCGAGCGAAACGTCCTCCGCCGGGCGGTTCGATTCCGCGGTAAGCAACAAGGCGCTCGCTCTGCCCAGAGCAGCGCTTCCGGAAAGAAAGCGGCCGTCCCGTTCGATTTCTAAAATACCGTCGAGCAGCAGCGCCTCCACTTGGCGCAGCTCTGTTTCGCTCCGGCAGATCTCCGCCGGAAGCGCCCCGGGCGCGCCGAGCGCCGAGAACAACTCGGCAGTCTGGCGGCAGACCACCTTGGCATTGAGGGCTCCGCCGGGCGCTACCAAAAGCGCCTCCATCTCCGGGTCGGCACACGCGTTGCCAAGGGATCGCCGTTCGGCGGCGCAGAGATTGGCTAGCTTGACGAGTTGATATCTCGGATTAGCGCGAAACGTCGCCTCCGCGAGGTTCGCGACTATACCTGGGTCGGATACAGACGTCAGGTCTTTTTTTGGGCTTTGAGCGTTCGGACTGCCTCAAGCGCGTCAGAGAGTTTCTTTTCCAGCAGCTCGAGCTCACCCGCGGTTTTGGGCTGCATTTGCGCTTCGAGCGCATCAGCACTCTGCCGCTGCGAGAGCGAGACTCCGGGGGACGACGTTAAGCCGTAGACCGCGAGTTGGCGGAGCTCTAAGACGTACGCGGGATCAACATATTCAAAAGGCGTGACCTCAAAGATCTCGCCGGTATCCCCGCACTGAACGCCGCACTCCGAGGTGCAAGAGCCGACGGTGGAAGTTCCGCCGCCCGAGCACCCGTTACACCCGCTGGCGTCTCCGCCACCCTCTCCGAAGCTCGACGGCAAGACGGTTATCATCAAATCTTGAAACTTGAACGGCATAGGCCGGCCCATCCTTTCCGGAGGTGTCGAGGATTCCCAATTTAACGCCGCAGAAGCCGAAAGTCAACCGCCGCAGAAACGGAGCTTTAAGCCATTAACGTGGGCGCAAACATCAGGGTGCTGCTGACCCTGCCACAACTGCCGCATGACCCCACGAGCGGCGCCGCACGCACCGCTCGTACGATTTGCGAAATGCTGGCTGCCCATGGTTTCGTCGTGCACGGGCTTGCGACTACCGCCGTCGAATCGCGCGTGCCGCTCGACTTCAAAGCGGCCATCTACGCAAATGGAGTTTGCCGGGACGAAATAGCGGCACGGGTCGACCGGCATTATGGTGTGTTGCGCTTTGAGGACCGCAACGTCAGCTACACCCTAGTCGACACGCAAAGCCTCGGGATCGCCCGATGGCCGGAGAGCGCCGGCGCAACCTACGACCGGCTTTTTGACGACGAGCTGAACTCATTTCGACCCGATGTGCTCTTTACGTACGGTGGTCATCTCGACGATCGGCGGCGTCATCATCGAGCGCAGCTCGCAGGTGCTCGGGTTGTCTTTGGAGTGTTCAGCTTGGGCTACTTGGAGCCAGGGTTCTTCAACAGCGTCGACGCGGTTTTGACCCCCAGCCGCTACATGGCGGGGCGGTACGCGCAAATCGGTATCTCGAGCACGCCGATCGCCACGCCATTGGTGTTGGAAGACGTTCTCTCGGATGCAGCGGGACGTGAGTTCGTCACCATTGTGAACCCGGCAATAGAGAAAGGGCTCATGTTCGCGGCTCGCCTTCTTCACGAGCTGACCCGGCTGCGCCCCGATATCCCGATTCTGGTGGTCGAGTCGCGCGGCACTCGCGAACAACTGTATTTGGCGAGCTTCGCCGGCGGATTCGACATTCGGGATGCGCCGGTTACCTTCTGGCCGCCGCAAGTTATGCCAAAGGAGATCTATGCCCGGACGCGCGTGCTCTTGGTCCCCTCCGTGGGCGAAGAGGCCTCGAGCCGCGCGGTCGCGGAAGCGTTGGTCAATGGAATCCCCCCCATTGTCAGCGATCGCGGCGGCTTGCCCGAAAACGTGGGGAACGGGGGTTTTGTGATTCCGCTGCCGACGGATCTTACGCGCAAATCGCGCGCCCCCGTCTCCGCGGAAGCCGTTCGTCCTTGGATCGACCTCATAACCCGCTTGTTTAGGGATCACGACTTCTACAAGCGTTCAGTTGATATCGCCCAATCTGAAGGGCAGCGATTCGCACCCAACGCGATCGCACAAGAGTACGTTCGCTTTTTCCAGTCGGCAAAGGGCTGAACGCGCTGCATCGCGCCGCTCGGCAGCGAGGTCTTGCGGCGGATGCGACCTACCAGTGGCCCGCGCTTTGACCGCCGTCGACATGCGATATCTCACCAGTTACAAACTCGGCGCGTTCCAGATACATTACCGCCGATACAACGTCGGCGACCTCACCCAAACGGCGGAGCGGCTCCAGGGCCTCGAGCCCCGCATACGAGGCTGCGTTTTGTGTTTTTATGATGCCGAGGGCGACCGCGTTCACGCGAATACCGCGTTGCGCGTATTCGATCGCGAGCGCCTTCGTCGCGGCGTTTAAGCCGCCTTTTGTCAGGGACGCCAAGAGGGCCGGAGAGCCGTTGATCGGCTGTTCTGCCACGGTCGTCGTTACGTTCACGATGTGACCAAATCCTTGACGTTCCATTACCCGTACCGCTCGCTGCGTCAAATAGAAAAAGCCCGCGATGTTCGTCGAAAGCATCGCGTCGTAGTCTGCCTGCGTGTAGTCCGTGAAGGGTTTCGATATGAAGATGCCCGCGTTGTTGACGAGCGTATCGAGACGGCCGAATCTTTCGACGCCTTCGCTCATGATCCGCTCGGCGGTGTTGGGTTCACCAATGTCGCCTGTAATGCTGACGACGTCCGGATTCGCGCCGGCGCCGATGGAACGCGAATTCGCCACGACGTTGTATCCAGCGTCGCTGTAGGCAGAGACAAGGCCGGCGCCGATACCGTGCGATGCGCCCGTTATCACCGCAACCTTTTCTTTAGCCATACTTGAAGCCGGGCTTGCTTTGCCCGATTTCAATGATGTAACCGTCGGGATCGCGGATGTAGCATCGCGTCTCGCCGTACTTGTCGATAGGCTCGGTTAGAAAGGTTGCCCCCCGGCTTCGCCAAAGCTCGTAGCACGCTTGAATATCTGCTACGCGGATATTCATGAAGCTGCTGATCTCGTCGGGGTTAGGCGGCGGTCGCAGCGTTACGGTCGGCTTATCGGGCGTTGGACCGCCTCCGACGTTGAGAATAAGCCAAGTGTTCGCGATTTTGATGTACGGAGGCGCGTTCCCGTCGCCTCTGCTCACAACTTCTCCTCCGAAGACCCTTTGGTAGAACTCGACAGATCGCTCCATATCGGCCACGGTAAGAAAATGCGCGACGGTGAACCCCTCGCGCGGTGGCATCTGATAGCTCGACTGCTCGACTCGTACTTCGTCCATTGACCCCTCCAGTTCGTTGTCTCACCGTACGATGAGCGCATCAGCTTCGCTCTTGGACTGCACCGCCCGCTTGTTTGGGTGACCGCCTTGGGGACGACGCGGGTTGCGCGCAATGCGCCGGCGGTGGTCTCAGCCTGACCGCAAGCGGTGCCGAGAGCGCTCGCGCACGCTAGGCGCACGCCGGGGTGCTACCGTGCCGGTATGATGAAGAACTTAAAGGTAGCCGCGCTCTTGGCCGGCCTCACGGCGATGGCGCTTTGCCGGCCTGCCCTCGCCGCCGATCACGACGGACAGTTGCCGCTCTATCCCCACGGTGCACCGGCGCACGGCCTGGGCGATATCCCCTCGAACGCACTAACCCAAGGCGTACCATACCAACAGACGACGAACGACTCGGTACAAACCGTCGATCAATGGTATAAAGCCAACGCTCCGAAGTCTTGCAGCCGAATTGCCGGCTCGGGCGCCGTGCAATACAAATGTTCGGGCGGCTCGATCGTAATCCAAAACCACGACGGTACCATCATCTCGTTCGTTCCGGCCTTCCCGCACTTCTAATCGCCTGCGTCCACCCTACGTGCGGGCGAGGCTGCCTAAAAGCCGCGCGTACTCCGCCACCTCGCGTTTGAGCGTGGCACTCTGCAAGATCGTCGCCTCAGCAGCGAGCGTGCGCAGCAACTGATACGGCGTACCATAGATCTCGGCAAGCCGCCGTGCCTCACTCAGATGCTCGCGCGCCGCGCGGCCGTGCCCGAGCTTCGCCTGCGAGGTTGCAATCAATCGGTGCGCATCAGCCGAACCGCGCTCGATGCGCTGCGCGCTATAACCGACGAGGGCCGCGCGAGCCTCACGCAACGCCGCCGCACTATCACCCAGCCGGTAGAGCGCCGCGGCGGCGAGCGCATGCCAATCGGGCACTTCCCCACGCGGACAGCTCCCCTCGCCAGGATGCACGTAAGCTAGGATCGACAGCGCCTCAGCGGGGCGCCCGATTCCCGTATACGAGTGCGCCGCCTCAATCGTCAGCCCCGTGCGATCGCTGGGCTTCGCGCCGTTGTGGGCCAGCGGCGCCATCGTGCGATACCATCGAATCGCCTCGCCGTAATCGCCGCTGACACCGTTTAACCCGACGAGCACCGCGCCGAGGCGGCTCGCGGTCGACGACCATCCTGACTCAGCGGCACGCTGCAGCAGGGTCGAAACCTCGGCGATGGCGGTTCGCATGCGCCCCGAGATGATCGCCTCGATCGCGGAGTGCATCGCCATGATCTCCAACGCGTGCGGCCGGTTCGACAACCCAAAGCCGGCGATCAATTCGACCGCCGCTGACGACACCGCCCTTGCCTGGCCGAACGTACCGAGCGCAAAGTGCAGCATGGCGTCGTCACCCAGCGTGTTGACGAGCGCGACGCGCGGCTCGAGCAGCCCTGGCTCGGCCGCGATGCTGCGCCGCAATAGCGCTGCCGAACGCGTAAACTCGGCCGCGCCTTCGCGCAACGTCGGAGAGAGCCGTGCCTGCGCCCGCGCCAACCGCCCCTGCAGCCAATCTGCCATTGCCGGCGCAAACGCGTTGCCGTGCAAGATCCGCGCGGCCGCATCGGCTGCCTCAGCCGCAACACGCTCGTCGCTGTAATCGAGCGCCGTTTCAACCCGCTCGACAAGCAGGTCGGCGCGCTCCAGCGGGTCGCTCGCTTCGCTCGCCAGCATCGCCAGCACGTCGAGGCACTTGGTGCTTCCCGACTGAGCGAGACTGCGAGCAACGGTCCGACCTGCTAACCTCGTATCGCTGCCAAGCCCGATCGATGTAACGGTCAAGCTTTCATTGAAAGAAGCGCCGCTGCTCGACGAGGCGGAATCATCGGCAACCCAGAGGTGCTCGCTTAGCGCGGCAAGGGCGTTACGCCGGTCCCGAAAAAACTGCCGCCTCGAAAGCGCCAGTTCCCGCTGCACCGCGGCCGCGCTCTCCCCGGCCAGATCGTAGCGCCGCACGATCTCGCGCTGACGCGGCGGCAGCCGAAAGAGCGTCACCCCGACGGCTGCGTGCAAGTCCGCGTGCGCGGAGTCTAGGGGATCGGAAGCCGCACGTAGCCGGCGGAGCGTGCGACGAAGGGCGGAGAGCGGATTGCCACGGGTCGCGCGCGCCATCACCGTACCTTCGCCGAACGTATTCGATGGCATTTTAGATAGACCAAATGGCGAGCAGGCCGCGATTGTGCCTCATTTTCGCCTGCCCGTAGGAGCAGAATACGACGCAATCGGAATGCACCTGGCTATGCACAGAATCGCTACACTCGGCGCGCTTGCGCTGCTTACCGCGTGCTCCGGAGTCGGATCGCGAATTGGTCCGCCTAGCATCGGCGGTGCAATGGACGACTCCGCGTCACTCGCGCAGCCCGCGAAAAAATACGCAGGAACAGTCTTCGTTTCCGATCTCGACAACAATGCCGTCTGGATTTGCCCGGCCAACCGAAACGACATCCGAGCCGGATATTTGCCGTCGAGCAATCAGCTGCAGGGCGTCTCCGATCCATCGCAGATCGCGGTCGACGCACAGGGCACCGTCTACGTCGCCAACGCGCAGACCGACGCCAGCGGCGCCGGGGCGATCGCCATCTATCCGCGCGGCGCGACGTCACCGGCGCGAACGCTAACCAGCGGCCTCAACACCACTGAAGGCGTGGCGGTCGACTCCGCCGGCACGGTCTACGCCAGCAACAAATATCAGGCGTCGATCGTCGTGTTCGCGAAAGGCAAATCAGAACCGCAGCGCAGGATAACGAAAAATCTCGTCGGCCCCGACGGCCTTGCGGTGGACAACGCCGCCAACCTCTACATCGCTGACAGCTCCGCCAACGACGTACTCAAGCTCTCTCCCAAATCGAATGTGCCACAGTCGCTGCATCTCAAGAAACTGCTGCGGCCATACGGCGTCGCGCTCGATAGCAAAGGCAACCTGTACGTCAGCAACATGCTTGGTGCGGCATCGACGATTGGGGTGTACGCGCCCGGGTCAACCGCACCAAAGCAGCAGTTCGTCGTCCCCGGCCCGTCATTTAATTCGCAAAGCACGATCGGCGAGCCCGCCATGCTCTCGGTCGCGCAACCCGGCGACGTTCTGATCGCGAGCGCGCCGCTAGCGCTTGCGCTGATCGGCGGCGTGGAGTGGTTTGGATTCCAGCCCGCCGTAGTCGGTTTTGCCGCGGGGCAATCGCACCCGCTGTGGAGCCAGTACATCAACACCGGATACGATGCCGTCTTCCAGCCGAGGAAATAACATGAGACTTGTGATTATCGCCGCCATCATTCTGTCCGCGCTCGGCGCGACGCAGGGGCAGTCGTTGAAAAGCCGCCCGTCCTGCGCGTTCAATCTCCCGCTGAGCCCTGCACAGTGCCGGCGTCTCGAGGCCGGCCCGCACGCAGCGGGAAAAAGTTGGACTGCCGGCTCGACCGGAACGCTGCTCTATACCTCGCAGCCGCTTTTGAATGCCATCGATATCTGGTCGGTGACGAACAAGGGCTTCAAAATGACCGGCCAGCTCTCGGTCGGCGCGGGTAATCTTCCGTTTGGATTGACCGTCGACGCTGCGCAGAATCTGTACGTCGCGATCTCTTCGTTTGGCTCGGGAACGCCGAGCGTCGAGGTCTTCCCGCGCGGCGCGACCAAGCCGAGCACCATCTATACCACCGGACTCAAAGAACCGATCGACGTCGCGGTCGACGCGAAGGGCACCGTCTACGTAGCGAATCTCTACGAGACCGAAGGCAGCGCGTGCGGGGCAAGCAGCGGTCCGAGCGGCAGCGTCGTCGAGTATGATGCCGGAAGCACGTCACCGTCGCGCACGATCACCGGCTTCCCAGGTTGCCCCAGCGGCATCGCTGCCGACGCGAGCGGTAACTCGTATCTCACGTACGTCTACTATCCTGCGACCGGCACCTTCCTGCAGAGCGACGTCATCAAATACGGTAATAAGTCGACGACCGGAAAAGCGTTGGGGCTGAAGGTTCCCGGCGGCCCGCAGCTCGGCGGCATCCAGGTTGCATCAAACGGCGACCTCGTCGTGCAGAACGTCCAAGACGACGCGACGGTCAACCAAATCCTCACCTTCCCGCACGGCTCGATCTCGCCGTCAAACACGATTCAGTATCCCGGCACCGGCTGGGGCACGGGGTTTAAATTCTTCGCCCTAAGCGGCAATCGGATCTTTGCTCCGGCCTACGTCGCGCCGAACTTCTCATTCGTGGCGGCGACGCCAGCCGAGTTCTCCTATCCCAGCGGCCGGCAAGTCATCGTGCAAAGCAAACTCGGCTCGACGGGACCCTTCTCTTACGGCTTCGCCGTTAGTCCGGGAAAGTAAGCAGCTGGGTCCGGCGCGCGACGCCGAGCTTACTGAGCACCGCTTCGACGTGGTGGTGCACGGTCCGCACGCTAATCGACAACGCGCGCGCGATCTCGCGGTCTGAACGCTTGCGTGCGACCAACCCCGCGACCTCGCGCTCCCGCGAAGTGAGACGCGCACCGAACGGCGCGCGCTTGAGCTTTCTGCGCTGACCGTCTGCGGCACGCGTCGCATCGGCGGTCGCGCCACAGGCCGCATAAATGCGCGCCGCATTGTCAAGGTCGCCGGCTGTTTCCAGCGACATTGCTTCGTAAAGACGCCACCCCGCGGCGCCGTACCGGGCGGCGGCCTCTCGGGCGAACGACTGCACGGCAGCGAGTTTGCCGCGTCGCCGCGCCAGCGTTGCCTTCACAAGCGAGGCATGAGCGGCACCAATCGGCGTCACGATCGCGCGCATCCACGCATTGACTTGCTGCTCCAGCCGATCGAGGTCTTCGACCGGAGCGTGCCGAGCCGCGCAGAGCGCGATGCAAAGGTGCGGGTCGACGATCCCACGTTCCACGCAGGTTCGCAGTACCTCGCGCAGCGCGCCGGCCATCCCGCGGACGCACATGACTTCAGCGAATCCGGGCAGCAAGAGGCCGCAGAGCTCTGCGTCGCCCGACGCAACCGCGGTGGCAAGAAGCGCAGGATCGAAGAACGCATCGACCATCGAAGGGTCTCCGGTGCGCAAGCCGACGAAGACGCCGATGCCGGCGTGGTACGCCTCGTTGTAGCGACCCGAATCGCGCCACCGCAGATTTGAAACGAGCAGCGCGCGGGCATCGGCCAGCCTCCCCGCGCAGAGGCTGAGGCGCGCGGCGTTCTTGACGAGCTCCTGAGGCAGCTTCGCGACTCCCCGCGTGTTGCGCTCGGCAAACTCCGTCGCGCGCACGCGGTATTTTTGTGCCAATGCCAGGTCGCCGTGGCAAAGCGCGAGCTCAACACCCTCGGTAAATGCGTAGGCGACGGCGGCTACGCCGACCTTGCGTCCCAACTCGGCCGCGCGATCGACCCGAGCGAGCAGAACGCCCAAAGGTTTACGCAGTGCATCGAGCGCCAAACTCGCGAGCTCGTGGCGCCAGCGCGACTCGGCATCGCGCAGTGAGCGGGCATTGATGCCTTGCATCAGGCGCGCGCTTTCGGATCGCTGCCCCCCGTGTGCGTAGGCATACGCCAGTACCAGGCGCGCCCTCGTCGCCGCCTCCGATGCACCCGATCCTCGCAGCGCAGTCATCTCTTCCGCGACGCTCCGGGCGGCATCCCAGTTGCATTCGTTGAGATAAGAGTAGAACAGGAAACTGAGCGTCTGGGCTGCCTTCGGGTTTGCGCCAAAACCGGGCTTGGAGCGCATCGTCTCGACCAGTTGGATAATCGGCGAGTACTTGCCGATCTTCTCCCAACACTCCACGAGCGCGTGCGTTACGGCGAACCATTCGATGCTGCCGACGTCGAGGCGCGAGGCGGCTCGTTCGTATGCATCGGCCGCTCCGGCAAAATCTCGCCCTGCGACGAGGCGGCTCGCCGCCTCGGTGAGCGCGGCCGCAGCGCGTGCATGATTCTCCAACGCGTCGAGCTGGTAGCCGAGAAGCGACACAGCGGCGAGCTCTCCTCTCTCATCCGTCAGCCGGCGGACGATATGCTCGTGCAGAAGCCTTCGCTTGGGTGAGATCATCGAAAGGTAGGCGGCTTTCCGGACGACCGCATGGCGGAAAAAGAAAACGCCCCGCAATGCACCATCCTCGCTGAGCACGTCCGCGTCGCAAGCTTCCTGCAAGGCTGCAACGACCGCCCGTTTCGGGCGTTGCGAGACGCTGGCGATCAACCTTTCGTCGAAACGCTCGCCGAGGGCGCTGCAAAGCAAGAGCGTGTCGTAGGCCGCGGAGGAGAGCAGGCGCCGCGCTTCCTGCAGTTTCGCGCGAGCACTCGGCGCGACAAGCGATTGAGGTGCGGGCGCGCGTACGGCGCACTCCGCCAACTCTATTGCCGCTCTCGGATTTCCTTCGGCCGTACGAACGATCTCGCGCAGCAAGTCGCCGCCAACTGGGCCGTGCGATTTCAGCAATCCGCGGACGAGCAGCTCGATCGCTTCCTCAACGAGCGGGCCGACCGTGCGGCAGCGAGCTCCCCGTTGGTACCACCGAGTGTTCTCACCGTTCTCAGAGGAGGTCGCAACCAGCGCGAATCTGTGGAACTGGGTCATGCAGGCGAGGGACTCGAGCGTCTTGCGGTCGTCGGGCGTCCCGAGGTGAGCGTCGTCGACCAGGAGCGCAACCGGCCGGTGCTTGACGAGCGCCGGCAGATCTTTGACCTGAGAGCGCAGGTCCTGGCCCGCAAGCGGCGCAGCGCTGCACCAGGCGCGCAGCTTTTCTACCGGAGCGTCGATTTTCATGCACTCGTGGAGCAGGCGAGACTTTCCGCTTCCGCTTTCTCCAGTAAAGATCGTAAGCGACCCGCTGCCCAGCGCTGCGTCCTGGAACAGGCCGCGCACGTATTCCAGCTCCTGCTGGCGCCCGACGCAGTATGGTGGATCGCCGGTCCGGCTAATATAGGTAGGCAATGCCCATAAATCTTGGCTGCGGAATTGGTTATAATCCTCCCGTTACGATCGGAGGATTGGTCTATGTGTTACAGGTCGCGGGCACTCGCTACCGCATTTGCGCTCGTTCTCCTTACCGGCTGCGGCGGCGCCGGCAACACACTTGCGCCCGCCGGATCAATTCGGCAAGCCTTGGGCGATATGCGCACCGGGCGGCCAATTGTCGCGACGGGGCTTCACGGCCGGGCGGCACCGGGAAAGGCTCGATCCGGCATCTACGTCGCCGAGTTCTTCAACCCGTACGTCTACGGCTATCCGCTCGATAACAGCAAGAACGGACCGCCGACCTGCAGGGTTTATAATCCCTACGCATCCGTCAACGACATCGCGGTAGACGGTAATAGCAACTTGATCATTCCGCTCGAGATACCGAACGAGGTTCTGGTCTACAACGGTACGAGAATGTGCGGCCGCTGGGCGGCAACCATCGCCGACCCGTACGGCCAACCAACCGGCGCGGCCGCCAACGATGCGATCCACGGAACGATCGCCGTCGCCAACATCCTCGATCTCTCCGGCTCGGGGAGCATCTCGCTCTGTACCGTGAGCGGCGGGTGCACCCAGAACCTGACAAATCCAAGCCTTTACGAGGTGGGCGGCGTCGCGATGGACCGGCAAGGGAACTGCTGGGCTTCGGGATTCAACCCGTCGTACTCGTCGGTGCTCATCTATTTTGCGGGTTGCTCGGGATCCGGAGTCGCAGCGACCGGAATCGCGAACACGCAGGGCTACGGCAGCATCGACATCGACAAAAACGGGAACTTGGTGGTCGTCAGCATTCCGACCGATCTTTACGTTTATCGTGGCTGCAAACCGAAGTGTAAGAAGATCGGCGGTCCGTTCTCGCTCGAGGGCGGCACGATCTTTGGGCATCTCAATAAGGATTCGACCGCGTTCGCCGCGGGGGACAACCAATACGGTCAGGTCGACATTTACAGTTACGCACCCAAAAAATTAACGTATCGCTACAGCTTCAACAGCGGCATCTCGGCAAGCGGCGACGTGGGCGGCGTCGCGTACAGCCCGCGCTCCAAGGAGTAACATGCGTACCATTACAATCGCAATCGCGGTTCTCGGCTTGGCTGCCTGTTCGGGCGCCTCATCGCCATCGCTTCCCCAGACGCAGAGCACGCCGAGCTTCCCTCGAAGCGCCCCGCACGCAGCGGCGAAAGGCGGCATCTACGTCAGCGAGTTTGACGGGTCCTCGGTCTACGGATACGCGGGGACGAATCAGCGTAATGCTCCACCGATATGCGGCGAGACTAGCGGCGACTTTGTCGCCGACGTCGCCACCGACCGCAACGGCGATCTCATCGCGCCGAGCCAGCAGGGAGAGACGATTAACATCTACAGCGGACCGCGCATGTGTGGACCCACCGCAGCGACCCTTCATGACCCCTACGGCCTGCCCGTTGATGCCGCTAGCGCGAACGCTTTGACACAGAAGATCGCCGTCGCCAACATCGAGGGAGACGGACCGATATCGAATCCGCCCGCGGGCGGCATCACGATCTGCACGATCGCCGGAGGCTGCACGCGGAATCTCACCAATCCGGCCATGTTCCGCGTCGCCGGCGTCGCGCTCGACAAGCGCGGCGATTGCTGGGCATCGGCCACCGATGCAAACAGCGACCCAACGCTGACCTACTTTGCCCACTGCTCCGGAAAAGGCCGCGCCGCAACAGGCTTCCAAAACTCCAACTACGGTGGTCTGGAGGTCGACAAGAACGGCAACCTCCTTGCTCTTGATTCGAACGCCGGGCGTCTTCTCGTCTACTCCGGATGCCGGCCGGCGTGCAAGCTGGTCGCGGGACCCTTTGCCCTTCAAGGCCTCTCGATCTACGGTAAGCTCGACGCAAAGGGGACGACCTTCGCAGCGGCCGATTATCAGGACGGGCAGATCGATCTCTACAAATACAGCACGAGCGCTCTAACCTACGAGTTCAGTTTCAGTCAAGATCTCTCGCGAGGCGCAAGCGTTGAAGGAGTCGCGTTTTCGCCCGGCCGCTAAGGGTTCCGCCGTTCGAAGCCCTCGAGCAACCGCTGACCGACGACTCGGCCGGTCGGCGTTCGCGTGCCGCTGCTGCTCTTCCACCACACACCGTTGAAGCTGTTATTGTCGTTGTTGAACCAGAACGAGAAGACGCCCGATGTGCCGCTCATATTGAACGCCGCTCTCACTTTGCGCGGATCGGTCGGCGTCACTTTTCCATTGAGCGTCACCTCACCCGAGAGACAGACGACCGAAGGACCGGACTGCTTGCAGGCCGTCTTGCCGAGGAAGGCGCTTGGACCGCCCGCACCGACAACGTTCCCACGTTCCGGCTGCAGATAAGGGCGAGGGCGGCAGCACTTTATTGCCGATGAACGAGCCGTTTGAGGCTCGTCCGTTGTAGCCCCACGTACCGTTAAAGCTGTGCCCGTTGGGCGAAACGTAGACCGTCAGCCAGCCCGCGCCGCCGGGCCCATGCCATTTGCCGTTGACCTGCCCGTCGCCGACGAACTTTCCCGTGTACCCGGTGCCGTTGGAGTTTTTACCGACGATGCCGTTGCCGGATTGTGAAATAGTGATGGTCGCCGTCGTCGTGCCGCCAAGATGTGGGCCGAGCCCCTCCTTTTGATACTCTGCCGAAGCATCGAACTACGTCGACCACTGAGCGCAGCACCGTGACTGAGTCACAACGGTACTGGTCCGAAGAAATTACCGATGCCGACCGGCATGACGTCGCAGGCGGGATCTTCGCAACCGGATCTGCACGGGAGATCGCCGAGG
Organism: Candidatus Cybelea sp.; assembly: GCA_036521375.1. Taxonomy (GTDB): domain Bacteria; phylum Vulcanimicrobiota; class Vulcanimicrobiia; order Vulcanimicrobiales; family Vulcanimicrobiaceae; genus Cybelea. The sequence continues at coordinate 19,463 of DATDHW010000024.1, forward strand.
CCGTGATTGCCGAGGCCAGCGAAGACGGGGAAAAACCTCAGCGACGAACGCCGTGCGGTGATCGAAGAAGCGAACCGACTCGTCCGCGTCAGGCTTTGAAGGGTTTGCTAACTGAGTCGCCGCTAAACTGCTCGACCGTCTTGCCGGTTTTCGGATCGACCGTGTAGAGCAGGTCGGCGATCTCGTCGGCGTGGTCTTCCTCGTCTTTTAGAATCTCCTCGAACATCCGCCGGCTTACCGGGTCTTCTTTGCCGAAGAACGTGACAATATCGCTGTAGATCTTGATGACAACGCGCTCGGCGAGCAGATCTTCGCGCAGCAGGTCCGCCAGGGTGTGACCGCTCTCGAATGATGAAAACGCTCGCTTGCTAATCCCGTTTGGATCCAGGTTCGGGACACCGCCGAGTTGCTTGATACGATCCGCGATGAGTTCCAGGTGCTTCTCTTCATCGAGCCAGTGCTCTTTGAACAGCTCCTGCAGTTGGTCCTGATGGATCGAAGTGGTCATATAATAGTGCTGTTTGTAGCGCAACACGCAGATGATCTCCGAGGCCAGCGCCGCGTTGAGAACCTCGTAAACTTTGTCGAGCGGCAGCGAATAATACGGCGTTACCGGACCGTTTTCCATGGCCTCGCGCACCTTGGCTTGGATCTCTTTGACGTCGGAAAGAATCGACACATATACCTCACTTGAGCGATGATAGATTCGTCGGGTGTTCTGCCCGCCGGGCGCTCCCCACTGCAAAATATGACAAGATGGCGCAGGGTCTATCTCGAACGGACGCCCAGCCACTGGGCTAAGTTACGGACGTAGTCTTTGTAGATCTCGAACCGAGCCGGATCGCGTTTTATCTCGTCGCCAGGTTTGTCGGTGACAAAACTGGGCGCTCCGCGCGCGGTGTCCCAGTTGAGATCGGCAAAATGGTGGAAGGTCGAAACCGCGACCGCGCGACCCATGACGCCGCCATCGAACGGCTCGCCTTCGACCGCAACGCCGAGATTGAAGCGCCGGCCGGACACCGTGCTCGTCCCCGTCGCAATGACCCGAGCAAAATCGGTACCTTCGGGCACGCCGACGGCCCCCTCGTGCGGATGCGCGGGAAAATACTCGATCACTCCCCCGGCTGCTTTTGCGCTTTTGAGAACGGGATGGACCGGGCCGACGGCCGAGATCTTCTGATAGTCTCCGTTTGCACCGGAATGGTAGTTGGGGTAAGAGATGCCTGGATTATCGTGGTCGTCGTTCTCCGTGCTGCCCGGCTCGAGGTTGTAGGTGTGAAAATGATTGAGCCGGCCGAGCGAGCCGAGATGACGCAGGCAGAGCCCAAGATCCTGGTGATCGCGCGCGGTGAGGACGCCTCCGCCGCGCTTACGGAACTCGACGATCGCATCGCTCTGCGTTTGAGTAAGGCCGTCGCCCGTGTCGACGGCCATTAACCACAGCTGATCGAAGTCCGAGTCGGGCAGTTGCATAACGACGCGATCGTCGCGGTTCTCGTCCAACACCTCATCGCGCGCAACTACCTGGTGGCCGTCATCGACGAGCGCCTGGCGTAAAAGCGAAAAGCGCGACACATTCCAGTCGTCCTCGGCGAACGGAATGGTCGTCTGCAGCAAGATCTTTGCCATAGCTCATCATCCTCACTTGGTACACCCATGACGTGCGAGACTGCCCGCGAGGTTGCACGTGCAGGCCACAGCCGCCAGCATCGGGCGCGAGCCCGGCACAACAAGCGGCAGCCTTAGGAGTGTTGCCTTCCTTTGCCGGCGATTTTTCCCTCACGGAGGATGGGGGAGCCGCAACTGCACCCGCGCCTCATTGGTGGTTGTTCCGAGGGGACAACGCGCGGCAGGCACTTGCTCGAAGCGCGCGTTCGTCCCACGTTCGAAGCAATCGTTTCTGGCACTTATCCACCTGTCGCTCCGATCCCAGATTGGGGATGGGGGCGAAACTTGTGGCGTCGCGCAACTTCGGCGTTTCAGCAGCGGTCTTGCCACGGCATCGCCATATCCAGGCCGACGCTGCATTTCCGGCAGATCTCGCCGTAAACGAGGAATAACCACGTCATGAAAACTGTTAAGATCCCGAACTCTGAGCATCCCATCGCAGTGGAGCGCAATCTCTCGCGCGTTCGGGTCACTGTCGCCGGGCGCGTTGTCGCCGACACGACCCGCGCCTTGACGCTGCGCGAGAGCGACTATCCACCCGTGCAATACGTCCCGCGTGACGACGTGGATATGTCGGTACTGGCGCGAAGCGACAATCAAACCTATTGCCCATACAAAGGCGATGCCGCCTACTACAGCTTCACGATCGGCGGCGATCGCGGCCGCAACGCGGTGTGGACCTACGAGACGCCGTATGATGCCGTCGCCGAAATCAAAGAGTACGTAGCGTTCTATCCGGACCGAGTGGACTCGATCGAGGAAACGACGCCTCCGGCGTAACCAAAGCCCCGCAGGCGCAGACCAGGGAAGGCGCCGAATTACCCGCAATGCCCCATACACGCGGCGCGTTCCTGGTTGGCGCTGCGAGCACGCTTACAGCCTGTGCGGAACTTCCGGCGATGCGTCAGGTGCCGTATTCCACGGTGCGGACGGCATCGCGCGATCTGCGCGTCGTTATCGTCGGCGCCGGCGTTGCCGGCCTCACGTGTGCGTATCGGCTGCAACAAGCGGGGATAGCGAGCCGGGTCTTCGAGGCAAGCGACCGAATCGGCGGACGGACGTGGACGCTCCGTAACTACTTCGCGCAAGGTCAGATCGCCGAACACGGCGGCGAGTTCATCTCACTCGGGCAGCACGACGTACAGCGCCTTGCCGCAGAGCTCGGCCTACAGCTCATCAATCTCAGCCGGCGCGAACCGGGAAACGATATCGACTTCTTCGACGGGATGCTCTACCCGGCCAAACAAGCCAAAGCCGATTATCTCGCACAGGTTCGCGAGCCGCTGCGCGCGGCTTTTCGGGCGGCAGGCTACCCGACGAAATACCATCGGGCGACGCGGGCCGGCCGCGCCCTCGACCACACCAGCGTGGCCGAATGGATCGAAACGAACGTGCCGGGTGGCCGAAGCTCGAAGATTGGCGCCCTGCTCGCAAACGGCAGCGTAGGTGAGTTCGGCGCCGATCCCGGCGAACAGAGCGCGCTGAATCTAATCTATCTGCTCGGCTTCGAGCGGCAAGGGCGTTTCAACATCGACGGAACGCGCGAGGCGCTGCATATCGTCGGCGGAAACGATCAGCTCGCCGCGCGGATGGCGGCTGCACTTGGTTCGGGATCGGTTGAGAAAGATGCCGCGTTGGTCGCCGTACGCAAACGTTCCGACGGATCGCTGACGTGCACGTTCGAATCGGGGAAGCGGACGCTCGACGTCGCCGCCGATCGCCTCCTATTGGCGATCCCCTTCACGACGCTGCGCAACGTCGATTTGCGTCGCGTGCCGCTCACGCCGCTCAAGCGCATCGCGATCGATAATCTCGATCTCGGCACCAACGCGAAGCTGCACATGCAGTTCAAGCGCCGCATCTGGAACGAGGAACATTACGACGGATCCTCCTACGTGCAGTTTCCGTACGAAGAGTCGTGGGACGTCTCGGCCGGCCAGCAAGGCGATTACGGAATTCTCGTCGGCTTCCCGGGCGGCAAGCGCGGCGTGCTTCCCGCCGCCGCGCACGGACCGGCGCCGGCGGCCATTGCCGGCCGATACGTCCGCGAACTCGAGCGCATCTATCCGGGCATCGCGCAACTCTACACCGGCGTCGCGTACCTCGACGTATGGGCTCACGACCCCTGGCATCGAGGCGCGTACTCTTATTACAAGGTTGGTCAGTACACGCGGTTCGCCGGTATCGAACCGGTGCCGGAGGACAACGTCTTCTTCGCTGGCGAGCAGACGTCGTACAACGATATGGGCTATATCAACGGCGCAGTCATTTCAGGCGAGCGAGCGGCACGCCAAATCATGCGTGGCGGGCCGGATTATTCGTAAACGAGGGGGACGGCACCAGGCGTGCCGTTCCCTTTCTGCCGTCGCGGCGAGCCTTCCAGGTGAGGTTGGTATGAACGCCGCCGCCTCAGGCTCAAAAAGTTCAGTTTGCTCTTGATGGGAATTATGAAGCGGCCAACCGAATACAGTGGGGTACATGGACCGGTTTTATGGTTACGTTAAGGGTTTGGGACTCCTCGGCATTCACCTCGGCGCGCTTTTAGTTTTCTTGCCCGGCTTTTTCCAGTGGCCTGCTTTGGCGGCCGCGGCCGTTGTATCTTATGCGACGGTAGCTTTAGGCATTTCCCTTTGCTTCCACCGTACGCTAACGCACCGCGGCCTGCGCCTTTTCAAGCCGCTCGAATATCTGCTGGCGATTTTCGGAACGCTTGCGCTGCAGGGCGATCCGATTCGATGGGTGGCGGTGCATCGCAAGCACCACGCGCACGCCGATCAAGAGGGCGATCCCCACGATATCCATGGCGGATTTAGATGGGCGCACGTGGACTGGGTCTACCGGCACAACATCGCGCTTCCGACCGACGAAGAAACCCTCCACTTCGCACCCGAGCTGCGTTCCGAACCGTTCTATCGCGCCCTTCAATATCTCAACATCCCACTTCAGGTCGCGCTCGGCGTCGGGCTCTTTGCGATTGGCGGATGGCCGTGGGTGATTTGGGGTATTTTCGTTCGGCTGGTGGTCAGTTATCACTCGACGTGGCTGGTGAATAGCGCGTCTCATATGCTCGGCTATCGCACGTACCCGACTTCGGACAAATCGACGAACTGCTGGTGGGTAGCGCTCATCTCCTGGGGTGAAGGCTGGCATAACAATCATCACGCCTTTCCGTTTTCAGCGCGTCACGGGCTGCGCTGGTATGAGATCGATCTGACCTGGTGGCACGTTCGGACGCTTGCATTTTTGCGACTTGCCGATCGAGTAAAAATCCCAAGCAAGTCGATGCAGCGGCTCCGCCAAGCCGCGCACGGCGGGTCACATTCGCAATTGATCACCGACGTTGCAGCCCTTTCGTAGCGCAGTTCTTTCGTCTGCAGGAGACTTTGAGTCCACGACGCATCAAGCTGTCCCGCTACAAAAATGGGGCTGGAAGCGGCCCGTGGTGATCTCGGCGTCTCCGCGGGCTCTTTTCATCTGCCCACGGTGCAACCCTTTGCCGCGTCGAGGCTGTTAAATGTCGGTGAAAGTAACTGATGGGTCGGCCGTGGCCGTTCTTGAAATCAAGGCCGAGCGCGAACTCAAGGGTGCCTCCGACCTTTCGGACTCGATCTACGGCGGTTATACCAACGGTCGCGGAGAGATCACGCTCTTCGGGAAGGACCTTGCGTATCGCGTCGATCTCAAGAAGCAGACCTTGCAGTTGCGACCGCGGCTGAATTTTGGCGCGCAGGCTCGTTACGACGCAACGGATGCCGGGGAGACCTTCTCCTTCGGGAACAAAACTTTTCATCGTTTGAGTGAGCAGCAAATTGCCGACGTGTGTGGATTCGGCTGCTTTAGGGTTACGGTTCGGCAGTTGCCGTTTTGGCTGGCGGCGTCAGCGACGCCCGATCGGTCTGCGTAGCCTGTTGCTGTAGCGGCACCGCGGCGGCCGCAGAAATGGGAATCGCGTTTTCAGAATAAGGAAGGCGGCGTGCCGGACGACACGCCGCCTTGGCGTTCTGGCGGTTCTGGAAACTAGGCGGGCACTGCAAGGTCGAAGCGATCGAGATTCATCACCTTTTCCCACGCGGCGACGAAGTCGCGCACGAAGTGGTCGCCCTCCACGGCGTAGACCTCGGCGAGTGCGCGCAACTGCGAGTTTGATCCGAAGATGAGGTCGCAGTTGGTCGCCGTCCATTTGACCTCGCCCGTGCGCCGGTCTTTGCCCTCGTAGACGTAGGTGCTGCCGGCGGGCTGCCACCGTGTCCCCAAATCCAGCAGGTTTGCGAAGAAGTCGTTCGTCAGCGCGCCCTCGCGATTCGTGAAGACGCCGTGCTTCGACGCGCCGGTGTTTGCGCCGAGAACGCGCAGACCGCCGAGCAATACCGTCATCTCGGGAGCCGTCAACGTCAGCAGCTGGGCGCGATCGAGAAGCCGCTGCTCGGGCGAACGCGAGTGCGAGGTGCCCAAGTAGTTGCGGAACCCGTCCGTCGCCGGTTCGAGCACCGCGAAGGACTCGGTGTCGGTGTTATCCTGCGTTGCATCCGTGCGGCCGGGCGTAAACTTCACCTTCACGTCTTCCCCCGCGTTCTTGGCGGCCTGTTCGATCGCGGCGCAACCGCCGAGTACGATCGTGTCGGCTAGCGAGACCATCTTGCCGCCCGATAACGACGCGTTGAAGTCTGCTTGCACCTTCTCGAGCGTCTGCAGAACCTTCGCCAACTCGGCCGGTTGATTGACGCCCCAGTCCTTCTGCGGTGCGAGACGAACGCGTGCGCCGTTTGCGCCGCCGCGCTTATCCGTGCCGCGAAATGTCGAGGCCGACGCCCAGGCGGTCGCAACCAGTTGCGCCACCGTCAGCCCCGAGCTAAGAATCCGGCTCTTCAACGCGGCAATGTCCTGCTCGTCGATCGGGGTACGATCGGCTGCAGGAACCGGATCTTGCCAGATCTCTTGCTCGGCGGGCACCTCCGGCCCGAGATAGCGCGAAATGGGCCCCATGTCGCGGTGCGTCAGCTTGTACCACGCCTTGGCAAAGGCGTCGGCAAACTCTTGCGGATTTTCGTGGAAACGCTTTGAGATCGGCCCGTAAACTGGGTCGACCTTGAGCGAAAGGTCCGTCGTGAACATGATCGGGGCGTGCCGCTTGGAGGAATCGTGCGCGCCTGGAACCGTGTTCGCGCCGGCGCCTTCCTTCGGCGTCCACTGATAACCGCCCGCGGGACTCTTCGTCAGTTCCCATTCGTAGTTGAAGAGATTGTTGAAGTATTCGTTATTCCAACGCGTCGGCGTCGCGGTCCACGCGCCTTCGAGCCCGCTCGTGATCGCGTCATCGCCGGAGCCGCTGCCAAACGAGTTCCGCCAGCCGAGATTCTGCTCTTCGATGCCGGCGCCGGCAGGCCCAAAACCAACGTACTGTCCCGGGTCGGCCGCGCCGTGCGCTTTGCCGAACGTATGGCCGCCGGCGATCAGGGCGACCGTCTCGACATCGTTCATCGCCATCCGGCCAAAGGTTTCGCGAATGTCGGTCGCGGCGGCAAGCGGATCGGGCTCGCCGTTGGGGCCTTCCGGGTTCACGTAAATCAGGCCCATCTGCACGGCGGCGAGCGGCTTCTCGAGCGCGCGTTCGCCGCTGTAGCGCTTATCGGCGAGCCACGTATCTTCCGGCCCCCAGTAAATGTTCTCGTCGGGTTCCCATGCATCGACGCGACCCCCGCCAAATCCGAACGTCTTGAATCCCATCGACTCGAGAGCGCAGTTGCCGGCAAGCACCATCAGATCGGCCCACGAGATCTTCCGCCCGTACTTCTGCTTGAGCGGCCAGAGCAATAGGCGCGCCTTATCGAGGTTCGCATTGTCCGGCCAGCTGTTGAGCGGCGCGAAGCGCTGCTCTCCCGAACCGGCGCCGCCGCGCCCGTCACCGATGCGATACGTCCCGGCTGAGTGCCACGCCATACGAATGAAGAGCGGGCCGTAGTGACCGTAGTCGGCCGGCCACCAGTCTTGCGACGTGGTCATCAATGCGACGAGATCATCCTTAACCGCTTTGAGGTCGAGGCTGTTGAACTCACGCGCGTAGTCGAAATCGGGGCCCATCGGGTCGGAGAGCGCAGACGGCCGGTGCAGCACCGAAAGATCCAAGAGTTCCGGGAACCAATCGATGTTGACTCTCGGCCGGAGCGGTACGTGCTTTACCGGACAGCCTTGATCGGCTTCCGACAGCTCGACGATCGTGTTTTCCATTTTTTCCTAACTTCTCCGATCCAAGAAAAAGTGATAAGTAATTCGCATCTCGGCCAGTCACGGATCGCGAACAGGCGGGCAGGCCTTCGAGTGCTAGACGCGGGTTCGGGCGAAGGTCTCGTGGGCGAAGGCTTTGAAAGTGATTGTCACTCTCATAATGGGCAGAATACTGCCGCAAGCTGCCGCCGTCAATAGGCAGACGGCGACGGAAAAGGACGATATGATGGGGGACAGTATGGCGCCATCCGTGCAGGGGTTGCTGCCAAAAAATTACCGGCTTATTTACGATATCGTCGCAGAGAGCGGGATCGGGCGCCACCTTACTTCTTCGCAAATCTATGCAAAGGCTCTCAAGCGCAGGCCCGGCATCGGATTCTCTACCGTCTATCGGGGCCTCGAGCGGCTGCGCGATCTCGGGCTGGTCTCCGAGCTCCGCCTGCCGGGTGCAGAGGCCGCGACCTACGAGCCGGCGGGACCGCGGCACGCTCACTTGCGGTGTACGCACTGCGGCGGAATCGAAGATGTGGCCTACGCAATTCCCGCACGTACGCTCAAATTGCTCGGGTTGCGGCACGGTTTCAACATTAAGAGCGAGCGGGTAACCTTCGAAGGGCGGTGCGCGGCCTGCGCCGCCACCTGAGAACCGCCTCAGAATGACCGCGTGATTTCATGCCAACTGACCTCCGCGCTTAAGGAAGCCTTCAGCTTTGCGTGTTACGGTTAGCTTAGTCAGAGTGACAGTCGCAACAACGAAGGGGGGCCGTCTGCACATGGTCCCCCTCTCCGTGTGTAGCGCCCCCTGAACTCGTCCTTCGCCGGATCTTCATTCGGCCAGCCGCGATTTTCTGGGACGAGCACGGTCGCTGCGCGCGACGAAAAGATCGAGGCGACCACGGCTCGTTCGCGAAGTGCAAAGACTCGGTGCTGAAGCTTTTCTTCGTACTAGCCGCAGTCACGAGCGCCCCCCTGCTCGCGCAAGCGCCGGGGGTGCCGCTTGGAATCCCGGGCTACACCGCGACGGCGTCCCCGTGGGGATTTCCGATCAAGCGGGTCAACAATCTCGATACCGCGCCGATTTTTTTCGAAGGTCAGCGCCTCTTCGTGGTTGCAGCGCCGGCCGCGCCCGCCGACGCGCCGGTCCCACCAATCGTGCAGCGCGTCGATACGATCACCGACAATCTGCAGCGCATCGTACCCGCGGCGGTAAGCCTGGGAAACAGACCGGCATCGCACTTCGACCCTAAGACGTTCAAAGTAAGCATCGGCAGCGAGAACGGCTATCCGACGCTCTATGCAACGGACGGCTCGAGGCGCGAAGTGGCGCCGATCATGACGCTGACCGAGCCCGACGCCACCCTTAACTCGATGTCAAAGAACGATCTGGCGGTGCAATGGCAGGGCGTGCTCGAGGCCGCACTCGGGCGGGCCCTGTTGACGGCGGAGCCGCAGTATTTTGCTTCGCAGCTTCGCAAGCTCCCGTTCGTTATTCTCGGCGGCGTTCTCGCGAGCGTGCTTCTGATCGTCCTTCGCCGGCGCTTGCGCCGCCGCAACGATCTGCTCGACGCTGCCGCCGAATCGGTAGACCCGCACGAAACCAGCGACTCTACGGGCGCCAAAAATCTGCGCGTAGAGCGATCGATCGTTTCGGGAGGACTGCGCCTGTCGAGTCTGGCGCTGCTGGCGATGTGGGCCGTGATCGTCCTTTGGGTGCTCGGGATCCTGCCGTCGACGCACGCTCTCGCCAACCAGCTGACGACCCGATCGATCCGTGTCGTCGTGGTTTGGCTGATCCTCGCGCTCTTGGATCGCCTGCTGAACGTCGCCATCGTCCGCGTTGCCGACAACTGGGAATCGAGCCTCTTTGCGACTCCTGGTGAACGCGCGCGCTTGACGCTTCGGCGCCCAACCGTCGTACGCGCAATCGAGAACCTCAAGTCGATCGTCCTCTGGGCGATCGCGATCCTCGCCACCCTTTCCGTGCTTTCCATTTCCGCCGCCTCGGTTCTAACGATCGGCGCGGTGATCGCCTTCGCGCTCTCGTTTGCGACGCAGAGCCTCATCAAAGACTATCTCAACGGCTTCTTGATTCTAGCCGAGGATCAGTTTGCGATCGGCGACGTCGTCACGATCAACGGCTTCAGCGGCAACGTCGAGGACCTGACCCTACGGATCACGCGACTGCGCACCGACGACGGCCGGCTCGTCACGATCCCCAACAGCTCGGTCGTCGCGGTCGAGAATCAGACGCGCCTGTGGTCGCGAATCGACTACCGCATCGCCGTTGCCGCCTCGAGCGACATCACGCGCGCGCTCGAAGTTCTGACGGCAACCCTCGACCAGATCGCGCAAGACCCCGGCTGGAACAAGGTCATCGTCGAACCGCCGCAAATGCTCGGCGTCGACGCGGTTTCACACGCCGGCATCGTTCTGCGCGCCTGGATCAAGACGTTGCCCGCGCAGAAGGCGGCCCTCACCCGCGAGATCAACCAACGTGTGAGCGAGGCGTTCCGCAAGGAGAACATCTCGCTTGGCGTGCCGCAGTCGCTGGTCTGGCAGGCGCAAGCTCAGCCGAAGACTCAGTAGCGCGCGGCAAAGGAGAACTGCACCAATCGAACGAGCATGTTACGCGAGCGTACATCCGTGCGTGGTCTTCGATCTCGACGGGACGCTCGTCGAGACCGAGCAAGTCTGGCGGGACGTGCGCCGCGACTTCGTCATCGCCCACGGCGGGCGGTGGCACGACGGTGCTCAGGCAACGATGATCGGCATGCGCACCAACGAATGGGCACGCTACATTCGCGCGGATCTCGGCGTCGCGCTCGACGAGTCTGCAATCGCCGATGCGGTGATCGCCGGCGTAATCTCGCGCTTACAAAACGTCCCGGTTATGCCCGGGGCAAGCGAGGCGCTCGATCGCCTCGGCCGAGCATTTCGGCTCGGGCTGGCGACCTCGGCAGCACTGCCGGTCGCAAACGCGATCCTCGCCCGAACCGGCTGGCGCGAACGCTTCGCCGTCGTGGTCTCGGCCGACGAGGTCGCCCGCGGAAAGCCCGCGCCCGACGTCTACCTGCGCGCCCTCGAGGTGCTGGAAACGCGGCCGGACGCTGCTGCAGCCGTCGAAGACTCGGCGAACGGCATTCGCTCGGCTTACAACGCCGGATTGCGCGTCATTGCCGTTCCGAATCGCGAGTTCGCCCCGGACGCGCAAGCGCTCTCGCTGGCCGCGCGCACGATTACGAGCCTGCGTACGCTCGATGCGCCATTCGTCCGAGCGATGCTCGGACTCTAGCAGCCAATCAGGCTGTTAAGGCCTTCAGATCTCGAATGAGACGATCTCGTTTTGCTCGCGGTAACTCGTCCACCAGGCTTTGCCGTCAAAGGTCAGCGCGCGCGCCTCGGGGTTGAGCACCGCCACCGGAACGGCCTGCGGCGAGGGAAGCCCTACGTCGAGCGTTGCAAGCGTGAGATTGTCGAACTCTTCGTCGGCGGAGATCATGTAGAAGCCGCCATCACGTACGCCGATTCCGCCGCAACGCGTCGGCAGCGGGATCTCTCGCGCGATCGCTCCCCGTTCGTCGAACGCAAGGATGCGCCGCAACCCCATCTGCAAGAGATAGAGGGTGCCGTTGTGAGCCGCCAAGTGCGAACCGGTAAAGTCGGGGCACGGCGTCTTGCTCGCGTCGTCGAATCCCTTGCCCGGTACGAACCGGTAGAGATAACGGTCGTCATCGGCACCAATCGAGAGCACGGCGCGGATCTCGTCACCAAGCACCGCCATCCCGTACGGTCTGCCGGGCGCCTCGACTTCATCGACGACCTTCCACGTCGCCGGATCGACCGCGTAGACTCGATCGGTATCCCAAGCCCCCACCCAGAGCCTCTTATCGCGATATGCCAGCGGCTGTGGGCGGCCGCCCGGCGACGGTTTGCGCACGAGTTCTTTAACGTCGTTCATGTCTGCCGCAATCGCGCACCGTCGCGAAAGGTTGCAGCCGGGCTTTACGAAGGATTCGGCGAGGCAAAGACCGAGGGCGAGACCGTCGCATTGGGCCGGTACATCGCAAACGTCAGCGTTCCGTCGACGCTGTAGCCCGGAAAGCGGGCGGCGATGTTCGTCTTGGCCGGCAGCCGGTATTGACCGACGTTGGTGTAGTTCTGATCGAAACTCAGCGATCCGCCGTTCGAATATGCCCACTGCGCGTGAGCGATCAACGCCGTCGTGTCGCTGACCGTCAGCGTAACGCTCTTCACCCGACCGCCCGGCTTCTTCGGAACCGCCGAGTAAGTCGAAATCGTGCCGTTGTCCTGCAGCGGCGCGATCGTATACTCCGCCGTCGCCTGCTCGTAGCTGGGCGTCTGCGAGGCGAGATCCTTGAAGCGGCTCAATGCGCCGGAGACGTTTTCGAACTCGATCTTGCGCCTCGGGCGCAGATAGTAGACGGTGCCGCGCAAGTTCTTGTGGACCGGAATCAGCACGTGCAGCGTGGCCGAAAGCTGAACCGACGCGGTGTACGAGTTCAGCGTCGGATTCGGGTCGACGGCGCGACGCAACAGGTCCAGCGAAGCGGTCTGCGCAACTCCGGCGTGCTGCGCGGTCAGAACGAGTGAGAGGGCGGCGGCAGCCGCGATCGAGATTCTCATAGCGGCAACTTCTTCGCGGCGAACGGCCGCCCCCTCGAGCTTAGCGCTTCGCCATGCTGAGCGTGGCTCCGGTCGGATCTTGTTCCCCGGAGTACGTCCGTACCGGATTGCCGGCGTTGGGATACGACCAGATCAACGTGTTCATGCCGTCACCGTTGGGACCAATGACGTGCGTGGCTCGACCCTTCTTCCCTTTCCCAACGCGAGGCAGCCAGAATTGTGCGACCTCATTTGCTCCGGTCAATACCGTCATGCCGGCTTCGGTGCCGCCCCTCCCGCTAATCGCGAATTGGTAGATGACGCTCTGAAAATTGTGCGTGACAGCAACCTGATCGCCGACAGCCATGTATTGGCCGTCCCACTGCACGCCGCCGGGAAGGTAGATTGTTTCCGGGAGCGCGATATCGACGAACGCCTTGCCGCCGGCAGGCAACTCGGCGAAGCCGGTTTCGCTGCCATAACTCAGCCCGTCGACGAAGAGATCGCCCTTATCGTCGTAGCCGCAGTAGTAATAGTAGTAGATGCTCGGGTCCGTGTAGGAGGCCGGCGATCCGCTGCCGTGCCGATAGATCGAAACGCCGCCCGCGCGTTCCGTGGGTCCCCAAAAGTTCGTAACCGCCAGATCGCCCGTGACCGGATTGACGGCGCAGCCGTTGACTCGCCCATCCGGATCGTTCAACGTCTGCAGCGGCGCCGTTGCGCCGTGCGCGTACTCGATGACTTGGTGATTGCCGTCGCTCGTATCGCTGGTCACCCAAACGTTGCCTTTTTTATCGACGCACAAGCCCTCCGGATTGAAGAATCCGCTCAGCGTTCCAACCAGCTTCTTGGCGCGATAGGCGTAAATGAAGACTTCTTGCGCCTCGAGATCCGAGACGTACAACAGATCCTGCTTCTTCGCCTCGGGAAGCACCCACGAAGAAGCGCGATCCATGTGACCCAAAAGGGGCGTTGCCCCGGCGAACGCCGGGGACTGCGGTACCGGGCTCGAGGCTGTCGAGCATCCAGCAAGGACAGCGCAGCAGGCGGCGGCGGATATGGCGCACCGCATCAAGTCAAGACGGTATTTTCTCACGATAGAGCCTCCGTATAAGCAGCAAGTTGCCGGATAACGGCGTCGGCGAGCGCCGCCCGGGCCGGCTTGTGAACGCCGAAATAGAGCGCGGGCTCGATGAGTTCGAGCTCGCTTACGCAGACGTTATTGTCGTCGTCACGCAGCAGGTCCACCCGCGCGTACAGCGTGGGGGCCGGGACCGCGTCGAGTGCCTTCGAGGCGATCGCAATCTCGTCGCCGGTCGCTTCGACGAGCGATGAGTCCGTGTCGCTAATTGCTAAGAGCGTGTCGAAGGGCTTCTTGACGATGGAATGCGAGTAACGGCCGTCGACGAAGATCAGCGCCCGCTCGCCGTAGCCGAATACACCCGCTAAGTAGGGCTGTACCAGCATGTCGCAGGTTTCGGCGAGATGGTCGAGCCTGGCTTGCGCGGCCGCAAACGACTTCGCACCGCGACGCGCCAGCGAGACACCGTGCCCGGCCAGGCCCTTCGCCGGCTTGAGCACGAGATCGCGCCAGCCGTACATCTCGGCAAGCGTCGCCAGGCTGCACCGCTCTCCGCGCGCGACCCACGCGGTCGGAACGATCGGCACCCCGCGCTCCTGCAGAACCCGGAGGTACGACTTGTCGGCGTTCCACTTGAGAAGGTGCGGGCCGTTCTGAAGCCGGGTAACCGCCGATGCCCGATCGATCCACGAAACGAACTCGTCGTAGCGAACGTGATAGTCCCAGGTCGAACGCAGCACGCACAGGGTTGAAGCGCTCCAATCAGTCTCCGGCTCGCTCCAGACTTCGACCGAAACGTCGAGACCGCGCCGCTGCATCTCCCGTAGAAGAAGCCGGTCGTCCGGATCGAGATCGGGCACGAGCGCGCACGTGACCAGAGTACAATCGGCCATGCCCTTGCAGCGTACCATCGCCGCCGGGCCGGGAACAGCAGCGACCTTGTGCGAAATCGAGCTTTCGCCTTGGAATAGGAGGAGAGTTTGGCGCCGAGCCCTGGTTTTCACGCCCTCGACCGCGTCGACTGCTCGATTCTCCGCGAGCTGCAAAAAAGCGGCCGCGGATCCTTCGCGGAGATCGGCAAAGCCGTCGGTCTCTCGGCGACCAGCGTCTCGGAGAGAGTTCGGCGCCTCGAACAGGACGGCGTAATCGAGGGTTATTCCGTGCGCCTGTCGGCGGCAAAGTTAGGCTACCCGGTCACGGCGTTCATCTTGGCCCGTCCGAACGGACCGGATGCGCGTTTCGTCAAGATCGCCGGCGAGCGCCCCGAGATCCTCGCGTGCCATCGCGTCACCGGCGAATTCTCGTTCATCGCCCAAGCGGTCGTGCACGACGTCGCGCACCTCGAGGCGCTTCTCAATCACTTGGAGCCGGCCGCCGTCCACATCGTCACGCTCGTCGTGCTGTCGACGTCGTTCGACGGCCTCTCCATTTCGGTTACGGCGAACGGTCGCCGACCGTAGTCTCGTCGATCCTCGGCAGCTCGGGCAATGCAACGTCGACCGAGGCATTGTAGTTGATGTAGTGGACCTTGATCGTTTGATCCGGCAGTTGGATGGACGCGAATACGGGCAGATAGGTTGGGCCGATCCAGACTGTCGCGTCGTACGCGCCTGCTGCATCGTGGAGCAGGTACCCGCGAAGCGTCGTGCGGTCGATCCGCTTGCTTCCGAGTGAAGTAATCGTAAAAAGCTTGTGAACGTCTGCGCCCGGCGGTCCCGCAAGGTTCCACGCCGCCGAAAGCAGCGCCTGATGCTGAGCGCCGTTGGGCGAACGTTTCCAAACGCCGCCGACTCGCTTATCGTATTCAACGTTGCCCGCCAGCACGATCTGCGACGTACGCATCGTCACGTGATAGCGATTGGGTGAGGCGTACTCAACGGTCGCGAACTCGCCGGAGCTGTAACGCTGGACGGCGACGACCGACCGGACGTGTGAAAACGCTACGCGCATCGTGCTGATATCTGCATACGGATCGCCCGCTGCAAATGCTCTTGGCGCGGTCAGCGCGAGAGCGATGAGGATGAGTATGATGGAGCGCATGGCTCGTGGCCTTTCTCCCTTGCCGCCCTTTGCGCAACGGCGAGAGATTTCTCTTACCCAAAACAATGAGTTCGGGCTCGCCAGGTGGGAGAATGCTTCGGGCGGCGAACCTACGGCGCCGTGAAACTGCAGATCGGGGTCATGGGCTCCGCCGGCGGCGTTCTGACCAGCGGTGAGCTTGGGTTGGCCCAACGGCTGGGGCGCAATATCGCTCGTCGCGGCGCGCTGATCGTTACCGGCGCCAGCCCGGGGCTTCCTCACGCGGCCGTCTTGGGCGCGCACGAGGCGGGCGGCGAGAGTTTGGGAGTCTCCCCCGCTCACTCTCGCGAAGAGCACGTCGGGCTCTACGAATCGCCGCTCGAGCCCTACACCGCGATCGTCTTCACCGGCTCCGGACTCATGGGACGTGAAGTCGACAACATCCACAGTTCCGACTTCGTGATCTTCATCGGCGGACGCAGCGGAACGCTTGGCGAGTTCTCCATCGCCTACGACGAAGGAAAGCTCATCGGCGTCCTGCGGGACTCGGGTGGACTCTCCAATGAGTTCGAGGCGATCGCGCGCCTGTTTCGAAAGGCAACGGGCGCCGTCTTGATCGAGGATACCGACCCCGACGCGCTGATCGACCGCTGCGCGGAGCAGCATGCTTTTGCAGGACGGCCAAGTGCAATCGCCTTCTCGAGCGTCGTGACATGGCTGAGCTGACCTTCGTCGGCGCGGCCGGAACCGTTACCGGCAGCAAGCACCTCGTCACGATCGACGGCCGGCATCTATTCGTCGACTGCGGGCTCTTTCAAGGGCCGCCGGAGGTCGAGGCGCTCAACCACGCTCCTTTACCGGTACCCGCCGCAGAGATGGAAGGCGTCGTCATCACGCACGGCCACCTCGACCACATCGGATATCTTCCAAAGCTCGTGCGCGACGGCTTCAAAGGGCCGATTTATTGTACGCCGGCCACCGCCGACGTGGCGGCGATCGTTCTGGAAGATGCGGCGCACCTCCAGCGGCACATGCACGACCGCGGATTTCACCGCGAGCGCTCGCATAATCTCACGCCCTTTTTTACCGAGCGGGACGTCGCCGACGCGCTTTCACAAATCAAGAGGGTGCCGCTCGGTACCGATTTCAATCTTTGCGGCGCATCGCTGCGCTACCACTACGCGGGCCACATTATCGGAGCGGCCTTCGTCGAGCTTCGCATTGGCGGACGCCGCACGATCTTCTCCGGGGACCTTGGCCGGTACGACTCTGCGCTGCTCTACGATCCCGCAGCGCTCGACGGCGCAGATACCGTCGTATGCGAAGCGACCTACGGTGACCGGCCGCATCCGTCCGATACACTCGACGCCTTCAAAGCGACCCTTCTTAGCGGAATCGCGCGCGGCGGCCCGATCGTCATCCCGACCTTCGCGGTCGAACGCGCGCAAGATCTGCTCTTCGCGATCGGACGCCTTCAGGCAGCCGATCCAACGGTCGCGCAGGTGGGGGTTCACCTCGACAGCCCGATGGCCATTAAGGTCGACGCGGTTTTCGCGCACCACCGCGAGGCCTACCGGCAAATTCCCGAGCAGCCGGACGCACCGTTCGGCTGCCGAAACTTGACGATTCACGTAACCAACGAGGAGTCGCGCCGGCTGAACTCGCTGCACGGACCCGCGATCATTCTTGCGTCCAGCGGCATGGCCAGCGGCGGGCGAATCCTCTACCACTTACACCGGCATCTCTCGAATCCGCACGCGACGATCGTCTTTCCCGGTTACCAAGTGGCGGGGACACCGGGGCGGCTGCTGATCGACGGAGCGCGGACCATCCGCATTTTGGGCGACGAACTCTGCGTGCGCAGCGCAATCGTTCCGCTTTCGGGCTTCAGCGCACACGCGGGGCAAGACGAGATCCTGCGCTGGCTCGCGCCGCTGCGCTCGAGTTCTACCCAGATCTACCTCGTGCACGCGGAGCCGGCGAGCGCCCGAGGCTTGGCGGCCGCGCTCCACGCGAGCGGCTTTGCGGCCGTCGTCGCGCGACGCGGGGTAACGGTTACGCTCTAGGGGGCCGTTGGGTTAGGTTCCTTTCAGCCGCGTCGCGTAGTCCTGCAGCCGGCGCCGAGCCCGGCGAAACGCATCTCGGACGGCGACCCTCGAATCCCTTTCCAGCGTATCTGTCAAGAGTTCGTTGCCGGGTACGCCGAGGTCGATGCGCACGCGAAATGGGGCGGATTCGCGCATATGACGCGGCTCCCGCTCGACGAGGACGCGACAGCTCGTAATCCTTGCGAAGAAGTGCTCGAGCTTCGCACCCTCTTTGTGAATAAGCCGGCGCAGAGCGCCCGATGGGTTCACTCCCCGGTAGGTAATCTGGAGCGGTAGTTCCATGCCCAGAGTTTACCCTCTCAAAATAAGAAATGCCAGGGACGCGCCCTGCGTCGCGGGCTGGGCGGCCGGCCGACCGCTTAGAGCGCGACGCTGATGTGATTGCCGCAGTTGGGAACGTGCTTCACGCGCATGCCCGCGGCCAGCTGTTGGACGATGAACAGCCCACGCCCCAGCTCGGCGAACTCGTCATCGGGCAAATGCGCCTGCGTTAGGCTGAAAGCCGAGCCGGAATCGATGACGTGCAGGGTCGCCGACTCGCCGTCGATGTCGAACGAAATTTCGACCGGGCCGGGAGCGTGGCGGACGACGTTACCGAGCAGCTCGCCGAAGATCAGCTCCGTCCGATCGACGAGCTCGTCGTCGTACCCGGCCTGATGGAGGAACTGGACGAATTGCGCTCGCGCGTCCACCGCCGCCCGCGCATCCTCCGCGGCGAACGTCCAGGCCGGCGGCCGGCCGATCGACACGCTCAGTATCGCAACATCATCGTGAACGTGCGGCGGCAAACAGGCGCGCGCGACCAGCTTTGCGGGGGCGACCGAGGCGGACAGAACGCCGCTGTTGACAACCTCGCGCAGCAAGCGCTCCCCTTCGTTCAAATTGCGCGTCGCTTCGATCAGCCCGTCGGTGAAGAGCACGATCACGTCACCGTCACGCAATTCCATCGAGGCGCTTTTCTCGGGCGGCGCGAAGCTGCGAAGCCCCAGCGGAAGTCCCGAAGCCTGCAGTTCGATCGACGCGCCGTCTCTCCAAAGCAGCGGCCGCGGATGCCCCGCGTTGGCGAAGCGGATGGTGCGCCGGTCGGGGCTGACGATCGCAACGAAGGCCGTGACGATCGCATCGGGGTAGCGCTTGCCCAAAAACCAGCCGGCCGAATCGAGGATCTTGGTCGGGTCAGTCTCGTGCAGCGGCGCCATGCCCATCGCGTGCCGAACTTTGCTCATGATTGCGGCGGCTTGGATTCCGCGGCCGGTTACGTCGCCGACGCTCACCACGACAGAACCGTCATCGAGTTCGATCGCGTCGTACCAATCGCCGCCGACGTCGCCTTCGTCGCCTGCCGGCGAATAAACGGCGTCAAACCGCAAATTCTCAACTCGTGGAATCAACGTCGGCAGAGATGCTTGCTGGAGCGTCGTCGCGATCTTACGTTCGCGCTCGAGCGTTTCGACCTGCTCTACCGCCACTGAGGCGCGCGCCGCGATCTCTTCGAGCAGCGCGACGTCGTCGGGGTCGAACGGCCGGTCGGAATAGTATGCGACCAGCGCGCCGTACGTCGTCTTTCCCGCGTAGAGCGGAACGATCACGCTCGACCTTACACAAAGCGCATCGATCTCGTCGGAAAGATACGGCCAGGCGCGCTCTCGCATGAAGCCCGGCTGTTCGTCACGGAATACGATGGTCTCTCGCCGTCTCAGCCGCTCGACCAGGTCGCGCTCCGGCGCGAGGCGCAAGATGCGCTTCCCGCGCAGCGCTGAGATGACCGCGTTGACCTTTGGCTTGCGAGCAACCATGACCTCGGTACGCAGCGCGTCGTCCCGAACGCGAAGGATCGCGCCGGCGTCGGCTATCTCGAGCGCGATCATCTTTGCGACGCGGCTCATCGCCTTCCAAGGAGCCGGACTCTCGAGGAGCAGCTTGTTCACGCGACTGGTAAAGCGCAGCTGCTCCGCGATACGCCGCTCGGCCTTGAGCATACGGGTGTTTGCGATCGCGGTCGCGGCGCGCGCAGCGATCGCGCCGGCGATTTCGAGGTCGCTTCGATCGAAAAGGCGCCCAGATTCGGCCGAGATCATCGTCAGCGCCCCTAACACCTTGCCCTCGAGCGTTGCCAACGGGATGATCATGCCCGAGCGCATTTCCAGCGCGCGCAGTAGGCGCAGGTGCTCCTCGTCCCGCGCCCCCGCCACGAGCTGATCGTCGGTTATGCGCTCGAAGAGCGCAGGCCGGTTCTCCTCGATCGAGGCAAACAGCGCATCACCCGGACGGGGAGGATAGCGATCGCGATATTGCTGCACGAATTCGACGCGATCCCGATCGCGATGTTCGAAGGCAATCGTATCAAACGCGTCGCCCTCCACCAACGTCACGAAACACCAGTCGGCAAAACGCTCGATCGCCACGCGGGCCAGTGCCTTACAGATCTCGTCCGCTTCGATGGGGGCGGCCAGCACGTTGCCTGCCTGGACCATGAAGCTCAGACTATCGCGAGCTCGCCTCTGCTCGTCGACGTCGGTTGCCGTACCGATCCACCGCGAAACCTTGCCGTCCGGCGCGAAGAGCGGAACGGCGCGGCAGAGAAACCAGCGATAACCGCCATCGGCACCCCGACGCAGACGAAACTCCCCTTCGTACGGAGTGCCCGACTCGATCGCTTCGGTCCAACGGTCCCACGTTTCGTCGACATCGTCGGCGTGCACGACGCCGACATACTCTCCGCGGCGGCGGAATTCATCGAGGTCGACCCCGGTGTAGTCGATCCAGCGCTGATTGAAGTAATCGATCTTTCCGTCGCCGCCGGCCGTCCAGACCAGCTGCGGCATAGCCTCGGCGATCGTTCGGAAATCGTCGCGCAAACGCTCGGCCTCGAGCAGCGCATCGGACGTCGTCCCGGTCGTCGCCCGTTGGCCGGAGCCGGCTCGCTTGCGCTCAGTCATTGTCGGGAGCGACGAAAGAGGGACGCTCGTTGAGAAAACGAGAGGCCGAATAGCGCGCCGGTATGGGGCTGAAACGCCGCGGCGCCTGCGTAAAGTCGAAGCTGTCGAGAAGGCTTGCGGCTCGCGTGTCGGTATAGCCGCTCGCCGGCGAGCCGATCGGCTGCAGGCTAAAGACCTCTTCGACGAACTTCAGAATGCTGCCGAACTCGTACTGCGTGTGCGAGACGTATCCGGAACGAGCACCTTTAGCGACGCGCGCATACGGTGAAATGATGATGCACGGTACGCGAATGCCGAGCCCGCGAAAATCGAGCTGCGGCGGAGGCACGTTGTCGTACCAGCCGCCCCAGTCGTCCCACAAGACGACGATGGCCGTCGTGTTCCAGTAGGGGCTGCGGCCGATCGCGTTGACGATCGAGGCCACCCACGATGGACCGGAGTCGTACCCGCTGCCCGTGTGATCGGAATCTTGCCAGTCCGGCGTCACCCAAGAGACGTCTGCCAAACGGCCGGCCTCGACGTCGCGCAGAATCCGAGTCTGCGGCGATTTTACATTCTTCCAATAACTGCTGTAGCGGATGGCCCGAATCGAGTCGAACTCCGACCAAACTTTGCCCCCGATCTTGCTCAACGGGGCGGCATAGTAACTCCACGAAAGCCCGGCGCCGTTGAGCTGGTCGGCAATCGTCGTCAGCTTCGAGAAACACGGAAACGGTCCGTTGAACTTCTCGATTCGCCGGGCGTCGAGCGTGAAGGAACCGGTGCCCGGCGGCGCGTCGCATCCCCACGGGTAGCGCGCGGGCGCATCGACCTCAGCGATGGGCGCCGGCGCAATCGTCGTATTTGCAGCAATTAAACTGAGGTGCGCCGTAAAGCTGGGGCCGAACTCCATCGGAAACATATGGTCGGCGAGGACGTACTGCTTGGCCATCGCCCAGTACGGCGCCGACTCGGCGCGCGGGACGACCCCGTACGCATAGTCGAGAGGGCCGCCGTAAAAATGCTCGCTCGCAAAGCCGTCCATCTTCCCGTTATTCCAACCGGCGATCGCGTCGCGCCAGTTGTTTTCGATATTGCCGGGATCCTCGAGCGGGGTAGGGCGCAGCGCAATCCGCCGGCGGCCGTCGTAGCCGAAACGCGGCGCGTCGGCCCCCGCAAAGCCGCTGAACAGATTATCGAAGCTGCGATTCTCCTGGACGATCACGACGACGTGCGCAAGGTGGTGCAGCGCTAAAGGAGGGGACGGCCCCAGACTAGGGCCGGACTGGCTGGTGCATCCCGCCGCAATCGTCAGCGATACGATGACCGAGGTTACGGTCGTGGATCGCCATGCACTCATCAGCGCAAAATTTTTCAGCGTCTTGCCGGTCACGTCCTGGCCTGCAGCCGGTCTTTCCCATAAACGAAGAAAGGGATCGCTGCAACTTGCAGGAGCATCGAGAACGCAACGAGCGCGGTGATCGATCGGTCGAGAAGGACCCCGCCGACGACGCTGCCTGCAAACCACGCGATGCCGAACGCGAGGTCGTAGAGGCCGAATACGGTCGCTTTCCTTCGTCGCGCCAGCACGGTGGCGACCAGTGCCAGCAAGAGTGCGTCTTGCACCGCGGTACCGACACCCCAAACGGCGGCCCCGGCAACGGCAAGCGAGCCTCGCCCGAGAAAGGCCAGCGGGACGCCCGCCGCGGTTACCCCCAACGCGACGGCAATTACGGGTTTGCCGAAACGATCGAGGAGATGCCCGGCGACCGGGGAGACGACCGCGCCGACGGCCATCGCGATTGCAAAGGCGACGGAGATCGCCGCGACCGGCATGATCCCGGCCGTCGAAAAGTGATACGAAATCAGCGCGAAATCGACGTAGCCGGCGGCAAAGAGCGCGCCTCCGGCCGCATAGCGTACGAGCGCCGCGCGATCGCCGTCTGACGAACCTTGCGGTTCGCTCTCGTCATTGGGAACGAGCCGGCTTCCCCGCGACGCAGCTACGCCGAGGGCCGCGAGGGTAAGCAACGCGGGAACGATCAGCACGCCGAATCCGGTTCGATACCCTCCGCGTGTCACCGCGAAAGCGACGATGAGCGGGCCTGCGGTCGCTCCGATCTGATCGAGAAGCTCGTTGAGTCCGAAGACGCGTCCGCGGCCGAGCCGGCGGCCGGCCTCCGAAAGTATCACCGCGGTTACCGGTTTTCGGATACCTCGCCCGATGCGCTCGCCCACGAGCAGGCCCGCGGCGGCCGGCCAACTCCCCGCAAAAGCAAGCGCCGGAACGCACAGCATGTTGATCGCGTAGCCCACCCAGACGTTGATCCAGTAGCGTCCGGTACGATCTGCCACGGCACCGCTGACCGAGCGGATGAGATAACCGCCTAGCTCGCCGCCTCCGGCGACGGCACCGACCGTTGCACCGTTGGCGCCGAGGTGTCCCAAGAAGGCACCGGACACGCCGCGTGCTCCCTCGTACGTCATGTCTGCGAAGAGATTGACGATACCGAGGGCGACGACGAATCGCAGTGCGCCGCGCAGCTCGTTCTTGTTCAAGCCGTGCGTCTTGCACCCGCATGAGATAATCTCTTGCATGCAACGCCTCGACGGGCGGTTCGTTTACTCTGCAAGCGATCTCAACGACTACCTCGAGTGCAAGCGGCTGACCGAGCTCGAAGCACTCGTGGCGCGCAAACGGATGCGGCGCCCGGATGACGATGACGAGCGCTCTGCACTGGTTCGCCGCAAGGGGGACGAACACGAACGCCGGCACCTGGCCGGCTTGCTGGAGCGTTATCCCGGCGAGGTCGTTGAGTTTGAACGCTCCGAAGCAGGCATCGACGCCTACCATCAAGCGCAGCGCCGGACGCTCGAAGAGATGCGCAAAGGTAAGCGCGTCATCTACCAAGCGACGTTTTTTGATGGCCTGTTCGTCGGTCACGCGGACTTCTTACGCCGAGTTTCGACACCGTCGGATCTGGGCGCTTACGGCTACGAGGTCGTCGACACGAAGTTGGCGCTGGCACCGAAAGCCTATTACTTGGTGCAGCTCTGTAATTACAGCGAGCATCTCGCGCGACTGCAGGGGCACATCCCGGAATTCGGCCACGTCGTTTTCGGCGATGGTACGGAAGATCGCTTCCGCATAAGCGACTACATGGCGTATTACCGCCATCTCAAACACGCGTTTTTAGAGTTTGCCGGCGACCCGTCCCTCGAGCATATCGAGCGGCCCCGGCAGTATCCCCATAGATGCCGGCACTGCTCGGACTGCGTGTGGAGACGAGCCTGCGCGGCGCAACGCGAGAGCGACGACCACCTAAGCCTCGTGGCCGCGATGCGCCGCGACCAGATCGGTAAGTTCGAAAACAACGGCATCGCGCGCGTTTCGGAGCTCGCGACGGCCACCGACGAGCAGCGCCCTACGGGGATGAATCCCGAAACCTTTGCCAAGCTGCGGCGGCAGGCGGAGCTTCAGGTACGCGGGCGCGAAAGCCGGCAGCCGATCTACGAACTGCTCGAGCACGAGCCGCCGCTCGGCTTCGCGCTGCTTCCCGCGCCATCAGCGGGTGACGTCTTCTTCGATATGGAGGGCGACCCGCTTTACGAGCCCGGCCGCGCTCTCGAATACCTTTTCGGCTGCTGGCTGCCCGACGACGAGCGGCCATTTCGAGCGTTCTGGGGAACCACGCGCGCCGACGAGAAATTCGCATTCGAATCCTTCGTCGAGTTCTTAATCGAGCGTCGCGCGCGCTACCCCTCGCTGCACGTTTACCATTACGCCAACTACGAAAAGTCAGCGCTCCGGCGACTCGCGCAAGAGCACCGTACCAAGGAGAACGAGGTCGACGTTCTGCTGCGCGAGGGCGTGCTCGTCGATCTCTACGCGGTCGTCCGCCAATCTCTGGTCATTTCGGAAGACGGCTACGGCTTGAAGAAACTCGAGCGCTTTTACGATCTCACCCGTGAGACCGAAGTCCGCAAAGGGGATGACTCGATCGTGATGTTCGAGCGCTGGATGCTCGAAAAGGATCGACGCATCCTCGACGATATCGAAGCGTACAACCGCGACGACTGCCGCTCGACTTTTCTCCTGCGCGAGTGGCTGTTGGGACGCCGGCTGGAGGCCGCGGCTGCGTTTGGCATCAGCTTCCCGTTCTACGAGCATCGCTCGAGCGCCCCGAGCCTCGAGACGCAAGCCGAAGAGAGCCGGCGCGGCGATCTCGAGCGGAGGATCCTCGAGAACGTGCTGTTGCCCAAGTCCGAAGAAGAGTACGAGCGCATGAGCGACGACCGTCGCGCTCGCTACCTAATCGGCGGTTTGCTGGCGTACCACACGCGGGAAGCAAAACCGCAATGGTGGGCGTACTTCGACCGCTGCGAGAATATCGATGACCTCCTCGAGTTCGATCGCGAGCCGATCGCCGGACTACGGCTATGCGAACACATCCCTGCAAAAGAGATCAAGCGCAGTAAGATCTACACGTACTCGTTTCCCGAACAGCATCACAAGATGGGACCGGGCAACGCGGAGAATCCTCGCGCGCGCAAGAGCGTCGCGATCGTCTCGATCGATGACGAGCGCAACCTGCTGGAGCTGCGCACCGGCGCCTCGATCGAGGACGCGCGCACGATCAAGGAACTGATTCCGCCGCGTCCTCCGGCGGCCAAGCCGCAACGCGACGCGATCGAACGCATTGCAGCGTCCTTTCTGGCCGGTGACCTTGCGCGACGCCATCCGGCCGCAAACGATCTTCTCTTGCGCCGGCCTCCGCGGCTTGCCGGCCGCGCCCGCGGACCAATTCAGCCGGCGGAGGTCGACGCGGCCGGCATCAGCAAAATTGCGGCCGCGCTCGACGGCAGCTATCTGTTCGTTCAAGGGCCGCCCGGCAGCGGGAAGAGTACCTACGGCTCGAGCGTGATCTGCGACCTGCTGGCTGCGGGCAAGCGCGTCGCGGTCACCAGCACGAGTCATGCCGCGATCCATAACCTGCTGCACAAGGTCGAATCGAGCATGCAGGAGCGTGGCCTCGGCTTTCGCGGCCGCTACAAGCATTCGTCCTCCAACGACGGCTCCGAATTCCGTTCGAAACTTCGCATCGCGATGATCGACTCGGTCGATTCGAACGAACCCTTCGTCGGCGACGGCTACGACCTCGCCGGCGGCACGGCATGGCTGCTCGCACGTGAGGAACTCGAAGGGCAGTTCGACTATCTTTTTATCGACGAAGCGGGGCAGGTCGCGCTCGCCGACGCGCTTGCGCTCTCGTTGTGCGCGCGTAACGTCGTCCTGCTCGGGGATCCCTCGCAGCTCGCCCAAGTCAGCCAGGGGCGCCACTTGCTGCACGTCGGCGACTCGGCGCTCGAGCATCTGCTCGCCGGCGACCGAACCATCCCGCAGGATCGGGGAATATTCTTGGATGTCAGCTACCGGATGCAATCCGATATCTGCGCCTTCGTTTCCGATGCGATGTACGAAGGCCGGCTGCACCCGTCGCCCGCGGCCGCACAGCATCACGTGCCGATGGGAGACCGGCGCCTCGCCGGCCTCTATTTCGCATCGGTCGAACATTCCGGCAACAGTTCCAGCTCGGTCGAGGAGGCCACGGAGGTCGTGGCCCGGGTCTCGCAACTGGCCGCCTACGAGCGGGATATCATCGTCGTCACGCCCTACAACGCGCAACGCCGTCTGATCGCGAGCAAATTGGCGGAGGCCGGACACAATTACGTCCGTGTCGGGACCGTCGACAAGTTCCAGGGGCAAGAGGCGGCGGTGGTCTTCTATTCGATGGCGACCTCCAGCGGCGAAGAGATGCCGCGGGATATGGAGTTCCTTTTCGAGCGAAATCGGTTCAACGTCGCGATATCGCGGGCGCGCGCGGCGAGCATTTTGGTTTGCAGTCCGAGGCTGCTCGACGTCTCCTGCCGCACCCCCGCCGAGATGGCGCTGGTAAATCTGCTCTGCGCTTTCAAAGAGCGCGCCGCGGTAGCCGATTGGTGAAGAGGCCCAACGTCCACGAAGGCCGTTTCGGCCAGAAAGCGGGCCCACGATTCACCGCCGCGGTAGGCCCCGAAGCGGCGCCGGCAAGCGATCAAGACATGAGCGCTGACGAGTGCGTCACTGCGTGCCCGGTGGGCTTCGATTCGTTCTCCGGCGACGCGGTCGATAGCCAGGAAGCGGCGTAACGTCTGGTTCTTGTGATTTGGCGCTTCGGGAAAGAGCGCTCGCGCGAGGCGCATCGTACAGAGTCCGCGCGTTGCAACCGACGGGCCGACGAAGGAGAGATCGAAGTTGGCGCAGTGCGCGGCGACCGTGCGGCCGCGACACCACCGCCGGACGGACCGCAGCGCCCAGGCCACGCTCGGCGCACGCGCGACCATCTCGTCGGAGATGCCGTGTACGCCGGTTGCAATCGGCGGGATCGGTATTCCGGGGTTCACGAGGGTCGCCCATCGGCCCACGATTCGGTCGAACTCGACGATGGCGCAGGCAATTTCGACGATACGGTCCTGCGCCGGGCGCAAGCCGGTCGTCTCGACGTCGATCACGCAGTAGCGTTCCGGAAGCATGCCGCCACGATACGGCCGCTCCCTGCCATCAGTATGGCAGTGTGCGCACGCCCTCTACGGCGACGGCAACGGCAAGAAAGGATCGAACCCGCCGGATGCGAGCGCGTACCAGGCCGTGGCACCGACGTGCAGCGATGCGAAGTAGTGGTCACCGTCGCAGTCGCTCAAGCCATTCTTTGAGGCTGCGATGATACCGCGCCCGTCGGCGTTGAGCCCGTTTCGCTGCGCATACGCGATATCCGCGAGATACGTCTGTGCCTGCGACCGGTCGCCACGGGCAGCGCGCAACTTCAGCGCGCCGGCGAGATGAGCGGTTCCCTCGAACCACACTCCCGAGCGGTCGCCGCTGCAAAAGCTGACGCCGCCGAACCCGCCCTTACGCACCGCAAGATGCGTCACATCCCAGCTCGGAGCGGCGGCCCAGCGAGGATTTTCGAACGCGAGATAGCTCCACGAGTTCACGTCCTCGGGGCGAAACGATGTGTTTGGGGTAACGCCGTCGTTGCCGGTGCCGACGTAGAATCGGCCGTCACGCCCATCCCACATCGAAGCGACGAACCGCTCGGCCCAGCGCGCGTTTGCGTCCCATTTCCGCTCGCCGGTCCGGCTTGCGAGCATCTTGAAGAACGCGTAAATGTCGATGTTGTGCTCGGTCGACTTCCACTCGATCTTCTTACCGCGTGCCGTGTAGCCGCCGGTGTAGCCGCCGCTGCCGCGCATATCGTGCGCGTTGCGCACAAGCCAAGCCGCGATCGCGGTTGCGCCTCGCAGATACGCCGCGTCGCCCGTCCTTACGTACAGCTGCACGAGCGCCTGCCCGACCCAAGCCATATTGCCGGCGTCGCTGCTGCCGTCGTCGACCTTGACGTCTTTTGGGCTCCGCAGCGGCCGCGGCGCGTAGGAAGCGCGCAGCCGCCCGTCGCCGGCCGGGTCGTGCGCCTGCACGAAGAGAAAGGCGTTGCCGACGATCTTCGAGCGAGAGACGCCGTCGTCGCTCCCCTGCGCCAGCATGGCATCGACGAAGAGCGCATCGTCGTAGGTCACCGCATCGGTGAAATGCCGCAATGGGCCGCCATCGAAACTTTGGACGAGGCGTATCGTCCTACCCTTGGCGTATCTGTCCATCATGAAGCGCAAGAAGCCATATGCCTTAGCCACGTTCCCGGTCGAACGTTGCGCTCGCACGCCGGGCGCGGCGGGCAGCGGGTCCGCACCGCCGGGCTGCCGGCTGCAGCCGGCCGCCAGCGCGAGGCCTACGACGACAATTCGAAAGCCGGCGTGCACAGCGGCGAGGTCCGAGAGCCTGACGCTCGACTCCTTCACGCTTTCTTCATGCCTGCGCCCTACCATCGGCGATACGGTCGACGTGCCGCGCTGGGGTAAGGTGGCAGTGTCTGGGGGATACCGCTCGAAGGCCGCGGCACTCGATCGTTCCTTTTCCGCCAGAAGCGAGCCACTATGAAGCGGTCGCTATCGTTCCGTTTGGCGGTGCAAACGTGGACGAACTACCAACGCCACAATGCACAATGGCTGGCCGCCGCTCTCGCCTATTTTGCCGCTTTCGCGGTCGCGCCGCTGATCATCGTCGTCGTTGCGATCGCCGGCCTCTTCATTCACAATCACCAGAGTGCACTTAACGCGATCTACGCGCGTATACCCGGGCCCGGCGCGCTCGCGGTGCGTCAGATCGTGGCTGCCACGCTCGACCAGCAGCGCCATTCCGTTATCGCGCAGATCGCCGGCTGGGCGCTCTTCCTCGTGGCGGCCATCGGGCTATTTAACGCGCTCCAGTTTGCGTTGAACAGCGTTTGGGAGGTCGCTCCGAAAAGGCGCGGCATTTGGCAAACGATCGAAGAACGCGCCCTCGTCTTCGCGATGATGCTGGCACTCGCGCTGCTGCTGATGCTCTCGATCCTGGCAAATGCCGCGCTCGCCGTCGCATCGAGTCATTTCGGCCTCTCGATCGTGGGGCCGGCCGCGCTTGCGAAGCCGGCGGATTTGGTGCTTTCGGCAGCGCTTAGCTGGCTGTTCTTCGCCCTGCTTTTCAAGTATTTACCCGACGCCCGAGTCGCGTGGCGCGACGTGTGGATGGGGGCCGGCTTGACGGCGCTTCTCTTCGTCGCCGGACAAATCTTACTCGGGTGGTACCTGAGCGGCGCCGGCGTGAGCTCGGCGTACGGCGCCTTCGGTTCGCTCGTGGTCTTTCTGCTTTGGGCGAACTATTCGTCGCAGATTCTGCTCCTCGGTGCGGAGTTCACGCACGCCTATTCGCAACGCGAACGCTAATCGGTGTAGACGACCTCCATCATCATGCCGCCGACCATGTGAACCTCGTTGTGACAATGAAGCAGCCAGCGCCCCGGCGGCGAGCCGGCCGTAAAGCCCAGCGTTGCCGTTCCACCGGCGGCCACGAGCACGACGTCCTTTGCCAGCGGACGCTGCAGCTGCGCGCCGTTTATTTCCATCAAGGAAAAGATGTGACCGTGGAGATGCATCGGGTGATCCATCTGGCTCGTATTTCGAAAGCGAAGCGTCACGCGCTCGTCGCGCCGCACGTGCAGCTTCGGCGTCTGCGGCCAAAGCTTTCCGTCGATGCTCCAGCGGCCGTTGCCGAACCCTCCGCCGGCCAGCTCGAACTCGTAGCGCGGCGGGCTTGCGTCTGAAAGCGGGGCGGGAGTCCCCGTACCCCCGGCAAGCTCGTAGCTCAGAACCCGTAGACCGTCGAGCCTTTGCGCGGCATGCATCGGTGGCGCGTCCTCCATGCCCTCGGTGTAGAGCGTAACTGCCTGCGCGGCCTGGGGCGGATTGCCCGAAACGCTCTGCAGCAGGAACGCGCCGGGCCGCGTGACTTCAACGAGTGCGTCGTACCGCTCGCCGGATCCGAGGCGGACGACATCTACCGTTATGCCGCGCTGCAGCGGATTGCCGTCGGCATGCGTGACCAGCAGTTCGTGCCCGGCAAGTCCGACGTAACGCGTCGACGTGGGGCTCGCGTTGAGGAGCCGCAGCCGCACTCGGTCGCCGACGCGCACCGCAAGACGCTGTCCATACGGATAAACCGCGCCGTTGATACAGGATGCCGCATAGGCGACTTCGTCGCCCATCGGAACGCTCGTCATCTTTCCCATCTCGGGCGAATCGATCGGCTCCGACATCGGAGCGGCGCTCGTACCTCGCTGCGCCGCTTCCAGAGAACCCGCTTTCGGAACGTCGTGAAAAGCCAGCACGAACTCCCGGTCGACGCGCTCGTCCGCGGGATCGTCGACGATGAATACGCCAAAGAGACCTCGGGCAAAGGCGAACCCGAAACCGTGGTCGTGGTACCAGCGCGTTCCGGGCGGATCCGGGAGGAAATCGTAGCGATACGTGCCGCCGTAGCGCACCGCTTCCTGCGTAACGCCCGCAACGCCGTCCATGTCGTTGGGAAGCAGCATGCCGTGCCAGTGGACGCTCGTTGGGATGTCGACGAAACTGGAGTAGTCTACCCGGATTCGCTGTCCGTGCGTCACGCGCAGGAGCGGGCCGGGGATCGAACCGTTGTAGGCTAAGAGCTGCGCGTAGTGAGCGCTGCTGCCCCCGCGGATGAGGCCGCCGCGCGCTGGTGCCGAGCGAATCGTGACGTCGAGCGCGTCGGCGGCCAGTGCCCTCCCGCCCAAACGCGGCAACGAAACCGCCGTCATCGCACCGGCGGCATTGCGTAAAAACCTACGGCGCCGCAACGCTACTCGACCCGGAACGGCGCCTTTTCGACCAACTGCTCGCCCGGCGTGTTCCGCGCGATGATAAAGAGTTCGTACCAGTGACGTCGTGAGAGCGGCGGCAGCTCGAGCACGCGCATGTGAAAGTGATAGACACCCGGCGCGATCTGTTTGCTATTTATCGAAAAGGCCGCGGTTCGCACTTCGACCGATGCTACGTTCGTGCTCCCAACGATCGTACCGTCGAACCAGCTGCCGGGCGTAATCGTCAGCGTCGAAAACCAGATCGCCACGATCTGCGGAGGGGCATTCGGCCGGGCGACCGGCGCCTGCGGCAGCGGCTGGGGAGGCTTACTCGAAACCGTTAAATTCGAGGGCACCGAAACCGGCGCCGACGAGCATCCGCTAATGCAGCAGAGTGCCCCCAGCGTTATCGCCGGAACGAGAGTCGAGGAGGGTTTCGAGGCCAATCGAAGCATAAGCATAAGAGCCGAGCTATGAAGTCGATTAATTTGCTTTCCCGTACAGGGGAGGCGAGGCCTTCATTACCATTCCTCGATCTCGCGGTCGATGCTTCCGGCGTGCCCACTCGGCTCGATTGGCTGGTTACCTTTGCGGGTGTGTGGATCATCACAGGCCTCTTCGTCGACGCACATCAGCATCTGTTCCTTGCAGTCGAATCCTTCTTCAATCCCTGGCACGTCACGATGTACACCGGCGCGATCTTCGCGGCCGCCGTCCTCGCCGTCACCATCGCCGGCAATTATCGCAGCGCCGGCTCGTTTTGGAAGGCGATCCCGCACGGCTATGCGGGCAGCGTTATCGGCGTCGTGGGGTTGCTCGTGGGAGGCGCGCTCGACTTCGTCTGGCACGCATTCTTCGGTTTCGAGCATCAGCTCGATCTGCTTTTGAGCCCGCCGCACCTTTTCTTGCTTACCGGTCTCTTCTTCTTGGTTACGGGCCCGGTTCGCAGCGCGCTCGGGCGGCGGCCGGCCGCCACGCTGCTCGGACAGCTGCCGATGCTGATTTCGCTCGGGCTCGCGTTCGAGATCATCCAGTTCTGCACGCAGTACGGCTTCTATCCCGAGGCGCTGATGCGCGATCGTCCCCTTGCGCAGAGCGGGTTCCCCGGCGAGCAGTTCGTGCTCTCAGTCTTCCTATTCTATAAACAGGCGCTCGAGATATCGATCGTCATTTGGCAGAGCCTGCTGCTGTCGGCAGCGGTGCTCTACCTTTGCGTGCGCACGCAGCTGCGGTTCGGAGCGCTCATCGTTCTAAGCGTTGCCGTCAAACTATGGATCAGCGGCGAGATCGCAAACGACCTCAAGGAGGTGCTGCTCGTCGTCCTGGCCTCCGTCGCCGCCGGCGCGATCGGTGACCTCATCGTCGCAAAGCTTGCGGCCGGGCCGCGCCGGCCAAACGCATTTCGCCTGTTGGGCTTTGCCGTTGGGTCGGTCTACTTTGCCGCGTACTTCGCGTTCGCCGTGCCGCTCTTTGGCGGGACGTGGTGGGACGCGAGTTTCATTTTCGGGTCGATCGTGGAGGCCGGGCTCGTCGGCCTTTGCGTCAGCCAACTACTGCTGGCTGGATCGCAGACGACGACGACTGCATGAAGCCGCGGCTATCGCCGATCGCGTATGCCTTAGCTCTCATCTGTGCCGCCGTACACCTCGCCTTCTGCCACCGCTTCGGACTCTACCGCGACGAGCTGTACTTCATCGACTGCGCCAAACATTTGGCGTGGGGATACGTAGACCAGCCGCCGCTCGCCCCGCTGGTAACGTGGCTGACCGCGCCCCTGGGATACCCGGTTTGGGCGGTGCGCTTTTTCCCAAGCGTGCTCGCGGGCGTAACGGTACTGCTCGCCTGCGCGATCGCACGAGAGTTCGGCGGCCGTGCCTATGCCCAGCTGCTGACGGGGTTGGCTGTCGGCCTTGCTCCGGGGCTCGTCGGAATCGCGTACGGCCTGTCCACCGAGTTCCTTTCGCCGGCTGCGTGGACCGCCTTGATCTATCTCACCATTGTCCTGGTAAAGAGCGGCGATCGCCGGTTCTACCTGCCGATGGCACTCGTCGTCACGGTAGCGCTCTATGCGAAATATTCGATCGCCGCATGCGCCGTCGCGCTGGCAATCGGGTTGCTCTGTACGGGCCACGGCAAGCTTTTGCATTCGCGCCGGCTCGCGATCGGCATCGCCCTGACCGCTCTGCTCGTGCTCCCCAATGCGCTTTGGCAGGTCTTCCACGGTTTTCCAATGCTCGAAGTGCTGCACAAC
This sequence comes from Candidatus Cybelea sp., assembly GCA_036521375.1. Classification (GTDB taxonomy): domain Bacteria; phylum Vulcanimicrobiota; class Vulcanimicrobiia; order Vulcanimicrobiales; family Vulcanimicrobiaceae; genus Cybelea. The sequence continues at coordinate 52,648 of DATDHW010000024.1, forward strand.
GACCAGTTGAACCGCCACGCGCTCGCCAACGGGATGGCTGACGAATCGCCGAACCGCTGGATCAACGCGCGCTTCATGTTCGGTCTGCAGTTCATGTACAATAATCCCCTCTACGGAATCATCTGGATCTGGGGCCTCATTTGGCTCCTGCGAAGCCCTCCATACCGCTTCTTGGCGGCGGCATATCTGCTTCTTTTGGGAATGCTGGTTCTCACGATCGGACGCGGGTACTACATTCAAGGGATCTATCCGGCGCTGTTCGCCGCCGGAGCGGTCGCAATCGAAGCAGCGGTCAGCACCAAACCGCGGTGGGCTAAAGCGGCAATTGTCGCCGTCGCATTCATCGCCGGCATACCGATGGTTCCCCTCGCTTTACCGATCCTTTCGCTGCCGCAGTATATGGCCTACGAACGCGCGATCCGATTGAGCCGCCCCGCGCCGCCCGACGGCAAGAGCCATCTCATCAATCCGATGTATGCCGACCAGATTGGCTGGCAGACGATGACGCAAACGGTCGCGGGTGCCTACTGGTCGCTTCCGCCGAGGCAACGAAGGGCGACCGCCGTCTTTGCCGATCGTTACGCGTATGCGGGCGCGCTCGACTATTACGGAGCGCGCTACGGACTGCCGGCGGCGATCAGCCCCAACAACAACTACTACCTTTGGGGAACGCGAGGCTATAGCGGAGCCTCAGTTTTGGCAGTCGGAGCGACCGACTACCATCTGCTGCTGCATTGGTTCGGCAGCGTTCGCCAAATCGCGCTTTATCGCAACGACTACCGCTGGATGCTCGAAGGCCCGCTGCCGATTTACCTCTGTACGAAGCCGCGCGTCTCGCTCGCCGCGATGTGGCCGGCGTTCAAGTATTACGGGCTTTGAAGGGGCGAGCAAGGGAGGAATCTTTTCAGTCTTAGCATGAGTGAGCCGTCTATGGAAAACGTTCACGCGGAACGATCCGCCGGCTGGTCGGTCCTCTGCTACGTCGCGCTTCTCATCGTCGCGACGGTTTTGACGTCCGGAATGCCGTCGATCGAAATGAAGAGCTCGGACGCCGCGCTGGTCATTGACGCGCATAAATTTACACTGCTGCTGGGCGCGTGGCTCACCTTCCCCGCGATCGCCTTCTTCTTATGGTTTTTAGTCGGGCTTCGCAGCTATCTGAGCTTTGCGCCTGGGCGTCAGGAGGGGCTGCCGACGTTTGCGATGATCGCCGGAATCGTGATGATCGCGAGCTCGCTGTGGGCCGCGATGCTGCAGACCGCCGCGGTCTACGTTCCGCCGGAAACCTTCCAAGACAACGCACTCTCGGGCATCTACGACGCGTTTGTTTTCGTACAGAACGGCCTCGGCTACGCACCCGTCGCCGTCTTTCTCTTTGCTGCGGCTCACAGCATGCGCCGCCACGATTCCGCGCCGCCCTGGCTCGCGACCCTCGGCTACGTTGCTGCCTTCGGAGCCTCGGTCGCCACGCTCTCGATCTTCATTCCCTACGGCCCGATGGCGCCCGGCGGTCCCGCGCCCGGCTTTATCGGCGCTCTGCCGGCCGCGATCTGGCTGATCGCAACCGGCCTCGTCTTGATTCAGAGCAAGCGCGGATCGGGCTCGTCGAGCACGTCGGCGACATCGTAGTTGGCGTTGTTTACGCGCCTGCTGACCTCCCGAACCTCCATCAGCGCGGCGTCGAACGGAACCAGGATCGAAGAGGCGGCGTCCGGCGGCAGAGGTTCGGGATCCAGCCAGCGTTCGATGCCTTCACGCGTGAGGATCACCGGCATCCGGTCGTGGACCGGGGCAACGAGCGCGTTCGGCCTGCACGTAACGACGTCGCAGCAGGGTACCCCGTCGGCCGGCTCCCAGAGCCCGGCAAAAGCGAACGGCTTCTTCGAACGAAGGGTGTAGTAGTGCGGCCGGCGCTCGCGCCACTCGAAAAAACCGTCGGCGAACTCGACACAGCGGCGGCGCACCGGATTGCGGCGGGCCAGGATGGATTCCGCGCGGATGTTGATGCGCCCGCGAATCCCCCAGCGCAGCGGCTCGATGCGCTCCTCTCCATCGTTGCGAACCCCCAGCACGTCCTGGGTCGGGGCGATGTTATAGCGAGGAAGGCGCGTTTCGCTGAACTCGGGATAGCGGAACTGGGGGAAGGCGGTGCGCAACCCCTGCGGCTTCGTCAGCGTGAAACGGCCACACATCGTCTCTAAAACGTCCCGCCTTCCTCTCCCCGTGACAATACCCCACGGACGGCGCTTGTGGTATAACAAGGGGGTGCTTGGACGTTTGCTTTCGCTTTTGATCGCTGCCGGTTTGGCAGCGGCCCCCATTGCCCTCGCGGCTCAGAGCAGCGCGCGGCCGCCGATCGCGGTGCTCGACTTCTCGACGCAAGGGCTAACCTCTGACTGGTACGGCAACTTTCAGCCGGGAGTCGCGCTGAGCGATCTGCTGACCGATCAGATGGTCAACGGTAATCGTTTCAACGTGCTCGATCGTACGCACTTGAGCTCGACGCTAGGCGAGCATCAGCTCGCGGCCAGCGGCGAGGTCGACCCGGCCTCGGCGATCAAGGCCGGCCAGCTCGTCGGCGCCCGGTACCTCGTAACGGGGAACATCATCCAACTCGACCAGACGGGCCAGAGCGGCGCCAGCGCCGGAAGTCTGCTCCCCGGTCCCTTCGGAGCCGCGGCCGGGGGCGTCTCGACCCATCGGGTTACGATCAAGGTGGCGGTGCGCGTGATCGACGCAAAGACCGGACAGATCGTGCAGAGCTTCTCCGACGAAGCAAGCCGCTCTGGAACGTCGTGGAACGCGAGCGGCTTTTCGGGCTACGCCGGCGGATCGTACAGCAACGAGCAGTTCGTGAACAGCGACATGGGGCACTTGATCGACGACGAGGCCGCGAAGATTGCGGCGACGCTCGATCCGAGCCGGTTCAACTCCGGTCCGGTCGCACCGGTCCTCACCGGGCACATCGCTCAAGTCAGCGGTCGGACCGTCATCATCAACATCGGCTCGAATGCCGGCGTCCAGCCGGGGCAAACGTTCCTCATCGTCAAGTCGAAGTCGCTCGTCGACCCAACGACACACCAGACGCTGCACGTAGATGAAAACGTTGGCCGCCTGCAAATCGATACGGTCAGCAGCAACGCCGCCGTCGGACACATTCTCTCGGGTGCGGCGGCCGTCCGGCTGACAGTTAGGTCGGAAGGGAACCCGTAGCACGGGCGACGACGCGTTCGACCTTAACGACCCGCGTCTTCGTCCATCGGTCGTGAAGGAGCACTCGCCGCCAGATTAGGCTGAGCGGCATGATGAGCCACCACAATGCGAAGGTGATGAGATAGCGCACGATCGTGCGGCCGATGCTCGGCTTGCGAAAGTCCGTGGTTACAACGCGTAACCCGGCGATCATCATGCCGAAAGTTTGACCGGCGAAGATGACGAGAATCGCCAGATAGACCGGGAACCAAAATGAGAAGCCCAGCCTCTTGATTGCGCCCGCGATGATCTCTCCCACCGCATCTGCCTCGAGCGGGACGCTCGAGCCGCCGAGGTTGACGGTCGTCCCTTGGTCGGAGAGCGTGATCGGCCCCAAGTCGTATTTTTCGTGGGTCACCGTTGGCGACGGCCGTGCCGAAGGCGTCGCGGCCGCCGCAGCGTGCTTTTTTCCGTTAATGCGTATCGACGCGATACCGGGCGCAGCGATCTCGACGTCACCCGGCGTCACCGAAGCCGTCGCTTCCTTCGCGTGGGCTCCGGGCGCGATCGAGCCGCCGAACGAGGTGATGATCGCGCTGACGACGACCGCGTCGATGCCCCAGGCTGCGAAGCGCCGCCACCAGCCCGCGCAGTCTCGCGTCGCGACCGTTACTTCACCCGGGAGTGCGATCTCCGGGGGCGCCTCCGAGCGCTCGCGAACGAACCACGCTTCCGCAGCGGCGAACGCCTGTGTCGCTTTGAAGCGTTTCAGCGACGCGATGCGCGCGGTGGCGTACGGTTCGGCGCTCAGCCACTCACCCCAGCGCAGTACCGAGTCGGATGCAATTTCCGTTTGCTGTTCGGCAAAGGCCCGATAGTCGACGCGCCGGCCGAACTCGTGAAACGACGCGACGCCCAACGCGCGGATCGCGGACTCGAGCGATCCGCAGCAGAGCAGGCCCACCTTATCGCAGGTGAGCGCGCAGCGCCGCAGCCACGCCCCGAAGATCAACGAGATCAGCGGGTTCTCGGCGCCGTTGACGCTGAGCAAGGAATGAAAGCGGGTGTGGCCGGCGGCAATGTGACCGAGTTCGCGCCCGATCATAAAGGTCAGTTCGTCGTCGGAGAAGAGCTCGACCCAGTGGCTCGAGAGTACGAGCGAATATGGCACGCCGAACCCGAGCGCGACCGCCGGTACGTAGTTATCTTCACGTACAAAAATCATCGGCATCGGAATTTCGAGCGCTGCGCACGAACCACGCACGATCGAGAAGACGCGCGGGTACTGCGTCTGGTGAATGCGGACGCTGGAGCCGAGCAAGCGCCCCCGAGCCAACGTAACGTACACCATCGCGATGACGATGAAGAGCGCCACTTGCGACGCGCCGATCGACTCGTGGAGTACGTACCCGATCAGCAATGCGGCGGGAAACGCACACAGCCCCGTCAACCAAAAAGCAAGCGTTTCGGATGGTTCTCGAAGCGAACCGGGCCCGTTAAAGAGGGACTCCACCAGGTCGCCTCTTCTCCAAACGAGGAGCCGTGCCCGGCTTCACGCAATCTTCACAGACTACCCCACGAATAACCCCACTTTTTCTGCGGAGGTTTTCCCGTGCGTTCATTTTTCCCAATCACCGGATTAACGGCGCTGGCGCTTGCATTGTCCGCCTGCGGCGCGAATACCGGGGGCATTCCCTCGGCCGGCGAACAATCGTCAGCGGGGCCCGCGCAGCGCGGCGGCGCGTACGCCTATTCCGCCAACGTCGTTCGCGCGTGCCCGGCAATCTACGGCCCGAACATCGCACAGTGCCAGGCGCTGGTCCGGACGGACGTCGGCGGCGGCCCGGACATTTCGGGGCTTGTCCCAAGCGATCTCCAAAGCGCATACAACCTGCCCTCGGCCAAAGCCGGAAAGGGTGAAGTCGTTGCCGTCGTCGACGCCTTCGACGATCCCAACGCCGAGAGCGATCTCGCCGTCTATCGCAAGCAGTTCGGTCTCCCGGCCTGCAACGCAAAGAACCCGTGCTTCGAAAAGGTCAATGAACAGGGGCAGCAGAGCAACTACCCGCAGGGCAGCGCGAGCTGGGGTGTCGAGGAATCGCTCGACGTCGATATGGTTTCGGCCGTTTGCCCCAACTGCAAAATAATTCTCGTTGAGGGAACGACCAATAACTTCATCGACCTCGGCACGTCGGTCAATACTGCCGTCAACATTCTTCATGCCGACGTCGTCAGCAACAGCTACGTCGGCTACAACGACAAGTCGTTGGGCGGAAGCGCGTTCTACCGTCATCCCGGACACGTGATCGTCGCTGCCTCCGGTGATGAAGGATACAAGGTCGGCGAGCCGGCCGGCTTCGACGACGTCGTTGCGGTCGGCGGCACCGCTTTGAGCACTTCGTCCGGAAGCCGCGGCTGGACCGAAACGGCGTGGGCCGGAACCGGAAGCGGATGCGTGATCGAGCGTCATAAACCGTCGTGGCAGCACGATAAAGGCTGCAAGTTCCGCACGATGAACGACGTCTCGGCAGTCGCGAGCCCGGCGACGGGCGTTGCGATTTACGATACGTTCGACCGCGGCGGTTGGAGCGTCATCGGCGGCACGAGCGCGGCAACGCCGATCATCGGCGCGGTGTACGGGCTTGCCGGTAACGCCTCGTCGCAGCACGGAGCAGAGTCGCTCTACGCAAAGGGTGCGTCGCTCTTCGACGTCACTACGGGCGTCAACGGTTCGTGCAAGCACCACGAGCTCTGCACCGCCGGCCCGGGCTACGACGGGCCGACCGGAAACGGCACGCCAAACGGCGTAACCGCTTTTTAGTTTAGTCGCGAATCGAAGAATAAAACTGGGCGACGCTCGCGCGAAACGCGCGAACGTCGCCCAACCCTTGCGCTAGGGTACTTCACTCTTGTGGAAATAGCGCGGCGATCTCGCTGCCGGGGATCGCGCCGGTCGCGGCCGCCAAATCCGCATGCAGTGCAAGCGCGGCTTGGTTGAGCGCCGTCATCGCCGTCCGATAGAGCGCGCCGCCGACGCTGATGCGCCGGACGCCCGCCGCGTCGAGCTCCGCGAGCGCAACCGGCGGAGTAGGACCGATCAGAACGTTGACCGGTTTGGGCGCAACCGCGCGCACCACGGCGCGAATCTCTTCCATCGTGGTCAAGCCGGGAGCGTAGAGCACGTCGGCGCCGGCTTGGGCGAAGGCCGTCAAGCGGCGGATCGTATCGTCGAGGTCGGGCCGGCCGTGGAGATAGTTATCCGTACGTCCGGTGAGCACGATGCGGCCGGCAGCTGCGCCAGCCGCGGCGCGGATTCGCGCGACGGCAGCGTCGAAGGCGTGAATTGGATGAGCCGGATCGGCAGTCGTGTCCTCGATGCCGAGTCCCCCGAGACCCGCCGCGACGGCGGCGTTCACCGTTGCCACGCAGTCTTGCGGATCGGCGCCGAACCCATCTTCGAGATCGCCATTTATCGGCAGTCCGCTCACGCGCCCGAGCAGCGCCGCGTGCGCGACGGCTTGGGCGCGTGAGACGGTGTGACATCCATCTTGGCGTCCGAGTGAAAAAGCCAGGCCGAGCGACGTGCTGCCGAGCGCCTCGAATCCGGCGCGCGCGAGCAGTACGGCCGACGCACCATCCCACGCATTGGGCATGATGAAGGCGCGTGGCCGTTCGTGGAGCGCTCGAAAGCGCTCGTACGCCGAGCTAGGAGCCTGTCGGGTTATGCCCATCGGCCATTATTGCGCCAGCATTTCGCTCGCGATGATGCTAACCGGAACCGTTCCGTGCGAGAGCAAATCGTTGTGAAACGCTTGGAGACTGAACGCAGCGCCTTTCTTTGCTCTGTACTGGGCGAGCAGATCCTCGATCTGCACCTTCCCGACGGCGTAGTCGAATGCTTGCCCCGGACCCAGCGCGAAGCGGCTCACTTCGCCTTGGGCCGTGGCTTGGTCGACGCCGGCGTTGGCCGCGAACCATGCTACTGCCTGTTGGTAGCTCCACGCGCTAGTTGCGAGCTTGGTGTCGACGATAGCGCGTGCGCCGCGCAGACGCTCGAACTGTGCGACCGCGTAACGGCCGTCGAGATCGTTTCCGTAGAGTCCGTCGCGCTCGAGAAGCGCCTCTTCATAGAACGCCCAGCCCTCGGAGAAGACGCCGTCGAACGAGAAACGGCGGACGGGATCGGCGTCGTGCTTGGCGATCGAGAACTGAAGGAAATGGCCGGGGAACCCTTCGTGACCGCTGGTCATCAGGACCCGATCGCGATCGAAGTCCTCGAAGATCGCGCCGGAAGCCGCCGCCTTGGCCATCTGCGGACTGGGCGGCGGCACGAAGTAGACGCCGTTGACTTGCTTTGAAAGGATCGGCGGCGGATTCATCGACGGCCCCGGCAGAATCGGCTGCAGAAAGGGCGGCGTCTCGACGATCACCATCTTCCCAACGTAATCCGGAATCGTGACGATGCGCTTTACGCCGATGAAGGCGCGCAGCGTGTCGAGCTGCTGCTGGAAGAACGCAAACTGCGCGTCCTTGGTCGTCGGCGTCACGCCCCCGCCGTTTGCCGCAGCCTGCACGGGATTCGAAAGGTTCACCCCTTTTGCTTTCGCTTGCGCCTGAATCTGCGCTTCGGAGGCCTTTGCCGCGTCGAGCGTTCGCTGGCCAATCGCCGCGATCTGATCGGCGTTATACGGCAGCAGCAGCTCGTCGCGCAGCATCGCGTTGTAGGCGTCGGCGCCCATTGCGTAGTTGAGCGGCCAACTCTCGGCATTATCGCTCATCCATTTCGTCCACTCGGTGAGCGAAGCGAGCGTGACGTCGCGCGCCTTTTCGAAACGCGCCTTCTTATCTGCCGGGAGCTGTGCCGCCATGGGTGTCAAAATATAGGTGAAGAGCGCCGGCGCCATGCCGAGCTGTTTCACGGCGACCTCCGCCTGCAGGCGCCCGGGATGCGTGATCTGCGGGCGCTGCGCGGCCATCCAGGCCGGCGCTTTCTCCAGACGGGAGATGACGTTGTCCCACCAGACCGACGGATCTTGTTCGTCTTTGTGCAGGATCATCGTAAAGATCACGCCCATGACCGTCAGCGGCGGGCCGGACGGATCCTTTCCCTCCTCGAACTCTGCCGTTTGCCGCCGCTGCGCCGTGACGAACGCCCGCATCAACCGCACGTCGTTGCGATCGTGCAGCGTTGCATTGCTCGTATCGATCGCGGAGAGCTTAGCGGAAAACGCGTCGAGCATCTGCTTCATCCGTGCCAGACCCGCCGGCGTCGGGTCGCTCCAGTCGCCGTCGTGCGAATAGTCCCCCAAGAACGTTGCCGACTCGGGCGAGGCCGACAAGAAATCGGCGAGGCCTTGCAGCTGCAGGGCGGAGATCTGTTCGGCCGGCGTGCTCTGAGCGGGTGCCCGAAGCGGAGCAAAGACGATCAGGGCCGCGAGCAGCAGGCCGGCAAGAGCACGTTGTTTCATGACGGCTTTACGGGGCGGACGAAAGGATTGTTTCGCCTGCTTGCGCTTCAGGAATATCACGGGCTTCGGGCGGGTATGAAGCGGTCGATACGTTAAAAAAGCGAGGTAGCTAATGATTCGTGCCATCACCTTGATAATCGCCGCCGCGGTGGCTTGCCCGATGGCCGCACGGGCCGCGACCTGCGCTGGGCCCGACCCGGCGATCACCTCGGTGAGCGTGAAAAGCGTCGTCACGAGCAACGCGCTCAACCATTACACGATCGCCGGGACGATAACCAACGTCGGCGGCCAGAGGCAAGCCTCCAACGTCATTCAGACCATCCAAATTTTCGACGGCGCTGCGCAAGTCGACGCGAAGGGTATTCCGCCGCTGCCCGTGGGGCAGTCGTATCAGTTCACCTACGTCTGGCCGCGGTCGGTAGACGCCGGCAACGGTACGACGGTCTTCAACTTTAAGCTCAAGACGCCCGACGTGGACTGCGGCATCGCCAACGACAGCTACCGGCTTACGTTTTAGAAGGCTGCGGTTTTGGGTCGATCCGAAAGAGCTTGGCGAAGAGCTCGAGCATTTCGGGCCGGCCGTTACCGCTTATCCTGACGACGCCGCTCTTGCGCGCTGCGGCCGGCGTAATCTCGCCGGCCATGAGCGCGCGGATTGCGGGCCCTGCCTCAATGATCAGATCCGCGCCCGCGAGCGGGCCCGGCGCGACGGCGACGCGCTTATTGGCGACACGTGCGTTCAAAACGATCGGGCCGAGGCGCAGCTCGAAGCTCGCCTTGACCCCCGCGGCGGCGTTGGGGCGAAAGGTCGAGCGCAGTGCCACGATCATCGAATCTTCGGTTATCCGCTCCGCGGGGCGCGGATCGCCCAGCGACTTGGCGCCCCAGCGGCCGATGGCGACGAGCGCGGTCTCGAGTTCCGCCCCATATTCGGTCAGCTCGTAGACGATCGAGGCCGAGGGTCTGGGCAGAACGCGCCGGCGAATGACCCCCGCCTCTTCGAGCTCTTTGAGCCTCGTCGTCAGGACGTTGCTTGGAATTCCGGCGAGCCCGCGCTGCAGGTCGGTGAAGCGCTTGGGCTCGACCAATAGGTCGCGCACGATCAAGAGGGCCCAACGCTCGCCGAAGAGCTCCGCGGCGCGCGCCAGACCGCAATACTGATTGTAGGTTCGGGCGGCCACGCTTAGATTATAGAGCAAAGCTTTTTATTTTGCAACCTACTTGTAAAAAGAAAGTGCCATTGCTACAATGGGCCAATGCGGCACAGCGTCTTCTTTGCTTCTCTTGGGTCGCTTCGTGACGCTCGAAGTCGTGCCGCCGGGCGCGGCGGTGCCTCTGGAAATAACCAGGCGCAACGAAAGGATTTCTCATGCAACTCGAACCGAATCTGGTCTTTAATGGAAACGCGCAGGACGCGCTCGAACACTATTGCGACGCGCTCGGCGGCGAACTGGAGATCGTCCGCTTTACGGGAACGCCGGCAGCAGCGCAAGCTCCGCCCGAATACGGCGAAAAGGTTCTCTACGGTACGCTCCGCTCGCGGCTGGGAACGATTAACGCGATGGACCTCCCGCCGGCGCGCGGCACCGTTACGGCCGGCGACAATTTTTCGATCGGAATTCAGAGCTCCGATGCCGCCCAGATCGATGAAATCTTTGCCAAACTCAGCGAAGGCGGCACGGTTATGATGCCGCTCGGAGAGACGTTCTTCTCTCCAAAATTCGGAATGGCCGTCGACAAATACGGCATCAGGTGGATGCTGAATCTGCAGCAGAGTCCTAGCAGATGAGTGAACGATCGCACTATCCGCCGGGAACGCCTTGCTGGGTTGACGTGCTGGCAGCGGATCCGCAATCCGAACTCCGCTTCTACGCCAACGTCTTTGGATGGGAGTTTATCGGCCCGGGGCCGATGCCCAGTGCGGGCAGCGAATACTTCGTCGCTCGGCTTCGCGGGCGCGACGTCGCCGGCGTGGGCTCGTCACCGCCGAACCTTGGCGCCTCGCCAGGCTTTTGGGAAACCTACGTCAGCGTAGCCGACGTCGGTGAAAGCTCCGCGCTGGCGCAGCGCGCCGGGGGAACGATTCTCGTTGCACCGTTCGACGCGCTTCCCGCCGGCCGGATAGCGGTCGTTGCCGATCCATCCGGTGCCTCGTTCTGCCTTTGGGAGCCCGCAGAGCGAGCCGGGGCACAGCTGATCAACGAGTCGAGCGCGTGGGCCATGAGTGCGCTGTTCACGCCGGATATCGAAGCGGCGAAGAGTTTCTATCACGCGCTCTTCGGCTGGGAGTGGGAGACCTTCGCAGCCGGCGCAACGAGCGCAACGCTCTGCCGGCTGCCGGGATATTTCGGCGGCGAACCGGCGCAGCCGGTGCCGCGCGACGTCGTCGGCGTGATGATCGAACACGAAGCGGGTGCCGAAGCCGGGCCGCACTGGAGCGTCGACTTTTGGATCGACGACGTCGACGCCGGCGCGGCTCGTGCCGCGGACTGCGGCGGCGCGCTGCTCGTGCCGCCGCACGACGCAGCCGGATTCCGGCGCTGCGTAATTGCCGATCCCGCGGGAGCGGTGTTCACGATCAGCCGAGTCGCGCGAGGCTGACTCGTGCGCTCGCTTCGCGTCGGGATCGACGTTGGCGGTACCTTTACCGATCTCGTCGCCGTCGAATCGTGGAGCGGGCGAACGGTAACCCACAAGCTCGCGAGCACGCCGCGGGAGCCGCAACGTGCGGTCTGCGACGGACTCGCGCGCCTTCTCGCGCAGTACGATCCGCCGCCGGCAGTCGAGCTGCTCGCGCATTCGACGACGATCGCGACCAACGCCCTGCTCGGGCAAATCGGTCTCGAGCTTCCGCGAGCGGCGCTCGTCACGACCGCGGGCTTTCGCGACATCATCGAGATCGGGCGCCAGAACCGCAGCGAGATCTACAACCTCTTCGTTCGCCGGCCGCGGCCGCTGGTGGCGCGCGAGGACCGGCTAACGGTTCGCGAACGCCTCGACTATCGCGGTCAGATTCTGCTCGAACTCGAGGAGTCCGAGGTGCGGCGCGTTTGTGCGGAGCTGCGCGCCCGCGACGTCGCGGCCGTAGCCGTCTGCCTGCTGCACTCCTACGCAAACGACGTGCACGAGCGTTTGCTCGCGCAGGCTATCTCCGCGGCGCTCCCCGCGGCACGCGTCATGTGCTCCTCGCAGATCGATCCGCAGTACCGCGAGTACGAACGCTTCTCGACGACGGTCGTCAACGCGGTGCTCGCGCCGATCGTCGAGGCGTATCTCGAACGGCTTGCCGAGGATTTGCAACGCCGGGGAGTGAGCACGAACCTCTTGCTCATGCGCAGCGACGGCGGGATGGCGACGGCGCAGCGGATTCGCTCGCTCCCCGCGGCGATCATCGAGAGCGGGCCGGCCGGCGGCGTTATTGCAACGGCCGGGCTGGGAAAAAAGATCGGCAGTGCCCGCCTGCTCTCGTTCGACATGGGCGGTACGACCGCGAAGGCGGGTGCAGTCGTCGACGGCGTCGTGCAGGTTGCCGGCGAGTTTGAAGCCGCCGGCGCAACCCACAGCGGCCGCGCTGTAAAAGGCAGCGGTTATCCGGTTCGATTTCCTTTCGTCGACCTCGCCGAAGTGAGCGCCGGCGGCGGGACGATCGCCTGGCGCGACGCGCCCGGCGTGCTGCACGTCGGTCCGCTTTCTGCCGGCGCCGACCCAGGGCCGGCGTGCTACGGCCGTTCGGACCGCGCGACGGTCACCGATGCGAACGTCGTGCTTGGGCGGCTAAACCCGAGCGCCCTGCTGGGGGGCGCCTTTCCGATCGACGCGGCGCGCGCTCGCACGGCGATCGAGAGCATCGCCGAACCGGCTGGACTGAGCGTCGAAGCGATGGCGCTCGGCATCGTCGCGCTTGTCGACCACGCGATGGCGAAGGTCTTGCGGATCGTTACCGTCGAGCGTGGGATCGATCCCCGCGGCTTTACGCTGGCCGCATTCGGCGGCGGCGGCCCGCTGCACGCGTGCGCGTTGGCCGAAGAGCTGGGAATCGCGCACGTTGTGGTGCCCGCGCATCCCGGACTCTTCTCTGCCATCGGACTGCTCGACGCGATGCTCGTCGAGACGGAGCTGCACCCGGTCTTGCAGACGACCGCGCAGATGGATCACCAGGCTGTCGAGAGTTGGTTTGCACGAAGCGAATCGCGCGCCGCGCAAACGCTGGCCGTACAAGGAGCTCGCCCAGAGAACATCGCTTTCCACCGGCAGTACGACGCCCGCTATCAAGGCCAGAGCTTTGAGCTGACGATCGAGCACGACGCCTCTCCCGAAGCGATCGCAATGCGCTTTCACGACGCTCATCGCGCCCGCTACGGCTACGATGTCAGAAGCGAACCGGTCGAACTGGTCAATGCGAAGCTGACCGGCGTCGGAAGCCTCCCCTTCGTGCGGAATTTCGATGCCGTGCCCGCGGCGCGCAGCGGCGATCGCGACGGAGCAGCCGCGCGCAAGGTCTACGTAGCCGGCGGCTTCGTCGACGTTCCCGTTCTGCAGCGTGCGCTGCTCGCGGACGGCCGGCGCGTCGACGGCCCGGCGATCGTCGAGGAGTACGACAGTACTACGTACGTGCCCCCGGGATGGTCGCTCGCCGTCGACCCAGAGGTGCTGCGGCTCGAAAGGCAGGTCGCATGATCGATCCGATCACCGTCGAGATCGTCAAAGGCGCGCTCGTCTACGCAGGTGAGGAGATGGGCCTCACCGTTCGCAACAGCGCCTACTCACCGAACATCAAAGAGCGTCTCGATCATTCCTGTGCGCTATTCGATCGCTTCGGGCGGTTGATCGCGCAAGCCGAACACATCCCGGTGCACCTCGGCTCGTTGCCGTGGGGGTTGAAGCGGCTGCTCGAGCGCATCGAACGAGAGTTCGGCGGCGTACGCGAAGGTGAGATGTGGGTGGCGAACGATCCGTACCTGACCGGCACGCACCTCAACGACATAACGGTGCTGCGTCCGATCTTCGACCGGGGGACCCTTGCCGGCTACGCCGCCAACAAAGCGCATCACGCCGACGTCGGCGGCGCCGTGCCGGGCTCGATGCCCGCCGATGCCGCGGATCTCTTTGCCGAAGGCGTCGTCCTTCCGCCGCTGCGCCTCATGCGCGACGGACAGATCCTCGACGAAATCGTCGGTCTTCTTCGCGCAAACTCGCGAACGCCGCTCGCGCGCAGCGGCGATCTGCGCGCGCAAATCGCCGGCAATATCGTCGGCGAGCGCCGGCTGCTCGAGCTCTGCGAGCGTTACGGCCGCGATCCGTTTGAAGAGGCGGTGGCGCGCGCGCTCGACGAAAGCGAGCTCGCGATGCGGGCGGCCCTGCGAGCGATCGGTGACGGCGTCTTCTGCGCGTCGGACTACCTCGAGGATCGCGACGGCAATCCGAACATCCGGATCGTGCTGCGCCTCGAGCTGCGGGACGGTCGAGCGAGCTTCGACTACGACGGCACTTCCGCGCAGGTCGACGCTCCCCTCAACGCCGTCTTCGGCGTGACGCTCTCCGGCGTACACTACGCCCTGCGCGCGGTCACCGATCCGACGATCCCGATGAACGAGGGCTGTTTTCGCCCGATCGACGTGCACGCGCCGGTAGGATCGCTCCTCAATCCGCGCCGGCCGGCACCGGTCTCCGGCGGGAACGTCGAGACGAGCACGCGCAACGCGGATGTCGTGCTGCAGGCGCTGGCGCAGGCCGCACCGCAGCGAGTCGGAGCCTGCAGCGGCGGTACGATGAGCAATGTGATGCTCGGCGGCCTGCGCAGCGACGGCCGCTCCTGGTCCTTTTATGAAACCAACGGCTGCGGCATGGGCGCGCGTCCGAACGAGGACGGCATCGACGCGATCCAGTGCCATATGACCAATACGCTCAACACTCCAATCGAGGCGCTCGAGCGCGAGTTTCCGATGCGCGTCGTTCGCTACGAGATCGCCGAAGGGACGGCGGGCTCCGGACGCTATCGCGGCGGCAACGGCCTGGTTCGCGCGCTCGAACTCATCGAAGGATCGGCGCAGGCGACGCTGCTCGCCGATCGTCACACGCTGCCGCCCCCGGGCGCAGCCGGCGGCGGGCCGGGCGCATGCGGCCGGCACGAAATAGAGCGAGACGGAAGCGCCACGCCGCTGCCGGCGAAAACGAGTTTCGCTTTTCGCTGCGGCGACGTCTTGACGATTCAGACGCCCGGCGGCGGGGGCTACGGCTCAGAAGGGAACGTCGCGCAGCGCCCGCGCGGGGCGCTCGAGACCGAAGCGCGCCGCGCAGAGAAGATCGACGACGCGAATCGCGCTGCGCCGGGGTGAGAAGCGCCGGCGCGAATCGGCGGCGATCGCGCGCCCGTAGCTGCGTCTCGATTCGAGATCCCCGGTGAAGGCTGCAATCGCTTCGCCTATCCGGTCGACCTCGCAGAAGAGCGCCGTATCGGCGGCAATGATGGCGCGCACTTGCGGAGAGTCCAACGCAACCGCGGGGATCCCAGCCTGCGCGAGCAGGATGTTCCCGAATGCAGCGGCATCGGTCCAGCTGCCGTGGATGACGCAGGCCACGTCGACCCCTGGCGCGTTGCCGAGCAGCATCTCCGGCGTTACGCGGACCGCGCGCGATCCAAGATCGCGCTCAATGGCGGCCGGGACGCTTCCTGCAATCGCCACGCCTGCGCACGATGGATCGTTGGAAGGACGGATGCGGCACGACGTAACGCGCTCCTGCGCCGCGCCCGGCAGCCACGGTACCTCGATCTCGATTGCGCCGCGCGTGCGGATCGTCGCGACCGAACTCGGCGCGCGCGTCATCTCGATGCCCGGTGCCGTCGCTGCATCGCAAAACCACGCGAGCGTTGCCGACTTTCGAAAGCGGCGATCGAGGCGCTGCCACATAGCGACGCTTCCGTGGACGATCGGGTGGCCGAACGCGCGAAGCGCATTCTCGAGATCGCACCGCGCCGCGTCCAGCAGCGGATCGGGGGCACCGCGGCGTATCGCGATCGCGCCGACTTCTCCGCGAGCGGTTCGCGGAAGCGCCCTCATCGCGGTCCCCCAACGATCGTAGAAGAGGCGCTCGTTTGCGGCCTCGCGGTCGAAGCGGCCCGCCGACGCGGCTTCGTAGTGCACGAAGCGAGCCTCCGGCACGTAGGCGATGGTGCGTTCTTGCGCGCGCGCACGCATGCAAAGGTCGACGTCCTCGAATCCGTTGACATAGGATTCGTCGAATCCGCCGCTCTCGAGGAACCACTGCGTGCGCACGGCCATTGCCGCACCCGATACGCCGAGCGCATCGCGCGGCCGCGCCGCATCGGGTACCGCAGAGAGGTTCCGGCAGTAGTAGTGCCAGTGCCCGTTCGGCAGCACGACGAGCCCGGCCGCCTGCGTTGCAAAGTCCTCAAAAAACAGTGCACCGCCGGCGACGCTCACCTCCGCCGCCTCGAAGGCGCGAACGATCGGCGTTAGGGCGTCTCCGACCGGGTAGGCGTCGTTGTTGAGCAAGAGCGTCAGCGGGGCGCCGGCGGCCCCCACGCCCGCATTGCACGCGCCGGCGAAGTTGCGGTTCTCCTCGTGGCGCACGTAGCGGACCCAGGGAAAGTCGCCGATTGCCTGCGGGGTCTCGTCGCGCGACGCGTTGTCGACGACGATCGTCTCGAAGCTGACCGTACACCGCTCGCGCAAGCGGTCGAGTTCTCTCAGGCACCGCGCGGTGAGCCACCAATTGTCGTAAACGGGTATGACGATGCTGAGCTGCGGGTGCACGGTGCGCAAGCTATACCGGCCGGACGCGCACCTGTTCGAGCAGCTCCTGCTTCGTCTCCGGAACCATCGTGGCAACGAAGATCACCGTTAGGACGCAGATTCCCGCGTAAACCCAGAACGTCGCGGAGATTCCGAGTTGCTCGACCATCGTCAAGAAGAACTGCGAGACCAAGAAGTTTCCGACCCAGTTTGCCAGCGTCGAGAGCGACATCCCCAGGCCGCGAACCGGAAGGGGGAATATCTCGGAGAGCAGCAGCCAGAGAATGGGGCCTAGGCTAAAGGCGAAGCACCCGACGTAGACCATCATGCTGCTCAGGGCGATCGCTCCGAGCGACGACGAAAGGTGCGACTGCGAGAACGCCAGCGCCATCGCCGATAGCGCGACGAACATACCGGCGAGGCCGGCGTAAAGCAGCGGTTTGCGCCCGAGCCGGTCGACCAAGAAGATCGCGACCAGCGTCATGAGACAGTTGACCGTGCCGACCGCCGTTTGCGCGAGGATCGACCCGGCCGCGGTACCGACTCCGGCCATCTCGAAGATCCGCGGGCCGTAGTAGATCACCGTGTTGATGCCGGTAATCTGCTGCAGGACCGCAAGCGATATCCCGACGACCAGCGCGAGCCGAGTCCCGCGGGCG
The DNA here is from genome assembly GCA_036521375.1 of Candidatus Cybelea sp. GTDB lineage: Bacteria > Vulcanimicrobiota > Vulcanimicrobiia > Vulcanimicrobiales > Vulcanimicrobiaceae > Cybelea. The sequence continues at coordinate 69,721 of DATDHW010000024.1, forward strand.
AAGAGCGCGCGGAAGCCGGCTCCTTTGATACGGAGGCTTTCGACGATCGAGGCCTCCTCGCGCGAACTCTCGGCCGGATCGTCGTAGATGTGCGTCAGTTCGTCGCGCGCCAGCGCCTCTCGCCCGATCTTGAAGAGATACCGTGGGCTCTCGGGCATCCAGATCATTCCCGCCATTAAGATGGCCGAGGGCACGACCGCGACGCCCAGCATCCCGCGCCACTGGGCGTGTCCGGCCAGCGCGTAATCGACGAGATATGCGCCGAGAATGCCGATCGTAATCGCAAACTGGTAGAGCGAGACCAACGCGCCACGCGTCTTCGCCGGCGCAACTTCCGAGATGTACAACGGGGCCACGACCGAGCTGAAACCGATGCCGATGCCTACGACGAAGCGCCCCAAGAGCAGCACGCTCTCGCTCGGCGTCAGCGCCGAGATCAACGCACCGAGCAAAAAAATGACCCCCGCGCCGAAGAGCGTCGGACGGCGTCCGACGCGATCGGCCACCGTCCCCGCCACCGCCGACCCCGCGATGCATCCGATCAAAACGACGCTGATCGTGAAGGCCTGCAGTCGCGTGTCGAGCACGAAATCCTTGGTGATGAAGAGGATCGCGCCGGAGATGACGCCGGTGTCGTACCCGAAGAGCAATCCTCCCAAGGCTGCGATCGAAGCGACGAGCAGCACGTACGGCCTCATGCAGGCGCTTTTGCAAGCGACGTCCGAACGCTCCTCCAATGAAGCGCGAGATCGAAACGGCTGCGGCGATCGAGTATGCTCGGGCGCACGACCTGCGGGCGATCCTCATCGCACGCGGCGGCGAGATCGTTGCACGAGCATTTGGCGACGGCGTTACGGCGGAGACCGGCAATGCGCTGTACAGCGGAACGAAGAGTTTCTGGGGGCCGGCGGCGCTCTGCGCGCAGGCGGATGGACTGCTCGATCTCGATGAGCCCGTCTTCGAAACGCTTCGCGAGTGGCGGGACGATCCTTGGAAGCGCCGGGTGACCGCGCGCATGCTGCTCTCGCTCACCGCCGGCTTTGGATTCGGCGGCTTGGGAACCGCCGTTCCAGTCTACGCACGTGCCTTGGCGATGCCGTTGAAGAACGAGCCCGGCACGCGGTTTACCTACGGCGGCATTCCGCTGCAAGTCTTCGGCGCACTGCTCGCGCGCAAACTCGCTCCTCGTACGCCGCACGAATACCTTCGCGATCGAGTGCTCCTTCCCGCGGGCGTGCGCGTCGAGAGCTGGCGCCAACTCCCCGACGGGACGCAACCGCTGCCGACCGGCGCATCGCTGACCGCGCAAAGCTGGCTGGGGTACGGACAGTACGTGCTGCGCGAACGCTCGCGGCTCGCGCAGTGCTTTACCGGTTCGCAAGCCAACGCGCGTTACGGTCTGGGCTGGTGGCTCGGTGCCGCCGGCGCGCCCGCCGATCTCATCTACGCCAGCGGCTCCGGAGGCCAAGCGCTTTATCTCGTACCGTCTCTCGAACTCGCAATCGTCCGCTTCGGGCGCCGCTCCTCATACCGCCACGAAACCTTCCTCAAGCGCCTTTTTCGTTAGAGCGAATCTCCCCCCACGGCGGCAAGGAGCGTCTACGGAGTCGCCGGATTTACGCCGCTCAGCGGTTTGAGCCCGGCGCCGTGCAGCGCGGTCTGCAGCGGCCGCAGCGACGTAATGTAAGCGTTGTACTCGCTGACCGCGGCCGCGTACGCTGCGTCGAAGCGTTGCGAAAACTCCAGTTGCGCCGCGCTCGGCGGAAGCGCTGGGCCGCCGAATCCGGTGCGCGGGACCGATTCGCGCAAAGATCCGCTGCGCTGGATCGAGTCTTCGTCGTTCTTGTAATCGGCCGTAAAGGCCGCGAATACCGGCGTCCAGCCCTGTTGCGCGCCGGCAACCTGCCCCGCGAGCGCCGCATTGCTCTTCGCCGAAGCGGCCGCGGCAGCGAGGGACTTCTCGATCGCGTCGAGATTGTTGAGGATCTCGTCGATCTTACCGTAGATCGTCGAGTACTTACGGGCGTAGGCGTAGCCCGCCTCGTACTGCGCCGCCGTCCAGTCGTCGCGCGGATCCGGTTTGACCGTCAGCGGCTGCGTGAACGTTCGACCGCCCAGCGTTAAACGGACCGAGTAGGTTGCGGGTACGACGACCGGGCCGCTCTTGGGGCCCTGATACTCTTCGCGTGCGGCGCCGTACCACTTGGCCGGCGCGTCCTCGGTGAAGTCCCAAACGTATCGGTTGATGCCTGCCTTGTTCGGGACGTACGGCTCCTGCTTACCCTTTACCTTATGCGTGCCGCCGATCGTACGCACCACGCGTCCGTTCGCATCGAAGATCTGCATCGCCGGTGCGCTCTTCTGCGCCGCGGTCTGGTAGAAATCGATCGTCGCACCCTTCGCCGGGTTCTCGCCGGTGTATCGAGTGTACGTGCCCAGGTCGTTGGAGTGGTAGTGGTACTCGAACGCCGTGCGCGGAGCGAACAGCATGAGACCGGCGCTCTGCGCGGCCCCCAGTTGCTGCACCGAGCCGAGGTCGTCGAGAATCCATAGGTCGCGCCCGTGCGTCGCCGCAACGAGATCGTCGAACTGCGGCTCGACGTGAATGTCGCGCACCGAAACGGGGGGAAGGTTGATGCGGAAGTCCTGCCAGTGGGAACCGGCGTCGTACGAAATCCACATCCCGTTCTCGGTTCCGGCGTAGAGCAGGTTGCTATTGCGCGGATCGGGACGAATCGTCCGTACGTACTGGGCGGCGGGAAGCCCATTGACGATCTTCGTCCAAGTAGCGCCGTAGTCGTGCGTAACGTAGGCGTACGGGGCGTAGTCGCCCGATCGATGATTGTCGGCGATCGCGTAGGCCGTTCCCGCGACGATCGGCGACGGGGCGACCGTCTCGACGCGCGCATATTGCGGCATACCCGGTGGAGTAACGTTCTTCCAGTGAGCCGGTGCTGAGCCTGTCGAAGCATCGCGCGTCATCTGCACGTAGCCGTCATCGGTTCCAACCCAAATCTCGCCGCGCGTCAGCGCCGATCCCTCGATGTATAGGATCGTGTCGGAGTATTCGGCGCCCGAGACGTCCTTTGCCAACGGGCCGCCCGATGGTGCCTGGTGCTCCTTGATATTTCGCGTGAGATCGGGGCTGATGATGCTCCACGTCGCACCGCGATCGCCCGATTGAAAGACGACGTTGCCGCCAAACCAGCCGATGTGCCCATCCCACGGCGCAAACGCGATCGGCGAATCCCAGTTGAACCGGTAGGGAACGGTGCGCAGGTCGAACGGCCCGAGGAAGCTTCCCGGGAAAGAATCGTACGGCCGCACGAATCGGCTCACGCCCGTGTGCCGATTGAAGATCGTCAGCGCGCCGTCTTCGAGATCCGCCCAAATGTAGTTGGGATCGATGGGATCGGGTACGGTCCACATGCCGTCGCCGCCGACGACGTCGATCCAGTGACGGTCGAGAATCCCTTCGGTGTCCAGCGAGTTCGAGGGACCACAGAAGCCGCCGTTATCTTGAAACGCGGCGCAGACCTGATACGGGTTCTCATTGGAGATTCCGACGTGATAGATCTGACCGATCGACAAATTGCGCGAGAACGACCAGTGCTCGAGGTCGGTCGTCAGCGCGTAGCCGCCGTCCTCGCCGACGATGATCCGCTTGGGATCGTTGGGTGCAATCCAAATCGCGTGGTAATCGACGTGAACGTCTTTTGCGATCTCTTTGAACTTACGCCCGCCGTCCTTGCTCTCCGAGAGCATCTCCGAAACGGCGTAGACGTGATCGGGATTGCGAGGATCGACGGCGATGTGCGTAAAGTAGAACGGCCGCTGATCGACGAGCGTGTCGTTGCTGGTCATCGACCAATGCGCGCCGGCGTCGTCGGTACGCCAGAGAATTCCGCCCTTCGCTTCGATGAGCGCAAAGACACGATTCGGCTTACTCGGTGCGATCGCCAAGCCAATCCTTCCCGTATACCCCGAAGGCAAGCCGTTGCCGGTCAGCCTTTTCCAGGTTGCCCCGCCGTCGGTCGACTTATAGAGACCGTCGTCGGGGCCGCCGCTCGTAAAGGTCCACGGCACCCGCCGAAAATGCCACATGCCCGCATAGACGACGTTGGGGTTGCGCGGGTCCATCGCGATATCGCTGGCGCCGCTCGCGGGCGAGAGATAGAGCGATTTGCGCCAGCTCGCACCGCCGTCAAACGTGACGAAGACGCCGCGGTCGGCCGAATCTTTGTAGGGATCGCCGAACGCCCCCACGACGACGTGGCGCGAATCGCGCGGATCGATCGCGATGCGCGAAATGCTCCACACGCCCTCCAGCCCGATGCGGCGCCACGTCTTCGCGCCGTCGGTCGACTTGTAGAGGCCATCGCCATAGCTGACGTTGTTGCGCGGGTTCGCCTCGCCGGTTCCGGCCCAGACGATCTTTTCGTTCGTTGGGTCGATCGCAACCGCGCCGATCGCGGAGACGCCTTGCTTATCGAAGGCGGGCTGCCACGTTGCGCCGCCGTTCTCGCTCTTCCAGACGCCGCCGCCGGCGGTGCCGATATAGTACAGCTGATCGTTCTGCGCCGTCCCGGCGACGGCAGCGACTCGTCCGCCCGCGATTGCCGGGCCGATCGAACGCCAGGAAAGGTTGGCATACGCCGCTGCCGCCAAGACGACCGACGACAGAATCACGTCTTCACCTCGGTGACGGCCGGCAGCGCCTTCATGCCGGCTTGTTTCAGGGCCGCGTTGACGCCCGGCAGTACGGCGTTAAGGAACGCATTGTACCGATTAACCCCGTCGCGATACTCTGCGTCCGCTCGGGCGAGCAGGCTGGAAACCGCCGGCGTGATCAGGCCCTGCGCCGCGAAATACGCGCCGAAAACATCGTCGTGGAGCCTGCCTTCGTCTTCGGTTCCCTCGCCGCGTATATTGACCGCGAGCGAGTCGAACAGCGTCTGCCGTGCCGTGGAAGCGTCCCGCAGCTTCGCCGTCAGCGCAGCGTTGTTCGCCTTCTTCGAGGCCTCGAGCGCCGTCTCGATTCCTTTCTTGACGTCGTCGAGATTATTGAGCATCGTGTCGACCGCAGAGAGGTGCGCCATCTGGCGCATAGCTTCGTCGAAGCTGCGCCGATAATCGGCTTGCGTGAAACGCGAGCGAGGATCGGGGCCCACGCGGAAAGACTGCACGTACGTTCGCCCCGTCAGAGTCATGCGTGCGGAATAGCTTCCGGGCACGACCGCCGGCCCCGTATCCGGGCCCTTGGAGAACTCGTTGCCGCCGTTCCACTTTACCGGTCCGTTGACGGCGAAATCCCAAACGTAGCGGTTAAGACCAGCCTTGTTCGAGACGTACGGCTCGTCCTTGCCGCCGATTTTGTGCGTTCCGGAAACGCTGCGGATCACGCGGCCGTGCGCGTCGAGGATCTCGAGCTTCGGTGCCGTCTTTTGCGGCTGCGACTGGTAGAAGGTTATCGCAACGCCGTAGGGCGGGTTCTCCGCCGCGAAGTCGGTGTAGGTTCCTTCGTCGTCCTCGTGCAGGCTCCACTCGTAACTCGTGCGGGGTGTGAAGAGCCAGGTGCCGTGCGCGATAGCCTGCTGCAGGCCCTGCACCCCGCGCAGGTCGTCCATGATGTAGATCGCGCGACCGTGCGTCGCGATCACCAGATCGTCGTACTGCGGCTGCAGGCGAATGTCGTGGACCGATACCGGCGGCAAGTCGTTGCGGAACGACTGCCAGTGCGCGCCGCCGTCGAACGAGATCCAGATGCCCTCCTCGGTGCCGAGGTAGACGACTTGGCGATTGCGGATATCCGGCCGAACCGAGCGCGCCCACTCGTTTGTGGGCAGACCGTCGACGATTTTGCTCCAATGCTTGCCGTAGTCGTGCGTCACGAAGACGTAGGGCGCGCTGTCGCCCGTCTCGTGGGCGTCGTTGACCGCATACGCTGTTCCATCGACGAGCGTCGAAGGAGCTACCGTCGCGAAACGCCCGTTCTGCGGCGCGCCCGGCGGGGTGACGTTCGCCCAGCGCTTGCCGCCGTCGAGCGTCAACTGCACGAGCCCGTCGTCGGTGCCGACCCAGATCTCGCCGCGATGAAGCGCCGAGCCCTCAACGTCGAGAATCGTATCGGTATACTCGGCCCCGGAGACGTCGCTGACGATCGGACCGCCCGCGGGCTGCTGGTGCTCTTTGACGTTACGCGTCAGGTCGGGACTGATCGGCCTCCAGCTGCGGCCGCGATCGGTTGTTTGGAAGACGACGTTGCCGCCGAGCCAACCGATCACCGCACCGCCGGGCGCGCGCCAAGGCGCAAACGCAATCGGCGATTCCCAGTTGAAGCGATACTTGCTGGTGGCGGGCACCCACGATTCCTTGGCCGTCTGCAGATAGGGCTGCGCAGACCAGCCGTCTTTGGTGACTCGGTTGTAGACGACGATCGAGCCGTTTTGCGAGTCCGACCAGATCCAGTTAGCGTCATCGGGCTCGGGAATGCCCCACTCGCCGTCGCCGCCGACGGTGACGATCCACGCTTTGTTCTGAATCCCCGAGGAGTCGAGTGAGTTCGACGGCCCGCACCAGCCGTTGTTGTCCTGCAGCCCGCCGCAGACCGTATACGGGTTATCGTTGCCCAAACCGACGCGATAGACTTGACCGATCGGTACGTTGCGGGAGAAAAACCAGTTCTGGCCGCCGTCGAGCGTCAGCGCGTAGCCGCCGTCTTCTCCGAGCATGATGCGCGTCGGATCGTTCGGCGCGATCCAGATCGAGTGGAAGTCGGAATGTACGTCGCGCGCGATCGCCTTGAATTTCTTGCCGCCGTCGGTGCTCATCATCGTCTCGAACGAGAGGGCGTAGACGCGGTCGGGATTCTTGGGGTCGACCGTCACGTGCGTGAAGTAGAAGGCGCGAGCATTAACCAGCGAGTCGTCGCTCACTTTAGCCCAGTTATTGCCGCCGTCGTCGGAGCGCCAAAGAATGCCGTCCTTCGACTCGATCAGAGCGTAGACGCGGTTGCCGTTGCTCGGCGCCACCGCCACGCCGACTCGACCGATCGGGCCCTCCGGCAGACCGTGCCCCTCCAACTTCGTCCACGTATCGCCGCCGTCGGTAGACCGATAGAGCCCGTCTTCGCCGCCGCCGCTGACGAAGGTCCACGGGCGCCGTTGAAACTTCCATATCCCGGCGTAGAGCACGCTGGGATTCTGTTCGTTCATCGCCAGATCGCTAGCGCCGCTCTGGGGGCCGGCGTACAGCGTCTGCTTCCAGGTGCGGCCGCCGTCGCTGGTGACATAGACGCCGCGTTGCGTGCTGTCGCTAAAGACGTCGCCGAGCGCGGCGACGACGACGTGATTGTGGTTGCGCGGATCGACGAGAATGCGCGCGATATATTTCGTGCCCTTCAACCCGAGGTTCGTCCACGTGTCTCCGCCGTCGGTCGTCTTGTAAATGCCGTCGCCGTAGCTCACGTCGTTACGCGGATTCGCTTCGCCCGTACCCACCCAAACGGTGTTGTTGTCCGTCGGATCGATCGCCAGGGCGCCGATTGCGCCGACGCCGCCCTTATCGAAGACCGGATCCCACGTCTGCGCGCCGTTCTCCGATTTCCAAACGCCGCCGCCCGCGCTGCCAAGGTAGTACAGCTTGGGATTTGTTGCCGAGCCGGCAACCGCGGCGACGCGCCCTCCCGCTCCCGCCGGTCCGATCTCGCGCCAGCTCATAGTGGCAAAGGGCGGTCCGGGCGTCGGAGTCGGCGATGGCGCGGGCGTCGGTGCTGCGGGTTTGGGCGGCCGCGGCGATGCCGGCAACGGCGAGGCCGTCGGTTCTACCGCTTGCGCCGCCGCCGGCGCGAACAATGAGAGGACGCCGCAGAACGACACTGCAAGCAGCGTGCGAAAAAACAACTCCAAAACTCCCTCGTCGAAGATCAGTGCGTCGGTGCGGGTCCGTGCTGCGCACGATACATCGGGATGTTCACGTGAATCGCGTACCACTGCGACCACGCGATCATCCCGCACATTAGGACAAACAAGAAGAGGAGGACGGGGAGGGCGCGGCGCGAACCCACGGGACGCAATATGCGCAGAACCGTTGTGAGCCTCCTGGCTACGGCTGCCTTTTTGATGGGGCCCTTCGTTTCTCTGCCTGCCCAGGCAGCCAATCGAGCGGTGCCTGCCTCCGCGGTCGCTATCGCCGTGTACTCAAAAGTTTTGCGCCACATCAATCCGCAAATGCCGAATTGGCAAAGCCGCAGCTTGGCGCAGCGCGTGCTCGTCAACGCGGAGCGCTGGCGCCTCGACGCCAACATGCTCGTCGCAGTCGTCACCGTCGAGTCGCGCTGGCATACGCACGCGATTTCCCGAGCGGGCGCGATCGGGCTCGGGCAACTGATGCCCGGCACCGCGGCGCTTCTCGGCGTCAACCCGCGCGATCCGGCGCAGAACCTCTCGGGCGCCGCGCGCTACCTCCGCGGCTTGGTGCAGCGCTTCGGCTCGAAGCACTACGATCTCGTGTTTGCGGCGTACAACGCCGGGCCCAGGGCCGTCACCGAATACGGCGGGATTCCGCCCTTCGATGAAACGCAGAACTACGTCGTCCGCGTTCTCGCGACGTGGGAAACGCTGGCCCGGACCGTCCACTTGCCGGGCGACGCGTACGCGGCGTTGCCGGCACACGGACTCGACATCGACTACTGGCTCGACGCCTCGACCCAGTAAAGAATCCGTTCGACCGCCTTCGCCAATCCCTGCGGTCCCTCGATCCGCAGCGCGATCGCGCCTGCGCTGCGAGCCGCCTCGACGTCGCTCGCCCGGTCGCCCACGACGACGCAGCACGCCGGGTCGACGCCGAGCGCCCGGGCGGCATCGACGATTAACTTCGGCTTGGGCTTGCGGCAGTCGCAGCCGTCCTCGGGCGCGTGCGGACAGACGAAAAAGCCGGCGAACGGCCCGAGCAGCTCGTTCACGCGGCGATTGACCGCGTCGACCGCCTCACTCGTGAGCAATCCGCGCCCGATGCCGCTCTGATTGCTGACGACGGCGAGCGGCAGCCCGGCAGCGCGCAGCCGGTCGAGCAGCGCCCGCGCGTCGGGCGCCGGCTCGACGCGTTCCGGATCGCCGTTGAAGGGGACGTCTACGACGATCGTCTCGTCGCGATCGAAGAGAACCGCACAGGGTTTTACCACTAAGGCGAGACCGGAACGTAGACCTCGGCGCCCTGTTCCAAAAACTCGCGAGACTTTTCGGCCATTCCGCTTTGCGCGTACTCGCGAACCTCTTGCGTAATCTTCATCGAGCAGAAATGCGGTCCGCACATCGAGCAGAAGTGAGCGACTTTCGCGCCGGGCGCGGGCAGCGTCTCGTCGTGAAACTCGCGCGCGGTCGGCGGATCGAGCGAGAGATCGAACTGGTCCTGCCAGCGAAACTCGAAGCGCGCCTTCGAGAGCACGTCGTCCCAATGCGCGGCGCCCCGGTGCCCCTTCGCGAGATCGGCGGCGTGTGCGGCGATCTTATAGGCGATCACCCCGTCCTTCACGTCCTTCTTATTCGGAAGGCCGAGGTGTTCTTTTGGAGTGACGTAGCAGAGCATCGCGGTGCCGTACCAGCCGATCATCGCCGCGCCGATGGCGCTGGTGATGTGATCGTAGCCGGGAGCGATGTCGGTAACGAGCGGCCCGAGCGTATAGAACGGCGCCTCTTTGCAGACCTCGAGCTGTTTGCGCATGTTCTCCTCGATCAGGTGCATCGGCACGTGTCCCGGCCCTTCGATCATCACCTGCACGTCGTGCTTCCAGGCGACCGAGGTTAGCTCGCCGAGCGTTTCCAGCTCTCCGAATTGCGCCGCGTCGTTCGCGTCGGCCGTGCAGCCCGGGCGCAGGCCGTCGCCGAGCGAGAACGCGACGTCGTAGGCCTTCATGATCTCGCAGATATCTTCGAAGTGTTCGTAGAGAAAGTTCTCCCGGTGGTGTGCGAGGCACCACTTCGCGAGGATGGAACCGCCGCGTGAAACGATGCCCGTGATTCGGTTGGCGGTGAGCGGAACGTAACGCAGCAGCACGCCGGCGTGAATCGTGAAATAGTCGACGCCTTGCTCGGCCTGCTCTACCAGGGTGTCTCGAAAGAGCTCCCACGTCAGCTCCTCGGCTTTGCCGCCCACTTTTTCGAGCGCCTGATAGATCGGTACGGTGCCGATCGGCACCGGCGAGTTGCGCAGAATCCACTCGCGCGTCTCGTGAATGTTTTTGCCCGTCGAGAGGTCCATCACGGTGTCGGCGCCCCAACGCGTGGCCCAGGTCATCTTCTCAACCTCCTCGTCGATCGACGAGCTCACCGCGGAGTTGCCGATATTCGCGTTGATCTTCACGAGAAAGTTGCGGCCGATGATCATCGGCTCGCTCTCGGGGTGATTGACGTTGGAGGGAAGGATCGCTCGCCCGCGAGCGATTTCGCCGCGGACGAAATCCGGCTCGAGGGTTTCCCGCAGCGCGACGAACTCCATCTCGGGTGTAATCTCCCCTCGCCTCGCGTAGTGCATCTGCGTGACGTTACCCCCGGGCTTGGCTCGCTTCGGGCGACGTGGAGCCGGGAACCGCAGCTCGTCGAGCTCCGGCATCGCGTCGCGGCCGCGACGGTAGAGCGAGGAGGGCCGCTCGAGTTCGACGGTGTCGCCGCGAGCGGCGATCCATGGCTCTCGTAGAGTCGCTAAGCCGAGCCGAATATCGATCTCGCTTTGCGGATCCGTGTACGCCCCACTAGTATCGTACACCGTGTGCACGGTGCCGTCGGTCAGCGCGATCGCGCGCCGGGGAACTCGAATCGACGGGTCGTCCCCGCTAACGTAAACCTTCATTATTTCCTCCCTACGCCGGCATTACCCGGATCAGGTCGCTTGCGGTCGGCGGAGCTCGTCCGCCCTCTCAGCCAATGCAGCTCCCGCTGCTTCTTAGTTTATCCGCTTGGCGGCAGCCTCATGCGCGGAGCGCGGATTTTGTGCAGCGGCTGAGAAGAGCGCGGCGAGCACTCGGCGGGCAGCGCCCGAGGCCGAAAGGGATTGGCCTGCGGCGGGGAATGGAGCGCAACGATGACGACGTTCGGCGTAGATCCCGATCCGCAGGAAACCCGTGAATGGCTCGAAGCGATGCGCGGCGTGCTCGCCGTCGAGGGACAGGACCGCGCGCGGCAGCTGATCGCGGCAATCGTCGACGAAGCACAGCGTGGGGGCGCCCACGTATCGCTCGGCCTTACGACCCCTTACGTGAACACGATTCCCGTCGACAAGCAGCCGGCGATGCCCGGCGATCGCGAGCTCGAGGCGCGTCTGCGGCACATCGTTCGCTGGAACGCGCTCGCCACGGTCGTGCGCGCGAACAAGGTCAGCTCCGAGCTCGGCGGCCACGTTGCGAGCTTCGCGTCGGCGGCGACGCTCTACGACGTCGGCTTCAACCACTTCTTCCGCGCGGCGAGCGACGACGCCGGCGGCGACCTCGTTTTCTTTCAGGGGCACTCCTCACCGGGCGTCTACGCGCGAGCATTTCTCGAAGGGCGCATCACCGAAACGCAACTCGAACACTTCCGCCAAGAGGTAAGCGGAGAGGGCCTTTCTTCGTATCCGCACCCGTGGCTCATGCCGGACTTCTGGCAGTTTCCGACGGTATCGATGGGCTTGGGCCCGATCATGTCGATCTACCAGGCGCGCTTCATGCGATATCTGCACGATCGCGGGCTGCGCGACACCAGCGGCCGCAAGGTGTGGGCCTTCGTGGGCGACGGCGAGATGGACGAACCCGAGTCGCTCGGGGCGATCTCGCTTGCCGGGCGCGAGAAGCTCGACGATCTCATCTGGGTCGTCAACGCCAACCTGCAGCGGCTCGACGGCCCGGTGCGCGGCAACGGAAAGATCATTCAGGAGCTCGAGGGCGTTTTCAAGGGCGCCGGATGGAACGTCATCAAGGTCATTTGGGGAAGCCGCTGGGATCAGCTTTTGCGTGCCGATGCTAACGGCCGGCTCGTGCAGCTAATGACGGAATGCGTCGACGGCGACTATCAGACGTTCAAATCGCGCAACGGCAAGTACGTTCGCGACGAATTTTTCGGCCGTTATCCGGAGACCGCAGCGATGGTCGAGGGGTGGAGCGACGACGAGATCTGGGCGCTGCAGCGCGGCGGCCACGATTCGATAAAGGTCTACGCCGCCTATAAGGCTGCCTGCGAACACCGCGGCGCGCCGACGGTCGTGTTGGCAAAGACGATCAAAGGCTACGGTATGGGCGAGGCGGGCGAAGCGCAAAACATCGCGCACCAAGCCAAAAAGATGGAGATCGAAGCGATGCACACCTTCCGCGACCGCTTCGACCTGCCGATTTCAGACGAAGCCATCGCCGGCGAGAAGGTTCCGTTCTACAAGCCCCCCGAGGACTCGGCGGAGATGCGCTACCTGCGCGAACGAACGGCTGCCTTGGGAAGCGTACCGAAGCGTCGCCGCCGGTCGGTTTCACTAACCGTGCCCGAGCTTTCGGCGTTCGACGCGCAGCTGCAGGGCACCGGCGATCGCAGCATTTCTACGACGATGGCGTTCGTTCGCGTGCTCAATACGATCGCCCGCGATCGAGAGATCGGTCCGCGCGTCGTTCCGATCGTCGCCGACGAATCGCGTACCTTCGGTATGGAAGGGATGTTCCGGCAGCTTGGAATCTATTCGTCGGTCGGCCAGCTCTACCACCCTCAGGACGCCGAGCAGCTCATGTGGTACCGCGAAGACAAGCTCGGACAGATTTTGCAGGAAGGCATCAATGAAGCCGGAGCGCTTTCTTCCTGGATCGCGGCCGGCACTTCGTACTCCAATCACAACCTGCCAATGATTCCGTTTTACATCTTCTATTCGATGTTTGGATTTCAACGCGTGGGCGATTTGACGTGGGCGGCGGGCGATAGCCGCACGCGCGGATTTCTGCTCGGCGCAACTTCCGGCCGAACGACGCTCAACGGCGAGGGCCTGCAGCACGAGGACGGCAGCAGCCAAGTCGCAGCCTCGTTCGTACCGAACTGCCGCAGCTACGACCCCACCTACGCCTACGAAGTCGCGGTCATCATCCAAGATGGCCTCCGACGCATGCTCGTCGAACAAGAAGACGTTTATTACTACATCACGCTGCTCAACGAAAACTACCAGCACCCGGCTATGCCGCCCGATGCGCGTGACGGCATTTTACGCGGGATGTACTTGCTGCGAGACGCCGGCAAACCCGATCGTAAGGCACCTCGCGTGCAGCTTTTCGGCTCGGGTGCGATCCTGCGCGAGGTACTTGCGGCATCGGAACTGCTCGCGGGCGATTGGAACGTGCGCAGCGACGTTTGGGCAGTGACGAGCTTCAACGCGCTCCAGCGCGACGGCGTCGCCGCCCGCCGCTGGAATATGCTGCATCCGCAAGAGAAGCCCCGGCTCTCCTTCGTCGAGGAGTGCCTGCGGGATCGTGGTGGACCGGGAATTGCCGCGACCGACTACATCCGCACGTTCGCAGAACAGATTCATCCGTTCGTTGCTTCATCGGGGCCGGTACAGCCGAGGCGCTACGCGGCGCTGGGCACCGACGGTTACGGCCGCAGCGATTTCCGGCGAAGGCTACGCTCCTTCTTCGAAGTAGACCGGCACTTCGTAGCGATTGCCGCGCTGCGAGCGCTCGCCGACGAAGGGACGCTCTCTCCGGCGACGATCGAGAAGGCCATCAAGAAATACGAGATCGACCCGAATAAGCCTAATCCAATCGATGTGTAGAAAGACGGCCTCGGCATGAGCAGTACGATCGAAGTGCGCGTTCCGGACATCGGCGATTTCAAAGACGTCCCGGTTATCGAGGTCCTGGTCAAACCGGGCGACCGCGTCAAGAAGAACGACTCGCTGATCACACTCGAAAGCGAAAAGGCGTCGATGGAGGTACCGGCCGAGGCCGATGGCATCGTGCAAGACGTTAAAGTGAAGGTCGGCGACCGAGTCTCGGAGGGCGCGCCCATCGCCCTTCTCAGCTCGGAAGAACGCGCCGCGGAACCGCCCAAAGCGAATGCTGCCGAGCGCGAACAAGCGGTTGAAGTGCGCGTCCCCGACATCGGTGATTTCAAAGACGTGCCGGTTATCGAGGTTCTGGTAAAGCCCGGCGATCGCGTCAAGAAGAACGACTCGCTGATCACGCTCGAGAGCGAAAAAGCATCGATGGAGGTGCCCGCCGAGGCCGACGGTGTCGTAACCGACGTCAAGGTGAAGGTTGGCGACCGCGTCTCCGAGGGAATGCCGATTCTGACGATCGCCGCGCAAGAGCGCGCCTCCGCGACGCCCGCGGCGCTGGCGCCGGTGGCACAACCGGCGCCGGTGGCACAACCGGCGCCGGCAGCAACGGCGTCCGCCGCGCCGGCTCCGCACGCTGCCGCGCCTGCGCAGCCCAACGGCAACGGCATGGTGCACGCCGGGCCTTCGATTCGCCGGTTTGCTCGCGAACTCGGCGTGAATCTGCGAAATCTTCGCGGGAGCGGCCCGCACGGGCGGGTCACCCGCGAAGACGTTCAAGGATTCGTCAAAGCAGCACTCGAGAAAGGCAGTGCACAACCGTCGGCGTTCGCGGGGTTGCCTCCCTGGCCCAAGCTCGATTTTGCCCAATACGGCGAGATCGAACGAAAGCCGCTCTCGCGTATCAAGAAGCTCTCGGGCCCGAACCTGCATCGCAACTGGGTTGGGATTCCCCACATCACCAACTACGACGAAGCCGACGTCACTTCGATCGAGGCGCTGCGCAACGAGGTCAACGCCGAGCAGACCAAATCAGGCGGTCCAAAACTGACGATGCTCGCGTTTCTAATCAAAGCGTCGGTCGCAGGGCTGCAGCGTTTCCCGGAGTTCAACGCATCGCTGGACGGCGACGAGCTGATCCTCAAGCGCTACTACAACATCGGATTCGCCGCGGACACGCCCGGCGGTCTCGTGGTTCCGGTCATTAGAAACGCCGACATGAAGGGTTTGATCGAGATCGCACGGGAGTGCCAAGAACTCGCCGGAAAGGCGCGCGAGGGAAAGCTGTCGCTCGCGCAGATGCAAGGCGGAAGCTTCACGATCTCCTCGATCGGCGGAATCGGCGGGACGGCTTTCACACAGATCGTCAACGCCCCCGAAGTCGCGATCCTCGGCGCGACGAAGACGGAAACCAAGCCGGTCTGGGACGGCAAGAAGTTCGTTCCGCGCCTGATGCTTCCGATCAGTGTCAGCTACGACCACCGCGTCGTCGACGGGGCTGGAGCCGCGCGCTTCCTCGTCTACGTCGCCGAACTCCTCGCGGACTTCCGACGGGTCATGCTTTAAAAGCTGACAAGAGGTGTCATATATGTCAGGTATGCTGCTGCCAGCAACAAAAACTGACGAATCGAGGAGTATCGAAATGATCAAGGGGATCGACATCGCCGCGTACCTCGTGAAGGATCCGCAGGCAGAGATCGCATTCTACCGCGACGTGCTCGGCATGCAGCCGACGGAGATCGACGACGAGGGCCGGGGCGCGGAGTTTACGCTCGCGGACGGATCGACGTTCGGAGTCTGGAAACCCGAAGGGGGAGAGAAAGGCGGCGCGATCATGTTTGCCGTCGACGATGCCAAGGCCGCTGTGGAGCATTATCGCACCCGAGGACTCCAGCTCAGCGACGTCGTGGAGTCGCCGGTTTGCTTCATGGCGTTCGGTGAAGATCCCGAAGGCAACGGCATCATCATCCATCAACGCAAGTCATAAAGCTGCAGTGCGTGTCGAGCTCGCTGCACGATTGCCTCGCACAGCGCAGCGGGCTCGACCAAGATAGCGATACCGGACCACGCAAGCACCGCAGCGATCGCAACCTCAGTCCCTGGGAAGGTCACACGCACGAGCGATTCACCGTTGTCCTCCGATAGGGTCTCCGCCGGCCAATAATACGTGACGCGGTCCAAGCCGTCGTGTGCCACTCGAAGCGTCACCACGCAGTCGGCGCTGCGAGAGGCTTGCGCAAAGCGCGTCGAAGATTCGCCCCAGTAGCGTTCGAGATCGAAGTCGGCCGGACGCTCGAAACGCTCCGCCAGCTCACGCGCACTGCGGATCCGCTCGACGCGAAAGCTTCGCATCTCCCCTTGGGACCGCGCGATGAGGTACCAAACCCCGGTTTTCGAAACCAGCCCGAAAGGGTCGACGACTCGCATCGACGTTTTTCGGTTGCGGTCCTCGTATTGGATGCACAGACGGCGATCGTCCCACACCGCGCGGCGCAGCGTGGTCAAGAGTTCGAAGGGCGGCTCGGGCTGATTCCAACGCCGTTGATCGAGATGAATACGCGAACGAGACTTGTCGGCGGCTCTTTGATGAACGTCGGCGAGGCCGCCGCGTAACTTCTCGAGCGCGCGAACGAGGCCGCGCTCAAGTCCAAGGTCGGCGAGCGCGCTCGCACCCGAAACGAAGAGTGCCCGGACTTCGTCCTCTCCGAAATGCGTCAGTGCGCGGCGATATCCGTCCGCCAGCGCGATACCGCCGGTGGGGCCGCGCTGCGCATAGAGCGGCACCCCCGCGGAGCAGAGCGCGTCAACGTCGCGGTATATCGTCCGTTCGGAGACCTCCAACTGCTCGGCCAAAAGCCGCGCGCTGCACTGCCGCCGCGACTGCAGCAAGAGGAGGAGCGCGATGAGCCGGTCCGCCTTCACGGTTCAATCAAACTACGAAAACATGACAGGGAGTGTCAACTATTCGGCCGCCGATCAATTCCTCGGGACACCCGACTAATTGACTAAAGTTACTAATCTGCAAAAAAAGTAACTAAATTCAATTTTAAAACTTGATTTTATGGTAATAATAATCATCTTTTCGGGGTGAAGGAGCTCAGAATGAGGCCATCCACTTCAAGGTCGGTCGACGGTGCAAGCGCGCCGGTCTTCCTCTTCGCCCCGCGCCATTTTGAGGGGATTATCGGGATGAAGCGTCTAGACGTAGTTTCACTCTCTGGCGTTTTTGCAATTGCTTCGCTCGTGGCCGTTTCTTCGTGCTCCCCTTCGCCAAGCACGGTACCCGCGATCGGTGAGAGCCGGAACTTGCACGCCCCGCAGGTCGTCCGCGAGCCCGTACATATACGAGAGTTTGCCGACCTGCCCGTCGGAAGCAGCAGCGTTTCCTACTTTCCGTTCGGCATTACGGTCGGCCCAGACGGCGCGATTTGGGTAACCGACGACATCGATCAGGACTCGGGCGCAAGCGCCGTCGTCCGCATCTCGACCTCTGGAAAGCGGACCAACACGTATTTTTACAGTGGCGTCACCAGTGAAGGTTCGTCGTTGGGCGCCATCACAACGGGCCCAGACGGCGCGCTATGGCTTACCGACGCGTACAACTTTGAGATTCTCCGGCTGACAGTCGAAGGAAACTATACGCGATTTCCGGTCGGCGGGTTCGGTACTCCGACCGGCATTGTGACCGGCCCCGACAAGGCGCTTTGGTTTACCGAAACGATTGGAAGCGGATCGGAAGTTGTGCGAATGACGACCAAGGGTGCGATGACGCCATACACCGTGGCCGGGGAGTTATTCGACATCGCCTCAGGCTCCGATGGGGCGCTCTGGTTCACCGACTACGAGGGAAAGATCGGCCGCATTACGACGGCGGGAAAGATCACCGAGTACTCTAGGGGCATTTCGCCCGGCGGCAAACCGTACTCCATTGCATCGGGCCCCGATGGAGCGCTCTGGTTTACCGAGACCGGCGGCCGCCGGATTGGGAGAATCACAACGGCTGGGAAGATTACGGAATACTCGAGCGGCATCACGCAAGGCGAAAGCCCGGAAGACCTTACCGCCGGCCCCGACGGTGCAATGTGGTTCACCGAATACGAGAACCACGACTCGTACTCGGTGCAGAATTCGAAGATCGGACGCATTACGATGAAAGGCTCGATCACGGAATATTCAAAGATCGATCCGGCTTCGGGTCCGCTCGGAATCACCAAGGGCATCAAGGGCGATCTTTGGTTCGTCGAGAGCAACACGGACGAAGTCGGCCGCCTGCGGATTCGATAATCGAATGAGTGCGCATGCGTTTCGCGCCGCCGCCCTCATCGCGACTGCCGCGCTGACGCTCGCGCCGGCGGCATGTTCGCGTCCGGTAGCACCGGCCACGATCCCCAGTCTCTCAGAAACGTCTACGAAGAGCGCCGCGACGTCTCGGCCTTCGGCCAAACGTATCTCGATTGACGAGTTCACCGATCTGCCGCGCGGTTACAGCCCCGGCTACTTTCCAACTGCGCTTGCGGTCCGCGGCTATGCTCTTTGGGTCGCCGACGACATCTCGCAGGATTCGGGCGAGAGCGCGCTCGTCCGGATATCGCCATCCGGTAAGCGGACGAAAACCATTCACTATGAGAACGGCGCGAGCCCGGCCTTCGAAGGAATCGCCGAAGGGCCGGACGGCGCGCTCTGGCTGACCGACTGGGGCGACGGTCAAATTCTTCGGGTCAGCGTTGGTGGGCAAATAACGACCTACTCGCTCGTGCCGTACGATCTCGGCGAGCCTCAAGGCATCGCTGCAGGCCCCGACCGCGCCCTGTGGTTCGCCGACGACGGTTTTTATGGGGCGATCGGACGCATCGACCTTTCCGGCCATATTTCGATCTATAAGCAGGGCCTTTCGCAAGGCGTTACGATCCAAGGTATCACGCTAGGCCCCGACGGCGCTCTTTGGTTCGCGGAATCGACCGGAGATCGAATCGGGCGCATTACCGTAAAAGGAAAAATCACCGAGTTCTCGGCAGGCATTACTGCCGGGTCCGAGCCCTATTCAATCGTTACCGGGCCGGACGGCGCGTTATGGTTTACCGAACTGCAAGGCGGCCGGATCGGGCGCATTACGATCAAAGGAAAGGTGAGCGAGTATTCGCGTGGCATTACGCCGGCCGAGAACCCCAACGGCATCGCCGCCGGCCCCGATGGGGCGCTCTGGTTTACCGAATCGCAGGGCACGTATTCGAGTCGCTCAACGGACGCGCGTATCGGGCGCATCACGACGAGCGGTAAAATCACCGAATACCCCGTCCCGACCAGCAAGTCGGGCCCGACCGGCATCGTGCGGGGGCCCGACGGCAACATGTGGTTCGTCGAAACCGGAAAGAATCGACTGGGGCGCGTGGATCTCTAGGGCCGCCGCCTACACCTCGCCGTCGTAGTAGTCGAGCTGCGGCTCCGAACGCACCAGCGTGTCGGTCGTTTCGACGAGCAACTTCTTCGAGTCAGGATAGAAACAAACGTCGTTCGGAGAGACGTTGGAGATCAAGATAACGGTCGCGGGAGCGTCGCTGCGGTTGACGAGTTTGTGCGCACCGAACTCGCGCGTCGGAAACGCGACGAAATCTCCAGCCCGCAGACGCATCGATCCGTGCGGCGACTCGATCGTCGGCGTACCCTCCCAGACGATAAAGAGCTCCTCTTCTGCCGTGTGCCAGTGCGTCGGGCAGAAGACGCCGCCCGGCCCGATGCGCGTCGTCCAGTAGCCGAGCCTCTCCGCCCCGAGGCGAAAGCCGATTTCGGCCAGCTCGACCGTATAGTTTGCCGGGCCCGTCTCGGATCGCAATCGCAGCTCGTCGAGGTTGACGCGATTCACCTCGGCCTCGCTGCGCCGCTCCAAGCAGGCGTTGATCGCTTCGTACGCGTGCCCAAAAATCGGCGCGCCGTCGCCGACCAAGAGATTGAGCGGGTAGACCTCGCGCAGCCGGCAGAGCGAACGCGCCGCTCGAATCGGATCGATGAGTCTATCGTCGGGCATCATTCGAAGCGAACCCACCGGGTCGCCCCATAGTGCGTCTCCCGCGATAACGGTGCGCGTCGCGGGGAGGTGCAAGGCAAACTCGCCCGCCGTTTTGAGGCCTTCGAGCGCGATCACCCGCGCCGGGCCGATTTCGTCACCGTCGCGCAGGATGCGGTCGGGCGGACGAGAGAGTTCGTTCGCGTCCGCAGCGCCGGCAGCGATCCGCGCGCCGAAACGCGCCGCCAACTCGCTCGACGCGCGCTCGTGGTCGCGGTTGGTAACGACGATCCAGCCGACTCCGCCGGCAGCAAGCATTCCATCGATGTCCGGCTCATCGGCCACAAGCGGATCGACCAGCAGATTCTCCGGGCCACCCTCGACAAAATAAGAATTGAAAGTCATGTTGCGATCGGGTTGCCAGCGAGAGTACATCGCGATGCCGGCGATTGACGTTGGCTGCACGTGCGCGCTCCTCGTTAAGACTTATTTCGCAGCTGGCGCAGCACGTACTGAAGGATCCCCCCGTGCCGGTAATACTCGGCCTCGTTGGGCGTGTCGATGCGAACTCGAACGCCAAACTCGATCGACTTGCCGCTCTTGGGATCGGTCGCCTTGACGTGCGCGCGCATCTGCGGTTCGACGCCGCCGGCGATGCCGTCGATCTCGAAAATTTCTTCACCGCGCAGACCAAAGGTCGAGCGATCGGCTTCATCGACGTATTCGAGCGGCAGGACGCCCATCCCGATCAGGTTGCTGCGGTGAATTCGTTCGAACGACTCGGCGATTACCGCTTTGATTCCGAGCAGGTACGGGCCCTTAGCGGCCCAGTCGCGCGACGAACCAGAACCGTATTCTTTTCCGGCTAAGACGATCAACGGCGTGCCGTCGGCCCGGTAGCGCATCGCTGCGTCGAAGATTGACATTCGCTCGCCCGACGGCAGATATCGGGTGACGCCGCCTTCGACCCCGTCGGCGAGCGCGTTGCGCAGGCGTACGTTGGCAAAAGTTCCGCGCACCATGACTTCGTGGTTGCCGCGCCGCGCGCCATAGGAATTGAAATCCGCCGCTTCGACCCCACGTTCCAAAAGATACTTCGCGGCGGGGCTGATCTTGGATATGCTGCCGGCCGGCGAAATGTGATCGGTCGTGACCGAATCGCCGAGCACGGCGATCGCGCGCGCGCCGCGGATATCTTCCAACGGGGCCGGCCGCTCGGGCATTCCCTCGAAGTACGGCGGCTTCTTGATATACTCCGATCTGGGATCCCATTCGTAACGCTCGCTGCCGTCGACACGCAGGTCCCGCCAGTTCTCGTCGCCGTCGAAAACGTGCGCGTACTCGGCCGAAAACATCTCTTCGCCGATCGCCCTAGCCATCGTCGCCGAAATCTCGTCGTCGCTCGGCCAGATCTCTGCAAGATAGACGGGGCGTCCGTCGCGCCCGATGCCGAGCGGCTCGCTCGTCAGGTCGAGATCTATGCGGCCGGCGAGCGCGTAAGCAACGACCAGCGGCGGCGAGGCTAAGTAGTTCGCCCGCACCTGCGCGTGGATGCGTCCCTCGAAGTTTCGATTGCCCGAAAGCACCGCCGCTACGATCAAGTCGCGATCGGCAACGGCCTCCGCGACATCGGTCGGCAGCGGCCCCGAGTTCCCGATGCACGTCGTACAGCCGTAGCCGACGAGGTTGAAGCCAAGCCGGTCGAGGTACTCGCGCAGCCCGGCTTTGTTGAGATAGTCGGTGACCACCTTTGAGCCCGGCGCCAGCGAAGTTTTCACCCAGGGCTGCACCGAGAGGCCACGCTCGACGGCGTTTCGCGCCAGCAGGCCTGCTCCGATGAGAACCGACGGATTCGATGTATTCGTGCAGCTGGTGATCGCGGCAATCACGACGGCGCCGTCATAAATATCCATTGCGGTCTGCGCGATCGTCGCCGTTCCGCCTCCGCCTTCATCTTCGAAGCGCGCGATCGCACCGTTGCGCTCGCGCGAGGCGATCCATTCTTTGGCGGCTTCTTGGAAGCTGCGCTTGACGTCGCGTAACGGGACGCGATCTTGCGGCCGGCTCGGCCCCGCAAGGCTCGGTTCGACGGTACCGAGGTCGAGCGAAAGCGTATCGGTAAACTCGGGATCCGGCGTCGCATCGGTGCGGAAGAGACCTTGCGCCGCAGCGTAGGCTTCCACGAGATCGATTTGCGCCTGCGAGCGGCCGGTGAGACGCAAGTACTCCAGCGTACGTTCGTCGATCGGAAAGATCGCAACCGTCGAACCGAACTCCGGCGACATATTGCTGATCGTCGTGCGGTCTACGACCGGCAATGCCGAGAGCCCGCTGCCGTAGAACTCGACGAACTTTCCAACAACGCCCTTGCGCCGCAGCATCTCGGCGACGGTCAGCACCAAATCCGTAGCGGTCACGCCTTCTCGCAGCGCGCCCTCCAGGCGAAAGCCGACGACTTGCGGGATCAGCATCGTCACGGGCTGGCCGAGCATCGCCGCTTCAGCTTCGATCCCCCCGACGCCCCATGCAAGGACGCCCAGACCATTGACCATCGTCGTGTGCGAATCGGTCCCGACGGCGGTATCCGGATAGGCGAGCGCGGCGCTCGTCTCGCCGGAGGCGCCGAAGACGACGCGCGCAAGATACTCGATATTGACCTGATGCACGATTCCGGTTCCCGGCGGGACCACGCGAAGGCCGCTCAGCGCAGATTGTCCCCACTTCAGGAAGGCGTAGCGCTCGCGATTGCGCTCGAACTCGAGATCGGTGTTCTTTTCCAGCGAACCGTTCGAGCCGAAATAGTCCACTTGCACGGAGTGATCGATAACGAGCTCGACGGGCTGCAGCGGATTGATCTTGGCAGGATCGCCGCGCATCTCCGCCATCGCGTCGCGCATCGCCGCAAGGTCGACGACGCAGGGTACGCCGGTAAAATCCTGCAGCAGAACGCGCGCGGGCGAGAAGGCAATCTCCCGTTCCTTCCCGGGGGCGCCGTCGTAACGCGCCAAGGCTTCGATATCCTCTTTGCTTACGCCGATGCCGTCCTCGCATCGCAGTAGGTTCTCGAGCAAAATTTTGAGCGAAAAGGGGAGCCGCGAGAGTTTCGTGAGGCCGCTCTCCTCGAGCGCCGCCAGGCGAAAGTACGCATAGGAGCGATCGCCCGCGCGAAGCGTGTCGAGCGCGTTGAAGCTATTCGGGTGGTTGTTCATCGAGCAGCCGTACTTTGGGATCGCCGTTCGCGTAGCCTTCGATCCGTAACGAGGCGCGACCGCACAACAGGCGCCAGAGGAGATCCCCGACGAGCGCCAGCCGCCAGGGCTGCAGCGCCAGGCCGCGCTCGAAGCTCGCCCGATCGCGCGGGATCTCGCGCGCGATCCGTTCGAGCGCAGCCCGCGGCACCAGCAGGCTCGACGGCAGCTCCGCTTCGCGAGCGATCTCGGAGATCGCGGCCCCGAGCAACGAGACCAGCGCATCGCGCGCGGGCGTTGCCGGCCGAACGGGACGCTGCGGCAAGTCGTCTTCGGGTACCGCCTGGCCGCGCGCAACCGCTTCGAGTATTGCGGGGCCAAGCTGGCGCTTCATTCCGCCGTCGAACCGGCGCAGCTGCGCGAAATCATCGGCGCGTGCCGGTTTGGTCGTCGCTAATCCGGCGACGACGTCGTCGGGAAGTATGTATCTCACGGGAAGGTCGCGATCGCGTGCGACATCGTCGCGCAGCCTTACGAGCTGGCTGAGAATGCCCAGCTCGCGACGGCTCATCCGCATCGCACCTGGGATGCGTAGATATGCGCGCCGTTCGTCCATTCGATACCGCTCGATATCGCCCAGCTCGGCGCATTCCTCATAGACCCACTCGTAGCGCCCTTTTTCCTCGAGTCGCGGCTGCAGCGAGTCCCACACGGGCAGCAAATGCACGACGTCGCCGACGAGGTACTCGATCTGCCGCTCGGAAAACGGCCTTGCCGACCAATCGCTGACCGTCTGCGATTTTGCCAAACCTACGGCGCGGACGCTGCGCACGAGGTCGGCGAGCGAGACCTGCATACCGTAGCCGAGGAACGCCGCCGCGACTTGCGTATCGAAGACCCTGGACGGCACGAGGTCGTAACGATCGGCGAAGATCTTCAGATCGGCGGAGAGCGCGTGACCGACGACCGTGGTCTGCGTCAGCGCCAGCACCAGCTCCCGAAGGTCGGGTAAGGCCAGTGCGTCGACGATCGCCGCACCTTCGTCAAAGGCGAGTTGAACGACCATCAGCCGCGGCGAGTACGTGCGCTCGGCGTGGAACTCGGTATCCAACGCAACGCGCGCCGCGTCGCGAACCTGCGCGCAGAGGCGCGCGAGGGCGGGTGAATCGGCGACGATGGCGGGCGTCATGGCGAAGGCGAAGGCTCCGCGCGACGGCGGAAGTGAAAGTGCGGGCAGCGATGCGTGATACAGTACGTACGCGCGTAGTGGCGGGCGCGCCATTCGTAGCCGTGCAGCGCGACCGTCAGCCGATCGCCGAAAATCGTCAACAGCGAGCAGATCGGCACGGCAATGGCGCACATCGTCCACACGTGAGTCCAGATCGGCACGCGAAAGGTGGCTGCCGTCGTCGTTGCGACGGTTCCTCCAAAACCCGGGATGACGCGCACGGCCAGCAAAAAGGCGGGAGAGCCGATCGGAAACCGTTTGACCCACGGCGGCAGCCGTTCGAGCGATTGTTGCAGATCGAAGAGTTTCGTCGCGTGCAGGTTGATCCAATAGCCGAGCAGCGCCGCGCAGAAGAGGCCAACTGCATCGATGAGGGTCCCCTTCACCGGGCCAAAGATCGCTCCATTCATGATTGCCAGTGCGTCGGTCACCGAAAACGGAGCAGACGCCACGACGGCAAAAATTACGATCGCGAGGGGATACGCAAAAGGCCCGATTACCCGAATCATGTGCTCGACGTGCGGTTGATAGCGGATCACGAAGAACGCCAAGGCGAAGGAAGCTGCCAGCAGCGCGACCGCGGCGCAGCGCCGAAGAAGGCGGGTCAAGCGATGATCGTACGCGGAATTATCACGGTTCTCTGCGGAGTTGGGCTCTACGCCTCGCTTTTCATGCTTCACAAGAGCCGGCGTGCGGCGCGCGGCGAGCTTCTCGGACCGAGCGTCGTTAAAACGCCCCGGGCACACCTTTTTGGCATACCTAATTCCCTGCTCGGCGCGCTTTATTACCCTGCTCTGGCGATTGCCGTGTGGTTCGTCGGACCTCCAGCGACGATTCTGCTGCTCGCCGCGGCCTTCTTCGCAGCCGCCACATCGGTCGTGCTGGGCTACTCCCTGCTCTTCGTGACCCGTCGAAGCTGCCCGTATTGTTGGACCTCCCACGTGGTGAATTGGGCACTGCTTGCTCTCTCTGCCTGGATTTTCGTTCCAGACGTATTGAGTAAAGGGATGTGATTTTGGTAAAATCGGCGTCTCTGGTCAGGACGGCGAGAACGGTCGCCGAAACCGCCCGAGAAGCGGTGCCGGAAGCGTAGCGTTAGTTTCTACTTTCCGGCAAACGGCAGAAAATGAGGGGGTGGCGCGAGCGCGCCACCCCTCTGCTTTTCCTCCGGCCCTTAAATCATTGGGCCTATTGGTTGCGGAGGGCGTCGATCATTGCGCGGTAGGCCGGGTCTTGGGTGGGGCAGCCGGCAAGCCATGCGGTCAGCAACTCGCCGGCGAGCGCTGCCGGCGTGGCGCGGATGCTCAAGCACAGGACATTGGCGTCGTTCCATTCGCGCGCCCCTTCGGCGGTCTGGGCGTCGGCACACAGCGCCGCTCGGACCCCGGCGACCTTGTTGGCGGCAATACTCACGCCGGTGCCGGTCCAGCAGCAGAGGATCCCAAAATCGGCCTCGCCGGCGGCGACCGCCTCGGCGACGCTGCGTCCCACCGATGGCCACGCGTCGTCTCCGCCCGGCGCCAGCGCCCCGTAGCGGCGAACGCTGTGCGCTCGCTCGCGCAGCCAACGATCGATCGCCTCAGGCAGCTCGCCGGCCGTATCGCTTCCCAGTGCAACTCGCATCGAGAGGTTTTCGCCACGCGGTGACAGGACGCTACTCTCCCGTGAACGATGTGCGTTTGGCGGCTACGGTGATCCTCGCCCGTGCGCCGTTCGAGGTCTACCTAACGCGACGCAGCGCTCGCAGCGCGTTCGCTCCCGACGCGTTCGTCTTTCCAGGCGGTACGATCGAAGCGCAAGACTCTTCGGCCGCCATGCGAGAGAGGGCCGTGGGGCTAACGGCCGAGCGCGTCAGCGAAGAGTTTCGCGCAACCGTTCCTCCGGCACTGTCGACCAGCGAGCCGGCCGTCGACGCCGACGCCGGCCGCGCGCTGCTCGTCGCCGCGGTGCGCGAGCTCTTTGAAGAAGCGGGCGTACTCCTCGCCTGCGACGCCGCGCAGCACGCCGTCGGCGTGACGGCCGCCGATTTGGAAGCGGCTGCAGACGATCGGGTTGCGCTGCGATCGGGTGAACTCGCGTTTTCGGAGTATCTGCGCCGCCGCGATTGGTTTGCCGACACGCGGACCCTCACGCTCTTCTCGCACTGGATTACGCCACGCAGCGAACCGCGCCGATATAACACGCACTTCTTCTTTGCGCTCGCGCCGCCGAACCAGGCTGCGCAAGCCGACGCTTACGAAACCCACGACGGCATTTGGATCCCCCCGAGCCTTGCTCTCGAACGCTACCGCAACGCAGAGATGCACCTCGTCTATCCGACCATCAAGCACCTCGAACGCCTCGCCCTCTTCGATTCCCTTGGGCAAGCGCAGCG
Organism: Candidatus Cybelea sp.; assembly: GCA_036521375.1. Lineage (GTDB taxonomy): Bacteria > Vulcanimicrobiota > Vulcanimicrobiia > Vulcanimicrobiales > Vulcanimicrobiaceae > Cybelea. Next base: position 96,282 of record DATDHW010000024.1, read on the forward strand.
CTACGCGCGCAGCAAACCGGTTTTGACGATCATGCCGAAGGACGACGACGACGAGTTTGCGATTCCGCAGGTGCTCGAAAACGCATGGTAACGCTCGTTCGTGCTCCAAATCCGTCGCCGATGACGCTCTCGGGCACCAACTCGTATCTGCTCGACTGCGGAGAGAACACGGCGCTGGTCATCGATCCGGGGCCGCCGCTGCAGCGGCACGTCGACGCCCTGCTCGAAGCCGCCGCCGCGCGCAACGCGACGATTCGCCACATCGTCCTGACGCACGGTCACCCCGATCACTCGGCCGGCACCGCGAAACTCGCCGCGATGACGGGCGCGGCCGTTCACGCACATCCTGCGTGTCGAATCGCCCACGACGTCGACCTCCCGCTCGAAGGCGAGCTCTCGATCAACTCGCTGAGGCTGCGTACGATCGACGCACCCGGGCACACCTTCGATCACGCGATCTTCTATCTCACCCCGGAACGCGCACTCTTTACCGGCGATACGATCCTCGGCGAAGGATCGACCGTCGTCGCTCCCCCGGGCGGCGCCATGCGCCCCTACATGCAGACGCTGGCGAGGCTGGCGGACGAGTTTGCCGGCGCGCGTACGATCTACGGCGGCCACGGACCCGTCGTCCACGACGCGCCGGCAAAGATTGCCGAGTACATCGCGCACCGGAAGATGCGCGAGGAACAGATCGTCGCCGCGCTGGGGGGTGGAGCGCGCACGATTCCGGATCTTGTCCGCGCGATCTACTCGCAGCAGCGGGTCGCGCTGTGGCCGGCGATGGCGCGGCAGGTCCTCGCGCACCTTCTCGCGCTCGAAGAGGAGGGTCGCGTCGCGTCTACGCCCGTACGCCGCGCGCTGCGTCCCGAAGAGTCCGAGATGCTCAATCCGAATCTCGAAGAGATCGTCGGCGCCGAGGAGGCCGCGCTTCTCGAGGCCGAGCTGGGCACGCAAATGCGTCTGGAGTCGCTCGATGAATACCGGCTCGCCGAAGGGGGCGCCTGAGGCGCTTCGAACCACGCAGCATGCCGATGCGCCCGCGCCGCTGGCTCTTCCTTACGATCGCCGTCGCGCTTGCCTCTTGCGGCCGGTCCGCCGGCCCTTTGCTTCCTCCCGGCGCCGCACCCGCGAACCACGCCTCGTGCTACGCCGTCAAGCAAGATCCGCAGACGGTCTCGGCGACGATTACCTTTTACGGCTGGCCGGACAACTCACCGCCCGGCAACAAGATCGCGCACGGCGTCATCCACAAACGGGCGGGCGGTGACGGAACGTACTGCAATCCGACGACCTTCGCAACGGAACGCGCGAACGACGAGCAGATTCCCTACGGCATCAAGATTTACGTGCCGTTCATCAAGCAGTACTTCATTCGCGAAGACCTCTGCGCCGCATCGGGTCCGAAGAAAGGCAGCGGCAGCAACGGCTGCAAGAAGCTGTGGTTCGATCTTTGGATCGGCGGCGACGGGAAATCCCGGTCCCGAGCGGTGATCAAATGCGAGCGCGAGTTAACGCCAAGCGAGAAGGTCTCCGTGATACTCTATCCCGACGAGGGAATGCCGGTCGCGCACGCGGGACCGATCTATCGAGACGATCCGGCGCCCAACGGTACGTGCGACGGCACGCCGGAAGGCTCGTCAGCCGTCGACGTTTAGCACGACTTTGCCGAACTGATTCGCGTCGAGCAAGTGCTGCGCTGCGGCCGGCGCATCCGCGAGTGGAAAGACACGGTCTACGACGGGACGCAGACCCGCCGCGAAGAGATCGAGCATGGCCGCGAAATCCTGCGGGCTTCCCATCGACGTACCGAGGATCGTTAGGTGCTTCCAAAAGAGCGGGAAGAGCTTGATGCTCGCTTCGCTGTTGGTGCCCCCGTAGATAACGATGCGTCCTCCGGGCCGCACGCCCTCGAGCGCCGCGCGCAACGTTTCCCCTCCGGTCGAGTCGACGACGAGATCGATCGGGCCGGCGCCGCGAAGCGCCTTCGACCAGCCGGAATCGGTGTAGTTGAGGCACACATCGGCACCGAGTGCCTTCGCTCGTTCGAGCTTTGCGTCGCTGCTCGACGTAACGATCGTGCGCGCACCGGCGTGCTTGGCGAAGAGCAGTACGAAGGTCTGGACCCCGCCGCCGACTCCCGGGATCAGCACGGTTTCGCCACGCGTCAAGGCGCCGCGCGTGAAGAGGGCGCGGTAGGCCGTCAGACCCGCGAGCGGAATCGCGGCGGCCTCTTCCATCGAGAGTGTCGCAGGCTTGGGGTAGACGTTGGCTTTCGGTACGGCTACGTAACCTGCAAACGTACCGTCACGAGGCATGCCCAAGATGTTGGCCGTCGCGGGATCCCAGACGCCTGGGTCGTTTCCCCACGCCAGCATCGGATCGATGACGACCTCCTCGCCGGTGTCGACGAGCTCGCCGGCTCCATCCGAGCCAAGGGTCACCGGTAACGCGATCTTCGGATAGAGGCCTTGCGTTATGAATACGTCGCGGCGATTGAACGCCGCCGCCCGGATTCGAACGAGCACGTCGCCCGGCGCCGGCGCAGGCAGCGCCACCTCGTCGAGGCGCAGCCCTAGCGGCCCCGAGACCTCGTGCAGGCGTACGGCCCGCATCCGCGTCACTCGTGTACCGTAACGATGAACTTGATCGACGCCGGCTGGATGAAGAGCTGATCGGTTGGAAAGTTGGCGAGGAATTGGCTATTGTTCGGCCCAGCGGAGAGGCCGCGGTACGGCACTCCGGCGTCATAGAGCGTAAACGGTCCGGAGACCGCGTTGAAGATGTTCGTGCCGGCGATCGTGAAGTCGATGTGGCCGAAATTCTTCCCCACCGCCGCGTCAACGAGGGTGTATGGGGGCTGGCTCAGCGTGTTGTTCGTTCCGGCAAACGTCAATGCCGTCGATGCGTGCCACCCGTTACGCGCCCAGGTGAAAGCCGCCGATCCCTGCTGTTGGGGAACCCCCAAGAACTGCTGGTCGTCGACGAGCGTGCCGCCCGACGTCGGGTTCGAAACCCACGGGCCTAGGGCGTACGGATAGGCGACGTTGAGGCCGTACGAAAGGGTCATCGTGAGATCGAGCCGGCGGAAAAACTGTTTATAGCGCGCCTCGGCGCCTTCATAAACCGCATTGCCGATGTTGATCGGAATCTCGTAGGCAAAGCCCGCAGCCGTGTTGCAAAAGCTCGCCGCACCGCCCCCGGGATAAAAGTTCTCGATCGTATCGCGCAGGTTTGAGCGGTAGAGCGTGACGTCGAGGTTTGAGGAGCTCGAGAAAAGATGCGAGAAGCCGAGCTCGTATTCGGTCGCGTGTTCCGGCCTTTCGTTCGGGTTGCCGTTGGGAACGACGCAGTTTTGGTCTTCGGGGCCCACCCCGGGATTGGGTTCGAGCTTGCCGTTGACGAGAACCGGAGGAAAGAAATAGCGCTCAGCGAGCAGCGGCGCGCGGAAACCCGTGCCCACGGAGAAGCGCGCGACGCTCGCGGATCCGAGATCCTCGCTAAGGCCTAAGCGCCAGTTTAGCGTGTTGCCGAACGTCGAATAGGCCGCGTCGTAGAGACCGCCTGAAAGGCGAAGGTCGTTGCCGATCTGCTGGGCACCGCGAACGAAGTATGAGTTGATGCTCTGCGATTGCGTCTCGGCGAAGCCGAGGCCGGTCAGCGATTCTTGCCGCGCGTATCCGCCAAAAGCGAATTCGCTTTGGTCAAAGTTTTTTCCCCAAGAGAGCCCTTCGTTGTATCGAGTGTCGAGGTGCGAAACGTCGTATGGTGATATCGCACCCCCCTGAAAGTCGATGTTGTTGTCGGTTGCATAGAAATCGGCCAAAAGCGTCCCGGATCCGAGCGGCGAACGCGCGTAGCCGTCGTACGCGCGAATATTCTGGGCGAAGTTCGCGCTTCCTTGACCGATATGATCGCCGAAGGCCGGATTGGAAACGACATTCGGCGAGCTCGGGCCGGCCGAGAAGCCGCACGCCGGGCCCGGACCGCTTAAAACGCAAGTCGGATTACCGGCGATTCCGTTGAGCGCGCTCGATTCGTCGCGATTGTCCCCGAGCGTAAAGATTCGAAAGCCGACGTCGGCCCGCTGCGAAAAGTTGTAGTCGAGATTCACCATGCCGAGCATCGCCGAAATCGTCGAGCCCAAATGCGCGTAGAAGGGACAGTTCGGCGTCTTCGTCTTCGTCTGCTCGCCGCAGTAGATCGGCAAATTGTTTGACGGAACGACCCA
>DATDHW010000025.1:0-18893 GCA_036521375.1 Candidatus Cybelea sp.
GGTACCCGAAGCGCGCTTGACCGTCAGCGCAATCGGCCGTTCTGAAACCGGCTGCGAGAGGATCGCAAAGCGTTCGAGCAGCGACGCGTTGCGCAGATCGATCGCGTCGTTGCGCTGCAATCCGCCTTTCGCCGCCGCGCCATGCGGATCGATTGCCTCGGCGGTTACCGCGTACGGCGTGCCCGAGGCGGCAAACTGCGCGCCCCACAACCCAAACCACGGCGGCGCGCCGAGGCCGGCCTCGTCGACCAGCAGCACGACCAGCGCGATGCCGGTCAGTGCGCAAAGCGCCAGCAGAACCTCGCGCCACCGGTTACGGGGATTCATCGTCACGCTTGCTTCGGCTCGGCCCACCCGGTTCCATCGCCAGAGCGCGCGGACCATAGCAGTTGCTAAGTCTAGCCTTAGTAGGCTAAACTTAGTACATGGCCCGTATCCGCACGGCGCTCGCCGAATCGCTCTACCTCGCGCTCGCCGTATTGGTTCGCCGGCTGCGCCAGACGCGTGACGATGCGCTCTCGGTACCCGAGATCTCCGCGCTGCTTCGCCTGGAGGCGAGCACTCCAACCACGCTCACCGTACTCGCGAAAGAGGAGCGGATCAGCGCCCAATCGCTCGGCGCGACGTTCGCGGCGCTCGAATCGCGCTCGCTCGTTGCCCGCCGCGCCGATCCGCAGGACGGCCGGCAGAGCGTCGTCTCGATTACCGAAGCCGGCCGTTCGACGTTGCGCGGGCGGCGCAGCGGCCGCGCAGCCCAGCTCGCCAAAGCGCTGGCCGGAAACTTCGACGCTGCGGAACTGCAGACGCTGCGCGACGCCGCACCGTTGCTCGAACGCCTCGCCGGTGCCCTCTAGCGTGCCGCATCGCTACCGCTGGATCGCGCTCTCGAACACGACGCTGGCGATCTTCATGTCGGCGCTCGACGGTTCGATCGTCATCATCGCGCTGCCCGCGATCTTTCGCGGCATTCACCTGGATCCGCTCGCCTCGGGCACGTTCGGCTATCTGCTCTGGATGATCATGGGCTATCTGCTCGTGCAGGCCGTCTTCGTCGTGACGCTCGGCCGCCTGGGCGACATGTTGGGGCGCGTGCGAATCTACAACCTCGGCTTCGTGGTCTTTACGCTGGCCTCGGTGCTGCTCTCGTTCGATCCGTTTTCCAGCGAGCGCGGCGCGCTTTGGCTGATCGGCTGGCGTCTGTTGCAGGCGTTGGGCGGCTCGATGCTCACCGCCAACTCCGCCGCGATCCTCACCGATGCGTTCCCTTCCAACCAGCGCGGCTTTGCGCTGGGCATCAATCAGATCGCCGGCCTCGGTGGGCAGTTTCTCGGCCTGGTCGCCGGCGGTATCTTGGCCATCTTCGATTGGCGCGCCGTCTTCTGGGTGAACGTGCCGGTCGGCATTTTCGGCACGCTCTGGGCCTTTCGCAGCCTGCGCGAAATCGGCCATCATCGCGCGGGCCGCATCGATTGGTGGGGCAACGTCACCTTCGCGCTAGGCCTCGGCGCGCTGCTCGTCGCCGTGACCTTCGGCATTCACCCGTACGGCGGGCGCGCGATGGGCTGGACGAATCCCGCAACGCTGCTCACGTTGCTCGGCGGCATCGCGTTGCTCGTCGTTTTTGTGCCGATCGAACGGCGCGCCGCCGAACCGATGCTCGATCTGCAGCTGCTGCGCATCCGCGGCTTCGCCGCCGGCATCTTCGCCGTTTTGGCGTCGTCGATCGCGCGCGGCGGCTTGCAGTTCATGCTGGTGATATGGCTGCAAGGCATCTGGCTGCCGCTGCATGGCTTTCCCTATGCACAAACGCCCCTGTGGGCCGGCATCTTTCTGCTGCCGTTCTCCGGCGGCTTCATGTTCGCGGGGCCGCTCTCGGGCCATCTCTCCGATCGCTTCGGCGCGCGCCGCTTCTCGACGGCCGGGCTGCTGGTCTTCGCCGCGAGCCTCGTCGGCCTCGCGTTGCTTCCCGTCAACTTTACTTACTGGGCCTTCGCGCTCTGCATCGCCGGCACCGGAGTCGGCACGGGCATGTTCGCCGCACCCAACACCGCGGCGGTCATGAGCAGCGTTCCCGCGCCGCAGCGCGGTGTCGCCTCGGGAATGCGCTCGACGCTGCAGAACGCCGGCAATCTCTTGTCGATCGGCCTCTCGTTCTCGCTGATGATCGCCGTGCTCTCGCACGCGCTCCCGCCGGCGATGATCGGCGGCCTCGTGCACGAAGGCGTTCCGCAGACGATTGCGCGCCAGGTCGCCGCGCTGCCGCCGGTCTCGTCGCTCTTCGCGGCCTTTCTCGGCATGAATCCGCTGGAGCAGCTGCTGCGCCCCAGCGGCGTGCTCGCCTCGCTCTCGGCAATTCAGCGCGCAACCTTGACCGGCACGAGCTTCTTCCCCGACCTGATCGCCGCGCCATTCCATCGCGGGCTGATCGCCGTCTTCGCTGCGGGCACGCTGCTCTCGCTGCTGGGGGCTGCCGCTTCGTTCATGCGCGGCTCGCGCGCCGCGCTTTCCTCACACCAAACGCTAAGGAGAACCGACGTTGCCTGAAACTACACCGAAGATCGATCCGCACCGCACCGCGCTGTTGATTATGGATTACCAGCGCGGCATTCTCGGCACGATCGAAGATTCCGACGCGCTCGTCGAGCGAGCGAAGCGCGCCATCGAGACGGTCCGCGAACACGGCGGCCACATCGGCTACGTGCGCGTTGCGGTCACGCCTGAGGAGCTCGCGGCCGTACCCGAAACCAACAAAGGTTTTGCCGCGGCCAAGGCGGCCGGCCGCGCGCTCTGGCACGACCAAGCCGAAACGCAAATCGACGAACGCATCGCGCCGCGCGAAGGCGATATCGTCGTGCGCAAGCGCCGCGTGGGCGCGTTCTCGACGACCGATCTCCTCGAGCGGTTGCGAGCCCGCGACATCGACACGCTGATCTTGGCCGGCGTGAGCACGAGCGGCGTCGTTCTCTCGACGCTGCGCGACGCCGCCGACCGCGACTACCGGCTCTTCGTCATCGCCGACGCCTGCGCCGATCCGAACCCGACGGTGCACGAGGTGCTGACGCAGCAGGTCTTTCCGCGTCAAGCCGACGTCATCTCCGCCGGCGGCCTCGCCGAACTCTTCGCGGACTAAAGCACGCCCGCAGAGGCTTTATCGCGTCTCGGTCGGCGCCGATTGAGGTTTTCGCCGATCTACTCTAAACACGGCGCCGCCGGCGCGGAGAATCCGCGGATCGCGCCGAAGCGTGCCGCCAAGAAATGGAGGCGAGGTTGTAATTATGCGTTTGGAACTGAAAGGTCAAACTTTTTTCGCGGCGGCGATGGCCGCGTTGCTCGCGGGATGCGGCGGCGGAATGTCGCCGGCGCAGCCGAGTGCGGCCGGCCCTGCCAGCCCCGCGCAGTTGCGCGCCCTTGGCGCGGCCGGCACCGTGCAGCCGCTGCGAGCGCACGCTTCGAGCCGCGAAAGTTCGTGGATGACACCCGATGCGAAACGATCGAAAAGTTTGCTCTACGTCGCGGACTCGGCCACGAACGACGTCTACGTCTATTCGTATCCAGCCGGAAAGCTCAACGGTACGCTAACCGGATTCGACATACCGGCGGGGATCTGCTCGAACAAGGGCGGCGACGTGTTCATTCTCAACGGAGGCGGCATGACCGTCGACGTCTACGCGCACGGCGGCACGTCGCCGCTTCGGGTCCTCAATCTTCCCGGCTACCCTCAGTTGAACTGCACCGTCGACCCGACGACCGGAAATCTGGCGCTCGGCGCGCTCGGCGGCAGTTGCGGCAATTGTATCGCCGTCTTCGCCAAGGCAAAGGGAACCGCGACGACTTACGTGCCCTCGGGGCAGAACGGACTTCCCGGCTGCGGCTACGACAGCCATGGAAACTTGTACTGCGACGGCTACGGCAGCAGCGGAACCTTCGACCTCTTCGAGCTCCCGCACGGGAGTTCAACGGTGAAGAGCATCGCGGTGAGCGGCGCCGGCGGTTTAACGGCCGGCCCGCTCCAGTGGGATGGCACGGACGTCGCATTCAACGCCGGCGCCGGGCCGACGCTCTACCAAATCCAGCTCTCCGGATCGAGCGGAAGCATCGCGGGCTCGACCTCGCTCAGCGGCGCGGGCGCGGTTTGGCAGTTCTGGATCACGAAGAACTCCGGAGGTAAGAAAGCAGCGAAGAAACTGCGCGTGATCGCGCCGACCTCGGGCGCGAGCAGTGGCGAAGTCGGTTATTGGAACTATCCGGCCGGCGGTGCTGCCACGAAAACGATCACCGGACTTATGCAGCCCGATGGCGCGGCGCTGAGCGTCAAGAAGTAACGCGCTTCGATTCAAGAGCCGCCTGCGGGGGAAGAACCCGCGGGCAATGGCTCTTTGGATGAAAGCTTGATGGAATTGCGGCGGCGCGTCACCGGCTTCTTTCGCGTGCTGGGGCCGGGCCTCATCACCGGCGCGGCCGACGACGACCCGTCGGGAATTTCAACCTACTCGGTCGCGGGCGCCGCGACCGGTTTTTCAATGCTCTGGCTCACGCTCATCTCAACCCCGATGATGGCGGTGATTCAGGGGATGTGCGCTCGCATCGCCATGGTCAGCGGCGAGGGCCTCGCCGCCGTGATGCGCAAGCGGCTTCCGCGGCTGCTCTCGTATTCACTCGCCGCGCTCGTCATCGTGGCCAATACCTTCAACCTTGGCGCCGATCTCGGCGGCATGGCGGACGCCGCGCACCTGGTGGCGCCGCTACCGGCCGACGCTTGGGTCTTCTTCTTCGGGATCGGCCTGATCGCGGCACAGACCTGGCTATCGTATCCGACGATCGCGCGCATCTTCAAATGGCTGACGCTTTCGCTCTTTGCCTACGTCGTTACGGCGTTCGTCGTCCATCCCCCGTGGGGAGAGGTTCTTCGGCATTTCGTCGTCCCGCACGTCGAGTGGAACGCGCGCTTTCTGTCGACCATCGTCGCCGTGCTGGGCACGACGATCACTCCCTATCTCTTCTTTTGGCAAGCCTCGCTGATGGTCGAAGAAGAGAAGGAATCGGGGAAGACGACGCCGGCTTCCCGACGCGGAACCGACAAAACTTCCGTTGCCAACATGCACACCGACGTCAACAGCGGCATGATTTTTTCCAACCTGGTTGCATTTTTTATCATCGTGACGACCGCGGCCACCCTCAACGCGCACGGAAAGCACGATATTGCTACCGCCGCGCAGGCGGCGCAAGCGTTGACCCCGCTGGCAGGCAAGTTCGCCGCGCTCCTCTTTACGCTGGGCATGGTCGGGACCGGCATCCTTGCGGTTCCGGTGCTTGCCGGCTCCTCGGCCTACGTCGCAGCACAGACGTTTGGCTTTCGAGAAGGGCTCAACGAGACGCCGCACCGAGCCCCCCGCTTCTACGCCATTCTGACCGCCGGAGTGATCATCGGCATTGCAATGAACCTGCTCCACATCGATGCGATCCGGGCGCTTTTTTGGTCGGCAGTGCTCAATGGAGTCGCGGCCGTGCCGCTGATCGCGGTGATCGTCTGGTTTGCCTCGAGTCCGGCGATCATGGGGCAATGGCGCAGTTCGATCTTGGCGCGGGCGTGGGGCTGGGCGACCGTCGCGCTGATGGGCGCGACCACCGTCGGCATGTTTTACTTCATGGCGAAGGGGGCGTAGCCGGCGCGCGGTGGCCGCCAAATGGTTTTTCAGCGTGGCGGTCGTCTTAGCCGGCGCCGGCAACCTGCGAACCGAGGCGCAGTCGCTTCCGCAACCATCGCCCAGCCCTCCCGCAGCGGATCCGTGCGGCGGACCGGGCCGCCTTCTCGCGACGGCCAATCGGCCAACGGTCGGCTACAGCGCCTGCGCGATAAAGCGCGACACCGCCGTCTTTGAGCTGGGCTACCAAAACGAGGTGCGCGGCACGGCGTACGCTGGTGCCGTCGTCAGCGACGTACCGCAAAACTTTCTGCGCATCGGGCTCGCAACGCGATTCGAGTTCGACGTGATCGGCCCCAACTACGAGGGGATCCGCAGCTACGCTCCCCACAGCGATGGGACCACGACCCACGGCGTTACCGACTCGGGCCTCGGCGTAAAGTACGAGCTCCCCCAATCAGGACGCTGGACGCTGGCTTTCGACGGGCTCTACACCGGGCCCAACGGTTCGCCCGCTCTCACCGGCGGAAACGCCACCCTCACCGCAAACTTCGATGCGTCGTACGCGCTCAGCCCGGCGACCAGTCTGGGCACCACGATCGCGGTCTCCTCGACCGGAGCCAACGCCGCGGGCGGGCATCTGCAGTACGGCGTGACGATACCCTCGTTCGTCGTCACGACGCAGATTCCGCACTACTATCAGTTCTATGCCGAGTACGTGATCGTCTCGAAGGCCGGCCCCGAGGAGGGAGCTCGTGCGTTCACCGACCTCGGCGTGCAAAAACTGCTCGGCAGCCGGACCGAGATCGATCTCGAGTACGGTCACGCCTTCACCGGGATTCCGTCGCTGCGCTTTACCTACGTCGGCTTTGGCACCGTCGTGCAGCTATGGTGAATCCGCGGAATTTTTAACGATCGCCTTGCGTGCCGCCTTCGTTGGCGGGAACCCGCTCGGGATGAGGGCCGTCGAACGTTTCCAAATCGGGCTTCCCCTCATCGCGCCGGTTGGCATCCTCCTTCTCCGATGTATCGTGATCGTACTGATTGGAAAGGCGATCGCTCACAGGTTGTCCTTTCGCATTAAAGCCACAGGCGTATACGATTCATTCTTGGCTCGGCGTACCTTCGCTATCCAACCAGATCGTGCCAGCTTCCCGCGTGAAGATCGATGCCGTAATATTCCGCGGCGGCCTTGATGTTTTCGAAGGCTTGCGCGCGCTCCGTATTGCTGACGCCGTCGACCGAGCCGAAGCGGGCGACCGCGCTGCGCACGTGACCGGCATCGATCAGCGGCTCCTTGCGTTCGTGCGGAAAAGCAAAGGCACTCTCCGGAAGCTTCGAGCGCGCCGCGTCGCCCCCGTCGCGTATCGGCCGCCAAGTCACATCCATGGATAGAGCCTATCGCGCGAGAGTTGCGGCGAGGTCGCCGCAACGTTACCGCTTCTTTCGTCGCCCCGAGGCCGCGCCTTTGGAAGTGGCTGCACCCGCGCGTTTTGCGAGCGAATCGACGATGTCGGCGGTCTGCTTGAGGACCTCACCCGCGGTCGTCACCGCTTCACCGACGTCGTGCGCGCGGGTCGCGGCCCGCTGGACACGCCCGGCAACCTTGCGGACCGTCCGCTTCGGGTTGGCTAATGTTTTGCGCGCGCCGGTTGCGGCGCGCTTTGCGGCCTTCTTCGCAGCGGCGATCGGCGCCGCGGCCTTCTTGCGCGTTGCGGTTTTCTTGCGCGGGCCGGCCTTCTTGCGCGCCGGCGACTTCTTTGCTGGCATCCTCTTCCTCCCTTTTGGAGTTCTTACCGTCGTGGTCGCGATGCTAAACGAAGCCCCCGCTGGGCGGATGCCGGGTAAAGCATCGGGTATAGTCGGGTGATGTCGCACGCCAGACGAGTCCGGGCCGTAAATGCTACGCTGGCCCTGGGCGCCCTCGGCATCGTCTTCGGCGACATCGGCACCAGCCCGCTCTACGCGTTTCGCCAGTGCTTCCTCAGCCAGTTGCGAATCGCCCCGACCCACGAGAACGTCCTCGGCATTTTGAGCCTGATCCTCTGGTCGCTGATTCTCATCGTCTTCGTGCGCTACATCGGGATGATCATGCGCGTCGCGCACGATGGCGAGGGCGGCATCCTCGCGCTGCTGGCCTTCGTGCTGCCGCCCTCAAAGCGCGGCGTGCTGCCCGCCGCGACCTGGCTCACGTTCTTGGTGATTCTGGGTGCCGGCACGTTACTGGGCGACGGCATCATCACGCCGGCCGTCTCCGTGCTCTCGGCGGTGGAAGGCGTCTCGGTTGCCACGCCCGAGGCGCAGCACCTCGTCGTGCCGATCGCGGTCGCGATCCTCGTCGCGCTCTTCCTCGTGCAGTATCGGGGCACGGGAAAGATCGGCAACGTCTTCGGGCCGATCATGCTGCTCTGGTTCGTCACGATCGCGCTGCTCGGGATCTCCGGCATCGTCCAGTATCCCGCCGCGCTGTGGGCGCTCAATCCGTACTACATCGTCGCCTTCTTCTTACACCACGGGCCGGCGGCGCTCGTGATCTTCGGCGCGGTCGTGCTCTGCGTCTCGGGCGTCGAAGCGCTCTACGCCGACATGTCGCACTTCGGCCTCAAGCCGATCGCCACGGCCTGGACGCTGGTCGTCTTCCCCGCGCTCGCGCTCAACTACGTCGGCCAAGGCGCGCTCGTCCTCGCCAACCCCCAGACCCTCGATAATCCCTTCTATCGCCTCGCGCCCCCGGCCACGCTCTATCCGGTCGTCGCGATCGCAACGCTGGCGACGATCATCGCGAGCCAAGCGCTGATCTCCGGCGTCTTTACGCTCACCAAACAGGCGATCAGTTTGGATTTCATTCCGCGCGTGCGCGTCGTCTACACCTCGATCGTGCACCGCGGCCAGATCTACGTGCCGTTCATCAACCGGCTGTTGGCGGTCGCCTGCATCTCGCTGGTCATCACGTTCCGCAGCTCGACGGCGCTCGCCAACGCCTACGGTTTGGCCGTCGCCGTAACGATGGTCGTCACCTCGATCGCGTATTTCGAAGTCGTGCGGGCGAAGTTCGGCTGGAGCCTCTCGACGGCACTGCTGGCGACGATTCCGTTTTTGGGCATCGAGCTGCTCTTCGTCATCGGCAGCCTGCCCAAAGTGCGCGAAGGCGGCTGGTTCCCGCTGACGATCAGCTTGATCGTCTTCATCATCGCAACCACCTGGCGCTCCGGACGCCGCCGCATCGCGCAAGTCCAGCTCGAGCAGTCGCAATCCGTCGAAAGCTTCTTACACGAAGCAACGCCGCATCTCAACGTGCCCTACCAGGGAACCGCGGTCTTTCTCACCGGCGATCCCGAAGGGGTACCGTTCGTGCTCCGGCATCACCTCGCGCGCACGCACAGCGTCGACGAGCTCATCGTCTTGCTGACAATTCTTCCGGTTACCGATCCCTACGTGCGCCAAGAAAAGCGAGTGCGTGCCGAGCGGCTCTCCGATGGCTTGGTACGCATCACCGCGCGCTTCGGCTTCATGGAGAAGCTCGACATCTCGCCGGTCGTCGCGGGCTGCACGTCGCACGGGCTTCCGCTGGCGGGAGAGAACACGACCTATTTCGCGGCGGAGCCGGTGATCGTTGAGAAAAACCGCGGGCTGTTCAACGCAGCGCGGCGCGGACTCTTCGTCCTCATGAAGCGCAACGCGCGTTCGATCACGGCATCTCTCGGGATCCCGCCCGACGCACTGGCAAAGCTATGCATCGAGGTTCCGTGGTAAGGCCTGGGCCGTGCGGGCTACGTTAGGTCTCGGAGTATCGCGTTTGCAGCACGCTTGCCGGGAAAGCCGCTGACGCAGCCGCCGGGGTGTGCGCCCGAACCGCAGAGATAGAGGTTTGGCACCGGCGTGCGCGTAGCAAAGCGCTCTTCGTAGATCTGCCCCGGTAAGAGTTCGCCGTGAAAGATGTGCCCGCCGCGCAGGCCGAAGCGTTGCTCGAGATCGGGCGCGGCCAGCACTTGCCGATGCTCGACGGCGCCCGGAAGATTCGGCGCAACCTCGCCCAGCATCGCCACGATCTTGTCGGCCGCCGCCTCGCGTTTGGCACCCGTCCACCCGTCGGCGCGATCGTACGGATAGTACTGCGCGAAGATCGAGAGAATGTGTTTGCCCGGCGGCGCGAGCGACGGCTCCGTCGTCGTCTGCAAAAAACACTCGACCAGCGGCGCTTCACTCTCGCCGCGCTCGCGCGCGTCGGTATAGGCCTTCTGCAGATAGTCGACGGTCGGCGCCAAGTGAATCGTCGCGCGGTGGTGCGGCGCAGCCGCGGTTCCCGGGCGGCACGTGAAGTTCGGCAGTTCGCCCAGCGCGAGATTGAGCTTCAACGAACACCCAACGGTCTGCCACTGCTCCACGCGCGTAACGAAGGCCGGATCGAGCGCATCTGCTTCGAGCAGATCGAGAAAGGTCGTGCGGGGGTGCGCGTTCGACGCGACCGCCCGCGCGCGCACCGTCGCTGCGCCCGCAACGATGCCATAGGCCGCCCCGTCTTCGTCGAGCAGCACGCGCTCGACGCCGTCGCCGACGAAGAGATGCGCGCCGTGCGCGAGCGCCGCCGAAGCGAGCGCCTGCGAGACCGAACCCATCCCGCCGCGCACGAACGCCCACGCGCCCTGCGCGCCGAGCACGCGTCCCGCGAGGTGGTGCGCGAGCACGTAGCCCGTTCCCGCGTCGCGCGGTCCGCGATACGTGCCGATCAATCCGTCGTTGACGAGCTCCGCCGCCAGCACCGGCGTCGAGATGTACTGCTCGACGAGCGCCGCCGCCGAACCTCGCAGATCGGCCTGCATCTGCGCATCGAAGCGCGCGAAGACCGGCTCGTCGTCGGAGAACGAATCGAAGAGCGCGCGCCCCAGCCGATCGGTGCGCTCGACGAACTTTTCCAGGCCCTCGACGTCGCGCGGCTCGAACGCCGAGATCTCGCGCGCGTTGGCCGCACGATCGGTGCCGAGCAGCAGCGAACGCCCGTCGGGCAGCGGCGTGAACGCGTAGGGATCCTTGCGGTAGTACGAGAGCCCGTGCGCGCGCAGGTCGAGGTATTCGACCAGCCACGGGTCGAGCAGACTCAGGACGTACGACGCGGTGGAGAGCGTATAGCCGGGCCACAGAGAGCGGTCGCTAACGGCAGCGCCGCCTAAAACGGCGGCGCTTTCGAAAACGGCGACCGATCGGCCGGCCTTCGCCAGCAGCGCAGCGCAAGCCAAACCGTTGTGACCGGCGCCGATGATGACGGCGTCGTACGAACGGTCCGGAGGCCCGGCGCGGTTAGCGGTCAGCGATGCGACGGACGCGACGCAAAGCAGTCGCGACAGTAGACCGGCTTATCGCCGCGCGGACTGAACGGCACCTCGGCTACGCCGCCGCACTGACTGCACGTCGCGGTGAACATCTCGCGCGGACGTCCGCCGCCGCGCTCGCCGCCGCCCCCGCCTCCACCGCCGGCGGTGCGCATCTGCTTGTGCGCCTGACGGCAATCGGGCAGCGATTCGGTTTGTTCTGAAAGCCTTTTTGTTCGTAAAAACGTTGTTCGCCCGAACTGAAGACGAACTGGCGCCCGCAGTCCACACAATTGAGCATTTCATCTACGTACACGGAACCATAACTCCTTAGGTAACTTTTCCGACGGGTGCGGAACGAGAGTAGCAATGGTCCCCGCTCTTGCGACCTTGCCGCTCCCGGTCCCTGCTTGCCTCGCCGCCCCATTCCGCGCCGCTCGCCACGTGTCACCCTGAGCTTGTCGAAGGGTTGTCGAAGCCCACGTTGTGGCCGACACGATTCCCGACGTCATCACGCCCGCCGCGCTCGCGGACTATCTCGAGGTAATGACGCGCGCGGTATTCCAAGCAGGTGTGCGGTGGAAGCAAATTGCCGAACACTGGGACGCTTACCAGGAGGCCTTTGCAGAGTTCGACCCGAGCCGCGTCGCGCTCTTCGACGAGCTCGATGTCGAGCGCATCCTGGGGCGCCCGCGCATCCTGCGGAGCTCGCGCAAGGTGCGCGCGACGATCCACAACGCGGTCGCCTTACTGCAGACCGATCACGACTACGGCTTCAAGAACTATTTGCGCTCCTTCACGACGTACGCCGAGCTCGCCAAGGACTTTAGGAAGCGCTTTCAGTTCATGGGCGAGATGAACGTCTGGTACGTGCTCTTTCGCACCGGCGAACCCGTTCCGCGCTTCGAAGAGTGGATCGTGACGATCCCGGGCACGCACCCGCGGATGCGCGAGATGGTCGAGCGCGCGCGCGAAGCGGACCGCTCGCCCGAACGCCTAGGGTGAGGGCGAGGGCGAGGGCGCCGAAGCGGGGGCCGCGGGCGCCGAAGCGGGGACCGCGCCGCCGTTATTGCGCCGCACGGGCGGCAGCAGATAGATCCCCAGCGCAGGCGCGTAGTTGAGCTCCGGTACGAGCTTACCGTCGTAACCGAGCTTGCTCAACTCGTCGGCCGTCGCGGTCGCGACGTGCCCGCAGAAGAGCAGCGCCGGGACGACCGTCGGATCGCCCGGATCGAGTTCGTACCACGTGCCGTTCTTGGCGGCGTGCGGCGTGATCGTCCAGCTCGGCGCCGGCGAGCCGTCGGCGAAGTGTTTGCCCAGCTCCGCGAGCGCCTGCGTCGCCAGATTCTTCACCGCTCCGGTGCACTCGGTCGCGCTGCGCACGTCAAACGGCGCCTTGGGCGGCGACGCCGGCAGCTTATAGACCCGGAACGCTTCTTGCCCCGGCGTTTGCTGGCGCGCAACGATGTAGAGTCCAACCGCCGGCATGAACGTGAGCTGCGGCACGAAGAAGAGCGGGCTCGACGCGGTGTAGAGCTTGCGCTGCGTCACGTCGTCGGCGCGCGCGATGTGCAGCGGAATGCAGCCCGCGAGCGCGCGCAGCGTTCCCGAACCTTTGGGGGTGATCGCGAGCGCGTAGGTGGTGCCCAAGCCGTGGTAGGTGACCGTTGCATCGGTGAGCGCCGGCGATGCCATCGTCGCGGGATAACCCGCCGCGGTGCGCGCCGCTTCGATCTGCGCCGCGTAGGTTTTGAGTTCGCTGCCGAGCTGCTGCGCTTTCGACGCGTTCTGCGCGCTGCAGGTCGCCGGATTCGTACCGGTCGCGAACGGATCGGCCGGCGGCGTCTGCGGCAACGGCGAGAAGAGCTGGCGGAATCCGCCGCCGTTCTGCCCGCCCGGGCCGCCCGAACCAGCGGGTCCGCCGGGGCCGCCTGGTCCGCCGCCGGGTCCGCCCAAGAATCGTCCGCCGCCGCTGCCGCGCGCGTGAAACGCGGTGCCGGTCTGCGTCGACGTCGTTCCCGGCCCAAACTTCACCGACCACGTCGCCGAGAGGGTGCGCGGCTGTAGCGGCCGCGCGATGTTCGGAATCACGTCGCCGCCCGCGGTCGTAAACGCCACCGCATTGGCGGGGCTGGCGAAGACGCCGGAGTAGGTGTTCGTGATGTTCGTTGCCGCCAGCGTCAGCGTGCCGACGTGCAGGTTCGCGGTGACGCCCGCATCGTAGGTCGTGTAGGCCGGCAGATTGTTGGGATTGTTCGCACTCACGTGCTGCGCATCGGCCAGCCACTCGAGAATCGAGTGCGGCGCCTTGTAGTCGAGCACGAGCCCCGCCTTCTGCAGCGGTACGTTGGGGAGCTGCTGGCCGGGAATCGTGATCGAGAACGGGTTATCGAAGATGTAGGAAAACGAATTCGCCTGCGCGCCGGTGAGGTTGTAGTACGGCTGCACGACCAGATCGCCGAAGGTGAGAAAGCCGGTGAGTTCCGCGCCCTGGTAGAGCCGCTGCACGCCCGCGACCGGCGTCGTGAAGTAGAGTTGCTGCGCGGTGAAGGGCTGGTACGACGGCTTGTTGCAGCCCGCCGGCGAGTTGTAGATCTGCGCGACCTGCGCCACGTAGCCCAGCGGCAGCTGCCCCAGCTGGGTGAGCACGTCGCCGTTAACGTAGACCGGCAGCAGCACGCCGTTTTGCACCTGGCGGTAGAGCGTCAGCGAGAGGTTGCCCCCGTGCAGCTGGTGCGTGTAGCTGACGCGCAGCGAGTTCGAGGAGCTGTTCTGCGGATTCTCCCCCGGCGCGTTACCGTACGCGACCTTGCCGTTGCAGTCGAAGCGCACCGAGGCGGGATCGGAGAGAATCTGCAGGCGTCCCTGCGTCGCCGCGGCGCCGCCGAGCGCAAAGCTCGCGCTGTAGGTGTCGCGCGTCGTCGGCTTCCAGGTGGCCGCCACGCTGGCGAGCTCGGAGAGACCGCTGTTGCCGGTCGCGGTGCTGATGCCCGCCGAGCCCGCCAGCGTCAGCCTGTCGCTGGAGTGAATGGTGTCGGTCGCCTGCAGCACGTTGTACTGCGTCGTGGTGTAGCCGTTGTAGTACGGAACCGCTTCTTGCACCAGCGGCGTCGTCGCGAACTGCGAGTCGGCGCCGTAGGCTTGAAAGGAGATCGTGTGGCGCTGCTGAGCGGGCAGCGTCGCGTTGAGCGAGTAGCCCGTGCTCTTCGTATCGCCCGAGAAGCCGGTCGGCGCCGGCAGCCCGTTGACGTAGCGCGCCAACTGATCGTTGAGGCTGCTCGAATCGAGCGAAAAGATCGAGCCCTGCAGCTGCGTCGCGCCGAGCAACGCGTTGTCGGTGAGCGAGTACATCTGCACGTTGCTGTCGTCGGTGTTGTTGGGGCCGTAGCCGCAGGGCAGCGTCGTCGCCGGATCGCCGTTGTAGCGCAGGCAGACGACGTTGGTGTTGCGGGTCGAGTTCATGAAGAGCCCCGTCAGCGAGTTGGAATCGCCGAACTCGTAGCGCGCGGTGATCAGGTTGCCGGAGATCGTGCTATCGCCGTCGTGCACGTAGTTCAGCCCGCTGGCGTCGGTATAGAGATCGCCGTCGACCAGACTGGGATTGAGACGGCTGACGCTCTGCACCGCGATGCCGAGCTTCCCCAGCGATCCCGTCTCGCCGACCGAATAGTTGTAGCGCCCGTACGTACCGGTGGAGAGCTGCAGCGAGGTAACCCAGCTCAGCGTGGGCTGCAGCGTGCTGAAGTTTACCGAGCCGGCGAGTCCGCCCAGCGACGCGCCTTGATGTACGGATGCGCCACCGAAGAGATCGGTCGCGAAGCCGCCGAGATTCCCAGCCGAGCCCGGCGCGTTGAGCGGAATGCCGTCGAGCGTGAGCTGGGTTTGGCTGGCGTCGTGGCCTTCCAGCGAGATCGTCTGCGTCGCGTCGGAATCGTCGCTCGAGGTCGAGACGCTCACGCCGGAAAGCTTGTTCAGTGCGTCGGCGAGATCGTTGGAGAGCCGGCGCTGCGGCGAGCTCGCGTCGATGCTCGTGCTCGAGATCGTTGCGCTCGACTTGGCGGTGACCGTGCCGATCACTTTGAGATTGCCGGTATCGAGCGCCAGCGCGAAGCTCACGGTCACCAGGCGTCCGTCGAGCACTTCGAAGGCATTGGAGGTGAGGCTCTGGTAGCCGCGCTTGATGATGCGCGCGCGATAGATGCCGTCGGGAACGTCGGTGAAGTCGACCTTGCCGCTCTTGGTCGTGATCTCCGAGGTGATCACCGGCCCGTCGAGCAGCACGCGCGCCAGATCGATTGGTTGCTTGGTCTGCGCGTCTTGCACGACGATGACGATCTCCCCGGTGTCGGATTGCGCGCCGGCCGGGCGAACGCCCCACGTAGCGAACGCGATGAGGAAAGCGCAAGCGGCGGCGAGCAAACGTCGGAGCATCTACAAGCGCAGATTATAGGGGAGCGGTCGTTGCCCGGGCCTGAAATCGGGCTGAGGACCACTTAAATCGTGATGGTAACCGCGGTGCCGTGTCCGGGCGCGCTGTCGATCGAGATATCGCCGCCCGAACGCTCGACCGCGCGCTTGGCGATCGCCAGGCCCAAGCCGCTGCCGGTGATCTCGCCGCGCTGATCGCCGCGATAGAATCGTTCGAAGGCGTGCACGCGCTCGGCCTCCGACATCCCGGGCCCTTCATCGCGCACCGTGATCGTCGCGTGGCCGTTGTTGCGCGCGGCGCGCAGATGGATCGCCGCATCGGGCGCGTATTTGAGCGCGTTCTCGATCACGTTCCACACCGCTTCGGCCAGCTCGCCCTTATCGGCTTGCACGCTCTCGACGCCGTCGACGCTGTAGTCGATCATGCGACGGTCGTCGAGCCGGCGCGCGGCGTCGACCTGGCTGCGCAGCAAGTCGGCGAGATTAACCGCTTCGATGTTCGGCGGGGCTTCGGAGTCCAGCCGCGCCAGGCGCATCAGACGGTCGATCAGGCCGCGCATGTGCTCCTTCTCGAGCGACATGGTGGCGAGGATCGTGCGCGCGATACGCGGCTCTTCGATCGCGCCGCGGCGCAGCACGTCGATGTAGCCGGCGATCACGGTCAGCGGGGTGCGCAGCTCATGGCCGGCGTCGGCGGCGAACTGACGCATCCGCTGCTCGGCCTTGCGGCGGTGGTCGATCGCGCTCGCGACGCTGGCGGCGGCTTCGTTGAAGGCCGCGGTGAGCGAGGCGATCTCGTCGCCCCCGGCCATCACAAAGCGGCGCTGCGTGTAGTCGCCGCCGGCGAGCGCTTTGAGCGAATCGCTCACCTCGTTGATCGGGCGCAGCGACTGCTGCGCGAACACGCGCCCGATGAACCACGAGATCACGATCGCAACGGCCGCGATCGTCAGCACGATCCGCCAGTAGGGAACCAGCGAGATGATCAGCAGCAGCAGTGAGGGCGCGAAACCGATGTAACCGCCTTCGACGTAGGTGAGCGAGAGTGGTTCGAGGCGCGTCGGATCGGGCGGTACCGGCGGATAGCCGACGCGAAATTCGTGCACGCCGCGCGGCGGATGGCCGGCGATCTCTTGCGGATTGCGCAGCGACGGCGGAATGAAGTGCGACATGCCGCCCGCGGCAAGCACTTGGCCGAGCGCCTTGGGCCGCAGCGTCTTATCGCCGGCGAGGTAGTTGCCCTTGAGATCGTAGACGGTGATGCGCATGCCGATGCCGCCGAGCGCGTTGACGATCTCCGGCGCGGCCTGTTTGAGCGACATGCCTTCGCGGCGGTACTGATCGACGAGAATGCGGGCCTCTTCGTGTTTGGCGATCATCACGTCGCCCGAGAAACGCCACAACTCGAAAACCAGCGAAATCGACGACGCCAGAATGACGACCAGCACCGTGACGCCCAAAAGCGCCGCGTACAGAGCCGCAAGCCTCGCCGCCAGCTTCATCTAACTACCGTGCGTCACACTACCGCCTGTCACGCCCACCGTGTGTCCCTCCCGCGTGTCACCCTGAGCTTGTCGAAGGGCTGTCGAAGGGCTGTCGAAGGGCTGTCGAAGGGCTGTCGAACGGCGTCGAAGGGTCGAAGGGTCGAAGGGCATAAAGAGAGCGTTACTGCGATAAGCCGTACCCTACCCCTCGGACGGTGCGGATGAACGAATGCGGTTCGCCGGGCCGATCGATCTTCGCCCGAAGGTACGAGATGTACGTTTCGACGATGTTCGGGCCACCCTCGAAGTCGTGGCCCCAGACGATCTCGAGCAGATGATCCTTACTGAAGACCCGTCGAGGCTCGCGCAAAAAGACCTCGAGCAGGTCGAACTCGCGCTGGGTGAACTCGAGCGCTTCCTTGCCGCGCCAGGCTTCGCGCGTGCCGGGGTTGATCGAGATGTCGTGCCAGCGCAGCACGTTCTCCTCGATCAGCTGCGGCCGGCGCAGCTTGGCCTGCAGCCGCGCGATTAGCTCCTCGAAGACGAACGGTTTGACGAGGTAGTCGTCGGCGCCGGAGCTGAGCGAGCGAACCTTATCCTCGGTGCCGCCCTTGGCAGTGAGCATCACGATCGGCGCTTGGGTGATCTCGCGCAGACGGGGGAGCAGCGTAACGCCGTCGATCTTCGGCATCATGATGTCGAGGACGATCAGTTCGGGATCGAAGACCTTCACGAGCTCGAGCGCGGACAGGCCGTCGGTGGCGGTCCGAACCTCGTAGCCTTCGCGAGAGAGGCCAAGTTCGAGCATCTCCCGGACCATACGATCGTCGTCGATGACCGCAACGCGGGCATTCGGCATAATCAACATTTCTACGCTGCATCGTGCGTTCTCACCCTTGGAGGCGCCTGAATGCCCCGCCGACAGGCCCAGCGTTACGCGGCTCGACCGGGGCGCCAGCGCTCGATTCGCTGGCCGGAAACCAGCGAGGCCTGCCCCAGGGCCTCGAGTGGATGGGCGATTACGCGAACCCCCTTCCTCTGTAAGGCATTGCCCATGGCCGCGTCGGGCTGCCAGCGCGCGAAGAGGTGGATCTCATCGGTTCGGAGGGCGGCGGCCAGGATCTCGATGACGTCGTTGAGCCCGCACTCCCGCTGGGCGAGCAGTTCGCCGACGACCTCGCGATGAAAGCGCGGGCCGCTCCAGCCGGCGGCGACGATCAGCAGGCGCGACAGCTCCGCCGGGCCACCCGATTCGAGATCGACGACGGCGGCGGCGACCTGTCCCGCCAGCTCGAAGCCAGGCTGAGCGTGCAGGGTGGCGCTGCGAATCGTGGCGCTCGGTCCGGCCGTCAGCAGGGCCCCCGCCCCGATCAGATACTCGTCCATGGTGGCATTTTCGCACCCTAAAGTGCCACCTGGCTGGCAGCCTACCAGCGGCGAGCGCTCAAAGTAACGTCTGAATCGGCGCCACGCGGCACGAAGAAGTACACCACCACCGCAAGGTAGAGGGCAAAGCTCACCAGCGGCAGCGCGAGCCCGACGAGGGTCGCGGCTAGGTACACGATCCAGCCGGTCTTGTAGCCGCGTACGGTCGCATCGATCGTGGGTTGTTCGACTTCAGGCATGAAGGCGTTGGTGCGGGCGAGATGCCATAGCATCAGGTTGTAAAAGGTGGCGCACGCCGAGAGGACGAGGCCGTAAAGAACGGTCGCGGCCGAATACGTGGGATACGACCCGAGCGTGGTTGTGGCAAATGGGATCAGCACCGTCCCCGCGAGCAGCAGCAGATTCCAGAAGACGGTCTTGCGATCGACGTGCTGCACCAGGCGAAAGAGCGCATGATGATTCTGCCACATGATGCCAATCACCGAAAAGCTCAACGCGTAGGCGATCAGGTTCGGCCACAGATGTAAAAGGCTGAGGGAAAGCTCGCGGTTCGTCGGCTTGTGCAGTTCCGGCAGCACAAAGCCGAGCGCAAGCAGCGTAATCGCGAACGCAAAGACGCCGTCCGAAAACGCTTCGAACCGTGCCTT
>DATDHW010000026.1:0-157309 GCA_036521375.1 Candidatus Cybelea sp.
GCGATCGACGCGCTGATCCCGATCGGTAAGGGGCAGCGCGAGCTAATCATCGGGGATCGATCGACGGGAAAGACGGCGATGGCGATCGACACGATCATCAACCAAAAGGGACGCAACGTATTCTGCGTCTACGTCGCGATCGGCCAGAAGAATTCGACGGTTGCGGCGCTCGCCCAGATCCTCGAACAAAAGGGCGCGATGGCCTACACGACGATCGTGGCGGTGAGTCCCGCGGAGGCGGCCGCGCTCCGCTGGCTCGCGCCGTTTGCGGGCTGCGCGATGGCCGAGGAATTAATGTATCAAGGCAAAGACGTGTTGATCGTTTACGACGACCTCACCAAGCACGCGCAATCCTATCGTGAGATGTCGCTGCTGCTGCGCCGGCCCCCGGGCCGCGAAGCATACCCGGGCGACGTGTTCTATCTGCACTCTCGCTTATTGGAGCGCTCGGCGAAGCTCTCCGACGATATGGGAGGAGGCTCGCTCACAGCGCTGCCGGTGATCGAGACTCAGGCGGGCGATTTCTCGGCGTACATTCCCACCAACGTCATCTCGATTACCGACGGGCAGATCTACCTGACGCCGCAGCTCTTCTTCCAGGGCATCCGCCCGGCGGTCGATGTCGGGCTCTCCGTATCGCGCGTGGGCGGAGCGGCGCAGACGAAGGCGATGAAGTCGGTCGCCGGACAGCTTAAGCTCGAGCTCGCGCAGTACCGCGACCTGGCCGCGTTCGCAAAACTTTCGAGCGACCTCGACAAGGCCACGCAGAATCAGCTGATGCGCGGTGAGAAACTGACCGAGCTGCTCAAACAGCCGCAGTATCAGCCGCAGCCGATGGAAGACCAAGTTGCGATCATCTACGCCGCGACCAACGGATTCGTGAACGACGTCCCCACCGTCCGGCTCGCGAGCTGGGCCTCGGGCATGATCGACTTCCTGCACGCCGACCATCCCGAAATTCCCACCGCAATCGCGCAGAGCTCGCAGCTTTCCGACGATACGCGCAAGCAGCTCGATGCGGCGTTGACCGAGTTCAACAAGAGCTTCTAAGCACCGATGCCTTCCGTACGAGATCTGCGCGACCGGATTCGGTCGCTGAGAAACACCCAGCAGATCACCAAGGCGATGAAACAGGTCGCTGCGGCAAAGATCCGCCGAGCCGAGGCGGCGCAGAAGCGCGCGCGCCCGTACGCCGACGCGTTGGGCGAAATGCTCGGCGATTTGATCTCCGCGGTTTCATCGGTCGACCATCCTTTCATGAAACCCGGGAAGGAGGGAGCTCCCCCCGGGATCATCCTGGTGAGCTCCGACAAGGGGCTCGCCGGCGCATTCAACTCCAACGTCATACGCGCCGCCGAGGATTTTGCGCGTGCCCAGGGCGCCGTGCGCTACTATACGGTCGGCGTCAAAGCGCGCAATGCGGTGCGCCGCTTGGGCATCGCCGATTATCCTTCGTGGCCGCTCGGGGCGGACTCCAAACTCGAGACCGCACGCGAGGTGGCGCGCCGCACCGCCGACGACTTCGGCCGCGGTGATATCTCCGAGATCGTGCTCGTCTCACAGAAGCTCGTGACGATGATGCTCCAGCGCCCGCAACGGCGCAAGCTGGTGCCGATCCTTGCCGAGGACCTTTCGACCTTTCACCGCGACGCGAAGCAGGAAGCAGGGCCTGCCGGTCCGCGCGGGGTGATCGAGTTTGCACCCTCGCCGGAGCGCGTGCTCTCGCGGCTCCTGCCCAAATATCTCGAGTTCACGATCTACTCGGCGATGCTCGAGACCGACGCCGCGTTCTTCGCCGCGCAGCTCGTTGCGATGACCAATGCTACCGATAATGCCTCGAAGCTGATCGACGAGCTGACGATTGCGATGAACAACGCGCGCCAAGCCGCGATTACCAAAGAGCTGCTCGAAATCGTCGGCGGTGCCGAAGCGCTCGGGGTCGAGTAGGTGGGACACGTGGTCGTGGTCGCGAGCGCCGTACCACGCTTGAAGAATCCGCGAGCCTGTTCGCCGGCTTCGACGCAATCAACTAAACCGTACGAGGAAGAGAGCTGACCATGGCTGCTGATACCGGAAAAGTCGTCCAAGTGCTCGGAAACGTCGTAGACGTCGAGTTCACGCTGCAGACGTTGCCGAAGATCAACGACGCGCTCGTCGTCAACGTCAACGAGGATTCACACGCCTCAGGGAACGGTGCCGCCGCGAGCGGTGCGGCGGGCGTGGAACTCGGTGGAACGGCGATGGCCTCGCGCGAGCTCACGCTCGAAGTGCAGGACGAGCTTGGGGATAATCAGGTCCGCTGCCTCGCGCTCGGTTCGACCGATGGTCTGGTTCGAGGAGCGGCGGTGCGCAGCTCCGGCGGCCCGATCATGGTTCCGGTTGGCGAAGGGACGCTGGGCCGGATCTTCAACGTGCTCGGCAAGACGATCGACAGCGACGCGCCGGTAAAGGCTGCGGCGCTGTGGCCGATTCATCGTCCCGCCCCGGAGCTGAAGTACCAAGAGCCGACGGCGCGCATTTTCGAGACCGGCATCAAAGTCGTCGACCTCATGGCGCCCTATACGCGCGGCGGTAAGGTCGGTCTCTTCGGCGGCGCCGGCGTCGGCAAGACGGTGCTCATTCAAGAGCTCATTCGCAACATCGCCTACGTTCACAAAGGCTTCTCGGTCTTCACCGGCGTCGGAGAACGGACGCGCGAAGGCAACGACTTGTGGCTCGAAATGAAAGAGTCGGGCGTCATCGACCAAACGACGCTGGTCTTCGGACAGATGGACGAACCGCCGGGCGTGCGCTTTCGCGTCGCACAGACGGGCGTTACCATGGCAGAGTATTTCCGCGACGAGCTGGGTGCCGACGTGCTGCTCTTCATGGATAATATCTTCCGCTACATGCAGGCGGGCTCGGAGGTCTCGGCGCTGATGGGCCGCATGCCTTCGGCCGTCGGCTATCAGCCGACGCTCGGCACCGACATGGGCGTTCTCGAAGAGCGTATCACCTCCACGCGCAAGGGGTCGATCACCTCGGTGCAAGCGGTTTACGTCCCCGCTGACGACTACACGGATCCGGCAGTCGCGACGACCTTCGCACACCTCGACGCAACGACCGCGCTCTCCCGTCCGATCTCCGAGCTCGGCATTTATCCGGCGGTGGATCCGCTGGCGTCGACCTCGCGCATTCTGGATCCGCAGATCATCGGTGAGGAGCACTACGAAGTTGCGCGCGGCGTCCAAGAGGTGCTGCAGCGCTACCGCGACCTTCAGGATATCATCGCGATCCTCGGCGTCGAAGAGCTCTCCGAAGACGATAAGATTACCGTCGCACGCGCGCGGCGCATTCAACGATTCTTCTCCCAGCCGTTCTTCGTCGCCGAGCAGTTCACGGGACGAACCGGCAAATACGTCAAGCTGCCCGAGACGATCGCCTCCTTCAAGGAAATTCTCGAGGGCAAGGTCGACGATCTCCCGGAGGGCGCGTTCTTCTATGCAGGCACGATCGACGAAGTGAGAGAGAACGCCCAGCGCATGGCCAATGCCTGACGCGGTTCCGTTCAAGCTGGTGACGCCGGCGCAGGTCGTCTTCGACGGTACGGCCGAGCTCGTCATCGCGGTTACGACCGAGGGCGAGGAGGGAATTCTCCCAAAGCACGCGCCGTTTTTGGCCGCGCTGAAACCGGGCGTGCTGCGCGCCAACGTTCGCCAAGCTGCCGACGGCGAGGGGAACGTCACGCGGTTGGAGCTTGCCACGAGCGAGGGCTTCATGCAGGCGCTGCCGGATCGGATCACCGTTCTGGTGGACGAAGCGCTGGCGTTCGACGACGTAGTCGTCGCTGCGGCTCGCGACCGTTTGGCGGAGGCAACGGAGCGTCAGAAGGCGGAGCCGCCGGGGAGCGACGGTTATGCGCGCCAGCAGGCGATCATCGACTTCGCGAACGCGCAGCTGCGCCTGACCGGCCATCGGTAGGCGAGTTTACCGCCTACGCGAACGATAATCCCTAATGCTCGATCGTCTCGAGACGACGCTCCGAGTTCGGGGCGGCGCGCGCCTGGAAGGCTCCGTAGCGACGCACGGCGCGAAGAATGCGGCGTTGCCGATCATGGCCGCCTCGCTGCTGGCCCGCGGCACCGTCACGCTCCATCGCGTTCCTCATATCACCGACGTCTCGGTGATGTGGTCGCTGCTGGAAGCGCTGGGGGCGCGTATTCGTTACGAGGGCGACACGACCGTAACGATCGATGCCAGCAACGTTGCCTCTTATCGGGCGCCTTACGCGCTGGTACGCAAGCTTGCCGCATCGTTCGATATCGTCGGAGCCCTGCTCGGGCGCTTCGGGCGAGCGGAAGTTCCCCTTCCGGGCGGCTGCGTACTCGGGACCCGCGCGACCGATATGCACGAGCAAGCCTTCGTCGCGTTGGGCTGTGACGTCCACAACGCGCACGGCTACTTGATCGCGCAGTCGAAGGAAGCCCGCATGCGCGGCGCGACCATCGAGTTTCGCATGCCCAGCGTCGGGGCGACGAAAAACGCGATGCTCGCGGCGGTTTTGGCCGATGGAACGACGACGCTGCGGAACGTCGCGATGGAGCCGGAGGTCGTGGACCTCGCAAACTTCCTGCGGGCGATGGGCGCGAAGATCGCCGGGCATGGTACGGACACGATCGTCGTCGACGGCGTGGCGGAGCTGCGCGGCGTCGAGTACGAGATTACCGCAGACCGCATCGTCACCGGGACGCTGCTGCTGGCAGGCTGCGTGACCCGCGGCGACGTGACCGTCACGCGCTGCCGCCCCGACTACATGGGGGCGCTGATCGACAAACTCGTCGAGTGCGGCGTCGAGACGATCGCGGGCGAGGACTGGATCCGCGTAAAGGCGGCGGGCATCGCCGGCGGAACCGACATTCTCACCGCTCCCTATCCCGGTTTCCCAACCGATCTGCAGCCGCAAATGGTTGGCTTTCTCTGCACGTGTCCCGGGACCAGCGTCGTCGAAGAGTCGATCTTCAACGCGCGCTTCTCGTATGTGAACGAGCTCGCTCGCATGGGCGCCGACGTCAAGGTGACGATGGAAAGCAACGCGGCGGTCATCAAAGGTCCCAAGCAACTCTCCGGCGCACCGGTGGAGGCGCCGGATATCCGCGCCGGTGCCGGTCTGGTCGTTGCCGGTCTTGCCGCCGCTGGTGAGACGGAGATTATCGGGCTCGAGTACATCGATCGCGGCTACGAACGCCTCGAAGAGATGCTCTCCGACCTCGGCGGACAAGTGCAGCGCAGCAGCGGCGTGACGCCGCTCGTGGAGCCCGCGGGATTCTTTGAGACGAGCGAGTATCCGCGAGTCTCGGCGGGTTAGGTTTGCAGGCTTTACCGGTTACGTAAGCAGGAGTTAAGTTTTTGGACATCGGCATCGACCTCGGTACGGCCAACGTGCTCGTATTCGTCAAGGGAAAGGGCATCGTCTTACGCGAGCCCTCGGTCGTGGCGAAAGACATGAACACCGGCAGGGTCTTGTCGGTCGGTGAAGAGGCACGACAGATGCTCGGTAAGACGCCGGCGCACATCGCGGCGATTCGTCCGCTTCGCGACGGTGTAATCGCGGATTTCGAAGTAACCGAAGCGATGCTCTCGTACTTCATCAAGAAGGTGATGAAAGATCGCTCGTGGTGGTCGGCGATCATCAAGCCGAAGCCGCACGTCACGATCTGCGTCCCCGCGGAGATCACGAGCGTCGAAGAGCGCGCCGTAAAGGATGCCGCGAAGCTTGCCGGCGCGCGCGACGTCGACATCATCGAGGAACCGATGGCGGCCGCCATCGGGGCCGGCCTGCCGATCGACGGTCCTTCCGGCAGCATGGTCGTCGACATCGGCGGAGGAACCAGCGACGTCGCGGTGATCTCCCTGGGCGGCATCGTCGTCTCGCAGTCGCTGCGCGTCGCCGGCAATAAAATGGACGAAGCGATCGTTCGCTACATCCGGCGCGTCTACAACCTGATGATTGGCGAGCGGACCGCCGAAGAGATCAAGATCAAGCTGGGCTCGGCGTACAAGCTGGAACAGGAGCTCGCGATGGAGATTCGCGGGCGCGACCTGATCAACGGCCTGCCCAAGACGGTAAAGATCACGAGCGAAGAGATTCGCGAGGCGCTCTCCGAGCCGGTGGGCGCGATCGTTGAAGCGGTCAAATCCGTCCTGGAAAAAACGCCTCCGGAACTCTCCGCCGATATCATCGACCGCGGCATCATCTTGACCGGCGGGGGTGCGCTGCTGCGCGGTTTCGACAAGCTGCTCTCCGAAGTAACCGGCGTCCCGGCGATCGTCGCCGACGACCCGCTCTCGTGCGTCGCGATCGGCACGGGTGCCAGAGTGCGCATTTAGGGAGGAACGCGCAAGCGTACGCGAGGTGGCACAGCTAACCCCCGGCTCATCGTGGAATGATGAGAATATGCCGACGGAGCGCTGGGCGCGCATTATCGATGCGGCCGCGGCCGGATTCGACGACGTTGCCGAGGAGGTCGCACGGGCGGTCTTCTGCGGCGAAACGGTCATTTTCCCCAACGATACCAGCTACCTGATCGGCTGCGATCCCTACGACTCCGCTGCGATCGACCGCGTCTACGCCGCAAAAGGGCGGCCCGACCAGCGTCCGCTTACGATGCACGTCGCCTCGGTGCAGGAATTCCTCGAGTACGCGGCCGCCGATCCGCTGGCGGCGCAGTTCGCGAAGCGGCTGCTTCCCGGTCCCGTTATCGTCTTGATCAGCAAGCCGGCCTTCGTCAGCGACGAGCTCGCCGCCGGACTCGACACCCTCGCGTTCCGCGTGCCGGACGATCCATTTGCCCGCGCGTTGCTCGAACGGTGCGGCCCGATCGCCGGCACGACTGCGGTGGCGCGCAACGGCCGGCCGTACCTCGGAGACGGCGAACGCTCGATGCTCGCGCCGGCCGATCTGCTCGTCGAGCATGGGCCGGTTCGCTACGGCGTCGAATCCACTATCATCGATCTCTCCGGTACGCATCCGCGGCTGCTCCGGGAAGGCGCGCTCTCACAGGCGCGACTGGCGGAACTCCTCGGACCCATCGATCGCCCCACGGTAAAGGTACGTACGCAGGCGCAATGATTCGCATTCTCGCTGCCGTCATCGGTGCGCTGACCATGCTCGGCCCGCTCGCGCAGGCGGCGCCCCCGCCGACGGTGATCCGCCCGGTCCCGCCTCCCGGCGCAACGCCGGTGCCTAAACGCGTCCCGGGCGTCGGTAAGGCCGCGAAAGGCGGCCCGCCCCCAGCCTCGTTCGACCTCGGCGTTTGGACGGTGAAGGCGAACTCGCTCAACGCCAACTTCAAGACCGGCGACTTCAATACGCCGGCGAAGGTCATGATGACGCGGGTGGGCGGCGACGTCACCGCGGACAGCGCGAACGGCAACTATAAAAAGCAGGTGCTCTTCCTCAACGGACACGTCATTATGCACGACTCGCAAGGAAGCGCCGGCAGCCTCACCGGTGAAACGCCGGCCTCCGCGCAGCCTTCGAGTCCGTCGACGTTAACGGCCGATAAGGCGCAGGTCGACGGTGCTGCCAAGATCTACAAGGCGATCGGCAACGTTCGCTACGTTCAGGCCGACACGGTCGTTACGGCGGATAACGGAACGCTCGACGACAGCGCGCACAGCCTGCTCCTGGAGGGCGCGGTGCACATCGTCTCGGGGTCGAGAAGCATGAACGCCCAGAGGGTTCTCTACAACACCGTTAGCGGCGACGCGCACGCCCAAGGCGATGTCACGATGCAGTTTCCCGGAGAGTTTCATCGCAAGCTTGCGACTCCCAAACCCTTGAAGCTTCCAAAGAACGGGCTGACCCAACCAGTGACTCAGCCCGGCGCTCCGGTGACCGCGCCGAGCGCCTCGCCGTAGGCGAGGTATGTTGTTCGACTTTCCGTCGCTAGCGGCGCCGCTGGCGGCCCGCATGCGGCCGCGCACACTCGACGAGTTCGTCGGACAGGCGGCCCTGTTGGGACCCGGGCGCACGCTGCGAACGGTGATCGAACGCGACACCGTGCCGTCGATGATTCTCTGGGGACCGCCCGGCAGCGGCAAGACGACGCTGGCCGAGGTCGTCGCTGCACGTACGGGCGCGTACTTCGAGCGAATCTCGGCGGTCAATGCCGGCGTGAGCGATCTGCGCCGCGTCGTCAACGAGGCAAAGATACGCCGGCGCTCCGGGAAGGCGACGATTCTTTTCATCGACGAGATCCATCGCTTTAACAAAGGGCAGCAGGACGCGGTGCTTCCAGCCGTCGAGGACGGAACCGTAACGCTCATCGGTGCGACGACCGAGAATCCATCGTTCGAAGTGAACTCTGCGCTGCTCTCGCGCGCGCGCGTATTCGTCCTCGAGGCGCTCTCCGATGCAGACGTCGGTGAGATCGTCGACCGTGCACTGCGCGACGCCGAGCGCGGATTGGGCCGCAAGTCGCTGACGCTCGACGACGAAGCGCGCGCGCTTCTGATCGGTTTTGCCAACGGCGACGCACGCGCCGCGCTCAACGCACTCGAACTCGCGGGCGCGTCGACGCCCGAAGATGGAGGCCGGATCGACGTGAACGTCGTTCGCGAGGCGATGCAGCGCCGGCAAGCTCGGTACGATCGCGCGGGCGACATGCACTACGACACGATCAGCGCGCTGATCAAGTCGCTTCGCGCGAGCGATGCGGATGCGGCACTCTATTGGCTCGCGCGCCTGATCGAAGGCGGCGAGGATCCGCTCTTCATCGCCCGCAGGCTCGTGATCCTGGCCTCGGAAGACGTCGGGCTGGCCGATTCGGCCGGGCTGCAAATTGCGGTCGCCGCGCAACAGGCGGTGCACTTCCTCGGCATGCCGGAAGGCTTCTTTGCCCTCGCGCACGCGACGCTCTATCTCGCGACGGCGCCGAAAAGCAACAGCATCGGGCGCAGCTACGGCGCGGCGATGGCCGACGTGCTGGAGACTCGCAACGAGGCGGTACCGCTGCATCTGCGCAACGCACCGACGCGCCTAATGCGAGACTTAGGTTACGGTGAGGGATATCACTACGCACACGACGATTACGACGTCGTTACCGAAAATTTGCCGCCCAACTTGCGCGGCCGCCAGTACTACGCTCCAGGGAAGCGAGGAGCTGAAGCGGATATTGCCGCGCGTGCGGCCGAAAAAAAGAGGCGGTTCGAGTGATTCTCGAACCGCCAGTTTCCCGTTGCTACTTCTCGGAGTGTGCGTTGGAGCTTCGCACAACCCGATATTAGAGCAAAACTCTGGGAGCGACCTGTGAATTCTGAACGAATTTACCTCGATCACGCCGCTACCACACCGATGCGCTCGGAGGTCGCGAATGTCGTAGCGGAAACGTCGCTCCGTTGCGGTTTCAATGCCAGCTCGTTGCATTTCGAGGGACGTCTCGCGCGCGCTGCGCTCGACGACGCGAGGGATCGCGTTGCCCGGATACTCGGCGCGAAGCGCACCGAGATCGTCTTTACTTCCGGCGGAACCGAAGCGAATAATCTGGCAATACTAGGCGTAGTGCAGGCTGCCGCTGCGGGCGCGCGCGTCGTCGCTTCGGCGGTCGAGCATCACTCCGTTCTGGCCGCTCTCGAGCCGTCGCGCGAACGTGCACCGGCCGGCAGCCCGATCCCCGTCGACGC
Organism: Candidatus Cybelea sp.; assembly: GCA_036521375.1. Taxonomy (GTDB): domain Bacteria; phylum Vulcanimicrobiota; class Vulcanimicrobiia; order Vulcanimicrobiales; family Vulcanimicrobiaceae; genus Cybelea. Next base: position 9,664 of record DATDHW010000026.1, read on the forward strand.
AAACGGAAGGGTCGATCCCCAAGAGTTCGAGCGGATCCTCGGTTCGCAGCCGATCTGCGCGGCGGTGATGTACGCAAACAACGAGGTGGGGACGGTGCAGCCGATCGCCGAGCTGGCGGCGATCGCCCGGGTTCGGGGAGTCTTGCTTCACGCGGATGCCGTTGCGGCCCCGGCCTGGCTGCCGGTCGACGTCGCCGAGCTGGGGATGGACCTTCTCTCGCTCTCCGCTCACAAGTTCGGGGGCCCCGAGGGCGTCGGCGTCCTCTTCGTGCGAGAAGGCGTGCCGCTGCAGCCGCTGGTGCGGGGCGGGGGCCAGGAGTCCGGCCGCCGCGCCGGCACGGAGAACGTTGCGGGCATTGCGGGCATGGCGCTCGCGCTCGAGCTGGCCGCCGCACAGCGCGCGAGCAGCATCGCTCGAGCCGCAGCGCTGCGCGACCGTCTCGAGAGCGAACTGAGCCGCGCCGTTCCGGGCGTCAGCGTCAACGGCGCCGGCGCGCCGCGGCTCGCCAACCTTTCCAATATGAGCTTCGAGGGGGTGGAGGCCGGCGAGCTGCTCGTTGCCTTGGATCTGGCTGGAATCGCGGTCTCTGCGGGGAGCGCCTGTACCTCGGGGAGGCTCGAACCCAGCCACGTCCTTGCCGCGATGTATCCGGGGAGCCCGGCCCGCAGCGGGATTCGCTTCTCGTTAGGAACAACGACGAGCGCCGGCGAGATCGACCGCGTCGTCGCCGCCGTACCCGAGCTGGTTGCGCGGCTTCGCGAGCGCTGCGCGTTTGTGATGCCCGGCGGCGGGAATGGGTAGACTCGAAACGAACCGCGCGCGCCTTTGGAGGCAGAAGATTTGAACGGGACGCAGTATGGCGGGTTCATCCTCGACGTTCTGGTCGGGGTGGGAGCCCTGCTCGTCGGCATTGGCATCTTGGCCGCAAGCCTGGCGCTTGCGAAGACGCTGACGCGGCTGCGAACGACCCTCGACGAGGTCGATCGGCAGCTGGAGAACGTCGGCGTTCCGGTCGCAAGCACACTGGTTCACGTCGACGCAGTGAGCAAGTCGCTCGGCGATACGGCCGAGGCCCTCTCGCGCACCGCCGATCTCACCAAGAGCGCGGTCTCACCCGCGATCGTGAACGTCGGCGCCGCCGCCAGCGGAATAACGGCCGGTTTACGGCGCTTGGTTACGGGAAAAGACTGAACTGCTAGGGAGTAATTGAATCATGGGCAAGGGCAATGGCGGGGGAGGTTTCCTCGCCGGTCTTCTCATCGGTGCAGTCGCCGGTGCGACAGCAGCGGTGATCGTCACGCAGGAAGAGGCTCGCGACCGGATCGCCGGTAAGGCGCGGGAAGCGGGAGATTTTGCGATGGACGCCACGGGCGATCTGCGTGAGAAGGTTACGGGCGTTACCTCAGTCTGGCAGTCCAGCGTCTCGGATCTCTACGAACGCGGGCGCCAAGTCGTCGAGAGCGCGCGCTCGAACATCGACGCGGCGGTCGCCGAAGGCCAGAATGCCGCGCAAGAGACGCGCGACGAGCTGCAGCGGAAAGCCGAGGGATAACGGCGTGGACATCAAGGTGAACGTACGCGAGGCGCCGGGCGATTGTTACGTCGTCGACCTCAGCGGCGAAATTGACGTCTACACGTCACCAAAAGTGAAGGACGCGATCGGTGAGCTGATCGACCGGGGCGTCTATTACCTCGTCATCAATTTGGAAAAGGTGCGATATATCGATTCGACCGGGCTCGGCGTGCTCATCGGCGGCCTCAAGCGCGTTCGCGAGCACGGCGGTTCGGTCAACCTCGTCTGCACGAATCCCCAGATAAAGAAGATTTTCGACATCACCGGCCTGGTGAAGATTTTCGGCATCTTCGAGAGCGAGGACGCCGCGATGAAGGCCTTGGCGTGAATCCCGCGGTCGAGCACGTGCAGCCGGAACTCGTCGAGCTGCGCATCCCTTCCCGGCCGGAGTGGGTCGCCCTGGCGCGCTTGGCGGCCGCGACGGTCGCCAATCGTCTGCGCTTCTCGATCGAAGAGATCGAGGATGTGAAGCTTGCCGTCGCCGAGGCGTGCACCGCCGTAATTCAGCACGAGGGGCATGGCGAGTTCATCGATTTGACGTGCGAAGCGCTCTCTGACTCGCTACGAATACGCGTGCGCGACAGCGGACGTCACGGCGTGCACCTCGCTGCGGCGCCCAACATGAACTTCGATGAGGCGCGCATTGCCGGGCTTGGAATCTTCCTGATCCGCACGCTGATGGACGAGGTCAGTTACGACGTCAGCGCGCAGACGGGAACGGATTTGCTGATGGTCAAGAGGGTGGCTTTCGCTCCCTAGTGTTCGAACGCGACGACGCACGCCGCGACCGCGAGAGAACGCGTGCGCTTTTTGCCGGCTTCGTCGAGCTGCGCCGGCGGCATGACGATTCACCCGAGACGCCCAACGCGGAGTACGAACGGGTGCGCGACGAGCTGGTCGTCGTCCACCTTAACTTGGTGCGCTTCTTAGCCGTAAAGTTCGCCAATCGCGGCGAGCCGCTCGACGATCTGGTTCAAGTCGGCACTGTCGGCCTGCTTAAGGCGATCGATCGATTCGATCTCGAGCGAGGCGTAGAGTTTACGACCTATGCGACGCCGACGATCGTCGGCGAGATCAAGCGTTACTTTCGCGACAAAGGCTGGGCCGTCAAAGTGCCTCGCCGCCTGCAAGAGCTCAATCTCGCCGTCAACCGGGCAAGCGATAAGCTCGCGATCTCGCTGGGCCGCAGCCCGACCGTCGCCGAGCTCGCCGAACATCTCAGCGCCGGCGAAGACGAGATCCTCGAAGCGCAAGAGCTAGGACAGGCCTACAACCTTCTCTCGCTCGATAGCGAGGTCTCCGGAGACGCCGACAAAAAGTCGCAGACGCTCGCCGACACGGTCGGCGTGACCGACGCCCGGCTCGAGTTGCTGGAGGACCGGGCGAACCTGGAGCGCGCGTTCGGCGTGCTCAGCGGGCGCGAGCGCGTCATCATCTACTTGCGCTTTTACGAATCGGTCTCACAGACGGAGATCGCCAAACGGCTGAACGTGTCGCAGATGCACGTCTCGCGGCTCCAGGCCAAGGCCCTGGAGAAGCTGCGCGCCGTACTGGCCGAGTAGCTCGCGGCGGCCCCAGCCGGCGATCCGCCACTTCCTGCATGAGGCTCGCCGTGCGCCTGGTATAATGCCAATCGAATGAAGAGCCAGGAGCTGAGGCAGGCGTGGATAGACTTCTTCGTGGGCAAGCAGCACAAGCTGCTTGGGCCTGCGACCCTCGTTCCGCACGAAATGTCGACGACGCTCTTCACGATTGCCGGTATGGAACAGTTCGTCCCGGTCTTTCTCGGCGAACAGCCGGCACCCGCGCCGCGCGTCGTAACGGTTCAGCGCTGCCTGCGCGTCGCGGGCGCGAAGAGCGATATCGAAAGCGTCGGCCGGACCGGCCGGCACGGCACTTTTCTGGAGATGCTCGGCAACTTCAGCTTCGGCGATTATTACAAGCGCGACGCGATCTGCTGGGCGTGGGAGTTCGTAACCGGCGTGCTGGCTCTCGATCCGGCTAGGCTCTACGTCACGGTGCACACCGGGGACGACGAAGCCGCCCGCATCTGGGTCGACGAAGCCGGGCTCGACCCAGCCCGGGTCACGCGCTTCGACGAAGAGAATTTCTGGACGATGGGTGCGACGGGGCCGTGCGGCCCGTGCACCGAGATTTTCTACGATACCGGCGTCGAGTACGCGAGCGGGCCCGGCGACACCGGGCCGAATCTCGGAAACCGATACGTCGAGCTGTGGAACGTCGTCTTTCAGCAGTATAACCGCACGGCCGACGGTCAACTGGAGGATCTGCCGCGCAAGGCGATCGACACCGGTGCGGGTCTCGAACGCATGCTCGCGATCTGCAACGGCTTCGCGTCGATGTACCAAACGGATCTCTTCACGGATTTGGTTGCCGCTCAGCCCCCGATCAGGCGTACGACGCTCGACGAACGAGAGCAGAAGGCTCGCCAGAACATCATCGCCGATCACCTGCGCTCGGCGGCCTTCCTGATCAACGACGGCGTCTACCCGTCGAACACCGATCGCGGCTTCGTGCTCCGCTTCTTGATTCGCCGCGCGGTGCGCAACGGAAAGCTTCTCGGCTATCCTGAAGGCTTTTTCGCACAGCTCGTGCCGGCGGCGATCCGCTCGCTCGAACCCGGCTATCCCGAGCTGCGAGAGAGCGCGTCGCGGATTGCCGACGCGATACGGAACGAAGAGCAGACCTTCGATCGCACGCTCGAGCGCGGTGTTGCCATGCTCGAGCGCGTCATCGACGATGCAATCGCCAAGCGCCAAGGCGTCATCGGCGGCGACGAAGCGTTCTTGCTGCACGATACGTATGGTTTTCCGCTCGAGCTCACACGCGAAATTGCCGGCGAACGCGGTGCCCAAGTCGACACCGTCGGCTTCGACCGGCTCATGGAGGAACAGCGCCAGCGCGCGCGCCGGGATGCGGCGGCAAAACGCGAGGTCGTCGCACTCGCCGACTTGCCGGCGCTGCGCACTTCCTTTACCGGCTACGACGAAGGCCTCGAAATCGGCGGCGAAATCGTCGCCGCGCTCAAGGACGGCAGGCCCGTCGCCTCGCTGAAGAGCGGCGAGGAAGGCACGCTGGTTCTCGATCGAACCCCATTCTACGCCGAGCGCGGCGGGCAGATCGGAGATCGAGGAACGATCGTACGCGAGGGCGCGCGCTTCGACGTCGCGGACACGCAGTACATGGGCGAAGCGATCGCGCACTCGGGAAGAGTCGTCGAGGGTGAGATGTCAGTCGGTGATGCGGTTACCGCTCGCGTCGCCGATGACTGGCGCCGTGAGATCCGCCGGCATCACACCTCGGCGCACCTCTTGCAGCGCGCTCTCAAAGATGTGCTCGGCGATGAGGTCAATCAAGCCGGCTCGTGGGTTGGAATCGACCGTATGCGTTTTGATTTTCGCTGGCCGAAGGGCGCCCTGACGCCCGAGCAGCGGCGCGCGGTCGCGCATCGGGTCAACGAGATGATCCGCGACGACGCCCACCTCGTTACTCGCGTTCTGCCGCTCGACGAGGCGAAGAAGACGGGAGCGGTTTGGATGGCCGGCGAGAAGTACGGCGAGATGATCCGCGTCGTAGCGGCTGGGCCGTCGCTGGAGTTTTGCGGCGGGACGCACTCGCATTCGACCGGAGAACTCGGCATGTTCGTCATACTCTCCGAGTCTTCGATCGGCAGCGGCATACGGCGAATCGAGTCGTGCGTCTCTGCTGCCGCCGAGGGTTACGTCACCAAACAGAGCGATTTGATCGCTACGCTTTCATCGGCGATGTCGGCTGCGCCCGACGAACTGCACGAACGCGTCGAGCGAATGCAGCGCGACGTGCGCGATCTGCAGACATCGCTTGGACAGCTGCGCGCCCGAATTGCCTCGTCGGAAGCCGAACACTACGTCGAGCGAGCCGAACGCAAGGGCGATCGCGCCTTTGTGGGTGCGATCGTTCCCGAGGCGGGCGGCGAGGCGCTGCGGCAGCTCGGCAACGCGATTCGCAGCAAGCTGCACAGCGGCGTCGTGGCGCTGGCGGGCGTGGACAACGGCAGCGTCACCCTGCTCGTCAGCACGAGCGACGATCTGATCGGTAAAGGCGTGCACTCCGGCAACCTCGTGAAGCTCGCGGCTCCGCTGGTCGCGGGGAAAGGCGGAGGGCAGGCGGCCGTCGCGCAAGGCGGCGGAAGCAATCCGGCGGGTGCGCAGGCAGCGCTGCGCGCGATTCGTGATGCCGTTTTGACGTGAAGCGCCTGGCAATGCTGACGGCGGCGGTGCTGCTCGGCGCGAGCGGAGCCGGCGGCGGAGAGCTCGATTCCGCCGACGTGCTGCAGCGTTACGTGCTCGCGCTGGCGCACGTCGTCTCGCCGAAGGTCGTGGTCTACTCGTACACCGTTTCACAAGTCGGACCCAGCAACATCGAGCAGCGCCACACCATCTATCGAAGCGGGACGAGCGTGCGCGATGAGACGCTGGCGATCGACGGCATCGCGCTGCGCCACAAAGCCGTGCGCTTTTCGCAGCGCGAGGAACGTTACACCGTCGGCCGTTTCGCGCCCAGCGCGAGTGCCTACGAGCTCCTCTTCCTCGGAACGTCCAAGGACGGGCATCACCTCGACTACGTCTACGAAGCGACGCCGCTGCATCGCGGCGCCGGCGTTTGGATCGACCGGCTGACGATCGACGGCGCGAACTACCTCCCGCGCGCGGTGCGCTTTCACACCGCGGGCGCGGGCGTCGCCGGCGACGGAGAGATCGAGTTTGGCTCGTTCGGAAGGTATTGGCTGCCGGTCGTGGCTAGTGCCAGCGCGCTGGTTGGAACCAAGCTCGCGCGCGAGCGAATCGTTTGGGGCGAATATCGCTTCCCCGAGAGCCTGCCGCCCTCGACGTTCCAGACGCCCAAACCGTTGCCGCGCCCGTCGCTGCCGGCCTTTTGAAGCTGCGGATTGCACCCGCGGCCGGCGCGGGCTTACTCGCATTTGCCGTTACGGCGCTGCTCTCGCATCTCAGACCGACACCCTATAACAACTTCGTCCTGTTGGCGCAGGCGCTGCTCTCCGGGCACGCTTGGATAGACTGGCCGGGCGCGTACATCGACGCGCTGGCGTACAACGGACGCTACTTCATCATCGAAGCGCCGCTGCCCGCGATCTTACTGATGCCGTTCGCGGCGCTCTTCGGTGGGCAAACGAATCAGACGGTGCTCGCTGCCGTGTTGGCCGGCATTACGATCGGTGCGACGTGGGAGCTCGGCGAACGCTTGGGCCTGCGTCGCTCGAGCATCGCCTGGATCTGCGCGTTCTTCTTGGCCGGGACCGATCTTCTCTGGTGCGCGATGCTCGGCGACGTCTGGTTCATCGCGCACGTCTGCGCCTGCTGCTTCACGATGCTCGCCTTGCTGGAACTCGCCGGGAAGCGGCGCGGCTGGCTCGTCGCCCTGTTCGCGGTTTGCGCCGTCGAATCGCGTTTTTCGCTGATCCTGGCTCTTCCGGTCTACGCGTACCAATTAGCGGAAGGCACGCCGCGTGCCCTGGCGATACGCCGGCTCGTCTGGTTCGGCGCCGCCCTTCTTCCGGTCGCACTACTCTGGATTCTTTACAACGAGGCACGTTGGGGGACGTGGAACGATATCGGTTACACTGCCTGGTATCACCAGGATCAGGCCGGAATGCCGACCGGCTCGCCGTTTCGCTTCGAATATCTGCCCAACGAGCTCTGGTCGTTCTTCGTGGCGCTGCCGACGTTCTTGCGGGCCTATCCGTGGCTGCGGCCGGAGTATTCCGGCATTGCGCTGACGTGGACGTCCCCCGCGCTCGTCCTCGCCCTGCTCGCTCGTTCGCCAGCGCGCTCGGTGCTCGCGCTTTGGGCCTGCGTCATTTTAGTGGCCGCGCCGAACCTGCTTTATTACGTCAACGGCTTCGCCCAGTTCGGAATGCGTCACGCGCTGGATTTCGAGCCCTTCTTGGTCGTGCTGATGATGCTCGGGGTCCGCGAACGCTTTCCGCGTTGGGGCTACGTGCTTGCGGCCTACTCGATTACCATCGGGCTCTGGGGCTGCTGGTACTGGCTGGCCTTCGTCCGTACCGCATCGTAGGCTTCGCGCATCTCTTGCGCGCGCTCGATCGGCGCGCCGCAGGTTACGCCGACGCATACGTACGCGGCCGGCCGCGGCTGCCGCGGCAGGCTCTCCAGCTCGGCTTGCGCCGGCGTTAGCGTACGGATCGAGAGAAACGGCGAGGGTAAACGCAGCGCAGCCTCGCGGAAGGAATCGGTAGCCGCCGGATCGCCCGCGATGCGAACCGCGATCTCCGGTGCAAGGTACCTCGCCAACGCGCGTGCGTACGTTGCGCCGAAGGTTGCGGCGCGCTCGGCAGCCGGCGCAAAGAACGCGAGCGTTGCGCTCGCCTGTTCGCGATAGCTCGCCGAACCGCTCATCGACTGCAGGCGCAGCAAGCACTCAGCGAAGAGGCCGTTGTCGACGATCGGACGGTCCTCTACCGCGAGATTCCCGAGGCGTTCGCCCGACTTGCGGCGATCGTAGAAGCCGCCGCCGGGTGCGCCGAAGTGTTCGATCGTCGTTTGCGCGATTGCTTGCGCTCGTGCGAAAAAGCGCTCTTCGCCGGAGATCTCGTGCGCGTCGAGCAGCGCGCGGCAATAGGCGACGTGATCGGTGAGCAAGCCGCGTACCTCCGGCGTGCCGCCCGGAGCGAGAACGTGGTACAGAAGCCCGTCGGGAGCGACGAGGCGCTGCGCGACGGCGTCGAGCGTCGCGCTCGCCTGCGCGAGCAGCGCGTCGTCGTCGAGTGCGCGCGAGACTAGACAAAGCGCGCCCGCGAGAGCGCAGGTCCAGTTCGTGTACGACGTGCGGTCGACGAAGGGCGACGCGAGCGCGCGGCGTTGCTCGAGCGCGAGCGCGTAGTACTCTTCGTCGGCGTCCTGACTGCCCGCATAGAGCTGGCTCTGCCCGTCGCGCAGCATCTTCTGGACGTAGTTGGTCGCCGAGACGAGCGTCTTGCGGAATTCGTCGTTGTGCGCAAAGAGCACGAGGTCGGCCAGCACGCGCAGCAGCCCGGCGTGATCCTCGGCCATCTTCTCGAAATGCGGCACGCTCCAGTCGCGCGTCGTCGAGTAGCGAAAGAAGCCGCCCTCGACGTGATCGTACATTCCGCCGCGCGACATCCCGAGAATCGTTCGTGCGACCATTTCGTACCAGCGCTGTTCGCCGGTCGCGCGCCACTGCACGAGCAGGAACTCGAGCGACTCGGCTTGTGGGAACTTCGGTTCGTCGCCGAAGCCGCCATACTGCTGGTCGTAACCGGCTTCGAGCTGCGCCAGCAGATGCGCGATCGGCGCGCCGGTGAGTTCCCGGCTCGCGCCTTCCACGGCGCGGCTCTGGGCCGCGGGTGCGGGCAGCTCGTCGATCTCGGGTTTATGTTCGGTGTAGAAGCGAGCGATCTCGTCGAGCGCGCGCCGCATCTGCGCCGGCGGAAGGTAGGTCGCGCCGGTCAGCGTCCGCCCGCTGGGAGTGAGAAAGGCCGTGGTCGGCCAGCCGCCCATGTTGTAGCGCGAGTTGACGTCGGGACGCTTGTCGTTGTCGACCCGAATCGGCACGAAGCGGCGATTGATCGTCTCGATGACGCCCGGATCGGAGTACGTCGTTTCGTCCATGACGTGACACCAGTGGCACCACACCGCCGAAATTGAGAGAAGAATCGGGCGGTCTTCGGCTGCGGCGCGCGCGAACGCGCCTGCACCCCATCCCATCCAGTCGATCTCGCCGGCTCGATTCGGGCGCGGTGAAAAGCGAAACTCATTCATCGGGTTCGGCTCCCCGCAGGAACGACGTCAGGTAGAACACGGCGAGCAACGCATACAGCGCCAGCGCGACGATGCCTGCCGAACGAAGCGTCAGGACGTACGCCGCGATGAAGAACCCGGCAAACGCTAAACTGATGAGCGCGTAGCGGACGTGCGTCGCTGCGTTCATGCCGTAGACCTCGCGGTCGTAGTAGCCGCCGCCCCGTGCGCTATTTCGCCATGCGCCCGCAGCGACGCCCAACGCCAAGACGATTCCGATCGCATCGTAGATCACGCTCTCTAAGGGTAGCGCGATGCGGCGTCGAACGCCAACTCGCCATGGCCGTCAAGCGCGCCGGAGCGACACCCGGCTCTCTGCAGACCTATCGCAAGAAGCGCGACTTCAAGCAAACGCCCGAACCGAGCGGCCGCAAGGAGAAGGCGCCCAAGCAGCTCCGTTTCGTCGTGCAGATGCACCGCGCGACGCGGCTCCACTACGACTTTCGCCTCGAGGCCGGCGGGGTGCTCGCCTCGTGGGCCGTTCCCAAGGGGCCGACGCTCAAGCCGCTGGATCGCCGCCTCGCGATGCACGTGGAGGATCATCCGCTCGACTATCGCGATTTCGAGGGGACGATACCGGCCGGCCAATATGGCGCCGGCAGCGTCATCGTTTGGGATAATGGAACCTACACGCTTGCCGAAGGGAGCGATCCGGCCAAAGAGATCGCCAACGGCAAGATCAAGTTCATTCTGCACGGCAAGAAGCTGCGCGGGGAGTTCACGCTGGTCAAAATCAAGCCGCGCGAGGACGAGCACGGCGACCCGTGGCTGCTCCTGAAGGATCGCGACGAGCATTCCGATTCCAAATACGACCCGGTAGACCATCCCGAATCGGTCAAAAGCGGCAAGACGCTTGCCGATATCGCGGCCGATCCGCGTTCGCCCACCTGGCAGTCGAAGCCGTCGAGACATGCGACCGCGCCACGCCCGCGCTCGATCGCCGGCCGCGATCCGCTGCCGAAGGTCAAAGGGTTGATGCTTGCAACACTCGTCGACGAGCCGTTCGACGATCCCCAGTGGCTCTTCGAGATCAAATGGGACGGCTATCGCGCGCTGTGCACGATTGAGGACGGCAAGCTCTCCGTCGTCTCTCGTAATGGGCTCGACATGCTCGCGCGGTTTCCCTCACTCGCGGAGCTCTCGAGCTCGTTCGCGAGCTCGCCAGTGATGGTAGACGGAGAGATCGTCAGCCTCGACGCGCGCGGACGCTCCGCGTTTCAGCGGCTGCAAGAATCGCAGAAAAAGCCGGTGGGCCTCACCTTTGCCGCTTTCGATCTGCTCTACGCCGACGGCGTCGACATGCGCTCGACGCCGCTGGAAGAACGCAAAGCGCTGCTCGAGCGTTTGATTCGCGACGACGGCATCGTGCTCTACTCTAAGCACGTCGTCGGCAGCGGAAAAGAACTCTTCGGCATCGCGCGGCAGCGCAGCCTCGAAGGAATTATCGGCAAGCGACGCGGGTCGACGTATCAGGAGCGGCGCAGCCGCGACTGGGTCAAGATCAAGACCGGCAACGAGCAAGAGTTCGTCGTCGGCGGCTGGACGGAACCAAAGGGCAGCCGCAAGGGATTCGGCGCGCTGCTGCTCGGTGCGTACGACGGTAAAAAGCTGCGGTATGTCGGTTCGGTCGGCACGGGCTTCTCGGCGAAAGTGCTCGCCGAACTGCACGCGCGCCTGGTGAAGATCGAACGAAAAACATCGCCCTTCGTCAACGACGTCGACGCGAACGCGCCGACGCATTGGACCGCCCCAAAGCTGGTCGTCGAAGTGCGCTTCGCGGAGTGGACGCGCGACGGCTATCTGCGCCAGCCCGCTTATATCGGGCTGCGGCTCGACAAGCAGCCCGGCGAGGTCGTCGCCGAGATACCGCAAGAATCGTGAGCGCGTCGCAGCGGCACGATGTTGCGGTGGGGACGAAGACGCTCTCGCTTTCGAATCTCGACAAGGTGCTCTGGCCGCGCGACGGTTACGCGAAGCGCGACCTGATCGGCTACTATCAAAGCGTCGCTGCGCAGGCGATCGCGCACTTGAAGAATCGCCCGCTTACCCTTCAGCGCTACCCTAACGGCATCGACGGCGCGACCTTCTTCGAAAAGCAGATGCCCAAGGGTATGCCGGATTGGATCGAGCGCGTTACGGTTCCGACCCCGGGGGGCACGCGCAGCGAGGTTACCTTCCCATTGTGCAACGACGAACCCAGCCTCGTCTACTTCGCGAATCTCGCCGCGATCGTGCTCCACGTGTGGACCTCGGCGCTGCCGCATCTCGAGGAGCCGGAGTTCGTGCTTTTCGATCTCGACCCGGGTGAGAAGTGCACGCTTGCGACGCTCGCCAAAGTGACGCTGACGATTCGCGATCTCTTGCAATCCGTCGGTCTGCGGTCGCTGGTCAAGACCACCGGCGGCTACGGCCTGCATCTCGTCGTGCCGTTGGCCGCCGGGTACTCCTACGAGACGGCGAAGGTCTTTGCGGAGATCGTCGCGCGCCGGGCCGCTGCCCAGTGCGAGGGCTCGGCAACACTCCAGCGTACGATCGCCAAGCGTCCGCAAGACGCCGTCTATATCGACTACGTGCAAGTCGGCCTCGGGAAGACGATCGTCTCGGCGTACTCGGTGCGGGCGCGAGACGGGGCGCCCGTCTCGACGCCGCTGGAGTGGGAGGAGGTCGAGGCCGCCGCCAGGCGCCGGTCGCCGACCTTGCCCGCCGACGAGTTCGCGAAGTATACGATTCGGACGGTTCCGGCGCGCCTGGCTCGCGACGGGGACTTGTGGGGCACGAAGCATTGGAAGAAGCAGCGCCTCGAGGGCCCGAGCGGCAAAGCCGCTCGGCTATGGGCAGATAGCGCTGGGGGGTAGTAAACGGGCGGGTGCCTTGGGTAGAATAGTCGGGCTATGGCGCATGCAATTTGGTCGGGAGCCATCAATTTTGGGCTCGTTACGATTCCGGTCAAGCTCTTCACCGCGGTGAAGACCGACGACCTTTCCTTCAATATGCTGCATAAAAAGGACGAAGGGCGCATCAAATACGAGCGCGTCTGCAGCGTGGACGGCAAGCCGGTCCCGTGGGACGAGATTGTCAAGGGGTACGAATATGAAAAAGGTCAGTACGTTTTACTGACCGACGAAGATTTCGCCAAGGTCAATCCCGAGGCAACGCAGTCGGTCGATATCGTCGAGTTCGTCGAACTCGACCGGATCAACCCGATGTTTTTCGATAAGCCCTACTACCTCGAACCAACCAAACAGGGCCGGCACGCCTACGCGCTGTTGCGTGAAGCGCTCGCCGGCAGCAACCGCGTTGCGATTGCGCGCGTAGTGATTCGGACCAAGGAGTACATCGCCGCCGTCAAGCCGCTCGATGACGCGCTCGTTCTGGAGCTGATGCACTGGGCGAACGAGATCGTGCCGGCGACGACGCTCGACCTTCCGGACAGCGAGAAGCTGCCCGAAAAAGAAATGCAGATGGCGCGGATGCTGATCGATACGATGAGCGTCGACGAATTCGAGCCGGAGAAATTCACCAACCAATACCACGATCAGCTGTTGACGATGATCGAGGCGCGCGCCGAGGGCAAGGAGCTGCCGCAGGCAAAGAAGGCGCCGGCTCGTTCGAAGGTCGTCAACCTGATGGACGTGCTCGCGCAGAGTCTCGAAGATAGCAAGAAGCGCCGTAGCGCGGGAGGCGAAAAGCCGGCGGCCAAACGCCGGAAGAAGACCGCCGCTTAGGCTCCCGAGCAGCCTGCGGCCGGGCTTTTAGGGTCCCGGCAGCGCGTCGGCGGGCTTGCCGGCATCGGCTTCGGCTGCGATGCCGGCGCGCAGGCCCATCGCCCAGGCGACCGCCGCCATGAGCAGTGACTCGACGCCTGCAACGCGGGGACCGTAGCTTGAGAGCAGACCGGTGGAGATCGGCGGAGCGATGATTCCCGAAAGCGAGTCGAGCGAAGAGCTCGCACCGAGCACCATCCCTTGGTCGCGATCCGAGGCGGTGTTGCTGATCAGCGCGGTGATGCCCGTGTTGGTGAGCGCCATCCCAAACGAGAAGAGCAGCATCGTGGCCGAGAGCGTCACGATCTCGTGCACGAAGGGGACGAGCGCGAATCCTGCGACCAGCGAGGCGAGGCCCAGATTCGACATTCGCCGGTCGCCCAGCTGTGCGGAGACGCGCCGCACCATAACGACGTTCATGAAGACGTTGAATACGGCAAATACCGAGAAGAAATAATCGGTTTTAGCCAGTGAAAAGCCGACCTGACGCTGGAGGTAGAGCGCAAAGACGCCAAACCAGCCGTAGAGCGCGAGCGCAATAGCGAGCTTTTGCCAAAGAACGCGGGCCAAGCGCGGCTTGCCGAAGCATTCGACCAGCGACTGGACCGACAACCGGTCCTCTTCGTCTGGGCGCGCGCGGGACTCCGGGAGCATCACGATCGTGAGGAGGAGCGTGAGAAACTGCAGTGCGGCCGCAACGAGAAACGGTACAGCAAAGCCGAAGCGCGCATACAGAAGGCCGCCGCCCGCGGGTCCGAAGACCATCCCCGCAGCGAACATCGCGCCGATCAAACCGAAGGCGCGGGCACGATCTTTTGCCTCGACCAGATCGGCGACATAGGCTTGCGTGATGCTGATGTTTCCGCCGGAGACGCCTTCGAGGATGCGTGCGCCGAAGACCACCGCGATCGGCGCTAAGGATAGCGCGACCGCAATGTTCGGCGCGAGCCCCAGCATCGCCCAGCCGATCGTCGCGCCGATTTGGCTGACGATCAAGACGGTCTTGCGCCCGAGCCGGTCGGAAATGATCCCCCAGAGCGGTGCGGAGAGAAACTGGCAGAGCGAAAATGTGGCAAAGAGCAGTCCGACGACGAATGCGGAGGCGCCGAAGTGCGTCACGAAGTACGGCATCATTGGGATCAGCATGCTGAAACCGACGATATCGATAAACGTGACGCCGAGAATCGGCAACAGCTTGCGAACCATGTCTGGCGGCTATTCGACGGCTATGCGGGCGACTCTACCGGCAAGACGATTCGCGACAAGCGCTCGCCGCGCCGCAAGAGCTCGACCTTGTAGGGACGGCTCAAATCGACGCTCGTCAGCACTCGATGCAGCTCGTCGACTCCGCGCAGCGCCTCTCCCTCAAAGGAGAGCACGACGTCGCCGCCGCGCACGCCCGCGGTATCGGCTGGGCTACCCGCTTCCACGGAATCGACGACGATCGCGCGCCGATCCGGCAAACGCAGACGCCGCGCAAAGGCCGGTGCCAGCACGACGTCCTGCGCGGCGAGGCCGAGATAACCCCGCCGTACGCGTCCGTCGCGCATCAGCAGTCCGGCGATGTGCTTGGCCGTGTTGATCGCGATTGCAAAACAGAGCCCTTGACCGGGAAGCACGGCCGTATTAACGCCGATCACTTCGCCGGCGGAGTTTACCAGCGGACCACCGGAGTTTCCGGGATTGAGGGCGGCGTCGGTTTGAACGATGTTATCCATCAGGCGACCCGATTGGGAACGCAGCGACCGGCCGAGGGCGCTGACGACGCCGGCCGTCACCGTATATGCGAGGCCGTACGGGTTACCGACGGCTACGGCGAGTTGGCCCGGCCGTAACTCGCTCGAGTCGCCAAGCGTCGCGTGCGTGAGGCCGGGTGCGTCGACTCGCAGCACCGCGAGGTCGGAGTGCGGATCGTCGCCAATCGGCGATGCGTCCAGCTCGCGACCGTCCAGCAGCGCGACCTTGATCCGCGCCGCCTCGTGGACGACGTGGCTGTTGGTAATGATGAAGCCGTCGGGCGTGAAAATGAAGCCGCTGCCGTTGCCGCCGTGCCGTCCGCTGCGAACCTCGATGCAAACGACCGCCGGGCTGACCCGCTCGGCGGCAGCCGTGACCGCGAGCGAATAGGGATCGGCGCTGGGTGCGTCCGAGATCGAGATGAGTGGGAGTGCCATACCGGTTCCCCCAAGACCATGGTCGCAGGCTCTGGGTTTCGGCGAAGCGGGGCGTCGCGCTCACCTGCGCGAATCGAGTTGGCCCGCGCCCAGATGGCGGAATTGGTAGACGCGCTGGTTTCAGGTACCAGTGGTGGCAACATCGTGGGGGTTCGAGTCCCTTTCTGGGCAATTTTTTTTTGTTTTTTGTCGCTCTCATTCGATCAGCCGGCGTCGTCGGAGAGTATCGATTCTGGCCGCGTTAGGTTTTCAGCGAGGCGGCGGCGCGGCTGGCGAGTAGCGCCGGTACGACGCCGCACGCGACGAGCAGGGCGAGGGCGCGCCACGCGACGTCGTATCCGTAGACTTGGGCGAGCGCTCCGAAGAGCGCGGGCGTCGCGAAGGCCGCCAACAGCGTCCAGGTTAATCCGACGCCCAGCGCGCTGCCGGCGTGTTCCTCGCCGCCGATCTCCGCAAAGCCGATTACGCTCACGCCGATCCAACCCTCGGCCGTAAAGCCGAGGGCGAGCGCGAGCAGCGCCGCGATCCATGGAGGCGTGCCGGCATCGATCGAGGCGATTCCAACGGCGACGAGTGCAACGAGAATGCAGTTCGTCGCGAGGGGCAGCGTGCGGCTTCCGGCAAAGACGTGATCGCTGATCCACCCCCACGCGAGGCGGCCGAAGATCGCCGCCACCTGCGAGAGCGTGAAGATCGCAAGCGCCAAGCCGAGCGCGTAACCGGCGCGATGGACGAGGGTGAGCGTTAGGAATCCCATCAGCGCGAGCTGGCCGCATACCAGCACCATCGAGGTAAGCGTCAACAAAATCAAGCGCGCTTCTCGCGCGATGACGACCATTTGGAGCAGCATCGCGCGCAGCGAAACGCTTTGGCCTTCGAGTTGGACGGGCTCGCGGTAGAGGCGGGAGGCAATCGAGCACGCGAGCAGCGTAAAAATGCCCGCAGTCACGAGCGCGTAGCGGTAATCGAAACGCAGCGCAATCGCCGGCAGCAGCAGCGAGCCGATGACGCCCGCGACGGGGACGCCGCATTGGCGCACCCCCATCGCGAAGCCGCGATCGGACTGCTTGAAGAAAAAGATGATCGCGTGGCTGCCGGCGGGCGTGACGGCTGCGTAGCCGATGCCGTACACGAGCAGCCACGATAGGAGCCACGCGTAGCTTTGTACGGCCGAAGCGGCGATCAGCGCGACGCCCATGATCGCGCCGCTCCCCAGGACGACCGCCTTGTCGCCGAAGCGGTCGGTCAACGCCCCGGCGACCGACGTCATCGCGACCGATCCGATGAACTGGATGGAAAGAAGCCAGCCCATTTGCGCCTGCGAGAGATGCAAGGCCGAGCTGAAGCAGGGCAGCAGCGCGCCGGTCGACATGATGAGCAGCGACGCGCCGACCATCGCGCCCGTGAAAAGTGCGAGTACCTCATAGGGGGACTCGGGCATCGGATTATGCGGGCGCGGACGTCGCTTCGCAGAGTGCATCGTTGGAGTCTCTTCGGTACGCGGCGCCGAAGCGCCGTCCTCGAATGAATCGCGACGACCAGCGCAACCGCCACCTGACGATCGCCGCGCTCGCGGCGCCGGCCGCCGCCATCGTCTGGTTCGTCTTTCATGGGGTCTACGCGAACCTGAGCGCTTCGGAAAAGGCCGTTGGCTACGTCGACCCGTTGACCCAAACCGGCATCTTTCTCGGCTACGTCACGATGATCGGGGGAACGCTCGTACTCGGTGCGATCGCCGCGTGGAACGCGCTGGCGGCGCTTTTCATCTCGGTACGGCGCGGTCCGTAGCAAAAGACTCTAAAGATGCGCGTGCTGCTCTTCGTCAATCCGCAATCTCGGCGCGGTAAGCAGCTTGCCGGCGACGTCCGTCGCGCGCTGCAGGCCGAAGGGATCGAGATCGCCGCACCGCACTCGCGGGGAAGCGTCGACGCCCTCGTCGTCGGCGGCGGCGACGGAACCCTCGCCCGGCACGTGGCGCGCGCTCTGCGGCTGGACGTGCCCGTCGGCCTGATCCCGCTCGGCACGTTCAACGAGCTCGCCCGTACGTTGGATATCCCGCTCGACGTCGAGGCCGCATGCCGGACGATCGCCGCGGGCAACACGCTGCGGATCGACGTCGCCACCGTCAACGGAGCCTACTACGTAAACGAGGCGAGCGTCGGGCTCTCGAGCCGCTTGACCCGCTTGCAGCGGCCGTCCGAGAAGCAGCGCTTCGGCTTTTGGGCGGTCGCGGCGAGCGCGCTTGGGGCCTTCCGCTACTTGCGCCCGTTCCGCGTCCAAATCGAATACGACGGCGGCAGCGTGGAGCTGCGCACCTTCCAACTGACGGTGGCCAACAGCCATCGCTTCGGCGGCTTCATCACCGCGCAGGACGCGGCGATCGACGACGGCCGGCTCGACCTCTATGCGATCGAGGCGGAGGGACTGCTGCCGATTTGGAGCGCTCTGCGCGCGATCCTCGCACACCACTGGGACTCGGGTGGCGGGCTGCGGGTTTACCGCTCGGCGAGCTTCTCGATCCTGACCCGCCGGCCGCACCGCATCACGGCCGACGGCGAACCCGCCGGGCGAACCCCCGCCGAGTTCATGCTCCTGCCCAGGGCACTGCGGGTCTTTGTGCCCGAGAAAATTTCGTAGCGCCGGGCTTGACAGAATCATGCTATTAAACTATTGTACTAGTGTACTAGTACAATAGTGGACTGGTACGATGCGAAAGGAAGCCAAAAATGATCTCTACCTACACCACCGACACCCAGATGCCCCGCGAATCCCGCACCCCGGTTCGGCTGCCCGACCGCCGGCCTGACGCGCTGTTCCCGGGCTGGGGACCGAAGTTCTAAGGTCTCGGAGATGCCCGCCGTTTTAACGGTAGACCCACGCAGCGGCGTGCCGATCTACCTCCAAATCATCGAGCAAGTCAAGCGATCCGTCGCGCTCGGGGTTTTGAGGGCCGGCGAGCAGCTGCCGACGGTTAAACAGCTGGCGATCGATCTGACGGTCAACCCGAACACCGTAGCCCGTGCGTACCGCGAACTCGAGCGGGAAGCGGTCATCGAGACGGCAACGGGGCGCGGATCGTTCGTTCGCACCGACGAAGTCGAAGCCTCGCCGAGAGTCGCCGTCGAGATCGGACGGGACGCAATCGAGCTGGCCCTGCGCGAGGCAAAAGCGGTCGGACTCGACCGCGACGAGGTGCGAGCGATCTTCGAGGCTGCGTTGGAACGCTGGTTCTCCGAGCTCCCGAAAGGCGATAGTCAATGAGCAGTATCAAGATTTCGAACCTGCGCAAGATCTACGGCTCGACGCCCGCGGTGGACGATCTTTCGCTCGAGGTTCCAAGCGCCAGCGTGTTCGGGTTACTCGGCCCCAACGGCGCCGGCAAAACCACGACGTTCAAGTGCATGCTCGGGCTCGCGCGCCCCTCGAGCGGGGAGATTCTCTACGACGGAAAGCCGTTGGCTCCCGAGAGTTTCGAGCGGATCGCGTACGTGCCGGAGCGCAACGTTCTCTACGATTGGCTGACCGTCGACGAGCACGTCGAGATGAACCGGCGAGCGTTCCGAGCATTCGACCCGGCGCGCGCCCGCGAGCTGCTCTCGCAGTTCGGGGTCGACCACCGCAAGCGCGTGTCGGCTCTGTCGAAAGGAATGCGCACGGCAGTCATGGTCGCCTGTGCGTTCGCGCGAAACGCCGAGATTCTGGTCCTCGACGAACCGACGGGCGGTCTCGATCCAGTCAACCAGCGCCACGTACTGAGCCTGATCATTAACGAAGCCGCCAAAGGCAATTCGGTCATTTTTTCTTCGCACCAAATCGGTCAAGTCGAGCGAGCCGCCGAAATGATTGCCATCATCGATCGCGGTAAGGTGATCCTTTCCGGACTCGTCGACGATCTCAAGGCGGATCGCAAAATCGTGGAGGGAATCTTCCCGGACGTCGCCTTCTCGCTCGACGGCATTGCGAACGATCCGCGCGTCTTGCGCGTCGATCGTACGGAGCGGATCGTGCGCTTGCTCGTGACCGCCGGTGCCGGCGAGATCGCCGCACGCCTCTCCGCCTCCGGCGCCACCGGCATTCGCGCGCTCGATCTCAATCTCGAAGACATCTTCCTGTATGCCGTGTCGCCCGTGACCGCGACGACGGACATCGTTACGAAAGAACAATCGTCATGACGTACATCGAATGGCTGCGGATCCGCAACTGCCTCAAGGTGCTGGCCATCATCCTGGTCATTTTGGTCGCACTTGCGGTCGTGCTGCGCGTCTCCGTCGCCCGCTACATGTCGCCCGCACAGTGGGTACACCATATCGCGCTCGACCCAGGAACGCACGAGAGCAACGTGACGCTTCCCGACGGCACGAAGCGCATGATCCTCGATAATCCGGGCGAGCAGATGCACGCGCTCATCGACGATCACGGGAGCGCCGGAACGCACATCGAGGTGACCGAGCCGTCGAGCCGGGCGCACAAAGAGAAGAGCAACGTGAGCGTGGGCAGCATTCACGTGGTCGAGTCACGCCACGGAACGATGACGACGACGATCATCGACACCAACGGCGCGGTCCCGATGCTCTACTACATGGCCATCGCGGATATCTTCGCGCTGATCGTGGCGACGATTCTCGCTGCCCCGCTTGCGCGCGAGATCAACGGACACCTCGAGCTGACGCTGACCAAGCCGATCTCGCGCCTGCGTTATGCGTTGGGCGCGATCGGCGTTGACGTCGTCGGGATCCTCGCGGCCTCCGTGATGACCGTCGCGGCCTTCTATCTGTGCCAGCTCCTCTTCGAGACGCCGCGGCTCGATTTTAGCGGCGTAAACACCCGCGCCATTCTAATGGGCATTGCCTGTCCGCTGGCATGGTACGCGATGCTCTGCGCGGCAACGACGTGGCTGCCGCGCGCCTACGGGGCGCTGCTCGGGCTCATCCCGCTCGGCCTGCTCTTCGTCGGCTTGCTAACGCTGGTGCCCGCGTCCAACGTCGTGGCGCTCTTCGTCCACGACGTCGCCTGGGTCATCTCTCGCTTCGATCCCTTGACGTACGTCTCGGTCGCGACGCCCAACTCGGAGGGTAGCATGGACTATTCGGGAGCCAACTTCGGATTTCGCATCTCAATGGAAGCGCTGTTCTTCGTCGGCTACGGTGCATTGGCACTCTGGCGCTGGCAGCGAGTGGAGGCATAATCGTGGAGATCATTGGAACGAGTTTTACGCTTGCGCTGGGCTCCTGGCGTCTGCGGTTCGTACTGGCGATCGAGGATAGCGACGAGAAGCTCAAAGAGCGTGCAGCGCCTCCCCATCGCTTGCGCGTCGTGCCCGAGGATGAGTACGTACGCTGACGCTGGCGGACGCTCCTTAAGGGGGCGGGCTTACAATACAAAGCCCGTCCGTACGGCCGGACGGGCGTACTTGAATCCATCCTTACCGACGGTGTAGAGATAGATGTTCGGAATGAGCGGATCGCCGCTGATATTGAAGGCGAACTGTCCGACGAGCGCCGTAAACGTACCGCCGTGCTGTAAGGACGTTAGAAGCGAAGTCTTCGTCGTGGCGCCTCCACGCTGCGAGGCGGCGATGAGCAGCTGTCCGGCGGCGTAACCGAACGCGGAGAACGCCGTGATCTGCGTCACCTCACGCTGAAAATCTGCGACGAGCTGCACCGCGCTCGTAACGCGATCCAGCGGCGGCATCGGCGAGGCGACGTAGGCGCCGTCGAGCGTCGTTGCGTACGTCGAGATCGTGTCGCTGTTGTAGAAGCCGTCCGACGCGCCGAAGTCGCCGGTGTATCCTGCCAGCCGAAGCGCGAGCGCGATCGGCCCCATTTCGGCGGTCTTGCCGCTGAGGAAAACGTAGCCTGGGTTGCGGTCGAAAACCGTTCGCGCCGCTTGTGCGGGGTCGGTCTTGTTCAGCGGAAAGAGCAGCAGTTCGGAGGGGTGATGCCCGTTTCTGGCCTCGGCGACGAAGCCGCGCGCGACGTCGTACCCGTAATCGCCGTCGAAGGCAACCGCAATGGTCGAAACGCCCCGCTTTCCATCGAGGGCAGAGCCGGCGAAAAGACGGCCGGCCGTGCTGTCTTTTGCGGGCAGCCGGTAGACATTGTGGTAGCCGCGCCCCGTAACGGCGTCTGCAGTGACGGTCGGCACGATCAGCGCAAAGCCCATGTTGGCGTATCGAGAGAGCGCCGCCAGCGTCATCGCGGCCGTTAAATTCCCGACGACGCCGACGACCGTCGAGTCCGCCGCCGCGACGTTGGCATTCGAGGCGGCGAGTCCCGCGTCGTTTCGATCGTCCAACGGTTTCAAACCCCACACGTTGCCGATCGGGGCGTGGAAACGATTCTGCTCGTCGACTGCGGCTTGCACGCCTTTGACGACTTCGTTACCGTATTTCGCCAAGGCACCGGAGAGCGTCACGTTGACGGCGATCGTCAGCTGGGGAAGAAACTGATTGTTGAGCGGATTGATCGGTTGAGCGGGTACGATCTGCGCCGGCGCGCGGGCAGTCGTCGCGGCCGTCGCCGTCGCTGCGGCAAGAAAAGCGCGCCGCTTCATCGATACGCGCCCAGTGTCGTCGCCAAAAAGAAGACCGAAAAGATCATGTTCGAGAGAAAGACGCGCTCGTTGATGACGAACAGATTGGCGCCGCTGCGAAAGAGGTGCTCTTCATAGAGCACCAAGACGGCGACGGCGGCGACGCCGAGATAGTAAGGGCGCCCCGCGCCGTCGAGGATGCCGGCCCACGCGAGGAGGGCCAGCATTCCCAGATGTAAAGCAATGGGTACGAGCCGGCCGCTGCGCTCGCCGAAGCGAGCCGGCAGGGAGCGAATCCCCTGCGCGCGGTCGACTCCGAAGTCCATGAGCGCGTAGATGATGTCGAAGCCCGCAACCCAGATCGTGACGGCGGCAAAGAGCGCAAGCGCCGACGGCGTTATCCGCCCGGTAATGCCGACGTAGGCGCCGAGCGGAGCCAGACCGTCGACGGCTCCCAGCACGAAGTGAGTCAGCCACGTGAAGCGCTTGCAGAGCGGATAGATCAGCAAGAGCGCGACGGCGATCGGCAGCAGCTTGAGGCACAGTGGATTTAGCATCCACGCTGCCCATAAAAGAATGCTGAGGCCGACGACCATCGCCCACAACATGCTCGACGCCGGCAGCGATCCGCTAGCGAGCGCTCGCCGCTGCGTTCGGGGGTTTTGCGCGTCTATCTTACGGTCTAAGAACCGATTGGCCGCCATCGCCGCGGTGCGCGCGCCGAGTACCGCCAGCGTGATCCAGGCCAGCTTTGCCGGCGGCGGCAGTCCGTGCGCGGCGAGAATCGCGCCGACGTAGGCGAAGGGCAAAGCAAAGAGCGTGTGCTCGATGCGGATCTCGCGCAAGAAGAGACGAAGCCGCCTCAAACCCACTCCTTAACGTTCGTCTCGCGACTGCATCAGCCGTTCGTAGGCGTGCATGCCTTGCCCGGACCACGGGTCGGGACGCAGCGCCTTCGCGATCCGGTCGAGCCCGTAGGCGCTCCAGCGTTCGCTAACGAGACGGCGGGTCGCGGCGTCCATCAGCATCTCCGGCGGCCATTCCCGCGCGTATCCTTCGGAGGCGTCTTTACGGGTCGCGTCGATGCCGATCTTCGTGCCGTACGCGATGCTGTAAGAACCATGGTCGAGATCGTCGACCGGCCCCGGCATCGTTACCACGTCGCGCTCGGGCGCGAGGTTGTTGAGCACGTACCACGCAACCTCGCGCGTTTGCGAGACGTCGACGTCGGCGTCGACCACGATCAAGACGCGCGTGAGCATCATCATGTGCCCCAATCCCCACAGCGCGTTCATCACCTTCTTCGCCTGACCGGGATAGGTTTTGCGAATCGAGACCAGGGCGAGATTGTGGAAGCCGCCTTCGACCGGAAGGTTCATGTCGACCACCTCGGGCAGCATCGCCTTCAGCAATGGCAGGAAGATGCGCTCGGTGGCCTTGCCCAGCCAGGCGTCTTCCATCGGAGGCTTTCCGACGACGGTAGCGGCGTAGATCGGTCTGCGGCGGTGCGTAATGCACGTAATGTGAAACGTTGGGTAGCGGTCGGCCAAGCTATAGACGCCGGTGTGATCGCCGAATGGGCCTTCGACGCGAAGGTCTTCGTTGTCAACGTAACCTTCCAGGACGAATTCCGCGTCGGCCGGCACGAGGAGGTCGACTTGCTTGGCGGGCGTTAGCTCGACGGGCTTTCCGCGTAAGAGGCCGGCGAACGCAAACTCGTCGAGCAGTGGCGGAAGCGGGGCGGTCGCCGCGTAGGTGAGCACCGGATCCGTGCCGATGGCGACCGCGACGGGTACTCGCGTGCCCCAGGCATCGGCGTGAGCGCGTCCGTGTTTGTGCCGCTGCCAGTGCATGCCGGTTTCCGTCGCGCCGTAGACTTGCATGCGA
Source organism: Candidatus Cybelea sp. (assembly GCA_036521375.1). GTDB lineage: Bacteria > Vulcanimicrobiota > Vulcanimicrobiia > Vulcanimicrobiales > Vulcanimicrobiaceae > Cybelea. Next base: position 33,453 of record DATDHW010000026.1, read on the forward strand.
TACATTCCGACGTTGGTGCGCCCGCTATGCGGGTCTTTCGTGATTACGAGCGGCAACGTGATGAACGGCCCGGCGTCGCGCGGCCAGGTCGTCAAGACCGGCAGCTTCGTCAAATCGGGCTTCTCCATGACGACGTCCTGCGCGCTCCCCGCGTTGACGGTCTTCGGGATCGCGTTTGCGAGCGGCGCGAAGGCCAGCGCACCGCCGATCTTGTCGACGATCGAGCCGCTGGGCGGCCGCATCGCCGTCAGCGCCGCAATGCGCGCCGCAACCTCGTCGAGGCTCGAGGCGCCCAGCGCCATGGCCATCCGGCGCGCGGTTCCGAACTGATTGGTCAAAACGGGAAATTGGGATCCTTTGACGTCGGTAAAGAGCAGCGCGGGACCGCCCGCCTTCACCACGCGGTTGGCGATCTCGCTGATCTCGAGCCGGGGATCGACCCTTTCCGAAACGACGTGCAGTTCGCCGGCCTTGCGCAACGCTTCGACGAACGCTTCGAGCGAACGGAATGCCATGGCGCCGTCCTTATGCGCGGGGCGGCTTAACCCTCGCGCGCTGGAAAGGCCGCGACGAAACGCGCACCCCCGCGGGACGAGTCGTCGACGACGACTCCGCCGCCGTGCGCCGACGCGATCCAGCGGACGATCGCCAGGCCGAGGCCCGCACCGGAAGCATCGTTTGAAAGCCGGTAGAAACGCTCGAAGACGCGTTCCCGATCGTCTCGCGGGACACCGGCGCCGTCGTCTTCGACGACGATCTCGCAGACGCGGCCGTTCCGTCGCGAACTGACGCCCACGCTCCGGCGAGCGTGCCGGATCGCATTTTCAAGCAGATTGCGCACCAGTTCGCGCAGGCGCCGTTCGTCGCCCTCGATGATGGCGCTGCCCGCGCTTACGTCGAGCGCGACGCCGCGTGCGTCGGCAAGCGGCTGCGTTTCTCGCGACGTGAGGCTGACGATCGCAGCAAGGTCGAGCGGTTCGCAGTGCAGCACGCGCTGCGCCGGATCTCGCGCCAGCGTCAGCAGGTCGGTGACGACGTCGGCGGCGTCGAGCGCGGTTCGTGCGATCGCCTCGAACGCGGTGCGGCTCTCTTGCGTTGCGTTCGTGCGCGCGGCTTGCGCGACCGCGGCGATCGCCGTGAGCGGCGAGCGCAGCTCGTGCGCGGCGTCACCCGTGAAGCGCCGTTCGCGCTCGCGTGCCGCCTCGAGCGGCGCGATCGCCGTGCGCGCCAAGAGGTACGAAGCGATCGCTACGACGACGACCAGCGGAAAGTCGAATTCGGCGATGGTCGCCACGACGCGATGCATCGCCGCCGAGAATCCGGCGCTCGCCTCCGGTGTATTGAGCGCCGGGGCGAGCATCGAGCTGTATTCACGGGCAATAAAAGCGTAGGCGCCGATGCTCAGAGCGGCAAGGACGCAAATGAAAACGCAGAGGTAGAGGGTTGCCGTGCGAACGACTAACGAGGCGCGAATCAATCTTTCGTCATTCGAAGGAATCGGGGAGGGAGCCTCCGCGGCGGGTCCCAGCGCCGGCGAGCTACGCCTTCACGCGATATCCGATACCCCAGACCGTCTCGATAATGCCTTTCGCGCCGAGTTTCCCGAGCTTTCGGCGCAGCTGGCTGATATAGACGTCGACGATGTTGCTCGATCCGTCGAAATCGTAGTCCCAGATGCGTTCGACGATCTGCGCGCGTGAGAGTGCTATGCCGGCGTTGCGTGCGAGGAACTCGAGGAGTCGAAACTCCGTCGCCCCCAGCGCAATGGGCTTACCTTCGTACGTGACGTTACGCGCGGCGAGATCGACACGCAGCGCGCCCACGTCGAGGACGCCGAGCAAAGGCCGCTCGCCGCGACGCAGGATCGCGCTTACGCGCGCGATCAGCTCCTCTTCGACAAACGGCTTCACGAGATAGTCGTCGGCGCCGCAGTTGAGACCGGCGACCCGGTCTTCGACGGCATCGCGCGCGGTCAGCATGAGGATCGGCGTCTGGACGCCGGCAGCCCGTGCGTTGCGCGCGAGAGTAAAGCCGTCCAGCCCCGGGAGGCCCACGTCGACGACCGCGACGTCGTACGCGCGGCTGACGAGATGGTCGAGCCCGGTCTCGCCGTCCGAGACGACGTTGGCCGCGTACTTTCGCGTCTCGAGCATTTTGCGGATCGAGTCGGCGACTGCGGCATTATCTTCTACTACGAGTACTCGCATCGTTGTCCTAGTTTTTTAGCGGTCCGGGGAAGGCGATGGTGAAGGCGCCGCTGAGGAACGGATGTTGCCCCGGCGGTTGAACCTCTTGCAGCAAGACCCGGCACGGAGCGATCTGAACCGCAGCGTAATAAACGAAGTCGCGGTTGATGAACGGGTTGGCATACGCGTCGTAGCGCAGACCGAGATAGGCGTGCGGAATCGGATAGTATTTCAGGCGCACGTATCCACCGGTTGAATGCTGGTTGGTCAGAAGCCCGTCGGCGTCGTGATCGTCGCCGTACCACTGTTCGGCTTGGAGATCGAGATCTCCGTAGCTGGCGTGGGCCATCAGCCCGTACCGTTCGTACAGGTCGGCAAAGGGCAGGCGCCCCGCCGGCAAGACGCCGAGCGTGCCGCCCAGCGCGGTCCCGCCGATTTCGAAGAGGCTTTTATTACTTTGGGCGAGCGTCTGGCGTAGCCAGAGGCTAAACTCCGGGCTGCTGTTCCAGGTCGTCTCGCCGGTTGGGACCGGTTTTCCGCCGTAGGGCGCCCCCTGGAAAGAAGCGAACGCGACGACGCCGTCGACGCGGAGGTTGCCGATCGTCTTTTCGGCCATCAGGCCCCAGCGCGGCGACGAAAGCGGAAGGTTGTTCAAACCGACGTGCGCGCCGTAGTAGCCGTACTGCTCGAGATCGTCGAGGCGCTGGCCCGGCGACTGCGTGAGCGGAAGCTCGAAGAGTCCGCCGCGAACGAGCGTTTTCGTGTGCTCGTCGTAGCCGGCGGCAAAGAGGAGGTACGTGCCGCTCGGTCCCCCTGCCGCGCCGAGACTGTAGTGCAGAAACGTGGTGATCGGCCCGAAGTTTGCGCTGCCCAGGACGATGCCGCCCCCCTGCCACTGGCGCGAACCCGACGCCGGATGCTGGTCGTATTCCATCTGATAGCGGATTGCGAAGACGGTCGTGCCGTGCTCGGGCAGCGGCAGACGATATCCATGATTGCGAAAGTAGTTTCCGAACGCGTTGAGTTCGGGAAGGACGCTGTGGCACTGACCGCATTTCAGATGATAGCGTTGCGCAAAGATCGGAATCGCGCTGGCGGGCGCGCAGGCCATTCCTACGAACAATACCGCGAGCGCTGCGACGGCGATGCTACTGCGCAATGATCGCCGCTCGCATCGGTGCGCCGTAGTGGAAGAAGCAGCCGAAGAGATAGGTCCCGGCGCGATCGACCGCGATCGTCTGCGAGGACGATCCGGCCTGGAGCGCACCGCTGCTGAACCCGCCCGAGAGGGTTGTTCCGTGCTGCTGCGTTGCCGAAATGCCGAGGGCGAACCGTCGGGGAACTGCGTTGCATTCGGGATCTCCGTTGCAGTGTGCGCGAAGCTGTCGGTGTTCGTGAAATGGATCTCGGAGCCGACCGCGACGTTTGTAATGGCGGGAGTATAGCCGCCGCTTTCGCCGTACGCCGTTTTCGTCGGCTGGCTGAGCGTAAGATTGATGTCGATCGTGGCGCCGCCGCTGCCGCCGTTGGAGACCGGCGTTCCGCCGGCCGTACACGCGGCAAGCAGCAGCGTGAGGGCCGCGAGGGTGATCCGGCGGCTCATCGCTGCGTGATCCAGCGCCGGTCCGCAAAGGCCGCGACGAGATCGTCGTCGAGAGCTGTTGAGGCCAGCATCGTCTGCGCGAGCTCGCCGGAGGAGTTGAACGCGTACACAAAAGTAGAATGACGGTCGTGATAGCCGTGCTCGCCTTCCTCCGAGATGACGTTGAAGGCGCGCATTATTTTATGGACGTTCGATTTCGATCCGCCTGCGACGACCCAATAGCGAGGGTCGGCGCTGAAACGATGCGCGAGCACTTGCATGTCGTGCGGTGAATCGTGTTCGGGGTCGAGGGTAATGGTAAGCAATTTCCCCTCCAGATGACGGCGCTGCATTTGTTCGGCAGCCTGCTGGAACTGAGCGTTAACGAGTGGACACGCGTCGGTACAGTGCGCGGCGATGAAGGTTACCGCAAGCGGTTTGCCGCGCAACGACGAGAGCGTGAAGGGACGGCCCTGCTGGTCGATGAGCTGCGGCTCGTGCGCCGGTTTTGAAGCCCGCGGCGTCGACGTCGGCGCAGGACGTGCGTAACCGCCGCTGCCGGGCGAGGCGCTCGGACCGGGCGTCGCGCCGGCGACGACCTCGATCACGTCCCGCATGTTGAACTCGATGTAGTGGAACGCGCAGCCGATCAGGTACGTGCCCGGGTTCGTCAGCTTGACCTTGACGCTCTTTCCCGGATTGATCGTACCGCTGGCGTAGTTGGAACCTAAGACACCGTTGCCGGTCGGAGAGAAGGAGAGGCTCGGATTTTTCGGCCACTTCGCCGGCGGCGAACTGGCGACGGCAATGACGTTGAGCGTATGCGGCGTGGTCGACGAAAGGTTCGTCACTGCGACCGTCGCTCCGGGCGGATATGCCAACACTTGTGAGGTCTTGTTTTGCGTGTAACCGCTGACGGTTCCCCAAACCGGATCGTCTTCGACGCCGATGGTTCCGGTTGGAATGCCGACACCGATGCCCTTCGAGGGCGGCGGGGAGGGCGTAGGCCCTCCTCCACCGCTATTGATGCTGCCGAGACCGCCGCCGTTCGTGCAGGCAGCGATCGCGCCGGCGGTTACGAGCGCGAAGGCCGCAGCAAGTGTTGGAGACCTCACTGTCCCGGCGGTGTCGCTTGCGGGCCGGGCGTCGCCTTGGCTTTCACGACGATGACGTCGCGCATTCCGTCTTGATAGTGAAACGCACAGCCGAACAGGTAGGTACCGGCCTTCGAAAGCATTATGCTCACCGACTTGCCGGGCGACAGAACGCCGCTTGCGAACTTCGGCCCGAGAACGCCGCCGCCGCGCGCGTTGGTGGTCAGCGATGGACTGCCCGGGAACTTGGCCGGGGCCTTTTTGATCTTTTTCACGACGTTCATCGTGTGCGAGATGTTTTTAGAGAGATTCTCCAGCGTGATTTTCGTGCCGGTCGGGAAGCCGAGGGCTTGCGAGAACTTCGTCTGGGTGAAGCCGCCGAGCGTCGCCTTCCAGTGTGGATCGTCGATCGCTCCAAGGCCTTCGCTGGGCAGTTCTTCGCCGATTGTGTCCTTCGGCACGGTCGCGAAGACGGCGACGTTCTGGTTGTACGACGGAAGAAGCACGGTGTTGGCGCCCGATGCGCCGGTTCCGGAACCGCCTCCGGAGCAAGCCGCAAGTGAGGCGGCGGCTATCGCCAATGAGAGAGCCGCGAGTCGTGTTGACATGAAACCTCCAAGAGAGTGTCGATTGTGCTCGCTAGGGTAGCCTGGCCGGATGAAAAAAGTATAAAGACGCTTTGGCTCAGGGAACCCGGATCGAATCGCGCATCGCGGCCGCGATATTTTGCAGGGCCGGGTCTGCGCCGGCGTCGCTGCAAGCTCGTTCGAAGGCACTGCGTGCGGCCGCATGCTCCCCCTCTCTCAGGAGCACGACCCCGAGCGCGAATCGCGCGCGAGCATAGGCCGGCGCCAGCGCTAAGGCGCTGCGCAGTTCTCGCTCCGCCGCATCGTAGCGTCCCAGGCGCTCTTCGGCGAGTGCGAGGTCGTAGTGAGCGACTGCATAGGAGGCATTTGCATGAAGCAGTTTTCCGAAGTCTTGGCGCGCGGTTACCGCGTCGCCGGCGTGCAGCGCGACGATTCCGCGCGAGTAGAGCGCGCGCGCCGAGTCCGGATCGAGGGTGACGTAGCGGTCGGCAGTCGCGCGCGCTTCGCCGATATCGCCGCGCGCTAGATCGACGGCGACAAGATTGGCCATAGCGGCCAAGAAACCGGGATCGAGCGCCAGCGCCGCGCGCAGTTCGCGTGCGGCGTCGTCATTGCGTCCGTCATTCGCGTAGGCGATCGCGAGATCGTACCGGGCCGTCGAGCCTTTGGGCTCGGGCGGATCGAGCGCGACGATTCGTTCAAACTCGGCGATTGCCGATTTCCAATCGTTGTGCGATAAGGCGCTCAGGCCGATCCTAAAGCGCTCCTCGATCTCGCGCTGCGTTGCGAGCGTTCGAAGCGCGGGCTCAGACGTCGTGCGCGGAAGCGGACGAGAGGTCGAATACGTTTGTGCCGTTGCCGCAGCCGTCATCAGACCGGTGAGTACGGCGCCGGCAAGCAGGACGCGCATCGTTCACGGGTTACCCGAGCCGGCAGGGAGTTCGGCCTGGTGCCATCCTGTAGAGGACGCGGCGCGCTCCGGCTTGCACTCCCATCCGGTTCGGCCGGCAGAAGTAATGGGGCCGAGCATCGCGGGGGCCGCCGACGGGGTCAATGCACCCGCCATCGCGTCCTCGAGCGACTCTGCCCCAGCCACGGCAAAGTGGACGCAAGCGATGAGGAGTGCGAGCAGCATCGAAACGACGACGGGACGGAGCGGGGTTCTTGACACTCCTTCCATCATAGCCGAAAGTCTAAAGAATCCGTGAATCTCCCGCATATTGGCGCGGCGGCGCTCCCTTTGGTGATGCTGGCGGCGCTCCCCGCGCGGGCGGCGGCTCCGTTGGTCGTGGGCGCTGTCCGGGATCAGGGTGGAACTCCCATTTCCGGCGCGAGCATCGAGGGGCGGCGGCCCGGGGCCCCGCCGGTACTCGCAACGACCGATTCTTCGGGCACCTTCGCGATCGACGCCGCGGGCATCTCGTCGGTCGTCATCCGCTGCCGCTACTGTGCTGCGGCCCAGGCGGCGGTACGCGAAGGCGAGCCGGTTATCGTCATCGTCCGCCGGTATGCGGCGCTCGCGAGCGACGCGCCCAATGCTTCGGATATCCAGAGCCTCCCGTATGCAAACGTCGAGTCTATCCTCGGATTGCGTCCCTTTACGCTGCTCGCGCAGAGCCAGAGTCCCTATCCCGGCTCCCGCATCAGCGACCGCGGGCTCTCACCGGACGGGTCGCTGCTGGTCGACGACGGCTCTCCGAACTACGACATCGTCGCCGGCGGCTCGCCCTACGCGCTGATCCCGGCTCAGTTCGAGCGCAGCGCCTCGCTGCAGCCTGCGACCAACGCGTTTCTCTACGGGGATCAGGCCGCCGGCGGCATCGCCGACCTCAGCCCCTTCGTCAGCGATTCGAACTGGCAGGTTGCAAGCGTTGGAAGCGATACGATCGCCCGCGCGCAGGTGGGTTCCGACGCGGCGGGCGCGGTGCTCGGAACGTTCAGCAACGATACCGAGTCGCGCCAGCGCGGTGACGCGTCGGCGACGTGGTCTCCGGGCGGCGATCAAACGCTGGCGTTCACCGGCGGAAGCGAACAGGGGCGCACCTTCGGAACTCCGCTGTCGAATTACGCCGGAAGCTACTCTTTCGTCAATGCGACCTATGCGAATCCGCAGCTCGAGAATCTGTACGCCTCGGCGGCTGTCGACCGGGGAAGCTATACGTTCGGCTCGGCCGCGTACTCGGCCGCAGCGATATGGTCGGACTCGAACGTTCTGATCGGCGCGCATACCTCGGGCGCGGTCTCGGCGTTTGCCGATCTCGGACTGCGTCTCTCCACGGGCCTCTACGATCAGCAGACCGCGTGGTCGCAGCTGCCGAGCATCGGCGCGACGCTCTCGCAGTCGCGGCTTGACGCCGGCATTCACGCGACCGGCGCCGACTACGACGTTAAAGCCGGCCTTGGTGCATTCTGGATAGACTATGGTGGCGGATCGTACGGCGTATCGGCGCCGGCAAAAACCGCGCTGGTCGCGCCGTCCTTTCAGGCGCAGCTCTTTCCCAACGGCCGCTGGAGCCTCAACGTCCAGGGCAGCGGCTCGTTTACGCTGCCGACCTTCCTCGAGCAGTACGATTACATCGACTACCCGCCGACGTCGGTGCAGCTCGAGCGCAACGAACTCGTCGCTGGAGCCTTAACGTACACGGATCTTTCGCGCGTGCGAGTTTCGTTCGAGGAGGCCTCGCAGCGGGTTGCCGGGGTTACTTCCGGTACGATTACCTCCGCGGGGCTGGCGGCGACCTGGCAGGTGACGCCCGAGCTGGCGCTGCGCGCGTGGACCATGCACGTCACCGACACGGTGACGCCGTTCGTCGTCGCCGGTTACGATGAGGGCACTGCGCCGACCGTCAACGCGATGTGGTTGACGTACGAAGCGCGCAGCCCGTTTCGTTGCGACCTCATCTACCGGCGCGATCTCCTCGACGGCATGCCGTTCTATCACGTCGACGGCGACGTTTCGGGTCCGATCGCCGCACGGCTGCGGTGGTTTGCCGGCGTGGAGGATCGCATGCATCGCACGTTCCTCGATGTCGGATTGCGCTTCGGCGGTCAGTGACGCGCTACGCAATCCTCCACGCGTTATTTACTCGTCTTCGTGACGCCCCTGTGTTCGGCGGCGGCGGCGCATCGGAGGAGCCCCCGGCGCACTAGCGCTCGGCGCGGGGTCGCGAGGTGCCGCGTCGCGCGGTGCGGCGTCGCGTGGTGCGGCGTCGCGCGGTGTGAACTCGCGCGGCGTGAACTCGCGTGGGCCGCGGCCGCCCGGATCGCCGTTGCCCGAACCGCCGCCCATCAGCGCCTTTCGGGAGAGGTTGAGGCGTCCTTGGCCGTCGATCTCCATGACCTTTACCATCACCTCGTCGCCGACTTTGACGACGTCCTCGACCTTTTCAACCCGGGTCGGCGCGAGCTGGCTGATGTGCACGAGGCCCTCCTTGCCGGGAAGGATCTGCACGAATGCGCCGATCGCGATGATCCGCGTGACCGTGCCGCGATAGGTCTCGCCGGCGACGACCTCTTTGGTGAGGTTCTCGACGATCTCTCTGGCTTTGTCGCCCGACGCGCCGTCGAGCGACGTGATGAAGACGCTGCCATCGTCCTCGATGTCGATCTTCTCGACGCCGGTGTCGGCGATGATCTTATTGATGACCTTTCCGCCGGGACCGATGACGTCTTTGATCTTCGCCGGATCGATCTTGATCACGATCATTCGCGGAGCGTACTGCGAGAGCTGTTCGCGCGGCTGTGCGATCGCCTCGGCGAGCTTGTCGATGATGAAGGAACGCGATTTGCGGGCCTGCTCCATCGCTTCTCGCATGATGGGGATCGTAACGCCTTGCACTTTGATGTCCATCTGGATCGCGGTGATGCCCTTGCGGGTGCCCGCCACCTTGAAGTCCATCTCGCCCAGCGCGTCCTCGAGACCCTGAATATCGGTGAGGATGGTGTACTTGTCGCCCTTGAGAATCAAGCCCATCGCGACGCCGGCGACGTGCTCGCGAATCGGCACGCCGGCGTCCATGAGCGCTAGCGACGAGCCGCAGACCGATGCCATCGACGACGAGCCGTTGGATTCGAGCACCTCGCTCATCAGGCGCAGCGTGTACGGGAACTCGTCCTTGGGGGGAAGCACGGGAAGGAGCGCGCGTTCGGCAAGATGCCCGTGGCCGATCTCGCGCCGGCCGGGTCCGCGCATTGGGCGCGTCTCACCGACCGAGTATGGCGGAAAGTTGTAAAAGTGCATGTAGCGCTTGTTTTCGAGCGCGACGATGCCGTCGAGACGCTGCGCGTCGCTCGTGGAGCCGAGCGTCGCCGCCGTAAAGACCTGCGTTTGACCGCGGGTGAATACTCCCGACCCGTGCACGCGCGGCACGTAGTGCACCTTGCACCAGATCGGACGTATCTCGTCGGGTTTACGGCCGTCGGGCCGGACTTTTTCATCGACGACCATGACGCGGAGCTCTTCCTCTTCCATGGCCTTGATGATCTTGCCGAACTCTTTTACGGTATGCGGAGCTTCGAGCAGCGCTCGCACGTTCTCGTCTTTTTTGCCGCAGCGCGCGATCGCTTCGTCAACCGTGATCCCGCCGAACGCCTCCTCGCGCTTTTGTTTGTCGACGATCCGCATCGATTTGGCGACGTCTTTTGCAAACGACTTGCGCACCCACTTGTCGAGCGTCGCATCGACCGCCAGGAGCGGAAACGCGCGTTTTTTCTTGCCGTTCTTCTTTGCAAGCTGGTCGATCGCTTTGACGATCTTGCGAATTTCGGCGTGCGCGAATTCGACGGCAGCGAGAAAGTCTTCCTCGGCGATCTCGTGGCCGCCGCCTTCGACCATCATCACGGCATCGGCGGTACCGGCGATCACGATGTCCATGCCGCCAGTTTCGTATTGCGGCAGCGCCGGGTTGCAGATCAACTTGCCGTCTTCGTCGCGTCCGACGCGTACGGCGGCTATGGTTTTGTCGAATGGAATGTCGCTCAGCGCGAGCGCCGCGCCGGCAGCGCAGACGCCCAGCACGTCGGCGTCGAGCTCGGGATCGATCGAGAGCACGGTCGCGACGATCTGCACGTCGTTGCGGAAACCGTCCGGGAAGAGGGGGCGGATCGGCCGGTCGATCTGACGGGAGCTGATCACGGCGTGCTCGGGGGGACGCCCTTCACGCTTGATGTAGCCGCCGGGAATCTTTCCGGCTGCATACATCTTCTCTTCGAAGTCGCAGGTGAGGGGGAAGAAGTCGATGCCTTCGCGAGGCTTTTCGGACGCGGTCACAGCGCAGAGCACGACATTTTGGTCGCCATAACGAACCAGAGCGGAGCCATTTGCTTGCTTCGCGAGCTCGCCGGTTTCGATGACCATCGTGCGCCCGCCGACCGTCAATGTTACGGATTCGGGCACGGTGTCTCCTAAATTTAGTATGTATTATTACTTTTGATTAACCGCGCCCGATTCGGCCTGGGGCGGTGGGCGCCCTGCCGCGGGGCAACCTCCGAGGCTCCCGAGGTTCCGCTGTGCCGCGGCTTGTATTACGCCTCCCATGCAGAGCCTTACGACTGAGGATTTGACCGCCTTAGAACTCAAAGCCAACGACGTACGCCAGGGAATCATTCGCTCGCTGCTGGCCGCGGGCTCCGGGCACTCGGCCGGTCCGCTGGACATGTCGGACGTTTTTACGGCGCTTTACGGGCATTTGATGCGGCACGATCCCAAGAATCCGCAGTGGCCGGACCGCGACCGGCTGCTGCTCTCGTGCGGCCATATCGCCCCGGTTCGCTACTCGGCGATGGCGAACTTCGGCTACTTCCCGGTCGAGGAGCTGCTGACGCTGCGCAAGTTTGGCTCCCGGCTTCAGGGCCACCCGGAACGAGTGAGCTTGCCCTCGGTCGAGACAACCTCCGGGCCGCTCGGCGAGGGTCTCGCGCAGGGCGTCGGGATGGCGCTAGGGGCGAAGATGAACGGCAAAGATTTTCACGTCTGGGTCGTCACGTCGGACGCCGAGCATCAGTGCGGTCTCCATTGGGAAGCCGTTCTGACCGGCGCCAAGTTCAAGCTCGACAACCTCACGGCGATCGTCGATCGCAACTTCATTCAAATCGACGGCAGCACCGAAGACGTGATGCCGCTCGAACCGTTCGCGCAGAAGTACCGCGCCTTCAACTGGGAGGTGTACGAGTGCGACGGCAACGATATCGCAGAGTTCATCGAAACGGCGCAGCGCGCTCGCTCCTACAAAGGAAAACCGCAGGTGATCATCGCCAACACGATTCCGGGTAAGGGCGTCTCCTATATGGAGGGTGACTACCTGTGGCACGGCAAGCCGCCGAACAAGGAGCAGGCCGACGAGGCGCTGCGCGAGCTCGCCGCGGACCGCGAACGGATCTTGGCCCATGAGTAGCGGCACGGGCGTGCGGGAAAGCGCACAGACGATGCACCTGGTCGATTATCGCGGCCCGGACCTCAAGATGGTTCCTACCCGCAACGGTTTCGGAGAGGGCTTGATCGAGGCCGGCTCGCGCAATCACGACGTCCTCGGCATCTGCGCCGATCTTTCCGAGTCGACGCGCTTCGAGGGCTTTAAGAAGGCGCACCCCGATCAGTACATCGAGATCGGCGTCTCCGAGCAGATGCTCGTTGCGATGGCCGGCGGTCTGGCGGCGGTCGGCAAGGTCCCGTGGATCGCGAGCTACGCGATGTTCAATCCGGGTCGCTCGTGGGAGCAAGTGCGCACGATCATGGCGCTCAACGAGACAAACGTGAAGATCGCGGGCGCGCACGCCGGCGTTTCAGTCGGTCCCGACGGCGCGACGCACCAAGCGATCGAAGATATCGCGATCATGCGCGTTATCCCGCACATGACGGTTGTCGTGCCCTGCGATTCGGTGCAGACGAAAAAAGCCGCGCTGGCGCTCTCCGAGATGTGGGGACCGGTCTACCTGCGTTTCGGGAGAGACAAGTCCGCGGTGATCACCACCGACGAAACGCCCTTTGAAATCGGGAAGGCGCAGACATTCCGCGAGGGCGCCGACGTTGCCATCGTTGCCTGCGGAATCCTGGTCTATAATGCGTTGATCGCCGCCGACCGGCTCGCCAAGGACGGCATCGAGTGCCGCGTAGTCAACAACCACACCGTCAAGCCGATGGACGAAGCCGCTGTCGTTGACGCCGCGCGCCGCTGCGGTGCGGTCGTCACGGTCGAAGAGCACCAGAGGGCCGCCGGCATGGGCTCGCGGGTTGCCGAGATTCTCGCGCAGCAATGCCCCGTGCCGATCGAGTTCATTGGGGTAGACGACCGCTTCGGACAATCCGGCGACCCGGCAGAGCTTATCGAATATTACGGGATGGGTGTCGACTCGATCGTCGCCGCCGCCAAAAAGGCAAACGCACGAAAGACTCCTTCGACAAGCTCAGGATGACACCGCAGCTGCCGTGTCATCCTGAGCCCGTCGAAGGATGAGCCCGTCGAAGGATGAGCCCGTCGAAGGATGAGCCCGTCGAAGGGTGAGCCGCGTGTCATCCTGAGCTTGTCGAAGGATGAGCCCGTCGAAGGATGAGCCCGTCGAAGGAAGGGGCCTTTTTAGCGGCGCAGGCCGAGGTCGGCGATTAGGCTGCGATACCGTTCGAGGTTTTTCTGGTGCAGATAGTTGAGCAGGCGGCGGCGTTGCCCGACCTGCAGCAGCAAGCCGCGCCGGCTGTGATGATCCTTCTTGTGAATCTTGAGATGCTCGGTCAACGAGTTGATCGAGGCGGTGAGCATCGCGACCTGCACTTCGGCCGAACCGGTATCGTTCGATCCGCGGCCGTACTTGGCGGAGAGCTCCGCCTTGGTTTCCTTGGTGAGCGGCACGAGTAAAACTCCTTTGAGCAGGATGGTCTCGCTCGGGTACCGCGTGCTCGTTGCCGTCCCGGCGACCGGCTTAGGATAGCAAAGGCTCCGGTAGGGCGCAAGGTGAGTTCGGGCAAGCGCAAAAGCGCTCGAGCATGGACTTACGGATAGCGGGAAAAACGGCGCTCGTCACCGGCGCGTCCTCGGGGCTGGGGGAAGCGGTCGCGCTGGCGCTCGCCAGCGAGGGCGCAAACCTGGCGCTCGCGGCGCGGCGCATCGATCGTCTCGAAACCGTCGCGGCCAGGGCCCGCAAGCTCGGGGCGCCGCAGGCGCGCGGCGTCGAGCTCGATCTCCAAGATTCGGACTCGGTCTCCTGCGCGATTGCCGCGGTCAACAGCGGCTGGGGGCATCCCGATATCGTCGTACTCAACGGCGGCGGCCCCAAGCCCGGACGCTTCGGCGATCTCACCCTTGCCGACTGGGACGGAGCGTACCGCCTGCTGCTGCGCGGAATGCTCGAACTGCTCGCGGCCGTGGTCCCTCCCATGCGGGCCAACCGCTGGGGCAGGGTCGTCGCCCTGACTTCGACCTCCGTAAAGCAGCCGATCGATAACCTTTTGCTCTCCAACGCTTTTCGAACGGCGCTCGTGGCGACCTTACGGACGCTGGCCGTCGACGTCGCGCCCGACGGAGTGACGGTCAACTCCATCGCGACCGGGCGCATCGAAACTGCTCGTCTGCGCTCGCTGTACGGCGACGACGAAGCCAAACTGCGTGCCGCCGGCAGCGAAGTGCCGATCGGCCGGATTGCCACTCCGACCGAGTTTGCGCCGCTGGCCGTTTTTCTCTGCGGCGAGCCTGCTGGGTATATCACGGGCCAGACCATCTCGGTGGACGGCGGCTTGACCCGTGGCCTTTTTGGCTAGCGGCAAGCAAAGGTCGGCCTCCCGGCGGCTTCGAATGACCCGGCCGATATGCAGGGAGTTGAGGGAAAACGCGTGGCCGCGCTGATCGGCGATGGTTTCGAAGAGATCGAACTCATAGAGCCGCGCCGAGCGCTCGAGGAGGCCGGTGCGATCGTGACGGTCGTCGGAACCGACGAGCGAGCGCGCCAGCGCATTCGTGGAAAACGCGGCTTGGACGACGGTCAGAGCCTGCGGGCCGAGGAGCTCGTCGGCGATTGCACCGCCGAGGACTTCGACGCGCTGCTGATTCCGGGCGGAAGCTCGCCGGATCGGATTCGGATGGATCGCGAAGTCCAGCGTTTCGTCCGCGATATCGACGCGCTCAAAAAGCCGGTGTTCGCCATCGGTCACGGAGCGCAGGTGCTGATCTCGGCGCAGCTCGTCCGCGGGCGGCAAGTGACCGGCGTGCATTCGATCGCCGACGACATCCGCAATGCCGGCGGACTCTATCGCGATCAGCCTACCGTCTCGGATTCCAACTGGGTGACGACGCGCGGAAGCGAGGATCTCGCCCAGTTCAATCGCGCGGCACTCGAGAAGCTGGCGACGGCAATCCCCGTCGCGCCCGTAACGTAAAAGCGCTCCGGCCGCGCTATGGTCGCGGGGCCCAGAGGGGATCCCAGCGCGCCAGCGTTTCACCATACTGCCGCAGCGCGGCAAACGCGACGATGGCACAAAACGCGAACTCGGGGAGCACGAGCCGCTCGGCGACGCCCAGCGAGTAGGCGACAACGCTCGTCAGGCAGGCCAACACCACGTAGAGCGCGCGCGTCCAGCCGAGCCGGACCGTTGCCGAGAGCGCCACGAGCGAACAGGCGACGACCGCCGGCGATACGGCCAGCAGCGTCGCGGCGGCGTCGGGCGAGCCGCGAACGACTTGAACGCCGGCGTAGATAATCGTCGCCAGTAGGCCGGCTGCACACGGAACGGCCGCCTTCGCCCTTGCAAGCTCGCGGCCGAAGAGCGGTGCGCTCTGCTCGCAGCGGTCGAGGTGCGGATGCCGTCCCGGCGTCTGATCGAGCGCGATCGCGACGGCGAGCAAGGAGCAGCAAAAAAGCGGCGCCGTGACGCCTGCCGGCTGCACGAGCGCCACCAGGACCGCGACGGAGCACGCGTAGAGCACTAGGCGGCGCGAGACGTACAGCCGCGCTTGGAACATTGCAGCAAAGGCGCGCGAGGTCACGTAAATGCCTGCGCGGCGGCGTCGTGCGCGTGCGTGGAAAGGAGCGCGCAATCCCCGGCGACGTCCAAGATCTGCCGGGCATACGCGGCCTGCGGCCGATCGATCACCAGCAGCTGCGGCATACCGATCAACGCGCCGATCAGCGGATAGGCGAAAGCCTCGTGCATGCCCTCGAGGCGCTCGCGCAGACTCGCTGCATGGGCCTGCGCCCGGCGCGCGTCGACGTTCCACAGCGCGGCACGATACGCGATGTAGCGGCCCAACGCGGCGTCGTCGAGCGCGACGGGCTCGTGCGGCACGAATCCTGCGATGCGCTTGCAATGCACGGACTGCACGCGCGGATCGTAATCGCCGATCAGCACGCTTCCGCTCGACGCCTTCGCGATCGCGGCAGCCATCAGCGCGACGATCGTCGCTTCCAACGGCGTCTCGAAGTTCAGAGCGGCGCGTTCGCCGCCGGCCAGGTCGAGCGTAACCGGGCCGCCCGAGACGGCGGCATTCGTGAAGAACGCCTTCCTCATGCGCAGCAGCGCCATCGCGGCAAGAGCATTCCACGAAGGCGGCCAACTCACTGTCGTGCCCACGAACACGGAGGTCGCGCAAAGACTGCTGGAGATTCGAACGCTGATGGAGCTGGCGGGCGAATCCTTTTATAAGTACAGCGCCTATGAAAAGGCGGCAGCCTCGATCGAGAACGCTCCCCCGCTAGCCGACCTCGTCGCCGCCGGGGAGCATCGACACCTCGCCGGGATCGGCAAGACGATCGCCGGCGCCGTCGAGCAACTGGTCGCGTCCGGCACGTGCGATCAGCTCGAGGAGCTGCATCTGCGCTACCCGCGGACCCTGATGGAGGTCCTCGGCGTCAGCGGAATCGGTACGAAGACCGCGGCGATGCTTTTCACAGACTACGGCATCGCCTCGCTTGCCGATCTGGAAGCCGCCGTCGCTGCCGGAACGCTTCTCGGCGTCCCTCGACTGGGAAGCAAGACAATCGAGAATTGGAAGCGCGGCATTCTTGCCTATCGTGGGCGGCAGCAGCGAACGCCTTTGCCCAAGGCCTTAGCCATCGCCCGCCTCGCCGTCGAATACCTCCGCGAGGGGCCGGCTCTCGAACGCCTCGCGTTTGCGGGCAGCCTGCGACGCAGCGAGGTGACCGTCGGCGACATCGACATCGTGTGCACCTCGCCGCAAGCGGCTGACGTGGTGGCGCACTTTGTCCGGTGGAAGAGCGCCGAAGCCGTTTTGGCAGAAGGGCCGACCAAAGCGAGCATTTGGCTGCGGGGCGGCCTTCAGATCGACCTTCGCGTCCTGCCCGATCACCTCTACGGTAATCTGCTGCAGCATTTCACCGGGTCGCGGGACCACAACATCAAGCTTCGCGAGTACGCCGTTCGCCGCAACCTGCGCGTAAGCGAGAACGGCATCCTCAATCTCGAAAACGGCGAGGTCACGACCTGCAGCGACGAAGCCGGCGTTTACGCGGCGCTGGGGATGCAGTACATTCCGCCCGAGCTGCGCAGCGGACAAGATGAGATCGAGCTCGCGCGCAACGGCGCAATCCCCGTTCTCGTCGACCTGCCGGATTTGCGCGGCGACTTCCACATGCACACCACGTATAGCGACGGCGACGACACGCTCGAGGCGATGATTGCGGCCGCCGCAGCTCGCGGCTATCAGTACCACGCGATCAGCGACCACTCCGGCGGCCGACGAAAATTCGGGATGGACGCCGCAGCGGTGCGACGCCAGCGGGAGGAGGTTCGCGCGTTGAGCGAGCGCTACGGGATCGCGACGCTCTGCGGCAGCGAAGTCGACATTCTGGCGGACGGCTCGCTGGACTTCGATGATTCCGTTCTCGCACAGCTCGACATCGTGATCGGTTCGGTTCACACCGCGACGGCTCAATCTCGCGAGGAGATGACGGCGCGGCTGATCCGCGCTTGCGAGAGTCCCTACGTTAACATCATCGGCCACCCGACCGGGCGCCGCTTCGAAGGATCGCCGGGCTACGAGTTCGACTACGACGCCGTATTCGCGGCGGCCGCGCGCACCGGAACCGCGCTCGAGATCGACGGGCAGGCCGCGCGCCTCGACCTTCCCGCGGCGCTCGCCCGCAAAGCCAAGAGTTTCGGCGTAACGCTCTCGCTCGATAGCGACGCACATCGCACCGGGGACTTGAGTGCGACGGAGTTCGCGATCGGACAGGCGCGGCGAGCGGGTTTGGTCGCGGTCGACGTCCTTAACGCGCGGCCGCTGGCAGAGGTGCGCGCGTTCGTCGCGCGCAAACGGAGCGCCGCGTGATCGAAACGCTGCGCACCACCACGCCCGACGGGGCCGTCACCGGAGCCAGGTTCGTTCGCGCCGCGCGAGGCCGCGCGAAATGGACGAACCTCGTCTTCGTCCACGGCGTCGGTTCGACCGCGGCGATCTGGGATTCGCAGCTCGAAGCGTTCGGCGACGACTTCACCTCGATCGCCATAGAGCTGCGTGGAAACGGCGCACTGCGGCCCGACCCCGCGCCGGCGCTGATCACGCGCAGCGGTTTTGCCCGGGACGTGCTTACGGTGCTCGACGAGCTCGGCGTCGAGCACTTCACGTTGGTAGGCTGCAGCCTCGGAGGCGTCGTCGCGTTCGAGTTATGGGGACGGGTCGATCGCCGCTTCGACGCGCTCGTGACGCTCGGAAGCTTCGCGCGTTATCCCGATGGGGAGCGCGTTGCCGAGACAATCCGCGCGGCGGTACTCGCTGCCGGCAGCATGGCGGTCTTTGCGCGGCGGCGCGCCGCACAACTGGGCTTGCCGCCGCAGCGCATGGCCGAGACGATCGATCAGATGGCGTGCAAGTCGGTGCCTTCATACCTCGCCTCGACGACCGCCACGTGGACGGGCGACTACACGCCGATCCTATCCTCGATCACCGTACCATCGTTGATCGCGTACGGCGAGTTCGATCCGGTTGCACCGCGCGAGCGCTCGGAAGAGATTGCCGCCGGCATCGGAGACGCGGCGCTTGCCGCCGTACCGAACGCCGGCCACGTCGCCAATGCCGATAATCCAGCCGCGTTCAACGCCATGCTGCGCGATTTCTTGACGCGCCTGCATTCCTAAGCAAGCTCGCGAGAAGCCCATGTACCGATCGTTCGGGCCGCTCGCCGCTACGATCGGTGCGTGCGTTCTGCTGGACGTGACGCCCGCGCCGTTTGCGGGAGCATCGCCGTGGAGCGCCGCGCAGATTGCATCGTTGGACGCGCGGCTCGATCGCGCGCTGCGCGCACCCGCGCTGCGGGGCGCGCACGTTGGACTCCTCGCCGTCGATGCGCAGCGCGGCATCGAGCTCTACGCGCACGATCCCAGCGGTGAATTCGCACCGGCCTCGGCCTTCAAACTGCTGGTCGGATCGGCGGCGCTGCGATATCTCGGAGCAAGTTTTACCTTCGAGACGACGGTGAGCACCGATACGGCCATCGCCGGCGCAACGCTCCCCGGGAACCTCTATTTGCACGGCGGAGGCGATGCGCACTTGACCGCAAGCGATCTCCGTTCCGCGGCGGCGGCGCTTTTTGCGGCCGGCCTTCGCCGTGTCGACGGCGCGTTGATCACCGACGCTTCACACGATGACGCGCAGCGCTATGCACCGGGCTGGTCCTGGGACGATCTGCCCTACGGCTACGCGGCGGCCGTTTCTGCGCTCGAACTCGAAGACGGCACGGTTCACGTCTACGTCACCCCGGGTGCGGCCGCGGGTGCGGCGCCGGCGCTGCGCATCCAGCCGCAAAGCGATGCGTTCGTTATCGAAAACCTGGTGACGACCGGATCGACGGGCTCCGACGATACGACCGACGTCACGCGCCCCTGGGATTTACCCCTGACGATCCGCGTCGTCGGTAGTTACCCCGCCGGCGCGCCGGAATCCGACGACCTCGCGCCGAGCGTTCCGGATCCGGAGCGTTACGCCGGCGACGTTCTCCTGCGCGCGCTGCGCGCCGTAGGCATCTCGGTCGCCGGCGGAGTTCGCAGCGCCGTTACGCCCGTAAAACGGAGCACGCTCTGGCGGCACGACTCCGTTGTGATGCCGGAACTGCTCTCCGAGTTCTGGCTCCCCAGCGATAATCTGATGGGCGAACTCTTTCTCAAGGAGCTGGGCGTATCGCACGCCGGCGAACCGGGAACCTATGCGAGCGGCATTGCGCTGGAAGAAGAGTACCTGCGATCGCTGGGCATCGATCCCGCATCGGTCGCGATCGCGGACGGCTCGGGTCTCTCGATCTACGATCGCATTACGCCGCGCGACCTCGTGACGATCCTGCGCAGCGACTGGAACGGTCCGGCGCGCGCGAGCGTGCTCGCGGCACTGCCGCTGGCGGGCGTACGCGGAACGCTTAAGAGCGAGTTCGCGGAAAGCGCCCTCGACGGAAAGCTGTACGCGAAGACGGGCTCGATGCGGCACACGCGGGCGTTGTGCGGATACATTGACGCGGCGGCTCACGGTCCGGTTGCGTTCTCGTTGCTCGTCAACGGCTGGCTCGGTGACGACGACCCCGGCGGCGCCGGCGCCTTGGCGCGCGCGGAAGCGGATCTGCTCTCAGCCTTCCTCTCGAACTAGGCTCTCGAGGCGCGGATCCGCTGCGCGGCCGCGTAGAGGTTCGCACGATTGCCGCGCACGAAACCGGCGAGCGTAACGCCGAATTCCCGCGCCAGATCGACGGCCAGACTGCTCGGCGCGGAGACGGAACCGACGATCGGAATACGCGCCATCAAGCTCTTCTGCAAGATTTCATAGCTCGCGCGTCCGCTGACCAATAGGATGCAGCGCGCGAACGGCAGGCGCCCGTCGAGCAGCCCCCAGCCGACGAGTTTATCGACGGCGTTGTGCCGCCCGACGTCCTCACGTACCGCGAGAACTTCCCCGTTCTCGGTGAAGAGCGCCGCGGCGTGGAGACCGCCCGTCGCCGCAAAGACTCGTTGCGCGGCACGCATCCGCTCCGGCAGTTCGTAGAGCAGCGCGGGGTCGATCGCGACGTCATCGTCGATCGGCTCGACGCCGAGGTCCCGCAGGGAGTCGAGCTGGGCCCGCCCGCAGACGCCGCACGCGCTGCCGATCGTGAAGTGGCGCTCGAAGCGCGACAAGTCGCCCGCGATCGTGCCGGGGCGGCACTCGATCGTCACGACGTTGTACTGCTGCTGCGGATCGAGCGCCGGATCCAAACAGTAGGTGATCTCCGCGATGTCGTCTCGCGAGCGAACGATGCCTTCGTCGTAGAGAAAGCCCCCGGCGAGCTCGAAATCGTTGCCGGGAGTTCGCATCGTTATCGCCAGCGTCCGCGCTTCAGCGCCCTCACCCAAGCGCAGCTCGAGCGGTTCTTCGGTAACGATCTCGTCGCGTCTGCGCGTGCGTATTGCGCCTTCGAGGGCAACGACCTCGCCCTCGACGCTGCGGCCGGGACGCGTCGCCTCCACTAGGATTCCTTCTCCTCCGGACGGCTCTGCACGTAGGCATATCCGAAACGCCCCTTGATGCAGAGGTGGCCGTTGGTGACGTGGTTTTCGATCGGTGAGGTCACCTTGACGATCTCGTTCTCGGCGACGTGGAGCGTAAGGCGGCAGCCCACGCCGCAGTAGGAGCAGATCGTATCGGTCTTCGTCTGCTCTTCTTCGTTCCACTCACCGCGCGAACGCAGCTCGTGCTCCGACGAAAACATCAGCGCACCCGTCGGGCAGACGCCGATGCAGTTGCCGCAATACACGCACGCCGAATCCGGCAGCGGGACGTCGTATTCCGTAGAGATATGTGCGTCGAATCCGCGCCCGGCAACCGCTATGGCAAAGGTGTTTTGGGCGTCGGTACCGCAGGCCTCGACGCACTTGTAACAGAGAATGCACTTCGAATAGTCGCGCATGTAGAGCGCGTTGTCGATCTTCGGGGGCTGTGCCACCGTCGCCGGCTGCGGGCCGTACCTGCCGGGATCGGCACCGTATGCTTCGCAGTACTGCGCCATCGCTGGGGCGGTCGAAACGTCGACGCTCGAGGCGAGAAACTCGAGCACCATCTTGCGGCTGTGACGGACGCGCTGCGAGTCGGTTCGAATCTTCATTCCCGCTTCGGCGCGCCTGGCGCACGCGGGAACGAGCGCGCGCGAGCCGTCGAGCTCGACGACGCAGACCCGGCAGGCGTTGACCGGAGTGAGCGATTGCAGGAAGCACAGCGTCGGCGTTTCGACGCCGGCCTCGTCGAGCGCGTGCAGGATCGTCGCGCCGGTGCGAACGCTGGCGGGCCGTCCGTCGATGGTTATGTCGATCGTTTCTGCGTTCACGTTCGTACTCCGAAGACTCCCAGGTTCGCGCGGGCCGACTCGACGACGTTGGCGGCGGTCTGTCCGAGCCCGCAGATCGAGGCGTCGCGCATCACCGCGGCGATCTCCGGGAGGAGGGTGACGTCGTGCCGTTCGAGCGCTTCCTCTTGCCGCACCGTTCCGACGCGGCACGGGACGCACTGTCCGCAGGATTCTTCCCTGAAGAAGCGCGCGATGCGCAAGACGGTTTCCTCGAGGTCTGCGCGATCGTCGAAGAGCATCACCACGCCGGAGCCGAGCGTCGCTCCCGCCGCGCGGGCATCTTCGAAGGTCAAACGCAGATCGAGCGATTGCGGCGGGAGAAAAACGCCGGCTGCCCCTCCGAGCAGGATCGCCTGCAGCTCGCGCCCGCCCGCTACGCCGCCGGCCAGCTCGATGAGTTCGCGCAAGATCATCCCGTGTGGGACTTCATAGAGACCCGGTTGCGCGATCGCGCCCGAGAGCGAGAAAAGCCGCGTCCCCGTCGAGCTCGCCGTTCCGATCCGAGCGTACGCGGCGCCGCCATCGCGCAGGACCGGCAGCAGGTTCGCGAGCGTTTCGACGTTGTTGATCAGCGTCGGCTTGGCGAAGAGTCCGGCCTGCGCTGGAAACGGCGGCTTGTTGCGCGGTTCTCCGCGTTTGCCTTCGATCGAGTTGAAGAGCGCCGTCTCCTCGCCGCAGATGTACGCACCGGCGCCGCGCCGCAGATCGATCTCGAAGCGGTAGCCGCGTTGCATCACGTTCTCACCCAGCAGGCCGCGTGCGCGCGCCTTTTCGATTGCGTTCTCGAGCCGCCTCGCGGCCAGCGGGTACTCACCGCGCAAATAAATATATCCGCGCTCCGACCCGATCGCGTAGCCGGCGATCGTCATCGCCTCGATCAGCGCGAACGGATCGCCCTCCATCAGCACGCGATCCTTGAAGGTTCCCGGCTCCGATTCATCGGCGTTGCAGACGAGATAGTGCGGTGCGGCGGGCGCGTCGGCGACGGCCTGCATCTTTGAGGCCGCCGGAAAGGCGGCACCTCCACGCCCGAGCAGCTTTGCCGCGGCAACCTCGGCGATGACGCCTTTGGGGCCCAACTCGAAGGCGCGCGCGAGCATCGCGTAACCGCCTTGGGCGATATAGTCGTCGAGGCTCTGCGGATCGGTTCGCCCAACGTTGCGTAACAGGCTCAAATGCGTGCCGCCGGCCAACGTCGGTCGACGATCGCTCGCCGCGCCGTCGTCTTCCATCGCGCGAACGATCGACGGCGCGCCGGCCGGCGCGAGTTGCAGCATGGACGGCGCGAGGCCGGATTTCGCGATCAGGGCGGCCGGCGCGCGATCGCACAGGCCGAGGCAAGGCGTGCGCACGAACGCCGCGCCGGCGGCTTCGAGCTGCGCGCAAATCTGGAGAGCACCGGCCGGCATGCAGGCGATGTCGTCGCAGACGTGGGCGACGACCGGCTCGCGCGGCGTCGTGGCAAAGAGCGCGTAGAACGTCGCGACGCCGTAAATCTCGGCCGGCGCAACCGAAAGGCACTCGCCGATATAGTTGACCGCGCCCGCGCTGATCCAGCCGATCCGCTCCGCCACGGCGTGCAGCGCCGGCAGCAGAAGGTGGCGCTGCTCGCGCGCGCTCGCGCCGCTGCGGTCGTCGAGCTGCGTCCCCAGCAGCGCCTCGACCGCGAGGCGTTCGTCCTGGGTCGCCGTGGCCGAGTTGAAGCGAAGATCCACTACGCGACGCGTTCCAAGCGCACCGCGCAGGCTTTGAACTCTGCGGTGCCCGATTGCGGATCGGTCGCGTCGATCGTCAGCAGATTCGTCGCGACGTCGTCGTTGTGATGAAAGGTCGTGAAGACCAGCCCGGCGCGAAGCCCGGAGTCGACGTGAATGGGAACGACGATCGAGCCGCGCCGCGAGGTAACGCGCGCCCGATCGCCCTCGTGCAAGCCGTAGCGTTGCGCGTCCTCGGGGGAAACGTCAAGGCGTTCGCCGCGGCGCATCGGCGAACGATAGCCGCCGCTTTGCACCCCGGTATTGAACGAGTCGAGCCGCCGTCCGGTGGTCAGCCGAATCGGATACTCTGCGTCGAGCGCTTCGACCGGCGGGTCGTGCTCCACGGCGGCGAACGCTGCGAGTTCGCCCCGAACCGGATTCTCCCATAGCCTGGCGTGAAGGAAGAGTTCTCCCGGGTGCTGCTCGTCGTAGCAGGGCCAAGGGATCCCATCGAGCGCGTCGAGCCGCGCGTAGCTCATTCCGGCGTGCCAGGGGGAGAGCGAGCGGCATTCGTCCCAGGCCGCTTCGGCGGTGTACTCCGGCCAGTCGTGCCCCAAACGGCGAGCGAGCGCACCAAGGATGGCGATATCGTCCCGGGCCTCTCCCGGCGCGGCGAGCGCCTTACGGCATCGCTGCACGCGCCGTTCGCTGCTCGTTACGGTGCCCTCCGATTCACACCAGCTGGCCGACGCCGGAAAGACGACCTCCGCGAGCTCGCCGGTCTTCGTCAAGAAGATGTCCTGAACGATCAGGTGCCGCAAACTTCGCAGCAGCTCCATCGCGTGCTGTTGATCGGCCTCCGACTGCGCCGGATTCTCACCGATGATATAGAGGGTATCCAGCTCGCGCCGGCCGACGGCGGCGAACATGTCGGTGAGGTTCCAGCCGTTTTTTTGCGGCAGCGCCACGTTCCAGGCGTGCTCGAACTTTGTACGGCTCGCCGGGTCCTCCACATCTTGACCGCCGGGAAACTTGTTCGGAATCGCTCCCATGTCGCCGCCGCCTTGAACGTTGTTCTGTCCGCGCAGCGGGCACACGCCGCTGCCGTAGCGCCCGACCTGGCCGCAGAGCAGCGCGAGGTTGATCAGCGCACGGACGTTGTCGACGGCGTTGTGGTGTTCGGTGATGCCCAGGGTCCAGCACAGCTGTGCGCGCGGCGCTTTCGCGTACGCGTGCGCGAGCTCTCGAATAAGGGAAGCGCTCACGCCCGTCGTGCGCTCGGCGTACTCGAGGGTATAGGGTTCGACGCAGGCGCGGTACGCCTCGAAACCGCTGGTCGCTCGTTCGACGAACTCACGATTCTCCAAGCCGGCGGACAAAATCTCGCGGCCAAGGGCGTTGGCAAGCGCGATATCCGAACCGACGTCGAGCCCCAGCCAGCCGTCGGCCCAGCGCGCGCTGGACGTACGGCGCGGATCGACGACGTAAAGCTTCGCCCCATTGTGAATGCCGCGCAGCACGTGATGAAAGTAGATCGGGTGCGTCTCGCGCGCATTCGATCCCCACAAGATAACGACGCCGGTGCGCTCGACCTCCTCGTACGAGCTCGTGCCGCCGCCTGCCCCGAAGACCGCCGTCAGACCGACGACGCTAGGGGCGTGTCAAGTTCGATTGCAGCTGTCGATGTTGTTGCTGCCGACGACGGCGCGAGCGAACTTCTGGGCAATATAGTTCATCTCGTTGGTCGCTTTCGAACAGCTGAACATCCCGTACGCGTGCGTTCCGTCTCGCCGGCGCGCATCGTCGATCGCCGATGCCGCACGGTCGAGCGCCTCCTCCCAGGTTGCGCGGCGAAGTTGGCCGCCGTCGCGCACGAGCGGGTGCGTCAATCGAACGTAGTTTTTGCTCACGATTTGTGAATTCGCGCGGCGGCTGACGAGTCCCCACCGCGCGTGGGTAGGGCCGAAGGAGCCGGAGGGTGCCGGGAGCAACCAACGGTGACTGCAGAGGAGGGCTGATACGATGGATCTGTCCGGGATTACCGTCTACGCTGGTGGCGGCTTCGCTCGTTACGGAGATTCGAAGGTCGGACTGCTCACCCACGGCCTTCAGTACGGGACCGGCTGTTTCGAAGGCATTCGAGGTTACTGGCTGCCCGAAGAGCGCGAGCTCTTTCTCGTCCTGCTTCGCGACCACTACGAGCGTCTCCAAATCTCCGCAAAGATTCTGACGATGTCGCTGCCGCACGGCGTCGACGAGCTCGCCGAAATCACCATCGAGCTCTGCCTGCGGAACAGTTTTAAAGGCGATCTCTACGTCCGCCCCTTCGCCTATAAGGCCGCCGAAGACGTCGGAGTCCGGCTGCACGGCGTCCCCGATGCCTTTGCCATCGTCCCCATCCCCTACGTGCAATACCTCGATACCGACCGAGGGCTCGACGTCTGCGTCAGCTCGTGGCGCCGCGCCGACGATACGATGGCACCGCCGCGCGCCAAGATTACCGGGCTCTACGTCAACTCGGCGCTGGCCAAGAGCGAAGCCGTGGCCAACGGCTACGACGAGGCGATCCTGCTCTCGCACGACGGCCACGTCTCCGAAGGCTCGGCCGAGAACATCTTTCTCGTTCGGCGCGGCGTGCTGTACACGCCCGATCCCTCGCAGAACGTTTTGGAAGGCGTGACGCGCCGTGCGATCATGGAGATTGCCCGCCAAGAGCTTGGCATGGAGGTCGTCGAGCGCTCGATCGACCGCGGCGAACTCTACTCTGCCGAGGAAGTTTTCTTCACCGGAACGGCCGTCGGCATCGCGTACGTTGCCTCGATAGATCGCCGCCAGGTTTCCGACGGCACGATGGGCCCGGTTACCAAGCTGCTCAGCACGCTGTATTCGAGGATCGTGACGGGGCGTGAAGCGCGCTATCGGTCGTGGCTCACGCCGGTCTACGCCTCGGCCCGGGTTAAGGTATAAGCGGAGCCGGCGCCGTCGGCAACGAGGTATTCGTCCAGTAGGGTACGTCGGGCGAACCCTCGGGCACGCCCGTCGCTTGATGCAGCTCGCGCCAGTGCGCAAAGTTCACTTCGTCGGCGTAGGTGAGCCGCGAGATGCGGTGGATGAACTCCCGCCCGAGCTGCTGCGACGGCAGCGACGTCGTCATGACGGCGATGACGTACGGCGCGTTGTCGGCATACACGATCCCGGCATCGTTGAGCGTATCGAAGAACGAACCGGTCTTGTGCGCGATCGGCACATGGGCGGGAAGCGGCTGCGGCAGCAGCGTGTTCACCTGGTCGGCCTCCAGTATCGAAATCATCTCGTTCGACGACCATTGATCGATCAGCTCGCCGTGCGCCATGAGCGTCAGCAGGCGCGCGAGATCCGCCGGCGAGGTGCGCAGCGTCGCCCGGATGGACCACGCGTCGGTGCGAACGTCGCCCAGCAGGTGCGTCGTTCCCAAGCCGAGCTCCGCCATCTCGCGATTGATCGTGCGCCGCCCGACGAGCCGAATTAACATGTTGGTCGCGGTATTGTCGCTGATGTCGATCATCTTATCGAGCAGTGCCGAGACTGGATACGTGCTGCCGCTGCGCGCGCCGCTCAAATCTCCCGAACCATCGTCTTTGTCTTGCGGCTCGAGCGTCACGCGGCGATTCAGATCGAAATTCTCTGCTGCCAGTGCTTCGAAAACCGCGACCATCACCGGGAGTTTGATCGTCGACGCGGCCGGCATGCTTTTGCTGGCGTTAAAGCCCGCGTTATAGCCGGTATTGAGATCGACGACGTCCAGCGCGCTCGGTGCGGGGAGACGGCGCGCCAGCTTTCTAACCTCGCGGTTGAGCGTTGCAAAAGGGGGCGGAAGGTACGCGCCGGCCGGAGCGGCTGGAATTGCTATGCAGACAAGTGCGCACAGAGCAATCGCGCGTGCTAGCATTTCCGACGTTTCGCGCAGCGCGCGTTTCGACTCCTGCCGGCGATGCGGGCTTTACGGGGGCTCGCTCGGTCGCATGGTGAACGTCACTGCCGATGAAAGGTTCGCCGAATCCGTGGCGATCGTTGACCGAAGGGCGGGTAACGTACGCGCTCAAGGTCCTAATGGTCGTCGTTCTGGCGCTCTTTGCGGGCGAGTACGTCATCAGAATCCTCACCCGCCTTCACGGCGTGATCTATATCCTCGTCGCTGCGGTTTTCTTGGCATATCTCATCTATCCGGTAGTCCAGCGGCTGCGCCGGCGCGTGCCCCTGATCGCGGCGATCCTGCTCGTCTATCTGGGAATGCTCGCGACGCTGGCGATCTGCGCGATGTTCGTCGTGCCGCACGTCATGGACGACGTGAGTCAACTGGTTCGGCATTACCCAGAGCTCGTCGATCGGCTTCGCTCGATCGTCTACGATCCGCGCGACCCGTTGACGTCGCGACTGCCCGACTGGGCCCGCCGTGAGCTGGCGCGGGCTCCCCTCGATCTTGCGAACTGGGTCGAGACGCGCGGCCTGCAGACGGCCGGGCATATTGTGGTGGTTTTGGCAGGAACCGCGGCGGCCGTCGCGATTTTCATCATCGTTCCGATGGTGACGGCGTACCTGTTGCTCGACCTCGACCACCTCAAGCGCAGCCTCGCGGCCGTTGTGCCGGAGGAGCGCTGGCGCGCGACGGTTGCACTGCTCTCGGATATCGACGGCGTGATCGGCGGCTTCATCCGCGGGCAGCTGCTCGTCGCGCTCGTCGTCGGTGTCCTGATCACGGGCGCGCTCGCCCTGCTGCGGGTGCCTTATCCGTGGCTCTTTGGACTGCTCGCCGCGCTCGGCGATTTGATTCCCTACGTTGGAGCGGTGCTCGCCTATCTGCCCGCCGCGCTCTGCGCGGTGCTTGCCAACGGCTGGCTCAACGCACTGTTCGTGAGCATCGCCTTCATTCTGATCTACGAAGTCGAGGGGCATCTGATCGCGCCGCCGATCGTGGGCCGTCAAGTCCGCTTGAGCCCCTTCGTCGTCGTGATCGCGGTGCTGATCGGCGCAGATCTTGGAGGTCTCTTCGGTATGCTCGTTGCGGTGCCGCTCGTCGGCGTTTTGCGCGTCATCATGCTGCGCGTGCTTCGCGCGGCAAAAGCATCGTGAGCGTCGCGGCGGCCGTCGGCCGCGTCGACATCGTCGGCGTTCCGATGGATTTAGGAGCGAGCCGCCGCGGCGTCGATATGGGTCCGTCGGCCGTTCGCTATGCGAAGCTTCACGAGAAGCTGCGAAAGCTCGGAATCGCCGAGATCGTCGACCATGGAAATCTTCCGGTTCCCATCCGCGAGTCGGCCGATGCGGCCGATTCGTCCGCGAAGTTTCTCGATGTCATAACCGACGTCTGCAACGAACTTGCGACGCTGGTCGATCGAGCCGTTCGTGAAGGCGGCTTACCGATCGTCCTCGGCGGCGATCACTCGATCGCGATGGGGACGCTCGAAGGGCTGACGCGTGCGCGCGGCGCCGCGCCGGGACTCGTCTGGATTGACGCTCACGCCGATATCAACAGCCCCGACAGCTCCGCGACCGGCAACGTTCACGGCATGCCGCTCTACTTCGCACTGCAAAACGGTTTTGCGCTGCCGGAGTGCACCGTGCAGATCGGGTTGCGCGACGTCGACCCCGACGAGAAGCGGCTGCTGCGCGAGTGGGGCGTCAAGGCCTATACGATGAGCGACGTCGACAAGCTCGGCATGGTTCGCGTAATGGACCTCGCACGCGCCGCTGCCGGCGCAAGCGGCCGTGCGATTCACGTCTCGTTCGATATGGATGCGATCGATCCGAGCGAAGCCCCCGGCACCGGAACTCCCGTCAAGGGAGGATTGAGCTACCGCGAAGCGCACCTCGTGATGGAGATGCTCCACGAAAGCCGTCAACTCGGTTCGATCGAGATGGTCGAAATCAATCCGATCTTCGACGATCGCAATCAAACCGCGGCGCTCGCGGTCGGCCTTATTTGTTCGGCGCTCGGCAAGTCAATTCTTTAACGGCCCAGATTACTGTGATCGAACATTGCCGCTATGTGATTGCCGTTCACGACCTAGGCCGCTCGGCGGAGTACTATCGCGATGTCTTGGATTTTGAGGTACTTCAGATACCGGATCCGGGCTGGCCTTCTTTCTCCTCTCCGCGCTCGGCGATCATTCATACTTCGCCTATCTCGAGGTGGACGACGTCGAAGCGCTGTATGCGACCGTAGCGAGCAGAGGCGCCGATATATCGAAGGCGCTGCGCGTCGAGCCTTGGGGGATGCGCGAGTTTGGAATACGCACGGTCGACGGACATCGCATCATGTTCGGCAGCGCAGCGACCTAGCTCGTCCCCGGTAAAAGGCCTCGCCGCAAGGCCGTTAGCCTCACACTCGCTGTCACCGATCTGTGGGATGCTAACGGGAGCAAGCTCGCAGACCATTGGAGGCAACGGTGCGTTACATACCGGCGCGGCTTCTTTCGCTTTTCGTCGGCACTCTTGCGCTGGGTGCCTGCAACGGAGTCAATGCGGGGGGAGTTCTTGCGCAACCGGTCGCGGCTTCGGCGCGTCAGCCCGATCTCGGAGGAGTGACGGAGGACCGACTCTACCTTTCCGCGCTTCCCTCGGTCACCCAGTACGCTGTTTCCGGGAACCGGCACCACTCGCTCTGCCACGACTCACTGCCGCCGATGAAACCGTATAACTGGGGCGGAATCGGCGTGAACGCCGCCCACGTTTTATACGTGCCGGTTCCTTCGTTGAACAAAATTTTTACGTTTACCGCAGATTGCGGGACCGCCGGACCCACGCTCTCCGATCCAAATGGCAAACCCAGTGACGTGGCGTTCGACAATAAATCGGGGGTCGTCTACGTTTCGAATTTCGCCAACCCGTGCGTAGAAGTATACGAAGCCGGGGCGACCTCGCCGACACGAAGCCTTTGCGAGTCTGGATTCCCCTATGGACCGTATGCCGTTGCAGTCCATGGGGGAGACGTCTACGCTACGATGTCAAAACTGTGCGAAGACCCAAATTATCAGTGCTTCTACCTCGTACAATTTCCGCACGGTCGCCAGAAGGGTGCCCGGGTGATGCCACTCTCCGAGGCGTTTTTCCAAAATGTCGTCGGCATAACGTTCGACCTAAAAGGCAATCTTCTCGCCTTTTCAGCCTTTGGAGCCGTCTACATCTATCCGCCCCCCTATCGTGGTGATCCCGGCCGAACGTGTGGCGTGGCATTCGATGCAAATTACTACGGGGCGTTGGATGGCAGCAACAGGCTTCTCTACGTGGAGTCGGGCGACTCGGTCGGAGTATATACGTACCCGGACTGCAAATTGAAGTATTTCATCCGCTCCAAGTACAACAACGGGGCTCCCATCGGCATTGCCGTCGATACACAATCCGGGGGGTAATGCCCCATGCAGAGCCGACGGTTGCCGCTCGAACTCCAGGCCGCGTTTGAAGTACATGTTGACGTAGACAGAACGTCCGCAAGGTTCGCCCGTGGAGTACGAAAATGCGCAAAAGCGGCTATTAGAGGTCTTCACGCGCGGCGAGGCACCTGGACGGCGCTTCGGCCGATCGGGAGTTACGCGCACCCACACTGAGGCTTGGGCCGCCAAATCTAGAGCTTGATCGTCGCTTGACCTTCGCAGGCGACGCCGCCGCCGCAGACGGCGGGATCCCAACTCGCGTCGGCGAGCAGGGAACGAATCTTCGTCTCCGTTTGCTCGTCGACCGGAGGCGTGAAGACGAGGTTGGTCATCTTCCCGTCGTCGCCGACGGTGACGACTAAGGTGACGTGTGCGCCGAGAGCGCCGAGTTGTTTGCGCACTTGCGGGTCGAGGACCGGCGTCGGCTGCTCGGCGCCGAACGGAAGGTAACCGCCGGCGGGACGCGCGTTCTCACTTGCGACGTCGCGCACTTGCGGCGAAGCGGTCGAGATCGGTGCGGTCGTTCCGTGGGATGCGGAGTCGCCGGCTTGCGCGACGGCGGCGACCGACGGTGCGGCCGGAGCGCTCGTCGAAAGCGGCACCTTCGCGGGTTGCCCGTGCTGCTGTAACCTCACCAACGTCACCTTGTGCGCGGGACTGATCGTGGGCGTCGCCTTGAAATGGGGCGCGGCGGCGCGCGGGCGCGGCATCGGCCGCTGCGGCCGAATAATTTGAACGTGAAGGATGTGGGTGAAGCTCACCGTTTCGACCGCCGGCGTGTCCGCCACGGTCCAGGCGAGCGCCGGAATCGCCAGCGCGACGAGGCAATGGATGACGACGGAGCCGAGCGTGGCTCGCTCCATTCGCCCTCGTTCACCGACCATGGCCGTCATTTTTTGCGTTTTTCCCTGCCTCCCAACGCGCGGGGCGGTCGTTTCGTGACGTTTGTTCTCCGCCCCGGGCTCTCCGCGCCCCAGGCGTCCCAACCCTCTACCTGCGAGCGGGCGAAGAGTTCGATGCGGCTGCGCGGCCCGCAGAGTCGCTCGATGAGCGCCCGAAATACCGCCGGTTTCTCGCTGTGCGCGCCGCGCGGGTGCAGCACGACCTGCGACTGCGCGAGGTCTAAAATTGGGAACGGGCGGCCGGTCGGATTGGTCGTCGCAACGAGCAGCAGCTCCGAGGTCGGCTTGGTGAAGGTCGGAGGTATGCCTTGACCGGAGATGATCTCGCCGCGCCGGTTGATCTTCACCCAGACGTACGCGACGCCGCGATAGTGCAGCTTCCATGCGTCGATCAATTTCAACGCGAAGTCGAGCCGCGGACACGTCGCCCAAATGAAGACGGCGGCGCGTTTGTTGAGCATCGCACGCACGTCGATCGCGGCGAGCTCGTCGAGCGACATCATTGGGTAGTGCTTTCCGGCCGCGGCGTCTTTGATCGGACTGCCGTAGTAGTACCACGGGGGGTCGACGTAGACGATATCGTAGCGCTTGTGCGGCAGGGGCGGAATCACCCGATGCGCCGGAGCGGCACGCCGCTTTGCCAGACGGCGCGCGTGTTCGTTTTCGCTCATCGGGCTGCGAGCGCCGCGACGAGCGCGCCGCCGAGGGTCGCGCAAAAATTTACCGCGTCGTTTTGAAGCCATCCGATGCCCCGGCGCATCGTCGCCGGCGTTCCGCACCGATGCCGCGAAGTCTCGCACTCGCATTGGCAGGACGGACACCAGCGCAATGCCTGCAGGCTCGCGCCGAGCAGCGAGTCCAGCAGCGCGCCGGCGATGCCGCCGATCGTCACGGCGGCCAATGGCGCAAAACCGGCGAGCGCCGCGATTGCACCGACGAAGAGCGCGCCGCCGACGGTCGCGGCGCTGCCCTGCAACGTGATACCGCCGGAGAGGCCGGTTCGAATTGGGCGAAACGTGAGAATCGATACCGTTCGCCCGCGGGCGAGCGTGCCGATCTCGGTGCCCCACGTGTCGGCCGATGCGGCGGCAAACGCCCCGGCGAACGCGACGTCAAAGGGCGTTCCGAAGCGCAGCGCGGCAAGTGCACAGAGCGCGGCGACACCGCCGTTGGCAAATACCTGCCAGGCGTTGCGTGCTTTTGCTGCAGGCGCACCGGTAAGCTGCGCTTTGGATTCGCGACCGATGCGCGTCAGGATTGCCGACGGTACGAAGAACGCGAGAAGAATCGCAGCGCCTCTCCACTGCGTGCAGCCAAAGACGATCGTTCCCACGACAAACGCGGCGATCGCTCCGTCAAGCGAAAGCGAACGCGCGCGATACGCACCAATCGCAATGACGGCGGCGAAGAGCGCTCCAAGGGCGATGTTTAGCACGTTTGCAGGGCGTAGTAGCTTTCCAGTGCCTCGAGGAGCCCTTCCGTCGTGAAAACCGTGGCGACGACGTCGACGCTCAACCCCGCCTGCTCGGCGGCCTGCGCGGTAATCGGGCCGATGCAGGCAACGCACTTGCCCGCAGCAGCCGCTGCGGGCGTCGTGCTCTTTCCCAGGAGCTCGGCGAAGCCGCGAACCGTGCTCGCGCTGGTGA
Organism: Candidatus Cybelea sp.; assembly: GCA_036521375.1. Classification (GTDB taxonomy): domain Bacteria; phylum Vulcanimicrobiota; class Vulcanimicrobiia; order Vulcanimicrobiales; family Vulcanimicrobiaceae; genus Cybelea. Next base: position 66,855 of record DATDHW010000026.1, read on the forward strand.
AAGTGAGAACGTCGGCGCGCGCGACCTTCCCTGCAAACGCGGCATCCTTCGGGACGACGGTGCGATAGGCTGCCACGATGTCGACGCGCAGCCCGGCCTCTTCGAGCATCCGCGGCAGCACGTCGCGCGCCTCCTGCGCGCGGTATAGCAGGACGCGATCACCGGCAGACGCCCGTGCGACGATCGCGGCGGCGACTTCCTCGCTCACGAAGACGGGAGGGACGAGATCGGCGATGATGCCGTTTGCGCCCAAGCGCTCGGCAGTGCGATCGCCGATCGCCGCAATTTTCGCCGAACCGACGCGTCGTGCGTCGGCACCCTGCGCGCGCAGGCGGCTAAAAAACGCGTCGACGCCGTTTTGCGAAGTGAAAACGATCCACGCATAGTGCGCAAGACCGGCGAGCGCGTCATCCGCGCGCGTATCTTCAAGTGGAACGATGGCGATCGCCGGCGCCAAAATGGGTTCGGCGCCGCGCGCGAGCAGCGCCCGCGCAAACGCTGCGGATTGCGTTCCCGCGCGTGTAATCAGAACGCGCTTTCCGAAGAGCGCGCCGGTATCGAACCAGCGCAGCTCGGAGCGGAGCTCGGCGACCGGACCGACGACGACGACCGCCGGCGCACCGATCTGCGCGCGCTCGACCTCATCGCAGATCGTTTTGAGCGTTCCCGTGACGGTACGCTGATTCGGGCGCGTTCCGTTCGCAATGACGGCGACCGGTGTCTGCTCCCCCAAACCGTTGGCAACGAGTTCGCTCGCGATCTCCCCTAAATTGGCGGTCGCCATCAAAAGAATCAGCGTTCGTCCGGGGTCGGCGAGCTTCGAATAGTCGAGGCTCGAAGCCGCCTTTGTGGGATCTTCGTGACCGGTCGCGACGGTGAATGCGGCGGCGTGCGCGCGATGCGTAACGGGGATACCGGCGTACGCCGGTACGGCGTAGGCGGAGCTGACGCCCGGAACGACCTCGAACGGGACTCCGGCGGCTCGCAAGGCTTGCGCTTCCTCTCCGCCGCGGCCGAAGACGAAAGGGTCGCCGCCTTTCAAACGCACGACGCGCGCTCCGGTGCGTGCGCGTTCGATCGCCAAACGCTCGATCTCCGTCTGCGGCATGGCGTGCGCGCCGGCGCGTTTTCCGACGAAGATTCGTTCGCAGGAGGCCGGCGCGAGTGCGACGATCGCGTCGCCGGCGAGTGCGTCGTAGAGCAAGACGTCGGCTCGTTCGAGAAGTTCGGCGGCTCGTAATGTCAGCAGGCCCGGGTCGCCCGGGCCTGCGCCAACTAAGAAGACGCGCCCGTTTGCGCTGCTACTGTCCATCGGGCATCGCGGAGAGCAGCGATGCCGCGACTTCCCCAGCGACGTTCAACTCGAAAAGTTCGTCGAGCACGCGTGCGTGCGAGAGCGCCTCGGCGTGGTCGCTGCTCGCTTTGCTGCGAATCTTTAGAATGACGGAATGCAGCAGCTTTGAGACGATCGTCAAGCTCATGCCGGTTACCAGGATCCGCTCCCGTTCGCGCAGCTCCGGACAGCGCGCGAAGAGACGCTCGATTTCGGCAGCGCGAATGGTTTCGGCCTTCTGCGTCAGCCGCGCGATGATCGGATCGGTCGCGCGCGAGCGATACCAGCCCTCGAACCGCTCGACGTGTTCGGCGATGATCGCTTCGACGGCAGGAATAGCCTCGCGTCGCAGGTCGAGACGTTCGTTGACGACCGACTTCAACCCGTCGACGTCTACGAGCGCCACGTTGTCGATACGTGCAACTCCGGGATCCACGTCTCGCGGAACCGCGATGTCGACGATGAACAGCGGCTGCTGCGGGCGCGTTTTCATCGCCGCGCAGACGCTCGCTTCGTCGAGAACGAAGTGCGATGAGCCCGTCGACGCGACCACCACATCGGCAATCGCTAGCGCAGCGGAGAGCTCCGGCATCTCGACGACTTCCCCGAACCCGGCGTCCCCGATCAGCTCGCGCGAGCGCGTGGCAGTCCGATTGCTGACGATAACGCGAGCCGCGCCCTCCTGACTCAAACGCTTCACCGCGGCGCGACCCATCTTCCCGGCGCCGACCACGAGTACGGCCTTACCCTCGAGGCTTCCCAAACGCTGCCGTGCCGCTTCGACCGCGGCGGTCGCAATCGAAACGGACTCGCCCCCGATGCGGGTTTTTGCGCGCGCGCTCTTCCCCGCGGCCAGCGCTTCGCGGAAGAGGCGGTGCAGCGTCCGTCCGATCGAACCAGCCGCCGTCGCGGCAACGTATGCATCTTTGACTTGGCCGAGAATCTCGGCTTCGCCGATCAGCATCGAGTCGAGTCCGGTGCAGACCCGGAAGAGATGATCGACGGCTTGGTGACCGAGTCGCGTATAAAGGTACGACTCCAGGTCGTAACCGGTTGCGCCGTGACGAAAGTTCGAGAGAAACGACTTGATCTGCGCGACGCCGGTTTCGTAGTCGTCGAGCTCGGCGTAGATCTCCAGGCGGCCGCAGGTTTGCAGCATGACCGCTTCCTTGACCGCTTCGTAATCCCGCAGCGCGACCAGCGTCTCGGCCATCCGCGAGGGCGGGAACGCGTGGCGCTCGCGGACCTCGACCGGGGCCGTGTGGTGCGAAAGACCGATGCAGGTCAGGGGCATACTGGAATTCTACGACCCCGGGGCGCTGCTCGACAAGGGCATTTCGAGCACCTCCCTCAGCGCGGCGTCGCTTGCGGCGATCGTCAGATCGATATCGGTGGCCGAATGAGCGCTCGAGAGAAAGTTTGCTTCGTACGGGGAGGGGGCGAAGTAGACGCCGCGGTCGAGCATCGCCGCGTAGTAGCGTGAAAAGAGCGAGCGGTCGCAGGCTTGGGCACCGGTGAGATCCTCGACGGGTCCGGCGGAGAAGAACACGCCGAACATTCCGCCGGCGCGCGTCGTGTAAAGCGGCACTCCGTGGCGTTTGAAACTCGCCGCAAGCCCGTCGGTCATTCGAGTCGCGAGCGACTCGAGGTGTTCGTAGAGCCTCGGTTCCCCGGCGATGAGACCGAGCGTTGCGATGCCGGCGGCCATGCCCACCGGGTTGCCCGAGAGCGTGCCGGCCTGGTAGACGGGCCCCTGCGGCACGAGCCTCGCCATAAGCTCCGCGCGGCCCCCAAAGGCTCCGACCGGGAGGCCGCCGCCGATCACCTTGCCCAGTGAGGTGAGATCGGGCTCGATCCCCTCGCGAACCTGAGCGCCGCCGCGGCCGACGCGAAAGCCGCTCATCACTTCATCGAAGATCAGCACCGCGCCGTGCTGCGTGCAGAGCTCGCGCAGGCGCTTCAAAAAGCCGGGGCGAGGCAAGATGAGGCCCATGTTCCCCGGGTACGGCTCGACGATTACCGCCGCGATCGCGCCTTCATGGAGCGCGAAGGCTTGCTCCACGGCCTCCGCGTCGTTGAACGGCAGCACGACCGTGTCGGCCGCGGTGCCTTCGGTGACGCCTGGCGAGTTGGGAACACCGGCGGTCAGCGCGCCCGATCCGGCGGCGATCAAAAACGAGTCGGCGTGGCCGTGATAGCAGCCCGCAAACTTCACGATCTTCGCGCGCCCGGTGTAGCCGCGCGCCAAGCGAACCGCGCTCAGCGTCGCTTCGGTTCCGCTCGAGACGAAGCGAAGGCGTTCGATCGACGGCACCATCGACACGATCAGTTCGGCGAGCTCGCTCTCTGCCTCAGTCGGGGTACCGAACGAGGTACCGCGCGCCGCTGCGTTTGAGACGGCGCGAGTAACCGCGGGATGTGCGTGACCGAAGAGCAGCGCTCCCCACGACATGATGTAGTCGAGATACTCGTGCCCGTCGAGGTCGTAGAGCGTCGCTCCGGCACCGCTCTTCATGAAGACGGGCGAGAGCCCGACCGATCCGAGCGCGCGTACCGGCGAGTTGACGCCGCCCGCGATGACCTTTCGCGCGCGCGCAAACGCGGCGATCGAGCGTTCGAGCTTCACGTCGTCACCACCGCGGTGAGATCGTCGGGCCGATTGACGTTCACGAAATACCTTCCGTCAGCTGGGAGTTTTCGTACCGCGAGTCGCGCGAGCAGATCGTGCATCGCCGCACGCCCGCGCCGGTGCAGTGCCGTCCCTTCGCGTAGAACGGCGTAACGGTCGTAGAGCGCCGCCAGCGGTTCGAGCCGCCCGTCGTGTTCGGGCACGACGGCTTCGTCGCCGGGCCGCCACGATGCCGATACTTGCGCCAAAACGCGAGATTCGAGCTGCGGCTGGTCCGCGGCAATCGCGAAGAGGCGGTCGGCGCGAATCGTCGCGCACGCCGAGAAAAAGGCGGACGAGGGTCCCTGCGCCGGCGCGCGATCGACGAGCAGCGGTGCATCGAGTTGTGCGTCGACCGGCGGTGAGAAGCTTGACTTTCCGGCGATGTAGATGGGAATCCGCAACTCGCGCAGCCGCTCAAAAATCCGAAGAATCATCGGCCGGCAGCCGGCTTCGCGTTCCAGCTTACCCGGGAAGCGCCGGGCGTTTCCCCCAGCGAGCAGCACGATCGCGTCAGCCATGACGCCGCGCGTACTCCTTCGCGAAGTAGGTAATCACGATATCAGCACCGGCCCGAACGAACGAGGTGAGCACTTCGTCGACGGCCCGCTCGGCCTCGAGCCACCCATTGGCGATCGCCGCCGACAGCATTGCGTACTCGCCGCTGACGTTGTACACGGCGATTGGAACGTCGAATCGGTCGCGCGCGCAACGAACAACGTCCAGATAGGGCAATCCCGGCTTGATCATCACGATATCGGCGCCTTCGTCGATGTCCAGCGCAATCTCCCGCAGAGCTTCGCGTGCGTTGGGGGCGTCCATTTGATAGCTTCGCCGGTCGCCGTGCTGCGGAGCCGAGCCGGCCGCTTCGCGAAACGGTCCGTAAAAAGCGGAGGCGTATTTTGCGCTGTAGGCCATTATCGCGACGCCGGTGTGCCCTTGCGCGTCGAGCGCGGTGCGTAGTGCTTTCACGCGACCGTCCATCATATCGGACGGCGCGACGACGTCGATGCCGGCCTGCGCATACGTGAGCGCGATCCGGCAGAGCAGCTCGAGCGTCGAGTCGTTGTCGACGTCGCCGCTAGGATCGAGGATGCCGCAGTGGCCGTGATCGGTGTACTCGCAGCCGCACAGATCGGCGATCAGCAGCATCTCCGGCAGCTCGGCTCTGATCCTTCGAATCGCACGCTGCACGACGCCTTCGGGATCGTAGGCGCTCGACGCAACCGCATCCTTTTGAGCGGGAATCCCGAAGAGAAGCAGGCTCTTGATGCCCAAGCCCAAGAGCTCGCGGGCCTCGGCGACGGCGGCGTCGACGCTCAGGCGCGATATCCCCGGCATCGCGGCGATCGGCCCCACGTCTTGGGGACGCTCTACGATGAAGACCGGCTGGACGAGCTGATCGACGCTGACTCGGTTCTCACGAACCAGCGCCCGCATCACCGCATTGCGGCGGAGGCGCCGCGGACGAACCACGATCACCGCGGTGCTCCGGCGGCCGTCGCGCGATTCGATAACGCGGCTGCGAGCGCGATACCCAATGCGTGCGCTTCTTCCATCTTCGTCACGCGACCCTGTACGCTCGCACGCACGAGATTTCCCGGCTCGGCCTGCGCTGCTCCCACGGCGACCATATCGCCGCCCGCGAGGCGGGCGTGGATGCCGATCGGCGCGCTGCACCCGGCGTGCATCGCGGCGAGCGCGGCCCGCTCGCATTGCACGCATAGTTCGGTGGGCGGATCGTTGACGGCGGCGCGCAGTAATGCCGCGATTTCTTCATTGCCGGCTCGCGTCTCGACTGCGAGCGCGCCTTGGCCGACCGCCGGGACCATCTGATCGAGCTCAAACGGCACGACGTGGGTCGCACCCTGCCCGAGGCGGTTCAGCCCCGCCATCGCCAGCACGATGGCGTCGTACTCGCCCTCGCGCAGCTTTCGCAGCCGCGTATCGACGTTGCCCCGCAGCGTCTCGTACCGCAGGTCCGGGCGCAGCCCGAGCAGCTGCGCGCGCCGCCGCGGGCTCGAGGTCCCCACGACGGCCCCCGCCGGCAGTTCATCGAGACTTGCGAAACGCTGGCTGCAGAACGTGTCGCGCGGATCCTCGCGTACCGAAATGGCGGCGATCCGCAGATCGGCGGCCAGCGTACTCGGAAGATCTTTGCAGGAGTGGACCGCGTAGTCCGCGCGCCCGTCGCGCAGCGCGTTCTCGACCTCGGTTACGAAGACGTTGACGCTGCCGATCCGGTCGATCGAACGAAGCTGGTCGCGATCGCCGCTGGTCGTAATACCCAGAAGTGTCGTGGCGATGCCGCGTTCTGCCAAACGCGCGGCAACGCTGCGGCTCTGAACGGTCGCCAGCCGGCTGCGCCGCGAGGCGCATCTCGCGCTTCGTTTCGGCATGCGCGCAAGCTCGTCGACCGGTTGCTGCGCGAGCTCGCGCAGGATCTCCGCGCCTTCGTCTGGGGGGAAGACTTCCTTGATCGCGCCACGCATTCGGCGCAGCGTCTCGAGGGCGAGGCCGTACTCCGGACCAAAATGGGCGGAAAGCTCCCGAACGATTCGTTTGGAAAACGCCGGCGAGGCGCCGGAGGAATCGGCGCTGATCGTCAACTCTCCCACGCGCAGAGTCGCCGGCATCGTGAAGTCGCCGCGCTCGGGCATCGAAGCGTCGCACGCGAGAACGTTGGCAGCGTGCGCGTCGTCGACGACCCGCGCGTTCACGGCCGTGTCGTCGGTCGCGGCGACGACGATCGACGCGCCGTGCAGATCGTTCGAATCGTAGGCTCGCTCGGCAAACGTTCCGCCGCACTCGCGCAGAAGATCGCGCAGGCGATCGCCGATGCGCTCCGCAACGACCGCGATCGGGAAGCCCGCCGCTGCGAGCGATTCCGCTTTGCGCGCGGCGACGTTTCCTCCGCCGACGATGAGCGCTCGGCGGCCGTTGGAGCGCAGGGAAATCGGTAACATATGGGCACACGAAGGCTTCAGCGCCCGGCAGCCAAAAACCGCCTTTGGTCATGAGAGCAAGCGCCGGCGGAGCCGTTCGCGCGGCCGTCGCGGGTGCGGTGGTTGCCGCGTTGACGACCCTGCCGGGCTTGGGCATGGGCACGCTCTGGGACAACAGCGAGACGGCGTACGGTGAAGTCGCGAAAGAAATTCTGCTGACGCACGATTGGGTGGTGATGCACCTCAACAGCGTGCCGTACTTCGTGCAGCCGCCGCTCTATTTTTGGTTGGGCGCCATTTTCTCGCTTTTCGCCGGACCGACGCCCTTCGCGCTGCGCTTACCCTCGGCGCTGGCCACGATCGCGCTCTGTGCCTTCACCGGCTACGCCGTCGCGCGCCAGGCGGGATCGCGCGTCGGCATCTACGCGGCCGTGATACTCGCGACGAGCTTGATGCAGGCCGTGATCGGCCGGCTGGCGATCATGGATGCCCTGCTCGACCTCACGGTTGCAATGACGATTTTTTGGTGGTTTCGCGCGCTCGAGACCGGGCGAGATCGCTATGCGATCTTCGGCTGGATTGCGGCGGGCTTCGGATTCCTTGCCAAAGGCCCCGTCGCGCCGGTCGTCGCGCTGCTGGTCATCGTGCCGTTCTTTCTCTGGAACCGCCGGATCGAGCCGACGCGACCGCCCTCGGCGCGAGCGTGGATCGCCGGACTGGCCGCGTTTGTCGTCGTCGCCGCACCTTGGCCCATCGCGCTGGTGGCACACTATCACCTCTCCCCGCTGCAAAAACTGATCGGAGAGTATACGATCGGGCGGTACACCGGCGTCGTCGAGAATCAGTCCGGCCCGATTTGGTACTACGTGCCGGTCATCATCCTCGGCTTCTTCCCGTGGATCGCATTTCTGCCGATGGCCTTCGCGTACGGCGTACGCGCTTTGCAGGCGGATGCGCTCGAAAACCCTGCCACCGCGCGCCTCGTTCGCCTCGCGTTCGCGTGGGGCGTGATGCCGCTGCTCTTTTTCAGCTTCGCGAGCACGAAGCTGCCGAATTACATCGCGCTCGCGTTTCCGGCGCTCGCCGTGCTGACGGCGCTGTATTTCGAAGCCGTCGTGCGGCGCGGCGGCATGCGTTCGGCGGTTTTCTCCGCGGCAACCGTGCCGATTACGATCGGCGCCCTCGCCTTTGCCATCTGGCTCTTCATGCGCAACAATCGCTTGACGGCCGAAATCGCGATCGCCGTTCCTCCGATGCTGGCGATGGCGGTTGCGATCTTTGCGGGATCGCTGCTTACGGCGTTTTTGGTCGCACGCCGCACAACGGTCAATGCCGCACCGTATGCGCTCGCGCTGGCGGCGATCGTTGCTACCGACGTGCTCGCAATGACGGTGCTGCCGCACGCCGAGGCGTTCAAGCCCGTGCCGCGGCTGGCCGCCGTGATTGAGGCCCAGCGTCGGCCCGGGGACGTCGTTGCGATCCAAGGAGTTTCGGGCGGCAACGCGCTGCTCTTCTACACGCGTCCGGTCGTCGTCGCCCTGGCGCCGCCCTCCGACGGCGACCCGCAGAGCGACGGCATCGCGCCGCGCAGCGTGATCTGTACGGCTAAGCGGGCCTGGGTGATCGTGCCCGCAAACGGCGCGAAGGAGCCGACGTACGGGAGGATTCGGCGTTTGATCACGGTCGACCGCAAAGCGGCCCTCGTACTCTACGAAGGGCCGCCGTGCGATACGTAGGAGCGGCTACGGTTTGTAGCTGCTGACCTGCGCCTGCGTCACCGCCGAGGCTTTATTGTTTCCGAGGCTGCCGCGGATGTAGGTGATGACGTCGGCGATGTCCTTATTCGAAAGCTGACCCTTCCACGCGGGCATCTGTCCGTTGTATGTCATGCCGGCGATGGAGATCTGTCCGTGCAGGCCGTTGAGCACGATTCCGACGACGGTTTTCGCATCGCCGGTTACGACGGGATTGTTGGCAAGCGGCGGAAAGGCGCCCGGCGTACCTTGCCCTTGCGCGCCGTGGCACGTCGCGCAATTCGCAGAGAAAACCTTCGAACCGTTGGCGTTGGCGACGCCGCCGGCGGCGGAGCCGCCAGTGCCTGAGTTTGCTGCCGTTGCCGTGCCGGGAGAGCCCGGGAGCGTTGCCGCCGCAGCCTCGCTCAGCACGGCCGATTCGGGGGGTGACGCCGGCGCCGCCGCCTGTTTGGCCATCGTCGTTACTTGTCCGTAGATCGTGAGCCCGATTATCCCGAAGACGACGATCGCCGTCGACCATAAGAGGCCCGTGCGCCCCGCGAAGCTTCGCGTGCGGCTGCGATCGAGCCAGGGCAGCAGCAGAACCACCACGAGGAATAATGTCGGTACGATGATCGTCGCGATCAGCTCGGTGCCGAGCGAAAGCGGCCCGAGATGAATCTCCGGCGGCACGAGCGCCAATAACCCGAAGAGCGAGAGAAAATACCAGGCCGGATACGGTACGAAAAACTTCGTCGGATCGGCCTTCGCGTCGAGATACGGCGGGAACGCGAATGCGAGGAAGCAGATGATGATGAAGACGATGAACGAGAACGCGCCGTCCATGAAGAACTGATCGGGCCAGAACCGCCCGGGGCGCAGCGTACGGCGATCCTCGACGACGGGGCCTGCGGAACCGTTATGGCGGAAGATCGCCAAGTGCGCGCCGACGAGCAGGAGGAGCACCGCCGGCATCAGCCACACGTGAAGCCCGAAGAAGCGGTTGATCGTCTCCGTGCCCATTCCGCCGCCGCCCTGCGCGATGTGCTGAACCAGCGGGCCGGCGATCGGAGCGAGGCCGGTTATATTGAGCGATACCTGCGACGCGAAATATGCGTCCATGTCCCAGGGCAGAAGATAGCCGGTGAGGCCGAGCACCAGCGTAACCAGCAGCAGCAGAACGCCGACGACCCACTGCAGCTCGCGCGGCGACTTGTACGCACCGAAAATCAGGACTTGCAGCAGGTGCAGAAAGACCAAGGCGATCATCGCCGACGCGCCCCAGTAGTGCACCGATAAAAGGAAATGCGTATACGGATTGAGATACATCGCGCGCGTCGATTCCCACGCCGTCGCGGCCGACGGTGCGTAGAAAAACGTCAGGAATATCCCCGTGACGATCTGCACGATCATCGCGAAGAGCGTCGCGCTTCCGAAAACGTACCAATAGCTAGCGCCGCCCGGGACGTCCTCGGTGAGGAACTCCTTGGCCATCGAGACGAATCCGGTGCGCTTTTCGATCCAGTTGAGCATCAGCGATTACCTATGCTTGGTAGGAGACGACGATGCGTTGCGGGGTGTTGGACTGATACACGATCCACGTTACCTCGGCCGCCCCGTTTTGGGAGCGCAGCGGGAGCGGGTCGAGGCCACGCGGTGCCGGCCCGGCGATGTGCGTACCGTCGAACGTGTATTGCGACCCGTGACACGGGCACATGAAGCGGTTCTGTGCCTCGCTCCAGTTGTAGTAGCAGCCCAGGTGCGGACAGATCGGGCTGAAGACCACGAAGCCCATGCTGACCGGAGCGTAGGTCAGGTCGCCGTCCGGACCCGGTACGTCGAAGATGTCGGGCCGCGCGGCCCGGAACTTCTCGAGGTCGATCTTGATGCCCCAGGCGTACTCGTCGGCGGCCTGCTCCGGTAGATAGCCGTCCTTATACTTCATCGTGAACGTCAGCTTGACGGGCTTCTCCGTCGCCTTCTGCAACGCATCGAGCTCTTGCGCGCTCAGCGGCGACCAGGTGCCGGCGGCCGCATTTTTGGGCGGGAGCAGCGACCCGACGATTGGGACGGCAAGCACGAGTCCGACGATCCCGCCGATCGTCAGTGTGGCGTTGGCCATGAACGTTCGCCGGCTAACTTCCTCGGGGGTTTGCTCCGGCGGGTCGTGCGCGCCCAGCGGCGTCAGGCCGGCGTCGTGCGGGGCGCCGGCGTTCGAGTCAGACACAATCGTTCTCTCCAGGAAGTACGGGTCGCAGGCTCATTTGGCACCATTGTAGGCGCCGCCTGCCCGCGTCCGTTAGGACGAAACTCGGACTCACGTCGCGTTCGGGACGAATCCGGGACGCCCGGCGGCTAGGCTAAAGCCATGAAGCATCCTGTTGGACCGAACCTTTGGCAATTCGCGGCGATCGCGGCGCTCGCGGGCTGCTCGTATCAAACGGGGAGCATCCCGCCGCACGTCTCCACCTCGAGCCGGAGCGCGGGAGGTTACGCGCAATCGTCTGCCCCGTATCTCTACGTCGAGAACAACAACTCGACGATATCGGTCTTTGCAGTTGCGAGCTCCGGCGCGCTGACCGAGATCCCCGGCTCGCCGTACGACTCGCAGACGAACGGGCCGGCAAACTTCTCGATTGCGATCGATGGAAAGGGACCGTATCTCTACGCAACCGGAACCTCCTCAGGGAACGTTGCCGTCTTTTCCATCGGCGGTGACGGCGGCTTGACCTCGGTAAGCACGTCGACCGATGCGGGGGTCGGTGCATCGTTTCTGCTCCTGCCGAAGGGAGACCGCCGGGCCTACGTGCTCAACAGCTACAACGGCGGCCAAGTGGACGCTTTCGACCTTTCCAAAACCGGCCGGAAACTCAAGGCCGTGAAGAACTCGCCGTACGGAGTGACGTGCCCCGGATTTTGCGATCCGAATCCGACGAGCGCAGTCACCAGCGGACGTTTTCTCTATACGGTTGATACCTACGGATGGTACGTTTCGTCGTTTTCGATTGCGGCAAACGGGTCGCTGACGGAGCTCAACAGCTATGCCACCGGCTACGGCCCCGCCGATGCGGTGCTGACGCCGAAGGGCTCGTACCTTTACGTCACTGACGGCGCGCAAGCAAACGTGACGGCGTACCGCGTTGCAAACGGCGTTCTCACCGCCTTGGCCGGCTCTCCGTTTCCCGCCGGCGTTACGCCGCTGGGCATTACGATAACGCCGAGCGGCACGTACGTGTACGTCGCGAACTCCGGCGATGCGACGATCTCCGGGTACGCCATAACGGCCGGCGGGGCATTGAAGACGCTCGCGGGATCGCCGTTTTCGGACGGATCGAACACGGGGCCGACGGCACTGATCGCCGACAAGTCCGGAAAACACCTTTTTGTCACAAACTCGAATACCGAGAACATCGGCGTCTTTCAAATAAAAGCCAACGGCGCGCTCGCGCAGGTCCCGAACTCGCCATTCGCCGAGAGCGGCGCGACCGGACCGAAGGGCCTGGCGCTCTACCAACCATAAGCCTTCGCCCCAGGAACCGGGCGGGAAAAGTTCGGCGTCCGCCAAGTCTGGGAAGGTGGGGCATGGCGTAGTCATATCCGCCTTCGGGCATTTCTCGGTTCGGGTTGCCGGGCGGGAACGTACCAGTGCGCTCTCGCCACGCGTGCGTCGCTGTTTGGCGCATCTGGCACTGCGCGAGACGGCGGCCGATCGGCCGGAGCTGGCCGCCGCACTTTGGCCGGACGCCGCTGCTCGCGATGCGTTAGGGAACTTGCGCCGGCGGCTTCACGACTTGAGCGGAGCACTGCACGCAGTCGGGTTGGCCGATGCAGTCGAGGTCACGCGCGATCGCGTCGCGCTTTCCGCGCACGCGCGCTGGGCGATCGATGTGGTTCGTTACTCGATCCTCGCACGCGATCCGAGCCAGGCGGCGCGTGCCGCGGCGCTGTATCGGGAGCCAATCTTTCCCGGTTTGGATGATGAGGTTCTCGAGCAGGCTCGGCGGCGGCTGCACGGCGCGCAGATCGAGCTGCTGACGCGCCTCTTGGATGCGGCCATCGGCCGTCGAGACGCGCCGGCGATCGCCGAACTTGCCGAAGCGATCGAACGCCTCGATCCCTTGAGCGAACGTACGGCCGCCAAAGCGGTGGAGGCGCTCGAAGCACAGGGCGAGAGCGATCGCGCGCGCCGCCTCTACGAGCGGCTCTCGGCGCATCTGCGTGAAGAGCTTGGGGAGGGTGTCGCTCCCTTTCAATTCATCGAGGGGCCGCCCGAGGTTTGGGATGAGGAGGTTCTGCAGGGGTTGGCTCGGCGCGGCGACGAGCTGCGCGGTGCGGCGGCAAGCCGGCACTTCGAGGACCTCGAACGGCGTTACTCGTCGATTCGCGCCGCCCTCGACGCCGCGATTACCCGCGGCGCCGAGGTCGAACTGGGCACGCGCGCCGCAATAGCCCTCTCGAGATTTCTCTTCGAACGCGGCCACGCCGTCGACGCGGTGTCCTGGTTCGAAAGCGCGATCGGTCGCCTGACGCGTTCGCCGTTACGCGCGGAAGCGTTGTATCTGCGCGCATTGGTGGGGCGAAATCTCGGAAACGCGGATCATGGTCTGCCGGCGTTCGAAGAGGCCATCGCCGAACTCCGTGAAGTCGGCGACGCAACGACGCTTGCCAAAGCGCTGCTTTACGCATCGAACGCCGCTCGTATGACCGCACGCGTGCCGCTGGCGATGGGGTTAGCCAACGAGGCGCTGGCCATCCTCAAGGGCAACGGCGACGCATATCTGATCGCGTTTGCGCGCAGCGCCATTGGAGCGGCGGCCTATGCGTTGGGCCGGGTCGAGGAAGCGGCCGGCGAGTTCGGCCGAGCCCGGGCCGGCTTCGCGCAAGCGGGGGCCGGCGACGACGAATGCTTGATGATCGTTAACGTCGGGCGCTGTGCGCTCGCTGCCGGAGACCTCGTGGCCGCAAGTGAGAATTTGAGCCGCGCTTGCGATCTTGCGGCGATGGCCGGAAACGTCTACGTCAGCGGACACGCGGAGGTTGGGCTGACGCTAACCTCGCTGGAATCCGGAGAGCTGGACTCGGCGCGGATTCACGCTGCCCGCGCCGCCGATTTGGCTGCCAAAGGCTCCGATCTCGAGATTGCGGTCATCGCCGTAGAAGCGGCCGGCGAGCTCTTTTTGGCATTGGGAGAGCATTTGCGCGCACGAGATGCGATCGCCGCCGCCGACGGCGTGCGGGCGGAGTATCTCATCACGCGTTCCCCAACGGAGCACGCGCGAGCGCAGCGCATTCGCGACGAGCTGGCGGTACTAGGACAGAAGACCGGCGCGGCGATTGCCGCGCCCGATATCATGATGCGTTCGCTTCTGCAGAGCGTCGCGCGGTCGTACCGCGGCCCTCACACTTTGTAACTGTGCAAACCTGAGATCCAGATGTTCACGCCGAGATAGCAGAAGATGATCGTCACGAAGCCCAGCACGCTGACCCAGCTCGTCCCCAGCCCGCGCCACGAGTGTCGCGTGTGGAGGTGCATGTAGGCGAGGTAGACGATCCACGAAACCAGCGCAGCGGTCTCTTTGGGATCCCACTGCCAGTAGTGACCCCAAGCGTCATGCGCCCACATCGCACCGGTGATGATGCCTAATGATATTAGCGGCAGGCCTATCGCAACCGCCCGGTAGACGATCACGTCGAGTGCGGGCAGGCTCGGAAGCGAGTTCAGCCAGCCAGCGACCGCTGCCGATGTGCTTCTCTGCGCGTAGAACTTCAGCAAGTAGATGCCTGAGAAGACGAACGCGACGAGGAACGCGGCGTAGGACGAGACGACGATCGGCACGTGGATCTTCGCCCAATAGGACTGCAGCGACGGGACCGCAGGCATCGTCCCCTCGTACCAGGTGACGCCGTAGGCGAGGAAGATTGCGGCGAGCGCGAGCACGAAGCCGCCTGCAAACCACAGCCGGTAGCGGAAGGCGAATCCGATGAAGATCGCAACCGACATCGCGGAAAAGAGGGAAAGCGAGCCGTAAAGATTGAGCAGCGGCCAGATGTGCGTCGTTTCGAAACGCACGGCCAGCTGCGCGAACTGCGCGACGCAGCCGACGATTGCCAGCGGAATACCGAGCCGCGCGAACCACGGCTCTTGCGAGAAGAAATAGAGAATCAGCGCGAGTGCGCCGAGCACGTACGCGCCCAGCGCGATTCCGATGAGGATCTCGTCCCAAGCAAAGCTCATAAACCGGCCGATCTCAAGGCTAGCACCAAACGCCCGAACTCGCCTTCGAAAACGTCGTACCCTTTGACCGTCGTCGCCGCCACGCCCACCGTCGATGCCGCCGCTCCGCGACCGTCGACCCTGACGTAGAGGCGAGCCGGGAGAAAGTAAAAGGAAATTACGAGGCCCGCGAGCAGCACGAAGGCGCCGATGCCGACCAGCGGTACCCCAGGGTCGTGGCTGTACTGAAAACCGCTGTAGAGGACGTACTTCTTTGGTATGAGCCGCCAGCCGCCGCCAAGGTCGATCCAGGTGCCGAGCGGCACGAGCGCCTCGCCCAGAGCGTTTCCGGATTGCGAAACCGAGAGCACGACCGCCGGATCGTTGACGCGCGGGTCGGCCGTCGGCATGCCGCTCTGCCGGTCGACGGTCGGCACGAAGCGCTCGTAGGAAAAGCTTCGCTGCGAGCCGGGAAGCGACAGCGAATCGCCCTCTTGGAGCGTGCGCCCGGAGGTGTCGCGGTCGACGATGCCGTTGTGCGTTACGAGAAAGCGCATGCCGAAACCGTAGCTCGCCTGGTAGTACAGCGTGTCGTCGACGTCGATCGGATGGTTGACCCGCACCGTGAGGTGTTTCGTCGAACCATCCTTGCCGGTGACGGTCACGTGCGATACGTAGTCGACCGGCTGGTAGACCATCCCGCTCTTGGTCTGCGTCGGCGCGATCTTGTAGGCGAAATCGTCGAGCCTCAGTATGGCGCCCGTCTTTGAAATCGCCGCGGTTTCGCCGGTGAGCAGCGCGACCTCGCCGGAGAAACCTCGCGCCCAATAGAGCGTCGTTCCGGCGGCGATGATCACGAAGCCCGCGTGCGCGATCAGGACGCCTCGCCGCGCCCAATCGTGCTTGTCCGCGAAGCTCCACTCCGTACCTTCGAAGAGACGATGGCGCACGCGCCAGCCGCGCGAGGCGAAGTACTCTGAGAGCCGCTTGCGCACGTCGTCGGGCGGCGCCGCCGCCTCGATCTCCGCGTGAAGCGGGATCTTGTCGATCTTGACCGGTCGAAGCGCCGGCAGGCGCGCGGGAATTACCCGTTTGAACGTGCAGACCGCAAGCGAGAGCAGTATGAGCCCGACGATGCCGACATACCACGGCGAGTGATAGACGTTGTCGAGATTGAGGCGCAGAATCGCGCGCGCCAGCGGAGCGGCGTACGAGCCGAAGTAAACATCCGCTTCGCGTCCCTGATCGATGACGACCCCCAGGAGTGTCAGGATGCCCCATACGACGAAAAGCGAGACCGCAAAAAGCACGTTACCGAACGTGCGGATGAAATCGGCGTACAGCACCCGCGCTGCCGTCAAGCCGTTTTCCAGCGGCGTTCGAGCGGAAGGATGATCCAGATCGACAGCTCGTAGAGCACGTACATCGGCAGCGCCAGCAGCGCCATCGTGAGCGGATTACCGTCCGGGGCCGCGAGGCCGCCGGCAACGAAGAAGCCGAAGAGCGCGTGGCGGCGGTAGTGTTTGAGCGTTGCTGCGCTGACGATCCCCAGGCGCGCCAGGCCGATCAGCACGATCGGCGTCTGAAAGATGATCGCGAAGAGCGCGAGCAGGACGATGACGAAGTTCAGCGTCGAGGCGACGCCGAAGGTCGGCGTCGCGACGGCGTCGGTGATGTGCAGCAGCGCCGCGACGACGCGCGGAATCACGACGAAGTGGGCAAAGGCCAAGCCGAGCAGCGCTAGCAGCAGCGAAGGAATAATGAAGGCGTAGACCATGCGGCGGGTGCGCGGGTGGATCGCCGGCACGACGAAGAGCCACAGCTGCTGCAGCAGCAACGGAAGGCCGAGAACGATTCCGCCGACGACCGAGAACTTGAACTCGGTGAAGATGACGTCCGCCGGGCCGAACGCGTGAAGCTGCAGCCCGCCGAAATACTCGTGCATCATCCAGCGGATCACGTACTGCGACGGCCAGAAAAGCACGACCGCGATCGCGCCGACGGTGGCGATCGCGATCAAGAGACGATTACGGAGCTCCCGCAGGTGCTCCGTGATCGGCATCTCTTTTTGGTCCCACGGCGCTTCGTCAGCGCCGCGTTCGGCCAAGAGCGGCAACCGAGGATTCCTACGCGCTCAGGCTCTACGAGCTCGGCGTGCCCCGCCCGGGCGTGGGCGGCGGGATGGCATCGCCGGTCGACGAGCCGATCTCGACGTTATCCATCACGTCGGCCGATGCCGTAGCGGCTCGCATGCGCGCTTCTTCGCGCGCTTTGGCCGCAGCCTCGTCGGCCTCGGCCTGCCCCATCAAAAATTCTTTTTTTGCTTGGCCGGCGCTGCGGGCGAGCTTGGGTAGCTTGTCGGCACCGAAGAGGAGCGCTCCGACGACGAGGATGCCGATGATGATCGGCGCGTCGATGATTGCGAGAAGCGGATGTAGAGTCATGTCTGTTCGAGTCCTTTGCGCCCCTAGTCTAAAAGGGCGTCGGTAAGCTGTGCCAGGTCTTTTTTCGCTGCGCTCGGGCCAATCGGCTCCAACGCCAGCTTGGCGAGCTCGACGTAGCTGGCGATCTGGGTGCGCGTCGCGCGAACGCCTCCCTCTCGCTCAATGCCGTAGACGATCGAAGGGATTGCCTCGGCCGTTCCCCCTGCGTAGTAGCCGTCGACGAGGCTGCGGAAGCTGCCGTTCCCCTCGGCGAGCGCCGCGATCAGCGGCAGCGTGGTCTTTCGCTCGACGAGGTCGTTCCCCACGGGTTTGCCGAGCGACCGCTCGTCCGCGGTAACGTCGAGCAGATCGTCGCGCATTTGAAACGCGACGCCGAGATTTTCGCCGAAATCGCGCAACGCCTCGACCTGCGAAGCCGTGCCCCCGCCCATGATCGCTCCGCATTGGGCCGAGGCCGCAAAGAGCGAGGCCGTCTTCTTGCGGGCGATTTCGACGTACGTATCGAGCGGAAGGTCGAGATTGCCGAGCGCCTGCAGTTGAAGGACTTCACCGTCGCAGATGTCGGCCAGCGTTGCCGAGAGTACGTGCGGCACGGGAGGAGGATACTTGAAGGTGACGTTTTTGAAAATCCAAGCAAACAGATAGTCGCCGGCGAGCACGCTCACCCGGTTACCGTAGTCGACGGCGGTGGCGTTGACGCCGCGTCTGGTCTGCGCGTTGTCGACGACGTCGTCGTGGATCAACGTCGCCACGTGAATGAGCTCCATGTACGCGGCGAGGTGCAGGTGTTCGAGGGGTTCGCCCCCGCAGGCGGCGGCGGCCAGCAGCGTGATCCGCGGCCGAAGGCGCTTTCCGCCCGCAGCCAACATCCGTTTGATTGCTTCGGTAATGATCGGGTTGTCGGTCGTAAAGCGTTCGCGAAAGAAGCGATCGACGAGCGCTTCGAGATCCTCGTACGTGCTCGACGGCTCGACGAGCGTCACGGGCGCCGTCCAAAGTGGATAGCGATGGTGCCTCCCATCAGCGAGAGATAGCCGGCGTCGGCAAATCCAGCGCGGGCGAAGCGATCGCGCAGCTCGGGCGCGTTGGGGTGATGCGTCAGCGAGCTGGGCAGATAGCGATAGGCCTCGGGCGACCCGCCGACGAGCCCACCCAGCCAGGGAACGACGCCGTAAAAGTAGAGATCGAAGAGCCTTTTGAACCCTTTGTTGGGTGCCTTGCTCACGTCGAGGTTCACGAAGCGCGCACCCGGCCGCAGAACGCGGCGGATCTCGCGCAGTGCGCCATCGACGTCGACGACGTTGCGCAGCGAAAAGCCCATCGTCGCGCCGTCGAAGGACTCGTCGGCAAACGGCATCGCCATGACGTCGCCTTCGAGGAAGGTCGCTTTGCCGCACGCCCCTTTGACGGCCCGAGCGCGAGCGCGCTCGAGCATCGGGCTGCAGAAATCAATGCCCGTTACGTCCAGTGAGGGCTGGCTGCGCAGCAGTCCAAAGACGAGATCGCCCGTACCGCAGCAGAGATCGAGAATTCGCGCGCGGGGCGGGGGGGCGAGCAGCCGAATTGCCCGGCGGCGCCAGCGCTCGTCAAGGCCGGCGGTCATCATTCGGTTCGCGAGATCGTAACGGGGCGCGATCCGCGCGAACATCTCGCGAACGAAAAGCGCCTTGTCGCTTTCTGGGTGATTTCGAGTCGGTGCGGGGTTCATAGCCGTTTCGGCTGCTTCCAAATGGCGCGTCGCTCTCCCCCCATGAGCCGACACGCTCCTAAAGTGCTCGCCCCTAGCCGTCCGTGGTACGTCGTCGTGATGGTACGCCATGCTCTCACTGCGCTCGACGGGCGAGGTCGTCTCGGCGCTCGCCTCCGCCCGCGACGTCGCCGTCGAAGCCTACACCCTTCACGGCCCGGTCCTGCGCGCCGTTGAGGTGGCCGCCCAGCGCGGCGCTCGCGTCACGGTCGCGCTCGACGGTGACCCTCACAACGATCCGGACGGGCATCTTGCTGCGGAGAACCGGCGGCTTGCGGGCGAACTACGCAATGCCGGCGCCGCCGTCTCGCTAAGCGAGCCGGTTCACGCCAAAGTGATTCGGGCGGACGGCGAGCTCTACCTCGACGAGAAAAACTGGGGGGCGGGCGATCTGGTCGTGCGCGAGGACGACGCCGCGGCGGCGCGAGCGATCCCGATGGTTAAGCACGAGGCGCTCGCGCAAGAGGCAGCGCTGCTCGACTGCGCGCCCAAGAATGCCGGCGTCATCGTCGAGAGCGAATCGTTCGGCTGCTGCAACCGGGTCTACGGCCGGCTGGGAGCCTTGGCGCGCGCAGGTGCCTCCCCCCGACTCCTGGTCAGCGAACGCGAGCTGCGCGGCAACGCGCGCGAACGCGAAGTTCTCAACGGCCTCGCACGCGACGGAGTGCGCGTGCGCGTCTGCAGCGATTCGGCGAAACTCGCGATCGCGGGCGATCGCGCCTGGCTCGGCTCGGCGAACGCGACCATCGCCTACGGCGAATCGGATTGCATCGACTGGGGAGTTCGTACCGCTGATGCAGCGATCGTCGCCGCCGTGCGCGAGCGTCTCGAAACTCAATGGCGCGGCGCGAAGCCGCTGTAGCTCTCAGGCTCCTAAATCCCGAAGAGCGTCGCTGCGTTGGCGTCGGTCTGCGCGACGACTTCGGCGAGCGGCACGTGCAAAAGCTCGGCAAGCTTCGCGGCCGTGTACGTCACGTACGCTGGTTCGTTTCGCTTACCGCGTTTGGGCACCGGCGCGAGGTAGGGGCAATCGGTCTCGAGCACGATCGCGCCCAGCCCGATCTCGCACACCGCATCGCGAACCTCCTGCGCTTTGGGAAACGTCAAGACGCCGCCGATTCCTAAGAAGAGGCCGAACTCGTCGACGTACGTGCGCGCCTGGCCCGGAGTTCCCGTGAAGCAGTGAACGACGCCGCGCATTTCGCGATGCCATTGGAGGCGTAAGGCCGCGGTGAAATCTTCGAAGGCGTCGCGCTGGTGAAAAACAATTGGTGCGCCGACCTCCCGGCCGATGCGCAGCTGCTCCTTGAATACGTCTGCCTGCGCGTCGCGCGGACTGTGGTCGTAGTAGTAGTCGAGGCCGATCTCGCCCAACGCCACGACGCCCGCTTGCGCGAGCAGCGGCTTCAGGCGCGCTTCGATCTCCGCAGGAGCCTTGGCGGCTTCGTGGGGGTGGATCCCGACGGCAGCGGAGAGTCCGTAGCGCCGCGCGGTGTCGACGGCCGTTGCGCTGTCATCGAGATTCTCGCCGATCGTCACCATCGCACGAACTCCGGCCTCGCGAGCGCGCGCGACGACCTCGTCGCGATCGGCGTCGAAGGCGCGATCGTGCACGTGACAATGCGTGTCGATCACGTTTGCGCGACGAGCTCGACTTTGGGGAAGAGCGGCGCGGCGGTTTTGGTCTGCGTCCCGGGCCGCAGTCCTCCCCATCGGCCCAGCGACGACGACCAGTCCTCGTCGATGCGTCCCGGCTCGCCGAGCTGCCGCCACATCTCTTCGGTTCGCTCGGGCATGATCGGGTGCAGCAGGAGCGCGAGGCGGCGCAGGCCTTCGCACAGGTCGTAGAGCACCGCATCGAGCTCGTCGCTGCGGCCCTCTTTGTGCAGCGTCCACGGCTTGCGCTCGTCGATCGTTCGATTCAGCGCCGTCACCAGCTCCCAAACGCCTTCCAGTGCTTCGCGAAACCGCAGGGCGAGGATGCGCTCGCGCGTACTCATCGCCAGCGCCCCGAAGCGATCCCCGAGCACATCGCCGGCGTCCCCTCGCGCCGGCACGGTTCCCTCGCGATACCGCTGCAGCATCGAAAGCGTGCGCTGCAAGAGATTTCCGAGATCGTTGGCGAGATCGCTGTTGTGGCGTTGGGCGATCTTCTCTTCGGAGTAGGAAAAGTCGCTTCCGAACGGGGCCTCGCGCAAGAGAAAGTAACGGACCGAATCGGCGCCGAAACGGGCGGCGAGCGCGAACGGATCGACCGCGTTGCCGAGGCTCTTACCGATCTTCTCGCCGTCGACGGTGATCCAGCCGTGGGCGAAGACGAGCTCGGGGGCGCGCTCGCCCAGCGCCCAGAGCAGCGCCGGCCAGATCAGCGTGTGGAAGCGCGCGATCTCTTTGCCGATCAGCTGCGTCTTCGCCGGCCAAAGGGCGGCGAAACGATCCTCGTCTTCGCTCCAGCCGATCGCCGTGATGTAGTTGAGCAGCGCGTCGAGCCAGACGTAGATCACGCCGCCGCCGTCGATCGGAATGCCCCAGTCGAGGTTCGTGCGCGAGATCGAAAGATCGTCGAGACCTTCGCGCAGAATCGACATCATCTCGTTGTAGACGCTGCGCGGCTGCACCCACTGCGGGTTGCGTTCGAAGTGCTCGAGCAGACGGTCGCGGTACGCCGATAGGCGGAAAAACCAGTCGTCCTCCGAGATCCACTGCACCTCGCGGCCGCACGTCGGGCAGCGGCCGTCGACGAGCTTGGATTCGAGCCAGAACGTCTCGTCGCTGACGCAGTACCAACCTTCGTACTTGCCGAGATAGACGTCTCCGCCGGCGCGCAACCGGTCGAAGACGCGGCGGACTTTCTCGACGTGCCGCGCTTGCGTCGTGCGGATGAAGTCGTCGTACGAGACGTGATAGGCTGCAAAGAGCTCCTTCCATCGCGGCACCAGCTCGTCGCACCACTCCTGCGGGCTTTTTCCGGCGGCCGCCGCCGCATTGGCGACTTTCTGCCCGTGCTCGTCCGTTCCGGTCAAGAAAAACGTCGGCTGGAACGTGCGCGAGGTTCGCGCGAGCACGTCGGCGACGACCGTCGTATAGGCGTGTCCGATATGCGGATTGCCGCTGATGTAGTAGATCGGTGTCGTAACGTAATAGGTGCGCTGCATGGGAGTCAGCGTTGCTTTAGCGGCGCTTTGGGGCCGGCCTTCCGCTTCGCCGCCCTCTGGTAGAGCGCACGGCGGTCGCCAAAGCCTTGCGCGGCCAGCTGTTTTGCTACCTCACCGACCCGCTCGCCGCTCGCGAGCAGGGCATCGATCGCGGCCGTAGGATCGCCCGGCGCCGGCGCCGGCGCCGCGCGATACGGCGCGATTGCGAAGGCGATCTCTCCGCGGACCGGATCGGGGAGTGCCGCGGCGACTTCCTCCGGAGTTCCGTAGAGTTGTTGTTCGTGAAGCTTCGTGTATTCACGAACGAGGAAGAGGCGGGCATCGGGGGCGATCGCCGCTAAGTCGGCGAGGCTGGCGCGAATGCGCTGCGGCGTCTCGAACCAAAGCGAGGTTGCCTCGTGCCGTAAGGCGGCGCGGTAACGCTCGCGTCGCGCCGAGCTTGCGCGGGGCGGAAAGCCTTCGAATGTGAAGGTGCGCAGGGGAAAGCCTGAGAGCAGCGCGACTCCCACCGCAGCGCTTGGCCCGGGCAGCACCTCGACGGCGATTCCGGCGGCTCGCGCGGCCGCAGCCAGGTCGCTGCCGGGGTCGCAGATTCCGGGGGTGCCCGCATCAGAGGTTACCGCCACGACGCCGGTGCGGGCGCGCTCGAGGATTCCCTGGGTAACCCGTGGGGCGTTCTGCTCCCGATAACTCCAAATCTCGCGACCCTGGATCTTCAGCGCCTGCAGCAGGCGGCGTGCGACGCGCGTGTCTTCGGCGACGACGACATCGGCTTCGCGCAGGACGTCGAGCGCGCGAAGGGTGACGTCGCGCAGGTTCCCCAGCGGCGTCGGTACGAAGATCAGGGGCATGGCGGCCGAGTTCGACGCGGAGCACATTCCTCCGGGCGCGAAGCTGGAGCTTTATATCTCGCCGAGTTGCCCGTATTGCAAGCGCGCGATGGCGTATTACGACTCGCGCGGCGTGTCGTACGCGGTCCACGACGCGCAGAACGACCGGCGGGAGCGCGAACGAATGTTCAGCTATACGGGCGGCGATCCGACCGTGCCGGCGATCGTCGTGGACGGCGTGTATCGGCAGTCCGGCTGGGGCTCGCCGCCAAGAGGTTGAACGGTTCACTAACGCGCCGGTCGGCGCGTTTCACTAAGCAACGTCTCTGCACAACGGAGGGCCCCTACCATGGACGTAAATAACCCAACGGCTTCAGCAGGTTTCCTCGCCGGCTTTATCCTCGTTTACGGCGTCGTGCTGATCGCGATCATGGCCTTCACGCTTTGGGTCTACTGGCGGATTTTCGCCAAGGCGGGCTACAACGGCGCGATGTCTTTGCTCAATCTCATTCCCGGCGTGGGCCCGCTGATCTGCATGATCGTCCTTGGTTTCGGCCGCTGGCCGATTGAAGACGAGCTCGCGGCGTTGCGCGGCAGCGGCCCCATACCGACGACGATTCCCCCGCCGCAACCCGGCACCGGCGTCATGCCGACCTAGGCTTTTAAGGAGAGGGCTGCCAAAGCTCCGCGATCCAGCGCTCGACGTCGTCGGCCTTCGAGGGCAGAGCGCCGGAGAGATTCTGCGGCGCGCCGCTGGTGACGGCGATATCGTCTTCGATGCGCACACCGATTCCTCGGAAGCACTCGGGAACGGTCGCGTCGTCGGGCTGGAAATAGAGGCCCGGTTCGACCGTCAGCACGGTCCCTTCGCGCAGCTTGCCGTACCGGTACTCTTCGTCGCGCGCCCGCGCGCAGTCGTGCACGTCGAGGCCAAGCATATGGCTTACGCCGTGCAGGGAATACCGGCGATGCAGGAGCCGCTCCGGATCGAGTGCTTCGTCGAGCGAAACGCGCAGGATGCCGAGGTCGATGAGCCCTTGCGTGAGCACGCGCACCGCGCTGCGATGCGGCTCGAGAAAGTCGTTGCCGGCGATTGCCGCTTCGATTCCCGCGCGTTGGGCCTCCCAAACGATCTCGTAGATCGTCCGCTGCTCGGGTGAGAAACGTCCCGAAATCGGCAGCGTTCGGGTGATGTCGGCCGTGTACAGCGAGTCGCATTCGACGCCGGCGTCGAGCAGCAGCAGCTCGCCTTGCCGGACGGCCCCGTCGTTACGCGTCCAGTGCAGCGTACAGGCGTGCTCGCCGGCCGCGGCGATCGTCAGATACCCGACGTCGTTGGCTTCGATCCGCGCGCGGCCCCAGAACGCCGCCTCGATTTCGCGTTCGCTCTTTGCGGTGCGCATCGCCCGAATCGCATCTTCGAACGCCAGCTTTGAGATCGCGCAAGCCTGGCGCAGCTCCGCGAGCTCGTAGTCGTCCTTGATCAACCGCATCTCCGAGAGATGCTCGGCCAGCTCGGCGTCGTCGTCGCTTCGTTCGAAGACGCGATCGACGCTCTCGTTATCGCCGCGCACGACGCGCAGGGGATAACCCGCTTCGCGCAGCTCCTTCAAATAGGCAGGTAAGCTCCCCAGCGGGCGGCACTCGTCGACGCCGTAGTAAACGAGGCTCTCGTCGACCCCCCGATGGCGGCCGACCCACAGCTCACCCGCGACGCGATCGGTGAAAAACTCGGCGCTGCCGCGATTGTGCTCGAGGACGAAGAGCAGGCTGCGATGACGCGTGCCCTGTGGTTCGAGTACCAGAACGCCGCTGGGTTCGCCGTCGCCGGCGAGGTACGCAAAATCGCTGGACGGGCGAAAGCGGAACGAGGTGTCATTCGCCCGCACTCGTTCCACGCCCGACGGAATAACGAGATACGTTCCGCGATACGCCTCCGAGAGGGCTTGCCGCCGCTGCGCAAATCTTGCTGCTTGCGGATGCGGCCGGACCTCTGCAGGCCGGTCGATCCAGTCGCGGGACATGAATTCGACCAATGCCTTGGGCGGCTGGAAGTCGTGCTTCGCCTGGGCGGGTTGGGTTTCGGCGGGGGCGTTTCGTTCGGTTGACATGGTTGGGGAGATGGTTCGCCTAACGCCCCGAGGGTCATGCAGCCGGACCCCCGTGGAGCAAGCCAGGTGCGCGCCGCCGACGTGCTGGCAAACGAGCGGACCTATTTGGCGTACGTGCGAACGGCGTTGGCCTTCATCGCGTTCGGCTTCGTCATCGCGCGCTTCTCGCTCTTTGCTCGCGAGTTTGCGACGCTCGTTGGGGGTTCGGCCGTTGCAGCCGGCATCTCGACGCGATTCGGCACCGCGATGGCGGTCTTTGGAATCCTGATGGCGCTCTTGGGCGCGTGGCGGTACGCGGTTACCGATCGCGGGTTGCGTGAGGGACGAGTCGCGACGCTTTCCACCGTCGCCGGCTACGCGATCTCACTCTTCGTGGTGGTCGTCGGCACGATCGTGGCCTTCGCGCTCATGCTCTACCACTAAGGGATCTCCAACGAAAGGTCGAGTGCCGGCGCGCTGTGCGTCAGCCAGCCGACGGTGACGATATCGACGCCGGTCTGCGCGATGCCGGCAACGTTGGCCTCGGTGACGCCGCCGCTGGCCTCGGTGATCACTCTGCTCTGCACGAGGTCGACGGCTTCGCGCAGTTGCGCGGTCGTCATATTGTCGAGCAGAACGGCGTCGATCGGGCTCTCCAGCGCTTCGTGAAGCTGCGCGATCGTGTCCACCTCGATCTCGACCTTGACCATGTGGCCGGCGCGCGCGCGGGCCGCCGCAACGGCCTCCGCAATCGAGCCGGCAAGGGCGAGGTGGTTATCTTTGATCAGAATTCCGTCGTCGAGTCCGAAGCGGTGGTTGCGTCCCCCGCCGCAGCGAACCGCGTAGCGCTCGAGCACTCGCAGGCCGGGTGTCGTCTTGCGCGTGTCGGCGATCTGCGCGCGCGTGCCGGCGACGAGATCGACGAACCGTCGAGTCGCACTGGCAATTCCACAGAGCCGCGAAAGCAGGTTGAGCGCCGTTCGTTCGGCGGTTAGCAGCGTGCGCGCGCGTGCCTCGATGTCAACGACAACCTCGCCGGCCGCCACGCTCGCGCCGTCGTGCGCGTGCCGCGAGCTTTCGACGCTCTCGTCGAGCAGCGAAAATGCGAGCAACGCGACGTCGAGCCCCGCGATGATTCCGCTGCGGCGCGCGACGATTCGGGCGCGCGCGCGGCGTTTGGGGTCGATGACTGCATCGGTCGTGAGGTCGCCGCCGCGGCCCAGGTCTTCGAGCAGCGCCGCGCGCACGAGCGGCGCGGCGATCAGCTCAAGCGACGCTGCGGAGTCGTGTGAACGAACGCTTTGCGAGGGCTTCATCGGCTTGCGGGTAGTCGCTTCGATAGTGGCTGCCGCGGCTCTCGCGGCGCGCGAGCGCCGCCTCGGCGATCAAACGCGCGGCGACGAGCAGGTTGCGCAAGGGACTCATCCCGGCCGCAACGCGTTCGAGTTCCCCAATTCGTCTGACGGCCTCTCGCAGGCCGGCTTCGTTGCGCACCAGACCGACGTTTGCGTACATGACGTTGCGCAGATCGTCGATCGCCTGCGCCTCGGTCATATCGCACGTCCCCTCGGCGGCGTCGCCGCCGGCCGGGACGTGTGCCCGCTCGAGCGACGGAATTTGGCGGCGAATGCCGGAGATGTCGCTGGCAACGCGCGAGCCGTAGACGAGCGCTTCGAGCAGCGAGTTGCTCGCGAGTCGATTCGCGCCGTGCACGCCGGTCGCGCTCGTCTCCCCGCAGGCCCACAGCCCTTCCAGAGAGGCCCGGCCCCACTCGTCGACGGCGATTCCGCCCATGTGATAGTGCGCGGCCGGGGCAACCGGAATGTTCTGCAATCGAGGATCGATGCCGGCTTCGCTGCAAAAGCGGAAGACGGTCGGAAAGTCTTGAGGGAAACTCGCGCCGATTGCGGTGCGCGCGTCGAGCCCGACGGTCCGCCCCCGCTGCTGCTGTTCGAAGATCGCGCGGGCAACGACATCGCGCGGGGCCAGCTCGGCGTCGGGATGGATGGCGAGCATAAAACGCTCGCCGAGATCGTTCACGAGGGTTGCTCCTTCGCCCCGGACCGCCTCGGTGACCAGCGGCATCGGGTCGCGCCCGATGGCAAGCGCCGTCGGGTGGAACTGAACGAACTCCATGTCGGCGAGCATCGCGCCGGCCCGCGCGGCCATCGCGATACCGTCGCCGGTCGCTTCTACGGGGTTGGTCGTAAATCGATAGAGGCGGCCCATTCCGCCGGTGGCGAGCACGACGGCGGCTGCCGCGAACGCGACGAGCTCGCCGGTCGCATTCTCGCGCGCGCACACGCCGTCGACGCGATCTCCGTAGACCAGGAGATCTTGCGCGGTCGCGTTCTCGACGATCTCGATCGAGGGATTCTCTCGCACCGCTTCGATCAACGTCTTGAGGATCTCGTGCCCGGTCGCGTCTCCGCCCGCTTTGACGATGCGCCGGCGCTGATGCGCCGCCTCACGCCCCAGTGCGAGTTCGCCCTCGTCGGTCCGGTCGAATGCCGCGCCGAGCTCGAGCAGCTCTTCCACGCGCGCGGGTGCGTCTTGGGTGAGGATCTCGACGATCTTCGCATCGCTGATGCCGGCGCCGGCGCGCTGCGTGTCGATCGCGTGCAGACGCGGTGAGTCGTCGGCGCCGATTGCGGCCGCGATGCCGCCCTGCGCCCAATCGGTCGCGGCGCCTTTCCCTAAGCGAGTCTTGCAGAGAACCGTCACTTTCGCAGGAGTGAGCTTGAGCGCGGCGGTCAGGCCGGCGATGCCCGCGCCGACGACCAAGGCGTCGCAGCGACGCTGCTGCACCAGAGTTCCCTCAGTCTTTCGGCTGGCGGCTGAAGTCGAGCATTCGCTCGACCGCGCGGCGGGCTCGGCGCGCGATTTCGGGGTCGACGGTCACCTCATATTCCATCGCTTCCAGAGAATGCAATACCTTTGGGAGCGTGTTCCGCTTCATGTGCGGGCAGAGATTGCACGGGCGCACGAAGTCCACGCTTGGATAGCGTCCCGAGACGTTATCGGCCATCGAACATTCGGTCATGAGCAGAACGCGCGGCGCTGCGCTTTGCGAGCCGGCACCGGCGGCAAGCCGCCCGACGTACTCGCTCATGCCCTGCGTCGAGCCGACGTAGTCGGCCTCGGCCAGAACCTCGGGCGGGCACTCCGGATGCGCGAGAACGATCAGCGAGCCGTCTCCCTCGCGGAACCGCCGGATGTCCTCGCCTCGGAACCGCTCGTGCACCTCGCAGTGCCCCTTCCAGGCGATGATCTCGACGTTGGTCTTTGAGGCGACGTACTTGGCGAGGTACTCGTCGGGCAGGAAGACGACGCGGGGCGCGCCGAGGGCCTCGACGATCTCGACGGCATTGCCGCTGGTGACGCAGACGTCGGATTCGGCCTTGACCTCGGCCGACGTATTGACGTAGGTGACGACCGGCACGCCCGGATAGGCCTCGCGCAAGAGGCGGACGTCGGCGGCCGTAATCGAGGCTGCCAGCGAACAGCCCGCGCGCAGGTCGGGAACGAGCACCGTTTTGCCGGGGTTTACCAGCTTCGCAGTCTCGGCCATGAATTCGACGCCGCACAGGACGATGACGTCGGCATCGGTTTGGGCCGCTTTCATCGCCAGCGCCAACGAGTCGCCGACGATATCCGCGACCGTGTAGAAGATCTCGGGAACCTGATAGTTGTGCGCCAGGACGATCGCGTTGCGCTCTCGTTTGAGGCGGTTGATCGCCGCGACGTAGGGGGCGTGCAGCGGCCATTCGACGCGTGGAATGACGTGTTCCACGCGCTCGAAGATGGGGTCGGTTTCGGCGGCGATGTCTTCGCGGCGGGGTAGATCGATGGCGCCCATAGAGCTTTTGGGGAATCTTGCGGGCTTGGCCGCGCCTTCTCCCCCATTTACAACCCGCCGGACGGGCTGGCGGTTCTTTCGGCGAGGCCTCGCACGCTGAGCGTCCCCAACCAAGCGTTAGAGGGGGCGATGCTCTGGGTAGGACCGCGCAGAGCATATTCGCAACAGGCTAGAGGAGGATTACCGCATGAACCGCTGGTTCGCCGGGCTTATCTGCGCCGGAACGCTGGTCGCCGGCGCTACGGCGCTCGCCGCAAACGCACAACCCGTCTCGCCCGCCCCGTCGGCATCACCGATGTCGTCGATGGCACCGATGGCAACCACCGAGCCGATGGGAACGGCGGCGCCGATGGCATCCGCATCGCCGACTTCGACGATGAAACCCTGACGCAACCTGGCCGCGCGTGTCGATAAACTGTGGGCAATCACAATTTCTTGTGGAGCGGTTGTGGACGACTCAGTGACGCTATTGCAACCAGCGTGTTGCTTTGATAGCATGCAGACACTTCGTTCAATGACGAAGCGCGGACCGTATCGAGCCGCGATCGGAACACGTAGACGATCCGTCGCAATCTTGCGATGAATCCGAGTGGTTCGGTCGAACAACCGGATCGAAACGTCGGTGGGAAGGCGGAAACGGCTTCAAACAGGCGAGAATGACCGGAGATACGCAAAGCCCGTAACGTTTAACGCTGCGGGCTTTGTTCATTGCAGCCGGGGCGCCAAACAAGGCCGGGCGCCTGCGAACGGGCAATCTTGGCGCATCGTGGAGCATCGAGTCGAGTTGACGCTGCGGGCGCTGGTTTTGGGCGCCGCAATCACGCTCGTCTTTACCGCCGCCAACATCTACCTTGGCCTGAAAGTCGGGCTCACGTTTGCGTCGACGATTCCCGCCGCGGTCATCTCCATGGCGGTTCTGCGCGCCTTTCGTAACTCGACGATCTACGAAAACAACATCGTTCAGACGGTGGCTTCGGCGGCGGGGACGCTCTCGGCGGTCATCTTCGTGCTGCCCGGGCTCGTGATGATCGGCTGGTGGAGCGGGTTTCCATTCGCCGAGTCGTTCGGGGTCTGCGCGATCGGCGGCATCCTGGGCGTAATGTACAGCGTACCGCTGCGCCGCGCTTTGGTCTCGGGCTCGGATCTCCCGTATCCCGAGGGCGTTGCCGCCGCCGAGGTGCTGAAGGTCGGCACGGCTGCACCAGCGGCGGCCGGCAATCGCGCCGGCCTGTTGGCTCTGCTCGCCGGAACGGTGGCATCGGCGGGTTTCGCGGCGATCGTGGCCACTCGCATCTTTGCGGGACAGCTCGCCGGCTATTTTCGCGTGGGCAATGCGACCACCGGCATCGGGTTCGGGCTCTCGCTCGCGCTCGTTGGTGCGGGCCAACTGATCGGGCTCACCGTCGGACTCGCGATCCTGACGGGCCTCGTGATCGCGTGGGGCGTCGCGACTCCGGTGCTCACCGCTCTGCATCCCGTCGCCGGTTCGGCGGCGGCGGTCGCGACGGCGGTCTGGTCGCATCAGGTCCGCTTCATCGGCGCGGGAGCAATCGGCGTGGCCGCACTTTGGTCGCTCGGGCGGCTTGCGCGGCCGGTCGCGCAGGGAGTCGGCTCGGCGATTGCGGCGTCGCGGCGGCGCCGCGCGAACGGCGCGCACGGCGAGCCGATTACCGAACGCGACCTGCCGATCGGCATCGTTCTTTTAATAAGCCTCTGCTGTTTGGTGCCGCTGGCTGCGCTCTTGGCTCACTTCGTCGCCGGCGGCAAGCTCGCGCCGCTTATCGGAGTCGTAACGATCGCTGCGGTCGCGTACGTCGTCATCGCCGGATTCTTCGTGGCCGCCGCGTGCGGGTACATGGCCGGCCTGATCGGCTCTTCGAATAGTCCCGTCTCCGGCTTGGCGATTCTCGCCGTGATCGGCGCATCGCTCATGCTCGTCGCGATCGCGAAAGCCACGGGAACCCACGCCACGCTCGAACTCATCGCGTACGCGCTCTTCGTTACGGCAGTGCTGCTCTGCGTCGCTACGATCTCCAACGACAACCTGCAGGATCTCAAGACCGGCCAGCTCGTCGGCGCGACGCCGTGGCGACAGCAGGTTGCGCTAATTGCCGGCGTGGTCATCGGCGCGCTCGTGATTCCGCCGATCCTCAACCTCCTCAATCGCGGCTACGGCTTTGCCGGCGCGCCGAGTCTGCACGGGGTCGCCGCGCCGTTGCCCGCACCCCAAGCGACGCTGATCTCCGCGCTGGCCAAAGGCGTGATCGGCGGCCAGATCGACTGGCGACTGATCGGGACAGGCGCCCTGATCGGTGCCGGGATCGTGGGCGTAGACGAGCTCTTACGCCGCACGAAAAAGGCCGCGCTGCCGCCGCTGGCCGTGGGATTGGGCATCTACCTGCCGGCCTCGACGACGCTGCCCGTGGTCGTGGGCGCGATCGCCGGATGGCTCTACAACCGCTGGGCGACGACGGGCTCGCAAAGCGGGCGGGCCAAACAATTGGGCGTGCTGGTCGCGTCGGGCCTCATCGTCGGCGAGAGCCTTTTTGGGGTGCTGCTTGCGGGTCTGATCGTCTCGACCAATAAGGCCGAACCCCTTGCGTTGGTCGGCGACGGCTTCGCGGCCGCCTCGTCGATTCTCGGAGGCCTCGCCTTTGCGGTCGTGCTCGGCGGCCTTTACTGGTGGACGAGCCGCGTCTCGCAGCGGCCGGCTTAAGTTCGGGTAAGAAGTAGCGTGACGAGCTCGTGCAACCCGCTTGCTCTCAGCCGAACCCGTGAATGTTTGGGGTAGAGTTTCCCGTTAGAATGAGATTGGCGATATCGCTTGCGCTGCTCGCGCTGCTGACAATAGGTTGCGGCGGTGGCCGCGGGCATCGTGGGCGTTCCGCCTCGCCGGGCCCCGCCAGCGTGCCGACGCAGACGGCCGCTCCCGCGACGGTCCACCCGACGGTGCAGATTGCCGGCATCGTCGC
Organism: Candidatus Cybelea sp.; assembly: GCA_036521375.1. GTDB lineage: Bacteria > Vulcanimicrobiota > Vulcanimicrobiia > Vulcanimicrobiales > Vulcanimicrobiaceae > Cybelea. Next base: position 98,845 of record DATDHW010000026.1, read on the forward strand.
GCCATACCAAAACGTCGCGATCTCGAGCGCCCTTTCAGAGCCGACCGATTCGGTCAGCGTCGTCCAGGGCGATTACGTCCGGCGCGGCAAGGTCCTCGCACTGCTCGACACGACGGATCTGCGCGCCAGCTTCACGGCCGCGCAGCGCAGCGCGGAGTCTTCGAGTGCGCGAGTCTCGCAAACGCAGTATCAAGCCGAGCTCAATATCGGCCAAGGCGGGGACCAGGTGCGCAACGCCACGGCGGCGCTCCAGCAAGCGCAACAGACCCTCGCCCTCGATCAAAAGAACTTGACGCGCTTCCAAACGCTTTTGAACAGCGGATACGTCTCGCAGCAGCAAGTCGACCAGCAGCGCACGACCGTTCACAACGATCAGCAGCAGGTGCTCTCGACGCAAGCATCGCTGCAGTCCGCTTCGCTCAACGCGAAGGTCAACGGCAGCTATCAGCAGGGGCTTCAGGCCGCGAACGTCGCATCGGCGCAGGCCGACGCGGCCTCCGCCCAGGCACAGGCCGAGCAAATTCAAGCGCAGATCGACAAAGCGCAGATAATTTCCCCGGTTGACGGCGTGGTCGTGAACCGGAATCTCAACCCGGGCGAGTATCCCGGTTCGCGCACGATTTTTACCGTCCAGCAGCTCAACCCGGTCTACGCCGAGCTCAACGCATCTTCCGAGGACGTCTTTCGGATACGGCGCGGTGCCGCGGTCTCGGTCACCGTCGCTGGGGTGAATGCCGCGCCGTACCGCGGCCGGATCAACGCCGTCCTCGGCCAGGTACAGCCGGGATCGACGAACTTCACCGTCGAGGCGATCCTTTCAAATCCGGGATACCGCCTCAAATCGGGCATGGCGGTAACCGGCACGGTCGACCTTCCCGCCGTGACGGGAATCGGCGTTCCGGCGACGGCGTTTCTCGACGACGCACACGACGACCTCATGCTCGTTGCGCCGGACGGAACCGCGAAGCTTGCGAAGGTTGCCGAGCGCGGCAGCGACGGCAAAACGTCAGTCGTAACCGGTATTCCCTCGGGATCGAAGGTGATCTCGAATGGGCAGCTCGGCATTACGTCGGGGCAGCAAATAGCGGGCGAATCCCCCGAACCGTAGGTTTGCTCGATGTGGCCGACTCGTCTCTTCGTTTCTCGGCCGGCGCTGGTCTTCGTCGCGCTCGCGCTCATCGCGGTGGCCGGTGGAATCGCGCTGACGACGATCGTGCAGCAGCAGTTTCCAAACATCGATTTCCCGACGATCAGCGTGCGCGCGAGCTATCCCGGTGGATCGACGACGCAGATCCGCGACGCGGTCGTACGCCCGATCGAGGATGCGATTGCCGGAGCTCCGGACCTCGACCACATCAACGCGACCGTTCAGCAGGGGCAGGCGACGATCTCGGCGGTCTTTTCGCTGACCTCCAACAAGACGACCGATCTGGTTCAAGTTCAGCGGCGGCTGCTCGTCGCGCAGTCGCAGTTGCCCAGCGATATGCCGGCGCCCACGGCCGGCACATTCGATCCGGCCCAGGCCACGATCGTCACGCTGGGCGTCAGCTCGCGCTCTCTTTCGCCGGGCGCACTCTCGGCGATCGTCACCAACAACATCGTTCCCGACCTCGAACAAGTCGACGGCATCTCCAACGTAAACGTCGGCGGGTCGGTGACGCCCGCGATCGAGGTCTCGGTTAATCCCAATACGCTGACTTCGTCGGGGCTGACGCTCAACGACATCGTCAGTACGATCTCGCTCAATAACCTGCGCGAACCCGGCGGCATCGCCTACCTCCCGAACCGTGAGACGACGATCGACGTCCGCGGTGACGTTCGCAACGCGCAGACGGTCGCAAACCTTCCGGTCTTCGGAGCGTCGCCCTTTACCTCGACATTGGGGAACGCATCGTATAACGAGCCGGCAATTCCCGGCGCTCCGGGCGCTCCGGTGAGCTCGACGACATCGCAGGGCGGCGGGGGAACGGCCGCCGCGCTGCCGACGCCGGCCGCGCCGACGAACGCGACGTCGGCGATCACCAGCAGCGCATCGGCACCCGCGACCGCGGCTCCGCTCGCAAACGCGTCGCCCGCGGCGTCACCGCTTTCTTCATCCACGGCGCCGACGCCGGGGACGGCGGTAACGTTCGCGACGCCGACACCGCTGGCAGCGCCGTCACCGGCCGCGACGTTCAATCCCGTCGTGGCCGGTGCAATCCTCGAAACGACCGCGACGACGGCGCCGAGCGCCGCACCGGGTTCGCAGCAGAACGCGAGCGCGCCCGCTGCGTCGGGCGGAGGCGGCTACGGCGGCCCGTCGCTCTCAAATGTGAATCCGTGGACTGCCACGGCGCGCGTCATCCGCATTGGCGACGTCGCGGCGGTTACGGACTCGTACGAGCCGCAGCGGCAGTACAGTTACGTCGGTACGGTGCCGACGATCTCGCTGAGCGTACAGAAATCGACCGGAGCCAGCGAAGTCACGGCCGCGCAGAACGTGATGAAGGCGTTGCCGGCAATCGAAGCTTCCTTCCCGGCACTCAACTTTGCGGTCCTCAACGATCAAGCGACCTACACGAAGCAACAGATTTGGGGTGTCTTCCATACGCTGATCGAGGCGGTCGCGATCACGGCCCTCGTCATGCTGTTCTTCCTGAGGTCGTGGCGCAACTCGATCGTCGTCCTCATCGCAATTCCGGCTTCACTCTGCGTGACGCTGGCCGCGATGAAAGCCGTCAACTTCACGATCGACACCGTTTCGCTGCTTGCCATGACCTTGATCATCGGGATTTTGGTCGACGATTCGATCGTCGTGCTCGAAAACGTCGAGCGGCACTACGATAACGGCGAGGCCCCGCGTGAAGCGGCGATCAAAGGGCGGACGCAGATCGGCCCCGCAGCCGTGGTGATCACGCTCGTCGACGTCGTCGTCTTTCTGCCGATTGCATTTCTTCCGGGTACCGTCGGCAAGTTTCTTTCCGAGTTCGCGCTGGTCGTGGTCGTTGCGACGCTTACCTCGCTCTGTATCTCGTTTACGATAACGCCGGCCTTGGCCGGCAACTGGTCGCTGCTGTCGAACTGGCAGGCGCCCAAACCGATCGAGCGTTTTGCCGAGGGCTTCGAAAAGTTGCGCCAGTGGTATTCGCGGCGCGCATTGCCGTGGGCGCTGGATCGTCCGGTGGCGATCGTCGTCGTCTCCGCCGTCGCGGTCGTGTTCTCGATCTTGCTGGTTCCGCTGGGGGCCGTCGGCTTCGAGTTCATGCCCCCGGTCGATCGGGGTGAGATCTTCGTCCAGGCAACCTATCCGACCGGCACGCCGCTGGCGACGGTTAATGCGGCGATCGGGCAGATGGCCGCGCGCTTCGAAAAGCTGCCCGACGTCGCGTCGCAGACGGCGCTCGCCGGCGGAACGCAATCGAATTTCGGCGGGCTCCTCGTCCAAGGCTCGGTCGGCCAGATTCACGTCTTCTTGAAGCCGGATCGTAAAAAGTCGACGAGCTACTGGGCACCGGTGCTCGGACGCATCGCGGGCGAAGCCGCATCCGGGGCGCGCGTCGTGGCCATCCCCGCCACCGGCACCGGCGGCGGCAACGCTCAGCCGATCGATTATCTGATCACGTCGACGCGCGACAGCCCCGAAGTCTATGCCGCGAAGGTCGCGCAAGCGCTGCGCGAGACGCCGGGGACCGCGAACGTCAACAGCTCCGCACAGCAGCTCGCGCCGCAGGTCGACATCGAGTTCGATCGGGACCGGGCACGCGTCTTGGGCGTGAATATCGGCCAAGCCGCGGCGGCGATTCGCGCCGCATTCGGCGGGACGCTCGCCACCCAGTTCAACACTTCTCGCGGCACGAAATACGTGCAGGTGCTCTACCCGCGTGCCTTCCAGACGAGCCTGACGACCGTTGCCGAGATTCCGATCCGATCGCTCGGAGGGTCGATCGTGCACGTCGGTGACGTGGCGCACTTCGTCGAGGATCCTTCCGAGCCGCTGCTGACGCGCGTCAATCGCGAGACGGTCGTTCACGTCCAGTCGAATCTCGCACCCGGTGCGACGCAGTCGATCGTCCAAAAGGCATTCCTGACGCGCCTGGCAGCCCTGCACTTGCCGTCGTCGGTTTTGGTGAAAGCCAACGTGGGCGGCCAGCAGCAGAATCTCTCCGATACGGTGCGCGGAATGGGCTCGGCGCTGGTCCTCTCGCTGCTGCTGGTCTATTTACTGATGGTCGCGCTGTACGACAGCTATCGTCTGCCCTTCATCATCATGTTCGCCGTGCCGGTCGCGGCGGTCGGTGCGCTGACGTCGCTTGCGCTCACGCATCAGGCGCTCAATCTCTTCTCGCTCATTGGAACGGTGCTGCTCGTCGGCCTGGCTTCCAAAAACGGCATTCTGCTGGTCGACTTCGCCCACCACATGGTCGAGCGAGGGATGAGCCGGAGCGATGCGATGATCGAAGCTGCGCGCGAACGCTTTCGCCCGATCGTCATGACGACGTGTGCGATGATCGCCGGTATGACGCCTATCGCGCTCGCGCTCGATGCGGGCGCGGCGCAGCGGCAGGCATTGGGCATCGTCGTAATCGGCGGCCTAATCAGCTCCCTCTTGCTGACGCTCGTCCTCGTCCCAGTGATGTTCATGTGGCTTGGGCCGCGCTCACACGGTGAGCGGGCGGCAGTCGCCCCGGCCGCACGGCCGATGCCGGCGGCGGTGAAATAGCCTATGTGGCTGACCGATCTCTTCGTTCGCAGGCCGACGCTCGTCACGGTCTTTCTTTCCCTGGTGCTGCTCGCGGGCACGATTGCCGGCTTCAACCTGGTAAAGCAGCAGCTTCCAAATTACGACGTGCCCTCGATCCAAGTGCAGCTGACGTACTCGGGTGCCTCGACGACGGAGATGCGCGATGCGATCGTTCGTCCGCTCGAGGATCAGATCGCGGGCGCGCCCGACCTTAGCTACATCGAAACGTCGATTCAGCCGGGGCAGGCCTCGATCGTCGCCGTGTTCTCCTTGACCTCGGATCAGAATACGGATCTCGTTCAGGTGCAGGGGCGCGTGCAAAACTCGCTGCACCAGCTGCCGAGCGATCTTCCAACGCCGCAGATCTCGATCTACAATCCGAGCGAGGCCGTCGTCGTCTCACTGAGCGCTTCTTCATCGACGCTCTCTCTGGGCGACCTGTCGTCGATCGTGACCAATACGATCGTTCCGGCGATCGAACAAGTGCCCGGCGTCTCGTTCGTTCAGGAGAACGGTGCCGTGACGGCATCGATTCAGGTCAACGTCAATCCGCGAGCGCTGCAGTCTTCCGGCTTTACGCTGACCGACGTAATCAATGCGGTCGCGAACAATAACGTGCGCGCTCCCGGCGGCATCGTTTACCAGCCGAACCGAGAGACGAACCTCGACATTCGCGGCGACATCACCGACGTGCCGTCGGTCGCGGGGCTGCTGCTCGGGAACACGACAACCTCGCCGGCCGGATCGGCGCAAAGCTCCGTCTATCCGTGGACGGCTGCGCCGCGGCTCTACCGGATCGGTGATATCGCAAACGTGAAGGACGCCTACGAAACGCAGCGCGTCTTCGCCTACACAAACGGAAAGCCGACCGTCGAGCTCGACGTCCAGAAGGCGGCCGGCGCGAGCGAGGTCGCTGCGTCCAACGCGGTGCTCGCCCAGCTTCCCGCGCTGCGAGCGCAGTATCCAGAGATCAATTTTTCGGTTTTGAGCGTTCAGTCCACGTACACGAAGGAGCTGCTCTCCGGCGTCACGCGGACGCTGATCGAGGGCATCCTCTTCACGGCGATCGTGATGCTCTTTTTCCTGCGCTCTTGGCGCAATGCGATTGTCGTCATGATCTCCGTGCCCGCCTCGTTCCTCGTTACGCTGGCCGCGATGCGTCTTGTGGGCTTTACGCTCGACACCGTATCGCTGCTGGCGATGACGCTGATGATCGGCATCCTCGTCGACGACTCGATCGTCGTCTTGGAGAATATCGAACGGCATCACGCCGAGGGCGAGGCGCCGAGAGCGGCCGCGGTCAACGGCCTAACGCAGATCGGCGTCGCGACGATCGTCATCACGCTGGTCATCGTCGTCGTCTTTGCCCCGATTTCGTTCCTCCCCGGTTCCGTCGGCCTCTTCTTGCGCGAGTTCGGCCTCGTCGTTACGGTCGCGACGCTGACGTCGCTCTTCGTGTCCTTCGCAGTCACGCCGTCGCTGGCCGGGCGCTGGGCGCTGTATTCGCGCTGGAAGCCGTGGAAAATCGTCGACCGGTTCGGCCGCGGCTTCGAGAACGTTCGGCAATGGTATACGCAGCGCGCGCTTCCGTGGGGGCTCGAGCACCGCTCGGCGGTCGTGTGGATCTCGTTCGTGAGTCTGGTTCTGGCGTTGCTGTTGATACCGCTCGGGATCGTCGGTTTCGAATACATGCCGCCGGTCGACCGCGGTGAGATCTTCATCAACGTCGGCTTCCCGACCGGAACGCCGCTAACGCAGACGCAGCAGGCCGTGCTTCGGGCCGAGCACGTCGTCGACGGCATTGCGGATATGCAATCCGAGACCACCATGGCGGGCGCCTATCAGGGACAGGTCAGCGGCTACATCAATAACGGCGCCATCGGACAGATCCATCTCTTCCTGCGCGATCGGCGCGGGCACTCGACCGAGTATTGGTCCGACTACTTGCGCTCGAAGATCGGCGGCCTTTTGCCCGGCGCCAACGTCGTCGCCGTTCCGGCGACGGATCCGTCCGGCGGCATCGCCCAGCCCATCGCCTACGTCGTTTCGAGCCTCACCGCGGATCCTTCACAGGCGGCGGCGCGTGCGTATTCCGCGCTGGCGGCGACTCCGGGAACCGTCGACGCGACGACGTCGCTCACGAACGAGGCGCCGCAAGTCGAGGTCGAGTTCGACCGAAACAACGCGCGCGCGCTCGACGCGAGCATCGGCACGGCGTCGACGGCCGTGCGTGCCGCGTTCGGCGGCGATACGGCAACGCAGTTCACGGGTCCGCAGGGGCTCAAAGACGTGCAAGTGATCTACCCGCAGGCCGATCTGCAATCGCTGGGCCAGATCTCGGCGATTCCGATACGCGCGAACAACGGTTCGATCGTGCGCGTCGGCGACATCATTACGCTGGTCGGCGCCCCAGCGCCGCCGCTGATCATGCGGATCGACCGGCGCAACGTCGTGCTGATTGGGGCGAACGTCGCTGCGGGCGCGACGCTTTCTAACGTCGAGCGAGCCTTCGAGAAGCGGCTGCGGCAGCTCGATCTGCCAAAAAGCATCGTCGTTACGCCGGTCGCCGGCGGCAATCAGGAGAGCGTGCACGACACCGCGACCGAGATGGCCGTCTCCCTCGCGCTCTCGATCCTGCTCGTCTACCTGCTGATGGTCGCGCTCTACAACGGCTACGTGACGCCGTTCATCATCATGTTCACGGTTCCGGTCGCGGTCGTCGGCGCGCTCGGCGCGCTCGCGCTCACCCACCAGACGCTCAATCTCTTCTCGATGATCGGCGCGATCCTGCTCGTCGGGTTGGTGGCGAAGAACGGAATTTTGCTCGTCGACTTTGCCAATCAGCTGCGCGAACGCGGGCTTACCAAGCTCGAGGCAATCGAGGAGAGCGCGCACGCGAGATTTCGGCCGATCGTCATGACGACGATCGCGATGATTGCCGGAATGCTGCCCCTGGCGCTCGCGCTCGATCCGGGGTCGCAGGCCGAGCGTCCGCTGGGCATCGTCGTGATCGGCGGCCTCTCGAGCTCGCTGGTTCTGACGCTGCTGCTGATTCCGATTATGTATCTACGCTTTGCGCCGCAGCATTTTCGCTCGTCCTCGCTCAACGGCGAAGTCGATCCCCATCAGATCGAGCTGCCGATGCCGCTTCCGGCGGGCGGCGAAACCGACTGACGCCGCAGCGCGCCGCGCGCTTTGGCCTTCGCGGTCTCCGTATCGCGATCGCGCGGGGGAGCGTGCGTAACCAGTGAGTCGAGCAGCTCCGTCGCCACGGTGGTGACGCGTTCGACGGCTCGCTCGAACGCGGCCTCGTTGGCTTTCGACGGGCGCGCGAATCCGCTCAGCTTGCGAACGAACTGCACCGCCGAAGCGCGGATCTCGGCGTCGCTCGCCGGCGGCTCGAAGTTATGCAGGGTCTTGATATTGCGGCACACGTGGATCTCCAGAAAAGATTTTGCAGCCTACGCAACGCTGCTCTGCCACTGCGAGGCCTCTACACCGCCCAACGACAGCAGTTGCGATGACAGGGTTTCGACGGCGCGATCGTCGGCTTTGGGCGCATAGAGCTCGGCACGCAGCCGGACCAGTCCGTCGTCGGCGCGCCGGCGCTCGAGCGATTGCAGGCTCATAGCCGAACGGCTCGCTGCGTCGACGATCGCCCCGCTCACCGCATCCTGGCTCTCCGGCCGGCAAAGCACCGACAGCTTGTAACTCGTTTCTGCGTCCTGCCGAGCCTGAGCGCGCGCGTCGATCGCGTCGGCGACCGGTTGAAAGACGCAGTTGAGCAAGAGGATGGCGGCGGCTCCGGCAAAGGCTTCTGCCCATAGGCCGAAACCGGCGAGCGCTCCGACCGCGGCCGTGGCCCAGATCGTCGCAGCGGTGTTGAGCCCCGAGACGTTTGCCCCGGTGCGCAGGATGACGCCGCCGGCGATGAAGCCGACACCGGTGACGACGCCGGCGACAATCCGGGTCGTGTCTCCCGCGCCGATCACGATGTCGAGCAGCGTGAAGAGCGCGGCGCCAATGGCCACGAGGCTGGTCGTATGCAGACCGGCAGACCGCTGTCGCCACTGACGCTCGAAGCCGATGAAGGCGCCCAAGAGCGCGGCGATACCGAGCCTGACGAAGAGCTCCAGCGGGGTAATGTGCGACAGCGAGGCGCTCACCGGGCTACCATCGGGGCGTCGATTCGCCGGACGGCGCCGAGATTCTGCCGGCAGGCGCCCCGCGAGCGCAAATCGTAAGCCGGCGCATGGACCGCTGGCCAACGCTTCGCTACGACGAGTGGAAAGAGAGTCTGGCGACGCTTCACCTATGGACGCAGATCGTCGGCAAGATCCGTCTGCGCCTGACGCCGCTGGTCAATCACTGGTGGAACGTCGCCCTCTACGTGACCCCGAGCGGGCTCACGACCTCGCCGATGCCCTACGGTGACGGGCGTTCCTTCGCGATTACCTTTGATTTTTTGCAGCGCCATCTCCAGATTGACGGATGCGACGGCGAGCGCGCCGGCTTCGCGCTCGAGCCGATGACGGTCGCGGCCTTCTACCAGCGCTTGATGGACGAGCTGCGCGCCCTCGATTTCCCCGTGCGGATCAATACGATGCCCAACGAGATCGTCGACGCGATCGCATTTGGGCGCGACAACGTTCACGCGTCCTACGACGCGCCGTATGTGGAGCGCTTCTTCCGCGCGCTGCTGCAGGCAGATCGCCTCTGTAAGACTTTCCGCGCCGGCTTTATCGGCAAGGCCAGCCCCGTGCATTTCTTCTGGGGAAGCTTCGATTTGGCGACGACCCGCTTCTCCGGGCGCCGCGCACCGCCGCATCCCGGCGGCTTTCCGAACTTGCCCGACTGGGCGACGCGCGAGGCGTATTCGCACGAAGAGCAGAGCGTCGGGTTTTGGCCGGGAGGGCCCGGGCTCGAGGCGTCGTTCTATGCCTACGCCTATCCCCAGCCCAACGGCTTCGCCGATGCAAACGTACCGTTGCCGGGAGTGTGGAACGGCGCGATGCAAGAGTTTCTGCTGCCGTACGAGAGCGCGCGAACGTCGGCGGATCCCGATCGCGCGGTCCTCGATTTCTTCGAAGCGACCTATGAGGCTGCGGCAAATCTCGGCCAATGGGATCGCGCATCCCTCGAGCGCCGGGCCGGCTAGTACACATTAAAGCTTGGCCGGCAGAAAACTCGAAACGGCGAAGCCTTCTCCATCGCTGACGACGCCGACGCCGCCGTCTTCGTCGGTGCGGTAGATGCGGGCGCCGAACCGGCGTAACGTCTCCAGGGTCGACGCTGCGGGATGCCCGAAGAGGTTGTGCCGCCCGACCGAGACGATCGCAACTCGGGGAGCCACCGCCGCTATGAACGCAGGCGACGATCCATAGGCGGAGCCATGGTGGCCGACCTTGAGCACTCCGGCGCGCAAATCGATTCCTTCACGCAGAAACCGCTGCTCCGCTTCGGTTCCGGCATCGCCGGTAAAGAGCATGTGAAACGCACGATAGTCGAGGACGAACGCCAGCGAGTTGCTGTTGATCGCGTTGCCCCCGCCGAACAACGGCAAGGAAGGACCGATGAACCGCAGCGTAACGCCGTCGTCGGTCTGCCATCGCAGGCCGGCGCGCGGGTAAAAAATCGGCACGCCTGCCGAGCGGGCGGTCGCAATCGCGTCTCGATAAGCGTGGCCGCTGTAGCGCTGGCCGCCGTCTTCGAACGCGGCGACGCCTATCCGGCGAAGTACCGGTGCGACGCCGCCCGCGTGATCGCCGTGCGGGTGCGACAGAATCAGCGCGTCGAGTTGGTGTATCCCTTGTCGTAAGAGGAACGGCACGACCGTGCGTTCGCCGACGCGTTCGGCGACCGAATCGCCGTTGCGCGTCCCTCGTTCGAGGCGTCCGCCGGCGTCGACCAGGAGCGCATGGCCGCGCGGCGTTTGGATGACTATTCCGTCGGCCTGTCCCACGTCGAGGACCGTTATGCGCAGACGTCCGTCGAACGTCTGCGGCGGCCAGAGTACGAAGCCGGTTGCGAGCGCAAGCGCGGCGGCCGCCGGCGTGCGTGCGCCTTTGCTCCAAAGCGCCGGCGCGGCGAGTAGCGCGACGTCGTAGAACGCAATGCACCACGCCGGGGCCGGCGTCATCGGCAGCACCGAGTGCGGGGCTCCGGCGACGGTTTGCACGACGCCGAGCATCCACGCGAGCAGCCACGAGTTGAGATTCGCGCACGCCGCGGCTAACGGTTCGCACCAGCTCAGCGCGAGCTGTGCCGCGCCCAAAGCCATTGTCACGGCGACGCAGGGAACCACCGCGAGGTTGGCTGCGACCGCATACGGCGCAAACTGCAAAAAGACGGCCGCCCCGAGCGGCCACGTTCCGAGCTGCGTCGCCAGCGAGAGCATCAGTCCCTCACGTACGCGCTGGGGTAAGGCGACGTGCGCTTCGATCGCACGCTCGATCGGGGTCGCGCAAGCGAAGATGGCACCGACGCAAGAGAATGAGAGCGCAAACGACGCGCTCGCGACGCTTTGGGGGCGCAAGAACGCGACGACGATCGCGGCGCCGGCGAGCGAGTTGAATGAAAACGTCGCGCGGCCGCAAGCGCGTGCGATCAGCGCAAGCGATGCCATCGTGGCCGCGCGCTCGGCGGGCAGCTGCGCTCCGCTCCACCAGACGAAAGCCCACGCAAGCGCGATGGCGAGCGCGCAGGTCGACCAGCGGGGCAGCGCGGCCAGCGAAAGCACGAACAGGCAGAGTGCGGTCACCGCGCCGACGTGCAGACCGGCGGTGACCAACACGTGTACGGTGCCGGTCTCCTGAAACTCGGTGCGTAAGAGCGGCGGCAGCGCCGAGCGTTCTCCCCACAGCTCGCCCGCAAGCACCGAAGCCGCCGGTTCGCCGAGGCGCTCCCGCAAACGCTCGTGTGCCCACTGATGCAATTGCGCCAGGGCGATCGCCGGACTCCAGTGCGAGCCGGCGGCGGAGAGGATCTCGGCTTCATCGAGCCGTCCATCGACGCCGCGATCGTGCTCGATCGCGCGTTCGCTCGGCTCGCCCGGATTTCGTGCATCGTCGAACGGTGCGAGCCGGCCTCGAAGGATCAGCTGCGCTCCGGGAGCTCGTGCCTCGGTACGTACGCGGGCGAGCACGATCGTACCGTCCTTGAGTGCGAGCGTCATCGCCGTCGACCCGTCGTCGGTGACTTCTCGGTCGAGCAGCGTCGCCGCGTATCGGGCGGTGCGGCGTTCCTGCGCTATCCGCTCGCCGTCGTGGCGGAGTTGCGCGTTGGCTGCGGCGGCGACCAGGGCGAGCAATACGACGACGCGAAAGCGCGGCGACTCGCGGCCAAAACAGAGATACGCGGCCAGCGCTGCCAAACCGATTGCCTCCACCGGGCGGAAATCGGCGGAGAGCGGCGTAACGGCTAGCGTTCCTAGCAAGGCCGCGACCGAACAGCAAAGGAGTCCCCACGATGGCATCGCCATCCCCCTGCGACGACCCGGCGCGCCGGCTAGTCGGCACAGCGTAACGGAGCGCGACGATGCGCATTGTGATTACCGGAGGCGCCGGTTTTATCGGGTCGCACGTTGCCGACGCGTATCTCGCGGCGGGACACGACGTGCTGATCATCGATTCGCTCTGGGAACATGGCGGCGGCCGGCGCGCCAACGTTCCAGAAGGTGTCTCGCTGGTCCACATGGACATTCGCGATGAAGCGATCGGCAGGATCTTCGCCGATTTCGCTCCGGAAGTCGTCAGCCATCACGCCGCACAGCACTCGGTGGCGATCTCGTCGCGCGATCCCATCTACGACGCGCAAGTCAACGTGGTCGGCCTGCTCAACGTGCTCGAGCACGCGCAGCGGTCGGGGGCGCGAAAGGTGATCTTCGCGTCGAGCGGTGCCAGCTTCGGCACGCCGGACCGTTTACCGATTACCGACGACACGCCGCAGCGCCCGAGTTCCCCCTACGGCATCACGAAGATGGTGGCCGAGCACTATTTGCGCTTTTTCAAGGCCTCCCGGAATCTCGATTTCACCGCCCTTCGGTACGGCAACGTTTACGGTCCGCGCCAAGATCCCAACGGCGAGGCCGGCGTGGTCTCGATCTTCATCGGCAAGTTCTTGGCCCACAAAGGCGTGCGCATCGACTGGGACGGCGAGCAGACGCGCGACTACGTGTACGTCGAAGACGTCGCCCGCGCGAACCTGGCGGCGCTCGAGCGCGGTTCGGGCGAATGCTACGTCATTGGAACCAACGTGCAGACCAGCGTGAACGAAATCTATCGCCAGCTCGTGGCGATCAGCGGCTTCGAAGCGCCGGTCGAGCGCGGCGAGGCGCGCGTCGGAGACGCGCGGGCCGCACAGTTCGACGCCTCTCGAGCGGTCGCGGAGCTCGGATGGACGCCGACGACGGCACTGAGCGACGGCATTGCGGCGACGTATGAATACTTCGAGCGATGGAGCGCTTTGCTCTAACCGCGCAGCTGATCGGGTCGACCTCCGCCAAGCTCGAAAAAGTCGCCGCGCTCGCGCACTACCTGCGCTCGCTCGACGACGCGGATCTCGTCGCGGCGACGCGTTTCTTCACCGGCACGCCGTTTGCGGCACGAGATCGCCGTAAACTCTCGGTCGGAGGCCGGGCGATCGTCGAGGCCGCGCGCCGAGTCTGGAGGTTCGACGACGCGGCGTTGGAAGCAGCGTACCGCGCGACGGGCGATCTGGGCGCGGCACTGGGACGCCTCGTCCGTACGCCGCGCGAGGCGACGCTCTTTGCCGACCGCCTGACGCCGGCGATGCTCGACGCGTTCTTCGGCGAGATCGCCGGCACGTCGGGAAAACGTTCCGGACGCCGGCGCGAAGCGGTGCTCGAACGCATCCTGCGCGCGTGCGAGGACCCGCTGACGGCAACGTACGTCGTGAAGATCGTCACGGGCGACCTGCGCGTCGGCTTGCGAGAGGGGTTGGTGCTCGAAGCCATCGGCGAGGCATTCGCTGCACCCCCGGCGGCCGTTCGCCGGGGGCTGATGGCGGCGGGCGACGTCGGCGCGGTCGCGCTTGCCGCCAAGCGCGGATCGCTCGACGAGGTGCGCGTCGAGTACGGTACGCCGATCGGCTTCATGCTCGCCACGCCGATTCCGTATGGCGATGCCTACGGCGATCTCGGCAGCGATGCGTGGCTGGTCGAAGATAAATACGACGGAATACGCGCCCAGGCTCACGTCCGCGATCGCCATGCGCGCCTGTACTCACGCCGCCTCAACGACGTGTCGGCCGCCTATCCGGAGCTGATCGAAGCGCTGGCCGCGATTGAGCACGAAGTGATCCTCGACGGGGAGATCGTCGCGATGCGGGATGGGCAAGTGCTCCCGTTTCGTACGCTGCAGGCGCGGCTCCAGCGCAAAATCGTCGCGGAGTCGCTGCGCGTGGAAGTTCCGATCTCATACGCCGTTTTCGACGTGCTCGCGTACGACGGCGAACTGCTGATCGACGAACCGCTAATCGCGCGCCGAGAGCGGCTCGCAACGCTCGAGTTGCCGGCCGCGTTCGCGACGATTGCGCCCTACGATCTCGTGCGCGGACCGCAGGCCTCCGAAATCAACGCGCGCTTCGGCGCGGCTCGCGCCCGCGGGAACGAAGGCCTCGTGCTAAAGCGCGCGGACGCCCCATATCTTCCCGGCCGCCGCGGAAAGTGGTGGCTCAAGCTCAAGCGCGAGCTGTCGACGCTCGACGCCGTCGTCGTCGCGGTCGAGTGGGGGCACGGCAAACGCTCCGGCGTGCTCTCCGACTACACGTTTGCGGTGCGCGGCGATGACGGGCGGCCGGTGGTCATCGGTAAAGCGTACTCGGGATTGACCGACGCGGAGATCGCCGGACTGACGCCGTGGTTTCTCGCTCACCAGCGCTCGCCGCAACGGCGTCGAGCGAAGGCGCGAGCGTCGGAAATCCCAGTCGAGCCGGCGATCGTCCTCGAGGTCGCGTTCGACGTCATTGCGCGCAGCGATCTGCACGAAAGCGGTTTCAGCCTCCGCTTTCCGCGGATCGTTCGAATTCGCGACGACAAGCCGCCGGAGGATATCGACACGCTCGAGCGCGTCCGCGAAATTTACGCAGAGATGCTCGCGAGAGAAGGGCTCGGATGAGAAGGTGCGCCGCACGAGCGAGCGAACGCAAGCCTCACTCGACGTAGTCAAAGATATGGAGGTCGCCTTTGCCTCTCTCTAAACGACTCGCAGCGGAGCTCATCGGTACCTTTTGGCTCGTTCTAGGCGGATGCGGCAGTGCCGTACTCGCCGCTGCCTTTCCCAATCTCGGTATCGGATTTGCCGGCGTAGCGCTGGCCTTCGGGCTCACGCTGCTCACGATGGCTTTCGCGATCGGCGGAATTTCGGGGTGTCACATCAATCCCGCCGTGACCGTCGGGCTGTGGGCGGCTCGCCGCTTTCCCGGAAAAGACGTCATTTGGTACATCGTCGCGCAGGTGATCGGCGGTGTCATCGCCGGCGGCGTTCTTTATATCATCGCCAGCGGCCAGGCCGGGTTTACCACGGCAAACGGCTTTGCGTCAAACGGTTACGGCGCGCATTCGCCAGGCCACTTCTCACTGCTCGCGTGCGCCGTCTGCGAACTCGTAATGACGGGCATGTTCATCTTCATCATCGCCGGGTCGACGGCCAAGCGCGTCATCGCCGGATTTGCGCCGATTCCGATCGGACTCGCGCTGACGCTCATCCACCTCATCAGCATTCCGGTGACGAACACCTCGGTGAATCCGGCGCGGTCCACCGCCGTCGCGGTCTACGTTGGCGGCTGGGCGATCGCGCAGCTCTGGCTCTTTTGGGTGGCGCCCATCGTGGGCGGCGCAATCGGCGGAAAACTCTACGATTCGCTCTTCGGAGCGGAAGCCTAAACCGCGCGATCCAGCCGGACCGCGCGGTACTCGCGTGCCCGCGCGTTCTCCGGTCCACGACACGTTAGCTGCGCTGCGCGGCTAGCCGTCGTTTCGACGGTAACGATCGACGTGCGCCGGTGGTGGACCACCTGCACTTCGGCGCGCTCGTTTTCGAGCCAACGCACGGAGTTCACCGCGAGCGCATCTCGCTCCACGACGCCCAGTTGCTGATGCGCGAACACGAGCGCTGCTTGCGCAGCCGGTGCGAGGCCGATGCGCCCACGCAGCAGCGGAAGAAAGAGTTCGCCCGCATCGGCGTGCTCGGCGAGTTCCGCAGCGAGCTGCGCCGGAACGCGTCCGTAGAGTTCGCCGGTCGGTAAAATTAAAAGGTTGGCCGCAAAACGGTCTCCGCCGAGATGGGTCGTTTCCCAGACGCGCCCTGGACGGATCTGCTGCAACGCTTGCGCGACCGGTCTGCCGCGCAGCGCGCAGCACGCGTCGTGGCGTCCGTGCGCGCAGACCAGATACAGCGGCGCCGTATCGATCGCGACGGGTTCGCGGTGGGGTCCGCCGGTTTCCAACTCTGCTGCCATCTCCGCCAAGTCGCGCACGCGCCACCAGGTCGTTGCAGCCGGACTGCTGCGCGTATCGGCGATCGCGACGTCGTAACCCTCGGCCGTGAGCGCGGGGTCGTGTTTGCCGGGAAGACGGATCGCCTGCAAACGCATGCCCGCGGCGGTTGCGGCCGCATCGAGACGGCTCGCCACCTCAGGATCGCACCGGCTTTCGACTAGCCCTCGCGGTCCCCACGCACCGGGCTGATGAACCAGGAGCACGCGCGTCTGCGGCGGCGCCGTGCCGAGCATCGGATCGCCGCGCGCCTCGGCCGCTACGGCGCAGCGAAAGGCCGGTTCGTTCGTCACGCGAGAACGAGAAGGCCTGCGCGCAACAGACGGGAGAGAAGGGCGACCCCTTGCGCAGCGTCGATTCCCGGCAGTTCGGCCGCCGAAACGGTTTCGCCGGATGTTGCTTTGCGCGCAGCCTCTTTCAAAACCGCGGGGAACGCAACTTCTCGATCGGGTAATGCGATGACGATCTGCTCGCCGGCATCGCGCACCCGCACGCGCATGCCCGGCCGGAGGCGGACGCGGCGTTCGGGCGTGAGCTCGGCCGACGCCGCGATTTGATCGAACGGCGCAATCGCTGCGGGCCGCGTCGCTGACGCGAGATGCTTCGCGATCGCATTCGCCGCGGCTTCGCGGTCCAAACGGTCGATCGCGCCGTGCAGCGCCGCGACCGTCGCCGCGAAATCCAACTCGAGCGCCTTTACGTCGCCGAGATCCACACCGATCGGCAGCGACCGGCGCAACTCCGCATCGTCGCCCAGCGACGCGAGCGCGCGGTCGGCGAGCATTCGCCGCGTGACCGGGTGGACGCCGATCGTCAGATGGCCGGAGATTTCGTCGAGCGACGTCGCCGCGTGGATATACCCGCGCGGGAGATACAGCGCGTCACCGCGTTCGAGCACGCGATCGATCAGCGGCGTCTCCGAAGCGCGCGCCTCGACGGCAGACTTTCGTTCCTGCCATGGCTGATCGCGCAGCGGCGCCTTTAATACCGGCTCGTAGATGCGCCATCGCTTGCGGCCTGCAAACTGCAGCACGAACACGTCGTGGACGTCGTAGTGCGGCGCGAACCCGGTGTTCTGCGGTGGCGTCACATACGCGTTGACCTGGACGGGGTGTCCGAGCTGCGCGCAAAGCTCGCGCGCAAAGGCCGCGATCGGAAACCACGTTCGGTGCAAAGCCTGCAGCACGAGGGTCGCGCCCGCGTCGAACTCGGCGAGCACTTTATCGTCGGCGACTTGATCCGAGATCTCGGCCCCGGCGCCTCCGCTTCGCGTAAAGCGGGACGGCGATACGAGTTCGCCGTCCCTGCTCATCCGTACGAAGGGTGTGCGCAGCCCTCGCTGCGAGACTAGTTCGTCGACCGCACCAAGCGACAGCAAGTCATCGAAGCCGGTGCCGGGAAGCTGCGCCGCCGCTGCCAACAACGGGGCCGCATCCCAGTACAGTGCGCCGAACTCTTCGAGTTTGAGTCCGGTGATGCGGAAGAGCGGGTCAGCGATTGGCCCCGCCGTCAGCGCCGCCGTCGGCACCCCCATCGTGAACCCCGGGTTTGCCGGACGCGCCGCCATCGGCCGGCCCTTCGGCGCCGCCGTCAGCGCCGCCATCGGCGCCGCCGTCGTGCACTCCCGGTTTTCCCGAAGCGCCGCCGTCGGCCGGCCCCTCCGCACCGCCGTCGGCCCCTCCATCGGCACCGCCGTCGTGAACTCCCGGCCGTCCCGAAGCGCCGCCGTCGGCGGGGCCTTCACTGCGGTCGTATTGCTCGTCTTCAAACATCGTGCGACTCCTATCTCTCAAGAGTGTTAGTGATCGAAAAAGTTGCTGTCCTAGCTTGCCCACCGGAGCCGACCGCAAAACTGGCGGACAAGGGGAGCACCCCAGTTTCATCTGACGTTTCGCCCGTGATGAAGGGGCTGACGTATGCGCGCCGTGCCCTTAGGGGAACGCGTCTGGGGTTGCGACGTGCTCGGGGCGTACGCCGACGCCGATCAACCGCGCGGGGAGGCGGCGCAGGAGCGGAAACTCGTCGAAGAGGCGCACGGCCAGGGGAGGCCGCGTAATCTGCGCGCCATGTAAGAGCGGATCGATCGCGCGGTTTTGAATGAAGATCTGAAAGTCTTGGGTGATCTTCGTCGGGAACATGCGACGGTCTTGGACGCGCTGCAAGTCCTCGTCGCTCGGGGCGTTTCCCGCGGCCAGCGCCGGCGCAAGAATATTGGCCGTCGCAACCGCGTCTTGAATCGCGAGATTGATCCCGACGCCGCCGATCGGCGACATCGCGTGCGCAGAGTCACCGATACAGAGCAGCCCAGGTTTGTGCCAGTGCTCGAGGCGGTCGATGCGCACCTCGAGCATCGAGACCTTCGACCAGTCGTCGATCTCGGCGACGCGGTCGGAGAAAAACGGCGCGACTTTTACAATCGATTGCTGCAGCGCTTCGATGCCCTTGCTTTTGAGCGCATCGTACGAGCCTTTGGCGATGATGTACGCGCACTGCCAGTAGTCGCCTCGGTCGAGCGTGACCAGCAAGTGTCCGGTGATCAGCCTCCCCAGTGCTGCCGCCGGGTCGCTGGGGCTTTTGGAGATGCGCATCCACAGAACGTCCATCGGGGCGCCGAGGTTATCGACGCTCAGGCCCGCCAACCCGCGCACGGTCGAATGGCGCCCATCCGTGCCGGCGACGAGCTTCGCATCGATCTCGTACTCTCCGCCGGGCCCCGTCGCTCGCACTTGGGCCGTCCGGCCGTCTCGCTCGACCAGTCCCGTTCCGGCGGTCTTCATCAGCAAATGGAACGTCGGATAGCGTTTTGCCTTCGCGGCAAGAAAGTTGAGAAAGTCCCACTGCGGCATCATGGCCACGAACTTACAGTGCGTGTGCAGATGGGAAAAGTCTGCGACTTGGACGTTCTCCCCCGCGATGTTTGCGCCGACGGTCGTAAACTCGTTGTGCGGCAGCGCTAAGAACTCTTCGAGCCAGCCCAGCTCGAAGAGCAGGTCCAGCGTCGACGGGTGGATCGTGTCGCCGCGGAAATCGCGAAAGAAGTCCGGATATTTTTCGAGCACTACGACGTCGACGCCGGCGCGCGCGAGCAGCACGCCGAGCATCATGCCGCACGGCCCTCCGCCGACGATGCAGACACTTGTGGATATTTGCTGGGGAGAGCTCATGCGACGATGTTGACCAGCTTGCCGGGGACATAGATCTGTTTGCGCACGGGCTTCCCTTCGAGATGAGCGAGAACATTCGGCTCTTCGAGGGCGAGTGCCAATGCCCGCTCTCGAGCGATCGATGCCGGCACCCGGATGCGGGCGCGAACCTTCCCGTTCACCTGAACGACGAGCGTAATCTCATCGAGCACGAGCGCTCGTTCGTCGGGTTCGAGGTACGATTCCAGGTGCACGGATCCGCGGTTGCCGAGCCCTTCCCACAGCTCTTCGGCGATGTGCGGCGCGAACGGCGCGATGAGGAGCGGCATCGTCCGCACGGCGTAAAGGAGCGCCGGCGAATCGGGCCTCGTGCCGGCTGCGGCCGTCATCGCATTTACGAGTTCGTCGAGCTTCGCGATCGTCGTGTTGTAGTGGAAGCGCCGCGAGAGCGTCTCCTCGACGGCCGACTTTGCAACGAGATGGACGGCGCGCAGCAGTACCTTGTCGTCGTCCGATTCGGCGGGCGGCAGAGCGCGGAGGCTTTCGCCGCGCGCCGGCGCGGCGCGTTCCAAGAAGGGCCGGCAGGCTCGCCAGATCCGGTGCAGCAAGCGGACGCGGCCGCTGATTCCCTCGTCGGTCCAGTCGCTCGTATCTTCCGGCGGCGTCACGTAGAGCAGGAAGAGCCGCATCGCGTCGACCCCGGTCTTTTCTGCGGTCTCGTCGATGCCGACGACGTTGCCGCGAGACTTCGACATCTTCTCGCCGTCGCGCAGCACCATGCCCTGGTGAAAGAGATGCGCGAATGGTTCGTCGGAGCCCTCGACCCAGCCTCGATCGTGAAAGAACTTGTAAAAGAAGCGTGAGTAGAGCAGGTGGAGCACGGTGTGTTCGGCGCCGCCGATGTACTGATCGACGTTCATCCACTGCTGCGCCCGTGCGGGGGACCACGGCAACTGGTCGTTGTGCGGATCGAGATAGCGCAGATAGTACCAGGAGGTGTCGAAGAACGTGTCCATCGTATCGCTCTCGCGTCGCGCCGGCTCGCCGCACGTGGGACACGTCGTTTCGACGAACTCCGCGACCGAGGCGAGCGGCGAACCTTCACCGCCCAAGCGCACCCCGGGCGGCAAGAGCACCGGCAAATCTTTGTCGGGCACCGGAACCTCGCCGCAGCGCGGACAGTATACGATCGGAATCGGCGTTCCCCAATAACGCTGGCGTGAGATCAACCAATCGCGCAGCTTGTAGTTGACGCTGCGCTTGCCGATTCCCAACGTCTCGAGCCGCCCGGCAATCTCCGCGCGGGCGCGTTCGCTCGACATTCCGCTGAAATCGTCGCTGGCGATGAGACGCCCGTCTTCGACGAAGGATACGTCCGGTACGACGGCGGCTTCGTCTGGAGGAACGACGACGGTAACGACCGGGAGCGCATGCTTGCGCGCAAACTCGAAATCCCGTTGGTCGTGCGCGGGTACGCCCATGACCGCGCCGGTGCCGTAATCGGCGAGGACGTAGCTGGTAACCCAGATCGGAACGCGTTCGCGAGAGAGCGGATGAATCGCGTAGGCACCGGTAAAGATGCCGCGTTTTTCCATGAGGCTCGTGCGCTCGAGCTCGGATTTCGACTTCAAGCTCTCGGCGAAGGCGGCGATCTGCGCGCTGCGCTCCGCCGAAATGATGCTCTCGAGCGCGGCGACGATCGGATGCTCCGCGGCCACGGCCAAAAACGTGACGCCGTACACGGTGTCGAGGCGCGTCGTGAAAACCTCTATGCCGGCGTCGAGACCGTCCACTGCAAAGGCAAACGTCGCGCCCTCGCTGCGCCCGATCCAGTTACGTTGCATCGTGCGCGTGCGATCGGGCCAGCCCGACAACTTGTCGAGGTCGTCCAACAGGCGGTCCGCGTAGGCGGTTATGCGGAGAAACCACTGTGAAAGATTGCGCCGTTCGACGAGGTGACCGCACCGCCAACAGCGCCCGTCTTGGACTTGCTCGTTGGCGAGCACGGTCTGATCTTGCGGGCACCAGTTGACCGGCGCCTCACGCTTGTACGCGAGGCCGCGCTCGTAAAGACGCAAAAAGAGCCACTGATTCCAGCGATAGAACTCGGGCTCGCAGGTCGCGATCTCGCGCGACCAGTCGTAGCTCGTCCCCATCAAGCGAATCTGGCGGCGCATGTTGAGGATGTTTTCGGTGGTCCACGCTGCCGGATCGGCGCCGCGCGCGATCGCGGCGTTTTCTGCAGGCAAGCCGAAGGCATCCCAGCCCATCGGGTGCAGCACGTTGTAGCCGAGCATCCGCATCATGCGCGCGACCGCGTCGCCGATCGAGTAGTTCTTCGCGTGGCCGATGTGCAGATCGCCCGATGGATACGGCAGCATCTCCATCGCGTAGTACTTGGGCTTACCGCTCTGGTTTGGCGCGCGAAAGGACGCATCGCGTTCCCAGCGCGACTGCCACTTATGTTCGATCGAAGCGAAGTCGTAGCTCTCGGCCATGAAGAGCATCGTACACGCTCCGGCGGGCGCGCCGCTACCCTTTGCAGCGCAGGGCGCCGTCGTGATGGACGGCCATGATACTACGAATTACGCTCGCCGCCGCGCTCGTCGCGGCCGTGGCTTTCGCTTTTCACCACCGGGCGCCGCGCAGCGCGATCGAGACGGCCGCTCTGCCCGCTGCACCCGCAAGCGCAGCTCCTGCAGCTGATCCGCGCCAGGCGCACCGGCCGCGTCACCCGGCGCCCAGCGGCGAGGTGGTCGTTTACGTCGCGGGCGCGGTACGCCGGCCCGGCCTCTACCATCTGCAGCTCGGCGACCGGTACGCGCGGGCGGTCGAACTGGCGGGCGGTTTGAGTCCGCAGGCCGATGCGGCCGGGGTCAACCTCGCTGCGCCGGCCGGCGACGGCGACGAGGTTGACGTTCCCGCTGCAGGGCAGGGGGCGAGCGTTCACCGGCACGCACGGCGCGGCCGGCACGCAGCGCGTTCACCGGTCGAGGCGAGCGTCGACATCAATCTCGCCGATGCGGCTGCACTCGGGGCGGTCCCCGGAATTGGGCGGGCGATCGCGCAGCGCATCATCGAACTGCGCGAACGCGAGGGTCCTTTTTCGTCGCTCGACGAGCTGCTCGACGTTGCGGGCGTTACGCAGGGCCGTTTGGAACGTGCTCGGGCCTATCTCCGCCAGCCGTAGAAGTCTCTTAACGGCGTCCCCTGATTCATCGCACAAAGGTCATCCCACGGCGGGCTGCGCATTGAGACTGCGGCATGCAGTCGGAGCTCCCGCCAAAGCAGACGCTCGCAAGCCTGATTCGCGAGTCCCTTGCGGAGCCGCGCGATCAGGCGCTGGTCGAGCGCGTCGAAGGGCACTGGACGCCGACCTCGAGCGCCCGGCTGCTCCAACGCGTCGTCGATCTCGCTTGCGCGATCCGCGATGCCGGCTTAGCGGCCGGCGACCGCGTTTCGCTCGTCTCCCACAACTGCGTCGATTGGGTCGTTTGCGATTTCGCGGCGCTGTTTGCAGGCTGCGTCGTCGTCCCGATCTATCCAACCCAGGCGCTCGACCACACCGCCTACATCGTCGAGCACTCCGGTGCGCGACTGATTTTCGTCGACGGACCGCAGACGCTGGCGCGGCTGCGTGAATCGGGGGCACCGCTGCCGCGCGTCGTCGTCTTCGATTCACACGGCGAAGAGGGTTTGGCCGCTTTCGAAGCACGCGGCGCGGAGGTCCGTGCTGCGCACCCCGAGCTGCCCGCAACCTACGAGGCGGTGCTGCACCCTGATGATCTCGCGGTGCTGATCTACACGTCGGGGACGACCGGAGCGCCCAAAGGCGTGATGCTCTCGCACGACAACTTGGCGTTTGACGCACGGGTCGCGCTGGAGTGCGGTTTCGAAGGCGTCGAGGCGGGGCGCGACGTGCTCTCCGTGCTGCCCTATTCGCACATTTACGAGCACACGCTGATCTACATCTACCTGCTTGCGAAGGCACGGTATTTCATCTGTCACGATCCCGGCGAGCTGCTTGCCGATCTCAAGGACGTGCGGCCGTTCGAGATGACGTCGGTACCTCGCATCTTCGATCGCGTGCTCGCGGGGGTGAAGGGTCAGGCGCTTGCCGCCGGCGGCCTGCGCGCGCGGTTGGTGCCGTGGGCACTCGAGGCCGGACGCTCCTACATGACCGCAAAAATGCTGGGCGACGGACCGTCCGGCCGGCAGTCGCTGACGTTTGCGCTCGCCAAGCGGCTGGTACTCGGCAAAATCCCGCCGGCGCTGGGGCTCGATCGCGTCGAGTTTCTCTGCAGCGGCAGCGCTCCGCTTCACAGCGACACGGCAATGACGTTCTTGGCGATGGGCATTCCGATCATGCAGGGCTACGGGCTAACCGAAACGTCGCCGGTGGTCTCCGTGAGCAGCTTGAGCGCCAACGAATACGGTGCCGTTGGGCGGCCGATCACCGGCGTGGAGGTCAAGATCGCCGGCGACGGCGAGCTGCTCGTTCGCGGACGAAACGTGATGCACGGCTACTATCACAACGAAGAAGCCACTGCCGCGGCGCTCGAGCACGGCTGGCTGCACACCGGCGATATCGGCGAACGCAACGAGGCAGGGTTTCTGCGCATTACCGACCGGAAGGGCGAGATCTTCAAGACCGATACCGGCAAGTGGATCGCGCCCGCGCGCATCGAGGCGAGTATCAAGCGATCGATCTACGTCGCGCAGGCGCTGGTCGTGGGCAGCGGGCGCCCGTTTCCGATTGCGCTGATCTGCCCGAACTGGACGCTCCTGCGATTGGAGATTCCGCAGATTCCCGCTGGGAACGAGGCGGAGGTCATGGCGGCGCGTGACGACGTGTGCGCCTTTTTGACGCGGGAGGTTCGCACGCAGACCGGTGCGCTCGCCGGCTACGAGCAGGTGCGCAAGATCGTGATCGTGCCGCACGAGTTCAGCGTCGAACGCGGCGAGCTCTCTCCATCAATGAAAATCAAAAGACGGATCGTCGAGCAGCGCTATGCCGCCGAGATCGAGCGGGCGTATGCGGGTGCGACCGCGGTGCACGCGCCCGCATGACCTCCGCCTCCCAGCGCATCGACGAAGTCGTTCGCGGGCCGATCAAGAGCAAAACGGTCTTTCCTGCCTTGATTCTCCACCTCGTCGAGCGCCGGCCCGACCACGGTTACGGCCTGATGCAGCGTATCCACGAGATCTGCGGCGACCTCGTCGCGGTAAATACCAACAAGATTTATCCGCTGCTGCGACGCCTCGAGGAGCGCGGCTTCGTGACCGCTTCGTGGGAAAACCCGACCAAGCGTTCCCGCCGAGTATACGCGATTACCGCGGCAGGCGCGGAACGTCTGTGCCGGATAAAGAGTTCGATGCTGCCGTATCTTGACTCGATCGCTGGAGCGATCGAACGCTTACGCGCCGAGTTATACGAAACTAGCAGGACCCCGGAACCGTCCCGACGATAGTCGGCATCGCACTGGGAGGTCCTCGTATTGCACGTTACATCGCTACGCATTCTGATTGTTGCAGCTGCGGCTCTCGCGTCCAGCCTGCCGGCGAGCGCCGCGAAGCCGCCGCCGATACCGGCGCTGACGCCCGACGCGGTCACCCATCATCGGATCGTCCTCGACGGCAGGACGCTGGCGTACACCGCTCGCGCGGGAACGATTACCCTGCGCAATGCCGACGATCAACCGACGGCACGCGTCTTTTATACGGCCTACACGCTCGACGGCGCGAGCCCGGCGAAGCGGGCTCTGACGTTTCTGTACAACGGTGGCCCGGGAAGCTCGACGATGTGGCTGCGCATGGGCTCCTTCGGGCCGGTTCGAGTGCAAACACCGACCGGTCAGCTTGCGGGTCCGCCCCCCTATCGGCTGGCCGACAACCGCTATTCGCTGCTCGACCGGACCGATCTCGTCTTCATCGATATGCCCGGAAGCGGATTCGGCCGCATCATCGGAGCGGGAAAGCGTGACGATTTCTGGGGCGTCGACCAAGACGTCGCCGCCTTCGCCCAGTTCATCCAGCGCTATATCACCAACTTCAACCGTTGGAATTCGCCGCGCTTTCTCTTCGGAGAATCGTACGGCACGACGCGCTCTGCGGCGCTCGCGAACTACTTGCAGAACGCGGGAATCGGCCTCAACGGCGTCGTCTTGCTTTCGTCGTTCTTGAACTCCAACATCGACTACAACGACGGTGCGCCGGTCGGCGGCGGCGACTGGGGATATCTCCTGTATCTCCCGACCGAGACGGCGACCGCATGGTATCATCACGCGCTGGGCGACACGCGCCCGCTCTCACAGATCCTTCCCGAGGTGGAAAGCTTCGCTTTAGGGGAGTATCTCGACGCACTCGGGCAAGGCGCGCAGCTCGCCCCCGACCGTTTCAACGACGTCGTCGCGAAGCTCCACCGCTATACCGGCCTTTCGGAGACCTACATCCGCAACTCGAATTTGCGGATTCCCTACGATCGGTTCGAAAACGAGCTGCTGCGGCAGCAAGGCCGTACCGTCGGGCGCATCGACTCGCGCTTCGAGACCTACGTTCTGGACCGCCCCGAAGTCTCACCGGACTGGGATGCGACCGACGCGGCGATCGACTCGGCGTTCACGTCTACCTCGAATTACTACTTGCGCCAGGTGCTGCGCTATAACACGCCGCTGCTTTACCGGGCCAATATCTACGACCTCATCTACGGCGACGGGCAGAGCTGGGATTTCAAGCACGGTACGAACGTTCAGATTCTCAACGTCACGCCCGATCTGGCCCAAGCGATAACGTACAATCCGAACCTAAAGGTCTTTTCAGCAAACGGCTATTTCGATTTCGCGACCCCCTTCTTCGCGACGGCCTACGCGCTCGATCATCTCTATTTGGCGCCGGCGCTTCGGCGAAACATCACCTACGGCTTTTACGAATCGGGGCACATGGTCTATCTCCACCCGACCGCGCTCGCGCGCTTTCACGACGACTTGGAACGATGGTACGCGGGAGCGCTGAAAGATGTTTAGCCTCGCCGTAATCCTGGCGGCAGCGGTCGCCGTGCCGCCGACACCCGGGCCGAACGCGCCGGTGCCCGACGCGGTAACCAAACACACGATAACGCTTAGCGGGAAGGTCTATCCGTACACGGCGCGCGCCGGTACGATCGCGCTGGAGAACGATAAAAACGAGACGACTGCCTCGATCTTCTACACCGCGTTTACCGCCGACGGCGCCGATCCGCACACGCGGCCGGTAACCTTTCTCTACAACGGCGGCCCGGGCAGTTCGACGATTTGGCTGCGAATGGGATCGTTCGGGCCGGTCAGGGTCTCGGTCGGCGACGGCGTTCCGACGCCGAACGCTCCGTTCGGGCTCAATAGCAATCCCTACTCGCTGCTCGATCGCACGGATCTGGTTTTCATCGATGCGCCGGGGACCGGATTCAGCCGGATCCTCGGAGCCGGAACGCCGAAGGAATTTTATGGCGTCGATCCGGACGTGCGGGCGTTCGCGCAGTTCGTCTCCAGATATCTTTCGACGTTTGGCCGCTGGAATTCGCCGAAGTTTCTCTTTGGCGAATCCTACGGCACGCCGCGTTCGGCGATGCTCGTCAACGCGCTCCAGGGCAAGGGCGTCGGCATCAACGGCGTCGTGCTCCTCTCCTCGGTTCTCGACTTCGGCCTCGCGTGGGACGTGAATTTCTCTCCGACCGCCATCGGCGGCGGCGACTGGGCATTTCCGCTGTACCTGCCCACCGAAGCCGCCTCCGCTTGGTACCATCACGCGCTGCCCGGCCCGCAGACGACGCTGAGCGATCTGCTGCCGAAGGTCGAGGCGTTTGCGATGAACGAATACCTCAACGCACTCGCCCAGGGAGCGAATCTCTCGCCCGGCACGTACAACGACGTCGTCGCCAAGCTGCACGAATACACCGGGCTGCCCGAACGCTACATCCGCGATTCGAACCTGCGAATTCCCTACTATCGCTTCGAAACCGAGCTATTCCGTAGCAGCGGCGTCATGCTTGGACGCTACGACGCCCGTTATACGAGCTACATGCTCGATCGTCTCCAGGAACGGCCCGATTTCGACGCCGTGGATTCGGCTATCGACTCGGCCTTCGTCGCGACCGGAAACGCCTACCTGCGCGACGTTCTCGGTTACCGCACGACGGCGGTCTATCAGCCGACGATCAACGTTTTCCGGCAGTGGGACTGGAAGCACAACGGCTCTCTCCCAACAAATACCGCCCAGGATCTGGCTGCGGCGATGGTCTACAATCCGAATCTGCGAGTCTTTTCCGCAAACGGCTACTATGACTTTGCGACGCCGTTCTTCGCGACCGTCTACACGCTCAATCACCTACAGCTGTCGCCGGAGCTGCAGTCGCACGTCAGCTACGGATTCTACGAATCCGGCCACATGGTTTATCTGCACGCGGCCGCCCTCGCGCAGTTCCACGACGACCTGGAGCGCTGGTATGCGCAGACGCTCCAGGCCGGCCGCTAGCTACTTCGAGACCGCCTCGAACTTCGCGAGGGTCTGTTTGTAGATCGCCGCGAGCCGGTCGTAGCCGGTGCGCATGTCGGGCGTCGGCGCGGCGTCCGCGCTTTCAACGGCGCTCTCGAGATAGTCGAGCTGATTCTCCAAAAAGAGAAAGCTCGTGACGTCGCGCGAGTAGACTCCCATCGAATCGTCGGGATTCGCTGGAGGCGCCTGACCGGCGATCTCGCTGCCGATCGCGTGGGCGCGCTCCGGCGAGACCCGCTTGGCGAACTCTCCGGCCTGCGCGCGCGATTGCGCCACTTCGGCCCGCAACGCTTCGATGCGGCGCGCCAGGAGGTACTGCGCGGTTAGATCTGCGTCGCTTGCCGCGATGCGGGGATCTCGCCCGACGCGGGCTTCGCGCGTGTAGGCCGCGCCGTCGACGCGCAGGCGCACCGTATAGTTTCCCGGCGGAAGCAGCGGACCATCGGACGTGTCCTGATGGAAGTCCCAAACGAAGCGATGCGCTCCGGCAGCCGTCGCGGGAACAGCGTCGCGTTCGATCCAGTGCGTCGTAAACGGAACCGATTGCGGATCGACCGCTTTGGGCGGCTGCGAACTCGACCACCGCCGAACGACCCTCTCGCCGCCGGCGAGGATCTCGACGACTACCGGGCCGTGCGCCTCGTGCGGCAGATAGTAGTCGATGTAGAGCCCGGGCGGCGCGTTGTCGACCTGCGGCTCGTCGAGCGGCAGCGGCGTCCCTTCCTGATTGCCGGGGCGGACCCGCAGCGCAGGCGCCGGCGCGAAGAGATAGGTCCGGTCGCGAGCCGCTTGCGCGACTTGCCGCAGCGGTGCGATATCGTCCATCACCCAAAAGGCGCGGCCGTGCGTTGCAAGCACGAGGTCGTTGCCGTGCACGGCGATATCGCGGATGGAAGTTACCGGAAGATTGAGCTGCAGCGGCTGCCAGTTGGCTCCGTCATCGAACGAGACGTAGACGCCCCGCTCCGTTCCGGCGTAGAGAAGTCCGGCGCGGACCGGATCCTCGCGAACGGCGTTGACGAACGATCCCGTCGGAATGCCGTTCGAAATCGAAACCCACGTTGCGCCGCCATCGCTCGTGCGATAGATATACGGCTTGTAGTCGTCGAGGCGATGGCGGTCGACGGCGGCATAGGCGACGGCCGGATTGTAATGCGAGGCCTCGACGATTCCGATCTTGCTCCAGGCGGTAAGCTCCGGCGGCGTCACATTCTTCCAGTGGAGAGCCTGTCCCGAGCTTGTCGAAGGGCTCGTGACCCAGATGTAACCGTCGTCCGTGCCCGCCCAAACGAGGCCGGCGCGCAGCGGCGAGGGTGCGATCGAATACACGACGCCGTGACGGCGCACGTTGTTGTCGTCTGCGAGCGTTGGTGCGTCGAGGTTCGAAGGCGTACCTTCGTTGGCGCGCGAGAGATCGGGGCTGACGATCTTCCACGTTTCGCCCCCGTCGCGCGAACGAAAGATATTTTGGTGGCCGAAATAGAGCGACGTGCGATCGGCGGGCGAGAACGCCAGCGGCAGCGTCCAAGTATTGCGCCAGGTGGTCTGCGGATGCGACAGCACCGGATCGACGTTCTGCTCCCAGCCGGTTGCCGGTAACTCGCGCGTCACCGTCGGGCCGCCCTCGCCGCTCGAGTCGCCGAAAACCATGCCGTGACGGCGCGGATCGGGAGCGAGATTGCCGTTCTCGCCGCCGGCATCGAGCGGACGAAAATCCTGCTGCGAGATCGTTCCGTACTTGCTCATCGTCGTCGCCGCGGCGGCTCCGGAATCTTGTTGAGCGCCATACGCAGAATACGGAAAACCGTCGTCGGTGGCGACGTGATAGAACTGGGCCGTCGGCTGATTGTACCAAGAGCTCCACGTTCTCGCGCCGTTCACGCTGACGACGACTCCCTGGTCGCTGCCGAGAATCATGCGGGTCGAGTCCGCGGGGTCGATCCAGAGCGTGTGGTAGTCGTCGCCCGTCGGATCTCCCAAAATCGCGGAGAAGATCTTCCCTCCGTCCGTCGAGCGGTACGTCGCCGTGTTCATCACGTAAACGACGTCGGGGTTGCGCGGATCCGCAGTGATCCCGCCGAAGTACCAGCCGCGCTGCCAGATCCGCTGGTCGGCGCTGGTTCGCCTCCAGCTCGCGCCGTCGTCGTCGGAGCGAAAGACGCCGCCGGCACTGGGCGGACTATCGACGTTGGCGTAGACGCGGTGCGGCGAGGCCGCCGAGATCGAAAGGCCGACGTGGCCGACGCGCTGCGGCAAACCGTTGGTAAGCTGCGTCCACGTCGCGCCGCCGTCGCTGGTTTTATAGAGGCCGCTCCCGGGGCCGTTTGAGGGAGGATAGACGTTCCACGGCGGCCGGCGCGTCTGCCAAAGGGCGGCATAGACGACGTTTGGGTTTCCGGGCTGCATCGCCAACGAGATCGCGCCGGTATCGGCGTTTTTGTAGAGTACCTTGTTCCACGTGTGGCCGCCGTCGGTCGTTTTGAAGACGCCGCGCTCTGCGTTGGGCCCGTACGGATGGCCCAGGGCGGCGACGTATGCGACGTTGGCGTCGTGAGGATCGACGACGATCGCGCCGATCTGTTTGGTGTCGTTCAGGCCGAGATGAGCCCAGCTCTTGCCGCCGTCGGTCGACTTGTAGACGCCGTCACCATACGCGATATCGGAACGCATGTCGGCTTCACCGGTACCGACGTAGATCGTCTTTGGATCGCTTGGCGCGACGGCGATTGCGCCGATGGAAGCAATCTCTTCGCCATCGAAAACCGGCGTCCACGTTCTCCCGGCATCGTTGCTTTCCCAGACGCCGCCGTCTACGGCGCCGAAGTAAAAGTGGTTCGGATCACCGGGAACGCCCGTTACCGCCAGCGCCCGCCCGCCGCGAAAGGGGCCGATCAGCCTCCAGTGCAGCGAGCCGAAATACGCCGGATTGATGGAGAGCGCTGCGAGGACGAGGGCGAGAACGTGCATAGCCCGCTACCATCCTCCGCCGCTATCTCCGCCTCCCCCGCCGAAATCGCCGCCGCCGCCGGAGTCGCCGAAGCCGCCGCCGCTCCAGTCGCCGCCGCTGGCGGCGCCCGTGTCGGCTTGGCCCGCGTCGCTCTGCCAGCCGCCCGAATCGTTTGCGCCCCAGCTGCCGCCGGCATCGGGGGCGCTCTGTCCGGATCCGCCGGGGATGATTCCCCCGCCGCCGCCTCCGCGGAAGAGTTCGTTACCGAGCCAGGCTCCGCCGAGACCGCCGAGCAGTCCGCTCCAGAAGCTGCCACCGCCGCCGTAGCCCCCGTAACCGTAACCGGGCGGCGGCCCGTAGCCCGGGCCGGGAGGGACTCCGGGCGCCGTTCCGGGTGGTGTTCCGGGCGGTACGCCTCCATAGTAACGCGGGCCCGACACCGTTCGCAGCACCGAACGCAGGATCAGAAAACCGATAATCGCGATGATGACCCACCAAAACATCGATATATGTCCCAATCGTGAAGTATGCCGCGCAGCGGGCGCGCCGGCACCAGCCCCGCCGGGCTGCGCCCGGTTGAGCTCGCCGCGGTGCGCGCGGTAGATGTTGAGGATGGCGCTTACCGCGCCCGTGATCCCGGCGTCGTAGTTTTCACTGCGGAACTGCGCCTCCATCGAAGTGCGGATGTCCGCAAGCGCGTCGGGAGTGAACCATCCGGCTTGCACGCCCGAACGATCCGGCACGATGATGTCGCGCCGGTCGTCGCGTGCGACGAAGATCAGGACGCCGTCGACGCTCTGCTGCGAGAACGCATTCTGGGCGGCGCTTCGCAGCGCCGCGCCCCCCAGCGACGGCACCGTGAGGACGACGATCTCTTTGCCGGTTGCCGCGTTGAAGCTGGAGATCTGCATGTTGAGCTGCGCGACGGTGGCGGTCGAAAACATTCCCGCTTGGTCCTGCACGAAGTCTTTTGCCGAGGCCGCAGAGGCGGCGCACAGCCAGATCGCGGCGAGAATTGCGAGGGCGGCTCCGGGCCGGCCCGTGGGAAATTTCATGTCCGGTCCTACCCCGCGCGTTCGGGTGAAGTTTCGGGCCGGCAGGGGAACTCGACACCCAGAGGTGCGAGGAGCCTAAGCGATGGAGCCGCGCGCATCCCTACGAGCCGGATCGCTTTCATTCGTCGAGGTCCTCGCGACGTCGATCGCCTTGATCGGGCCGAGCATGACGCCGATCCTGATCGCCCCATACATGTATGCGCTTGCCGGGAACGGCACGTGGCTTGCGTACGTTTTCGGCGGCACGATGCTGATCTTCGTCGCGCTCTGCATCAACCAATTTGCGCGGCGCTCGACCTCTGCCGGCTCGCTGTACCACTACGTGGCCGAACACTTGGGGCGCGCGGCCGGTGCGATCGCGGGCTGGGCGGCGATCTGGGCCTACGGCTTCGTGGCCGCCGCCGTACTGGGCGCGATGACGCTCTTCCTCGGCTTGCTTTTCGGCTCGACCTCGTGGTCGGCGTTTCTCGTCGTCACCGCCATCGCGCTGGTCGCGTGGCAAGCCGCCTATCGCGGAGTGCAAGTCTCGGCGCTGGTGATGCTCGTGCTCGAAGTGATCTCGGTCACGGTCATCTCGATCGTCGTCGTTACCGTCCTGGTCGCCCGGGGACCCTCGCTCGACCTCGCCCAACTGCGAATCGCGGGCGGCTTTTCGGGCGGCGTCGGACTATCGATCGCGTTTGCAGTCTTCAGCTTCGTCGGCTTCGAGAGCGCCACGGCATTCGGTGCGGAGGCCCGCCGCCCGCTCGTCGCCATACCTCGTGCGGTGATCGGAAGCGTCGTTTTCGTCGCGGCGTTTTTCGTCATCGCGACCTACGCCGAGATCCTCGGTTTCGCGCACGCGGGCAAGCCGCTGGGCGCTTCGACCTTTCCAATGGGAACACTCGCCCAGTTATACGGGGTAGGATTCCTGCGCGTGCCGATTGCAGCCGGCGCGCTCTGCAGTGCCTTCTCCGTCTGTTTGGCGTGCATCACAACCGCCGGACGAATCGCCTACGCGATGGCATCGGCCGGGCTCTTCCCGGCCGTGCTGGCTCGCGTGGAGCCTCGCCACGGAACGCCCAACGTCGCGGTCACGCTCGTAACCGCGCTCACGCTGGGGGTCGCACTGGCCGCGCTGGCCTCGCACCTTGCGCCGATCGATATCTTCAACAACTGCGGCACGCTCAGCTCGTTTGGATTCATACTCATCTACATGCTGGTCGCCGTCGCGGCGCTCGTCTATTGCCGCAAGCTTGGATCGATGCGTTTGGTCGACTTCATCGTTTCGCTCGTCGCACTCGGGCTGCTCGTGCTGACGGCGATCTGGCTCTTCGACTCCGTTCCGGCACCGCCGCAGCGCTGGTTCGGATATTACTTCGTCGCGTACTTGGCGGCGGGTGCTCTCTGGTTTTTGCTTGCCGGATCACTGAGAGCGCAGCGAGGCGGTAACGACGATCAATCCGCCGGCGACGCTGAGCGCGAAAAAGAAGATAAAAATCCAAACGCCTAAGCGCATCCAAAAATCGCGCCGGGTGCGCGAGGCTCGAGTCCGGTGTAGGGGCCGCCGGGCCTTCACGAGGTTTGCGCGCGCCGCTGCGCAACATCCGACCAGAGCCGCTCCAAATTATAGAAATCCCGTTGTTCGGGCGTAAAGACGTGCACGATTACGTTTCCGAGGTCGATGAGGATCCAGGAACCATCCGCGTAGCCTTCGACGCGCGAGACCCCGTAACCGTGTTGCCGCGCGGATTCGACGACCGCGTCGGCGATCGCCCGAGTCTGAATCTTCGAGCGGCCGGTCACGATCGCGAACGTGTCGGCCAAAATCGTGCGGGCGCCCACGTCGAGCGTCGTAAAGGCCTCGCCTTTCTTATCGAGCGCGCTCTCGCGTACGAGGTCGATTAATTCGCTGATGCGCGTATCTCCGCGGGCACGCCGCCGGCAATCTCCAGGCCGAAGCCCTCGGCCGCAGCAAGCGTCGCCGGCAGCGTCGCGTGGCCCTTGCGGACGTTGTGCTCGATTGCGCCGAGCAGTACCGCACGCATCGCTGACGCGAGGTCGCTGCGCGCGAGCTGCCACAGAGCCGCTCGCGATTCGAACGAGCGCCCGGGTTCGAGAGAGTCGGCGAGGTAGACGATGCAGTCCAGCGGCGACATCTGCGCCGCGCCGGTGGTGTGTTTTTCGATCGCGGAAAGCACTTCTGCGTCGTCTACCCCAAACCGTTCGCGTGCAATCTCGGCGCCGAGCCTCGCGTGGAGCAGCATCGGATTAGCGCGTTCGGCGTCGCCGATCGCGAGTCCGCGCTCCTGCGACTCTGCCAAAAGGCGTCCCGGGGAGTACAGACGCGCGAGATCGTGGAGCAGCCCGGCGAGCCGCGCTTTTCCCGTATCGGCGCCGTGCCGTTGCGCGAGGAGCTCGGCGCAGCGCGCGACGCGCACGCTGTGCGCAAAACGCTGCTGCTGCCCCAGATGCCGTCGCAGGCGCCGCGAAAGTTCGGCATACGAGGCCGTCATCGCGCCAGCTTCGCGCGCAGGGCGCGCAGACGATTGCCGTAGAGTTCGCTCTTCAGACTGCCGGCCCACATGATCAGCGCGCTTTCGTTGTCGTCGGTGTAGTAACCGGTGCGCATCGTAACCGTGGTAAATCCGTACTTACGGTAGAGCAGCTGAGCGGACGAGTTGCTCTCACGAACCTCGAGTGTCATCCACGCCGCGCCGCGGTCGATCGCTTCGTCGATCAGCCGCGCAAGCAGCACTTCGCCGAAGCCTCTCCGGCGATAGCCGGGATCGACGGCCAGCGTCGTAATGTGCGAGTCGTCGAGGATGACCCAGATTCCGCCGTAGGCAACGACCCGGTCGTCGTAGCGCCCTACGAAATAGTGCGCCAGCTTATTGGTATTCAACTCGTTGTAGAACGCGTCGCTCGGCCAGATGGTCGAAAAACAGGCACGCTCGATGCGCGTTACCGATGAAATGTCCCTTGACGTCATCGGTTCGATCGAGAATCGGTTCGGCTGTTGCGACGGCTGTTGGAGTTCTACTTTCAAAGTTTCGGAATCTTTGCGGCGGGCAACTCGCCGTAGTCGGCGCGCACTTCATGCAGGCTCGCCGGAGGCGTGCGAGACCCTGCTGCGAGCGCGGCGGCTGCGGCTGCGGGCGTTACGGCCGGGTCGAAGGGACGCACGTCTAGGGCGCGTTCGGCGAGCGCGTGCAGGACGTCCTTCGGCGCACCCACAACCTCCAGCGGCCCCTCGTGCCCCTCGGCGAGCAACGCCTCGATCACGTCGGCGGTTCGGCCGGAGGCGCGGCGCGTTTTCCCCCCGCAGCGGTAGCGGGCCGAGATGACGCCGGGGCGCCCGACCACAACCGTTAGCACGCGTTCGAACGATCGCCCGAGCTCGATTGAGTCGAACGAAGAAATGGGGACCAGCGGCAGCCGCCAAGCGGCGGCGAGCGATTTGGCATAGGCGATGGCGATGCGCAGCCCGGTGAAGCTCCCGGGACCGGCTCCGACCGCGAGACGATCGATGCCCCCGCGCTCCAGGCCGGCTTCGTCGAGGGCTTGGCGCACGATCTCGAGTCCGCGTTCGAGCGCGATGTTTCCGGATTGTTGCGCGCAGCCGGCGATCCGATCGTCGCGCGAGACGGCCGCGGAGAAGAGCCCAAGCGCTCCGTCGAGTGCAAGAACGTTCATCGCAGGTCGCGAAGCACGAGCCGGCGAGGGTCGTTGCCGGCGCCTTCCATCTCGATCTCATACCGGCGCTGCGGAATCAGATCGGGCGCGTTGCGCCACCACTCTACGAGGACGATCGAACCGCCATCGAACGCTTCTTCGAGTCCCAGCTCTACGGTTTCGCGCGGGTCGTCGATGCGAAAGAGATCGATGTGGTCGATGGGCGGATCTCCGCCGTAGCGGTGCCAAAAGGTAAACGTCGGGCTAGACGACGGATCGGAGCCCGCGAGCGCTCGTACGATCGCTCGAACGAGCGTCGTTTTGCCCGAACCGAGCGGGCCGGAAAGCGCGACGACGTCGCCGGCTCGAAGGCGCGGTGCAAGCCTCTGGCCAAACGCGCGGGTCTCCTCTTCGTCGTGAAGGGTCAAATGCAACGGGGTGCTCCAACGCGGAGTTGAAATACTCGATCCATGAGTGCAGGTAAGTATTGAACAACGATATCATATTGCAGGTCAACGTCGAAGATGAGATGCGGGAGAGCTATCTCTCGTACGCGATGTCGGTCATCGCTTCGCGGGCGCTGCCCGACGTCCGGGACGGTCTCAAGCCCGTTCAGCGGCGCATCCTCTACGCGATGCGCGAGATGGGCTTCGAACCCACCAAGCAGCACCGCAAGTCCGCCGGCATCATCGGCGAGGTGCTCAAGAGCTACCACCCCCACGGAGACAGCTCGGTCTACGATGCCCTCGTTCGCATGGCGCAGGATTTCACGCTGCGCTATCCGCTGGTCGACGGGCACGGTAACTTTGGCTCGATCGATCCGGACCCGCCGGCGGCTTACCGGTACACCGAAGCGCGCTTGGCGCGAACGGCGCTCGACGTTCTCGCCGACATCGATAAAGAGACTGTTCCGTTCGTTGCGAACTTCGATAACCAAGGCGTCGAGCCCAGCGTTTTGCCCGGGCGTCTTCCACAGCTGCTCATTAACGGGTCCAGCGGCATCGCGGTCGGCATGGCGACCAACATTCCGCCGCACAATCTCGCCGAAATCGCCGACGCGATCGCGGCGGTGATCGACGATCCCGAGATCGGCATCGACGATCTCTGCAATATCGTCACCGGGCCGGACTTCCCGACCGGTGGAACCATCCTTGGGCACGAGGCCATCCGGGAAGCCTATCGGACTGGGCGAGGCTCGATCACGATTCGCGGCAAGGCCGAGATCGTCGAAGAGCGCGGTAAGCACAAGATCGTCATTACCGAGATCCCCTATCAGGTCTATAAGAGCCGTATTATCGAAGCCGTCTCCGAAGCGTACTCGGAGAAGCGCATCGCGGGAATCGCGCGCATGGACGACGAGTCGAACCGCAAAGGCATGCGGGTCGTGATCGAGCTCCAACGCAACGCAACGCCGAAGATCGTGCTCAACCAGCTCTTCAAGCATACGCCGCTGCAGGCGAGCTTCGGCTTCAATATGCTCGCGCTCGTGCCGGTCGGTAAAGCTCGGGCGAACGGCTCCGTCGCGCTCGAACCCCAGGTGCTCAATCTCAAGCAGCTCCTCGAACACTTCATCGCGCACCGCAAAGACGTCATCGTCCGGCGGACGGCTTACGATCTGCGCAAGGCGCAGGAGCGGGCGCACCTGCTGGAAGGCTACCGGATCGCGCTCGACAACATCGACGAAGTCATCAAAATCGTGCGGTCGAGCCAGACGACCGACGAGGCCAAGCAGCGTCTCTCGCAACGCTTTTCGCTCAGCGAAGTGCAGGCCCAGGCGATCGTCGACATGCGTTTGCGTACGCTGGTTGGGCTCGAGCGCCAGAAGATCGAGGACGAGTACGCCGAGCTGATCAAGACGATCGCGGAGCTGCAGGATATTCTCGGCAGCCCGCGGCGGATAGCGCAAATCGTCAAGGACGAGACGCTCGAAGTCAAGAAGCGTTTTGGCGACGAACGCCGGACCGGCATCGAACCCGCCGAAGACGAGATATCGATCGAGCAGATCACGCCGAATATCGACGTCGTCGTCACCTACACCGTCGGCGGATACATCAAACGCGTCTCGGTCGATACGTTTCGAACGCAGCTTCGCGGCGGCCGGGGCGTCATCGGCATATCGAACCTCAAACGCGAGGACGTCGTCAGAAACTTCTTCGTTACCAAGACGCACGACCACGTGCTGTTCTTCACGAATAAGGGCCGCGTCTATCGCTTACGAGGTTTCGAGATCCCCGATACCACGCGCCAGGCGCGCGGCACGGCGCTGGTCAATCTGCTGACGCTGCCGCCGGGGGAAGAGGTGACGGCGGCCTTTCCAATCGATAAGTTCGAGGGCGAGAAATACCTCGTTATGGTCACCAGGCACGGCGTCATCAAGAAGTCCAAGCTCTCGGAGTTCGCCAACGTTCGCCGCAACGGGCTCATCGCGATCAACCTCGATACGACCGACGACCTGCTGGCCGTCGACCTTTCCGACGGTTCGCGCGACATCATTCTCGCGTCGACGCACGGGATGGCGGTTCACTTCAACGAGAAAAACGTGCGGCCGATGGGGCGCCAGGCGCGCGGCGTCAAGGCGATGACGCTCGAGAGCGGCGACACGATCGTCGCGATGGACGTCATTGAAGACGAACGGCGCGAGGTGCTTCTCGTCACGTCGCTTGCCTTCGGCAAGCGTACGCCGATCGACGAGTACCGGCACACGTCGCGCGGCGGCAAAGGCGTCAAGGCGTTCGCCCGTCAGCGCGACGATATCGGCCAGGTCCTCGATCAGATTCTCGTGGCGGCCGACGACCAGATCCTGATGATCACCTCCGGGAACCAGGTCATCCGGCTGAAGGTCGGCGACATCCGCAAGACCGGCCGCGATGCCAAGGGAGTCCGGCTGCAGCGGCTGGGCGAGGGGGACGAGGTCATCGCGATTACCAACCTTGGCAAACAAGCCAAACAAATCACCGAGATCACTGGGGAACCGCAACAAACCGAGCTGTAGGAGTGTCTAGGAAAGAGAGATGAGTGCATTAGCAGAGGTAAGCCAAACCAACTTTGAGACCGAGGTGCTCAAGAGCAGCCAGCCGGTGCTGGTTGATTTCTGGGCCCCGTGGTGCGGGCCGTGCCGCATGCTCGGTCCGATCGTCGAAAAGGTCGCTTCCGCGCACGCCGACAAGGCGAAGTTCGTCAAGCTGAACACCGACGATAATCCCGGCATTGCGGGCCAATACCAGGTCTCGGGCATCCCTTGCCTGATCCTCTTCAAGAACGGACAGCCCGTCGATCGCATCGTCGGATACGTTCCGGAGAACGTCGTTACGTCGATGCTGGGCAAGCACGTCGCCTGACGAACCGGCCCCGGGCCGCCCGCCGGCGATGCATCGCATTTTGGACGACCCGCGTCTTCGCGCGATCGAAGCGGAGGTCGGCCGGGAACGAATCAAACGCGCGGCCCAGGAAGTCTTGGGCCGCGTTCGTCTTTCCGAGACGGCCGCGCTCGAAGCGATCGTCGTCGCGGTCGTTGAGGCGGCGACAGAGGTGCGGCTGGGGAGCCTGCGCCCCGTCGTCAACGCCACCGGGATCCTCATCCACACGAATCTCGGGCGTGCGCCGCTCGGGCGCGACGCGTTGGACTCCGCCGGCGACGCCGGCGGCTATTGCAACCTCGAATTCGACCTTGCGGCCGGCCGGCGCGGCTCGCGCTACGCCGCGCTCGACGCGCTTCTTACCGAAGTAACCGGCGCCGGGGGTCTCGTCGTCAATAATTGCGCGGCGGCCGTCTTGCTCGTACTCGATACCTTCGCGCGCGGTCGCGAAGTCGTCGTCGCCCGCGGCGAGTTGGTCGAAATCGGCGGCGGCTTTCGGCTTCCCGACGTGCTGGAACGCAGCGGCGCGACGCTCGTGGAGATCGGCACGACCAATC
Organism: Candidatus Cybelea sp.; assembly: GCA_036521375.1. Lineage (GTDB taxonomy): Bacteria > Vulcanimicrobiota > Vulcanimicrobiia > Vulcanimicrobiales > Vulcanimicrobiaceae > Cybelea. Next base: position 138,318 of record DATDHW010000026.1, read on the forward strand.
GCGTCTACCTCACCGACTACGAACGCGCGCTCTCCCCGCGCACGGCGCTGATCCTGCGAACCCATCCCTCGAACTATCGTATCGAAGGCTTCGTGGCCGCCCCCGATGCGGTGGCGATCGCGCAGCTCGGCAAGCGCGTGGGCGTGCCGGTCGTCGAAGATCTCGGTAGCGGGGCGCTGGTCGACCTTGCGCAGTACGGCGCACCGCACGAACGAACGGTGGGTGAAGCGCTCGCCGACGGCCTCGACCTGGTGACGTTTTCCGGCGATAAGCTCCTGGGCGGCCCGCAGGCCGGCATCATCAGCGGGCGCGCACATCTGCTCGCGCGTCTGCGGAACAATCCGCTTTTACGGGCGCTGCGCCTCGATAAATGTTCGCTCGCCGCGCTCGCCTCGACGCTCGAGTGCTACCGAAACGAAACGGCGCGCGAGCGGATTCCGATCTACCGGATGCTTTCGGCGACGCTCGCCGAGCTGCGTGCGAGAGCGCAAGCCTACGCCGCCGCCGTTTCTTCGGCGGAAATCGTCGAAACGCGGGGCTATATCGGCGGGGGTGCCCTCCCACAGGCGAGCATCGCCTCGCTCGGGGTGGCGATCCAAACTTCCGAACCCGGGGCACTCTGCGCGCGCCTGCGCTGCGGCGACCCGGCGATCGTCGCGCGCATCGGGCGCGATCGCGTGGTGCTCGACCTGCGGACGATCGCACCTTCCCAGGACGATCGCGTCGTCGCTCGCCTCGCGCAGGAGATACCCGGCTCTTCTGACAAGCGTTGAAGCGTCTTTTTCCGTTGGAGGTTTTTGGAGATGCGTCAAGCAGCGACTATTCGTTTGCAGGGGAGCGCCGCACTCATTGTTGCGTTCGCACTTTCCGCCTGCGGGGGCCACTCGGAGTTCGATGGAGCCGTTCCGGCAGGAGGGAGCGCGCAGTTACTGCGCGGTCCGCTTTCGCCCGTGCGAAGCACTCAAAACCTGCGCGCGATGATGGTCAAGGGCGGCCTGGAAAGCAACGCTTCACACGGTGCGGGGTATCCCGTTACGGCCGATCCGCCGGTCTCGCACCCCAGCGAAGCCCCGTGTGTTGACAGGCTCTTCAACCCGCACACTCCACCGCTGCAATCCAGCGGGCTGCCGGTGGGCAAGTTTGCCGACTACAGCGATCACCCGTTCAACTATACGCCGCCCGCGAACTGTCCGGGACCCTACGCAAAGATCGTCTTCAAGATGCATTTCCGGGTGACGGCCGGCGTACAATACGACAGAACGGGAGCCGTCTGGATCGGCGCCACGAACGTCTTCTTCGGGACCACGTCCGAGCCCGGCCAGAACGCGAGCCCGCAGTGGGACGTCGAGCGGGATGTCAGCGAGTACGCGCCGATCTTCGCACAGCCGTCGGTCGGGCAAGCATCGGTCTATAACATCGTCAACTCACAGTACACCGGCATCATTTACGGCACGGCCGAGCTGGATTTCTATCCGGCCACCAAGCAATTTCCGGCGGCGGCGAGCGCCGACGCCGTCTACCCGCTCTCCGCAGGGCCGACCGGCGGATACGTCCCCCTCGACGCGCCGACCGATCAAATGACCGGAACGTTCACCTTCCCAACCAACGTCCAGGCGGCCTATTTGGACGTCTTTCTCGAATCGCAGTCGGGCGACGAGTTTTGGTACACCTGTTTTCCGAACGATCTCGCATCGAAGCTGCAAAACTGCGGCAACACCGCCTTCCGCGAGGGCGAGGTGAGCGTCGACGGACAGCCGGCCGGGGTGGCGCCGATCTATCCGTGGATCTACACGGGCGGCATCGACCCATATTTATGGATCCCAATCCCCGGCGTCGAAACCTTGAACTTCAAGCCCTACCGCGTCGACCTGACGCCGTTTGCGGCGCAGCTCGACGACGGGAACCCGCATACGATCGCGGTCTCGGTCTTCAACGACGATAACTACTTCGCGGCAAACGCGGCGCTGCTCGTTTATGAAGACCACGGCTCCACGCAAGTCACGGGCGGACTGATCGAGAACGGGACGGCGTTCTCGCCCGCGGAGAAAGTAGCGGAACACGTGCGCTTCGACAAGTCCGGCAACGCCAGCGGAACGATCGACGTCTCGGCGACGCACCCCGTCAGTCTGCGGGGTTACGTCAACACTTCTAAGGGCCGCGTCACGACGTCGGTGACGCAAAGCATCGCCTTCTCAAACTTTCAGCGCATCAACGATACCTCGACTCAGTTCCTGCAGAACATCAAGCAGAACACAACGATCACCTCGAATACGACGACGGCGACGCGCGGCAAGAACCTTCGGACGCAGAGCCAGTGGACCTATCCCTTCAACGTCCGCTACAACTACGTCGTAAAGAGCGGCGCGGCAACCCAGACGACCGACGTCATGCAGACCAAGAACGGCAGCGGACTCGATCAAAGCCGCAGCAAGGCATCATCCTGGTCGTCGCTCAACAACGTGCACTCGTACGATGTTCTAAACATTCACGGGAGCAATGCCTCGCCGTCGAACGCCAAGAGCCGTCAACAGTACAAATCGCTCAACGTCGACGGCGGATGCTATCAGGAAACGCTCAAGTCGCTCCTGAATCTCCTGACGAGTAAGCTGAAGGGCTGCTAAGCCGCCGCGTCAGCGGTCGCTGAACCAGCCCGACGGCGCGACGTCGAGGTTGACGTTGATCTGTTTAACCTCGGTATACGCGTCGTAGCCGTAGGTTCCCAGCTCGCGGCCGATGCCCGACTGTTTGTAGCCGCCCCACGGTGCCTCGTTGTACGTGGGATGATAGGTGTTGATCCAGGTGATGCCGGCCCGCAGCTTGCGAATTACGCGGTGCGCCTTGGCGATGTCTTCGGTGAAGACCGCACCCGCCAAACCGTAGATCGTGTCGTTGGCGACGGCGATTGCTTCCGCTTCGTCTGCGAACGTTTGCACGACAAGGACCGGACCGAAGATCTCTTCGGCAACGATTCGCATCTGCGGAGAGGTCTGATCGAAGATCGTCGGGGCGATAAAGTTCCCCGCGGCGAGCTCACCGCCGAGCCGTTCGCCGCCGCAGAGAAGCTTCGCGCCTTCCCTAACGCCGGCGGCGATGTAGGCCTCGACGCGTTCGCGATGGACCTGTGAGATAATCGGTCCCATCTCGGTCTGCGGATCGAAGCCGTCGCCGACGCGAATCTTGCGCGCTCGTTCGACAAGCCGCTCCAGGAAACGATCGTGCAGCGATCCTTCGATCACTAAACGCGAGCCCGCCGAACAGACTTGCCCGGCGTTGGCGTAGATTCCGAAGAGTGCGTAGTCGATCGCCGTATCGAAATCGGCGTCGGCGAAGACGACATTGGGGGACTTGCCGCCGAGCTCGAGCGAGATTTTTTTCAGATTAGACGTTGCGGCTTGCATCACGCTGCGGCCGGTCTTCGTTCCGCCGGTAAAGGCGATCTTGTCGACGAGCGTGCTCGCGGCCAGCGCATTGCCGGCAATCGCGCCCGTGCCGGTGACGACGTTGACGACGCCGCGCGGAAATTCGAGCTCCTCGAAAATCGCCGCGAGGCGGATCGCCGAGAGGGGTGTCAACTCGGAGGGTTTGAGGATGCAGACGTTGCCGGCGGCGAGCGCCGGAGCGAGCTTCCAAACCGCCATGAGCAGCGGATAGTTCCACGGAACGATCTGCCCGCAGACGCCGATCGGCTCGCGGACGGTAAACGTCTGCGAGGCGGCGGGCACGTCGAACGTCTGTCCGTGCGGCTTCGTCGCCAGGCCGGCGTAATAACGAAAGCAGTTGGCCGCGTCGATGGCGTCGTACTCGGTCTCGCGCAGGGGTTTTCCGTTGTTGAGCGTGTCGATGCGCGTGAACTCGTCGCGGTGCGCGTCGATCGCGTCGGCCACTTTGAAGAGCAGCGCCGCGCGATCGGCGGCGCAGCTCGATCCCCAGGGACCCTGGTCGAACGCTTTGCGCGCGGCCTCGATCGCGGCTTGCGCGTCCTGGGTCCCCGCTTCGGCGATCGTCGCGATCTTGTGACCGTTCGACGGATTGAAGAGGTCGCGCGTCGCGCCGCTGCGCGCTAGCCGCCATTCGCCGTCGACGTACATCGGAATGACGCCGTTGACGCTGGGCAGCTGCGCGAGAATCGACTCGGGATCGACCGGCGAGTTCGCCGTAACTTGCATCGTGATCGTCTCTTTCTGTAGGGCCGTACGCCTCTACGATGCGTTCGACGTGGAAACCGGTTGCGGTTCCATGCTGGCAAGGCTCTCGCCCAGCGCGCGGCAGACGTAGTCCGCTTCGTCTTGCGTGATCGTCAACGGGGGCTCGACCCGAATTACTCGGGCGTTGACCAGCGTCCCGGAGACCAGCACGCCTCGATCGAGCATTCGCTTGCCGAGCTCGAATCCGGTCGCGTCGTCGTGAAACTCGAGCGCGATCAGCAAACCCTTTCCGCGCACGCTCGCAACGAGGGCGGCGTGCGGCTGCACCGCAGTGCGAATTCCCGCGAGCAGGCGCTCTCCCAGCCGCGCCGCGCGCTGCGGAAGCTGTTCCTCGATGAGAACGTTGATCGTCGCCAGTGCCGCGGCGCAGGCGAGCGGATTTCCGCCGAAGGTCGACGTGTGCAGGAACGGGTTGTCAAACAGGCGCGCGAAGACTTCGCGCCGCCCGACGACCGCGCCGGCCGGCACGACGCCGCCGCCGAACGCCTTCGCCAGGCACATCAGATCGGGTGCGATACCGTAGTGCTCGCAGCAGAACATCTTGCCGGTTCGGCCCATGCCCGTCTGCACTTCGTCCAAAATGAAAAGCGAACCAAATTCGTCGCAGAGCGCGCGGACGCCGGGAAGATAATCGTCGTCGGGAATGTTCACGCCGCCCTCTCCTTGGATCGGTTCCAAGAGGACGGCGCCGACGTCTTCGCCGACGGCGCGGCACGAGGTCATCATGTCGCGCAGCGCGGCAAGGTCGTTGAACGGCACGTGCTCGATGTTGGGCAGCATCGGCCCGAACGGGCGACGGAACTCCGCCTTCGCGCTGGCCGAGAGTGAGCCGTAGCTCTTGCCGTGAAATCCCTTCGTTGCCGCGACGATCGTCTGCTTTGTCGGATCGTAGGCGCGCGCGAGCTTGAGCGCGCCTTCTACCGCTTCGGTTCCGCTGTTGCAGAAGAAGCTGAAGTCGAGCTCTCCGGGCGTCAGCATCGAGAGCGTTTTGGCGAGCATCGCGCGCAGCGGATCGAGCAGATCCTGGCTGTGCAGCGGTTGACGCCGGAGCTGATCGGTTACCGCTTTGACGACTTTGGGATGGCGGTGGCCGACGTTGAAGATCCCAAAGCCGCCCAAACAATCGAGGTAGCGGCGTCCGTAAACGTCGCGATAGGAGTTCGGGCCGGCGTCGGCCCACTCGACGACGGCGCCCGCCTCGCGCGCGTCGGTCGCCTTGCGGTATTCCAGGAATCCGGGGTTGACGTGATCGCGAAACCCCTCGACGGTCTCGCGCGTGATCCACGCGGCCTCCTCGGGGCCGACTTCGATGTTTTCGATCAGCGCGAGGACGCGCTGCGAGTATTCGTAGGCGCGGCGTTCGCGTTGCTCGGACGCGCTCACGCCGCAAAGACCTCGGCGGTGGCGTCGCGGAGCGCTTCCAGGCCTTCGTCGAGCTCGGCGTCCGTCACGACCAAAGGCACGAGAATGCGAATGACGTTGCTCCGCCCGGCAAGCAGAACGATAAGCCCTCTCCGGCGCGCGGCCTCGAGAATTTCTGGCGCGCCCGACGAGAGTTCCATCGCCATCATCGCACCCAGGCCGCGAACGTCGAGGATTTGCACGTGGCTCGACTGTAGGCTGCGCAGCGCGGATTCGATGCGCGCCCCAACCGCGCGGGCCCGCTCCAAAAAGCGCTCGTCCATGATCTCGAAGATCTCTAGCGCCGCCGCGCAGGCAACCGGATTTCCGGCGAAGGTGCCCCCCAAGCCGCCCGGCTCGGGCGCGTCCATGATCTCGGCCTTTCCGACGACTGCGGCGAGCGGAAGCCCACCGCCCAGCGTCTTTGCAACCGTCATCAAGTCGGGCTCGATGCCGTAGTGCTCGCAGGCGAAGAGCCGGCCGGTCCGGCCGAAGCCCGTTTGAATCTCGTCGACGACGAAAACGATTCCGTGCTGCGACGTAATGCGCCGCAGCTCGTGCAGAAACTCGGCGGGCGCCGGGACGAAACCGCCTTCGCCGAGGACCGGTTCGACGATCATCGCCGCCACCCGATCGGCGGAGACGACGCCGTCAAAGATCTCGGCGAGGGCTCGCAGTGCGTCCTCGGTCGTCACGCCGTGGCGCAGGCTCGGAAACGGCGCGTGGTAGATTTCGCTGCAAAACGGCCCGAAGTGCTGCTTGTAGGGCGCGTTCTTCCCGGTCATCGTCAGCGCCAGGAGCGTGCGTCCGTGGTAACCGTGCGTGAACGCAATCACCGCCGGCCGGCGAGTATACTCGCGCGCGATCTTGATGGCGTTCTCGGTCGCCTCGGCACCGGTCGAGAGCAGCAGCGTCTTTTTGGGCGAGGTGCCGGGGGCACGGCGATTGAGCTCCTCGGCGACTCGGAGATACGGCTCGTACATCGCCACCTGGAAGCACGTGTGCGTGAACCGCTGCGCTTGCTCGGCGATGGCCGCGACCACCCGTGGGTTGGCGTGCCCGGCGTTGAGCGTGCCGATGCCGCCGGCGAAGTCGAGGTATCGCCGGCCCTCGGAGTCCCAGAGCGTCGCTCCGCTCGCGCGCTGCACCCAGATTGGATGCGCCGTAGAGACGCCGCGCGCGACGCTCTGCGCGCGCCGCTGCGAGAGAGAAAGTTTCGTTGCGGTATTCAAAGCGAGGAAGTTATATTCGGCATATGTAAAGGCGCTCTTCCTTAGGCTGCTGGAGGCCATTGGGGGAGGCACGTGCACAAGCGAATCGTCGCGTTCGTCGTCCTGGCGGTGGTTGCTATGCCCTTCGGAGCGCGAGCGGGAACGACTGGGACCCTGCGCGGCCGAGTGATCGACGCGACGACCCGGGCTCCTCTCGCCGGGGTGGCGGTCAGTGTGGTTGCGCCGTCGCAGACGGCGCAGACGGTCTCGGACGCTTCGGGCTCCTACTCGTTTATTTCGCTTCAGCCCGACACGTACACGGTGAGCGCGAGCAAATCCGGATACGATTCGCTCTCCCAGCCCGGCGTAACCATCATTGCCGACCAATCGGCCACCGTCGCGCTGGCTCTGCAGAAGACGCTGCAGACGATCGCCCGTACGACCTCGCGGTCCGCGCAGTCGCTGGTTCATTCCGGCGTGACGAGCGACGTTTTTTCGATCAACCCGACGGGTCAAAAGGCCGCGTCGACGCTCTCGGGTTCGGGTTCGCTCACGCAAGCTTACGGCGCCATCGCGAGCGCACCCGGCGTCAACGTTCCTTCCAATCAACAGGGTTGGTATCAGAGCGTGTACGTTCGCGGCGGCGACGTCGATCAGGTCGCGTATGAGTTCGACGGATTGCCCACGACCCGGCAATCGGATCTCGCGCCGATCGCAACGCTGACGTCGCTGGGCAACCAAGAGGTGCAGGTCTACACCGGCGGCACGCCCGCGACTTCGAACTCCTCGGGCCTTGCCGGCTACATCAATCAAGTCATCAAAACCGGAACGTTCCCAGGCTATGCTACGGCGGACTTCGGTATCGGCGGACCGGCGTACTACCATCAGGCGACCGTCGAAGCCGGCGGCGCGACCCCCGATCGCATGTTCTCGTATTACGTCGGACTTTCGGGAACGAATCAGACGTTTCGGTACGGCGACCAGTACGGCGCGGTCAGCGACCCGCTGTACTTCTATCCGCTCAACGTCCCAACGGACAACAACGTCTACAATATCCTCGACGGCTCGGCCGGCCGGTATCCCAATTACGGGTTCATCGCGCAGCCCGGATACGGCTACACGCAAGCGTTCGATGCCGACCGGGAGAACGTCGTCAACTTCCACATCGGGATCGCGCATCGCGACTCGCCGCTGCGCGACGACATCCAGCTCCTCTACGTGACCGGTGGTATTGCGGCGCAGTTCTACAGCTCCGCCAACGACATCGGCTACACGCCGCAAGTCGGCAAGCGCACCGGCATCGGCTATCCGATGCCGTACCTCGACTCGCTCTACTACGGCGGCCCGCTCATGCAGACGCCAAATCCAAGCGACGTCATCATCGGCGACTTTCCGAGCAGCCCGACGGGCCGGGCGCCGGGATCGCCCGTGGGGGTGAGCGACCGCGACGGGAACTACAACGGCTATTCGATCGAAAAGTTTCAGTACCAAAAAAACTTCGACTCGCGCTCGTATCTGCGGGCGCTCGTTTACGGCGAGTATTCGCGCTGGTTCATCAATGGCCCCGACAGCGCTCAGCTGGTCTTCGGTTCGGATCCGGCCGACTACGAAGTCCTCGAGCATGGCTACGGCGCCGGCCTGATCTATTCGAATCAGCTCTCGGCGCAGCATCTGCTTACTGCCGAAGCTTCGTATACGACGCAGAAGCTGCAGACCTATAATGCCGGCTTCAGTTCGACCGACCCGTTTACGAGCAGCCGCGCACCGACGGGGCTCGGAACGATTCTCTCGAGCTACGGGACGCCGAACGGCAAGTGCTATAACTACAAGACGGGCAAGCCGTGGAGCTGTTTCGATGCGGGCAGCCAGGGCGGCTGCCTCTCGCCGGCCGGATGCTATCCCGGCGAAGGCTCATACCGCTTCAATCTGACGCCGGGCGAGGCGCCGCCGGGCAGCCCCGCCGCGCGCGCCGGCGCGCGCTGGATGATGACCGAAAACGGCGTGAGCGCTCAGGTCGACAACGTGATGCCGCGCTTCGCTTCGGCGGCGCTAACCGACGTTTGGGAACCCAACGACCGGATCGTCGTCAACATCGGCGCGCGATTCGATCGCTTTGCCTACTACACCAACAATCTGGAGGATGGTTACCCGGCGCGGCAGTTTTGGTTCGATGCGTACAACGACGAGCACTGCGGTGCGCCGGGATCGCAGCCCCAGTGGACGTGGGACGTAAGGAGCCGTTCGTTCGGCGCGTGCGCTCCCGGTCTTTCGCCGATGACGCAGCCGGGCAACGGGCTCTACAACACCGGCGCCGGCATCGACACCTCGAACGTGTTCGCGCCGCGCGCCTCCTTTACGTATACGATCGATCCCGATACGGTCATTCGCGGCTCTGCCGGGCGCTACGCACGGGCCGAAGGCTCGTCGTACTACCAGTACAACACGTATCAGCAGAACCTCGCGTCGTTTATCTCGCAGTTCTACCCGTACGGGTACCACACGCCCGACCACGATATCTCTCCGGATACGTCGGATAACTTCGACCTCTCGCTCGAGAAGCACGTCAAAGGCACGCAGCTGTCGTACAAGGTCACGCCGTTCTATCGCAATACGAGCAACGAGCTGCAGTTCCAGGCGATCAACGCCGTACAAGGAACCCTCGCCGGCCTCAACGTCGGAACGCAACGCTCCTACGGCGCCGAGTTTTCGCTGCAGTACGGCGACTTGCGCCAAAACGGCATCTCGGCGATCTTCTCCTACACGCATACGGAGAACCAGATCCGCTATCGCCCGATCAACGGCGTGAGCGTGATCGACGCGCTCAACTCGCAAATTGCCTTCTATAACTCTTACACGTCGGCCTGCGCACACGTGACGCGAAGCTCGGCGAACTGGCAGGCGTGCGGGAGCGGCGCGAATCCCGGCAACGCCAGGCCGGTGCTGCTCAATACGCAATCGGGTACCGGCGATCAAGGGAAGCTCCAGGTACCCAACCCGTACTATCGCGGCGCGCTGCAGCCGCTCTTCGATACGAATGGATGGTACGCGCCCTACGACGTGATTCCAAGTCCGTTCAACGCTGCCAACGGTTACGAGGTGCCCGATGTCGCCTCGCTGATTCTCAACTACCGGCGTGGCCGCTTTGCGGTAACGCCTTCGCTGCACTACTCCGACGGTTCGAACTACGGATCGCCGCTCGTCTGGCCCGGCTACGTGCCGCAGTCGTGCTCGGCGCAGCCGGCGAAGACGCCGCTGGCTCCGGGCAGCAGCTGCCCTGGCGGCGCGGCCGGCGCGATCTTCCTGCCCGATCCGTACAGCGGAAAGTTCGACAATCTCGGCGCTTTCATTCAGCCGGCGGAGCTCACGCTCAACCTGCAGACGAGCTACGATTTCTCTTCGCGAGTGACGCTGACGGTGCAGGCCGTCAATCTCTACAATCAGTGCTATCAGCGCGGCTTTGCCTGGGACAACTCGGTAACGTGCGTCTACTCGAACTTACCCTCGAACATCTTGGCGCCCGCCGGCAACTTCCTCAAGAATCCGCCGCCGCAGCTGCGCTATCCGTACGGCACGTTCTTCAACATCACCGAAGTCGGCATCTCGTCGGTGCTTCAACCCTTCGGCTTTTTCGCGGATCTGAGCGTAAAGATTTAAGGAGCGTCTGTTTGAAGCGACGCGACTTCGTTACGCGGGCTGGTGCCGCCGTGGCCGGCGCCGCCGGCCTTCCCCGTTTTACCGCTTTTGCGAGCTCGGCGGCACCCCAGCACGAGAAGGTCGTCATCGTCGGCGCGGGGATCGCCGGGCTAACCGCGGCGCTGCGCTTACGCGACGCCGGCATCGAAGCGACCCTCTACGACTCTGCCGCCCGCGTGGGCGGCCGGATGCACTCCGAGCGGCACTACTGGAGCGAGGGACAACACACGGAGTGGTGCGGCGCAATGGTCGACTCGACGCACGAAAACATTCGCGGCCTCGCGCGGCGTTTTGCGTTGCCGCTGCTCGACACGTACTCCGGGCGGCCACCGCGCGCGCGCGACACCTGCTTTCTGGGCGGACGCTACTACTCGATGGCCGATGCAGACCGCGACTTCGCCAAGATCTATCCGATTCTGCAGGGCCAGCTGGCACAGGTCGAGCCGACGACGACCTACGCAAACGCGACCCCAACCGCGCGCCGGCTCGACGCGATGAGCATGCGCGATTGGATCGTGCGGTACGTTCCCGGAGGACTCGACAGCCAGCTCGGGCGCCTGATCAAAGAGGCGTACCGCAACGAATACGGCCGGGAGATCGAAGAGCTCAGTGCGCTCAATCTGTTGCTGCAGCTCGGGCAGCAGCGCACCTACGCGCAGGCGCGAGAGATGAACGTCCTCGGATACTCCGATCAGCGGTATATCTTGGCGAACGGCAGCCAAGCGCTGCCGGAAGCGATCGCGGCATCGCTGCCGGCCGGCAGCATCCGGCTCGAGCGCCGGCTCGTCGGCATCGAGAAGGCGGACTACGGCCTCTACGTACTCTATTTCCGGCATCGCGGTCTGCGCCAGATCGTCTATGCGGACCGCGTCGTGCTCGCAATACCGTTCATCGCGCTGCGCGCGGTCGACTATGCCGGCGCCGGCTTCGACGGCGCGAAGATCAACGCGATCGAGAATCTCGGGTACGGCTTTCACACGAAACTGCACCTGCAGTTCGATCGCCGAGCCTGGATGCGACAGAATCATCCGTGGCCGCAACCTGCCAGCGGGCAGATCTGGACGACGCTGCGCGTCCAAAGCGCGCTGGACTACTCACTGGGGCAACGGGGGCGTGACGGCCTCATCGAGGTCTTTACCGCCGCGTCGCCGGCGATGGTCGATACGCCCCCCGAGCCGTATTCGCGAATTGAAGACTCGCCGGCGGTCGCCTGGCACGTGCGCGACTTTTTAACGCAGCTCGAACGGATTTGGCCCGGGGTCGCGTCCACCTGGACCGGCAAAGCTACCTTCGGCAACGCACAGGCCGACCCGAACATTTTGGCCAGCTACTCCTGCTGGCTCGTCGGCCAGTGCACGACGATCGCGGGGCACGAGGCACGCGCGCAAGGACGCATCCATTTTGCCGGCGAGCACACCTCGGTGGAGTATCAAGGCTTCATGGAGGGCGGTGCGCAGTCGGGCTTGCGGGCGGCCGGCGAAATTCTGGCAGACTACCGCATTGGGAGCCGCTAAGGCCCCGATCGAGTGCACGTGATCGGGACGGCAGGCCACGTCGATCATGGAAAATCGGCGATCGTAGCCGCGCTGACTGGTACGAATCCCGACCGCTTACCGCAAGAGCGCGAGCGCGGCATGACGCTCGATCTCGGCTTCGCGTACCTGCGCTTTGCCGACGGCGTTGAAGGCGGAATCGTCGACGTACCCGGTCACGAGCGTTTCCTGCACAACATGCTCGCCGGAGCGGCGGGGATGGAAATTCTGCTGCTCGTGGTCGACGCCGTTGAAGGCGTTAGAGCGCAGACGCTCGAGCATCTTGCGATCCTGCGCTACCTCAACGTTTGCCGCACGATCGTCGTCGTCAGCAAGATCGACCTGATCGAACCCGCCGATCGCGACGACGCCTGCCGGCGTATCCTGGCGCAACTCCAGGCCACGATTGCGCAGGACGCGCCGTACTTTGCGGTCTCGGCGGCCACCGGCGAAAACATGCAATCGCTCAGAGACGCGCTCCACGACCTGCTCGCGGAAATGCCCGGCCGCAACGCGGGCGCGCCCGTCTATCTGCCGATCGATCGCGTCTTTTCGTTGACGGGACTCGGCACGGTCGTTACCGGCACGCTGATGCAGGGCAGCATCGAAGTGGGTGACGCGCTGCGGCTGGAGCCGGGGGGCCACGCCGCCGCGGTGCGCAGCATCGGCGTCTTCGGCTCGGTTCGCCCGCGCGCCGAAGCGGGTTCGCGCGTCGCGCTGAGCATTCCGGGAACCGACCATCGCGAGATCGTGCGCGGTCAAGCCGTGGTGGGAACGGAGTTTGCGGCCGCCGCGGATTTTGCGGTTCGTTTTACAGCGGCGCCGGGTGCGGCCGCGCTCATGCACCGGCGCACGCCCGTGCGCGCGTACGTCGGCTCGGCCGAACGCCTCGGAGTTCTGGTCGCCGGCGAACCGTACGCCGACGGGGTAGAGACGTCGGCCCGGCTGCATCTGCGCGAGCCCGTGGTTGCATTTGCCGGCGTGCGGTTCGTCGTGCGCCGTCCGTCGCCGATGACGCTGCTCGGCGGCGGTTACGTCGAAGGCGCCGGGCGCGGCGAAGCGGCGGAGGCGGAGAACCCCGACGACGCCGTGCTCGCGCGGATCTTGCACGCGCGCGGGCTCGAACCGGCGACTGCGCTCGAGCTCTCCGCGGCCGCGAACTTGCGCGAAGCGGCGACCGCGGTTGCGCTCGCGCGTTTAGTCGAGCGCGGCGACGTCCTTGCGCTCGATAAACCGCGCGCCTACGTCTCGGGCTCGGCCGCCGGCACGCTGCTCGCAAGCGTCTTAGCGCAGCTCGCCGAGGCGCAGCGGTCCGAACCGTGGTCGATGGGGATGACTTCGATCTCGCTCTCGCGGGCGCTCGACATCTCCGAAGGCGTGCTGGTGCGCGTTCTCGAGCACTTTGCCGATCACGGGCGCCTGATCAACCATCGCGGTTATTATGCGACGCTCGAACACCAGCCGGCGCTGACGCTCGAGCAGCGGGCCTTCTTCGATCACTTGGTCCCGCTCGACGAAGGGCAGCCCTTCGTTCCGATTCCGTTTGCCGGGGTCGCCGCGGCGGTGAAGATCTCGCGTTTGCCCGGCATCTCGAAGGCGTTCGACACGATGCTGGCCCGCGGTACGCTCGTGAAGGTCGGCGACGACCTCTATCGCGGCGCGCAGATCGGGCGGATCGTGGCGAGCGTTCGCAGCTATCTCGAAAAGAACGGCACGATGACCGCCGCGCATTTCCGCGATCTGCTCGGAAGCTCGCGAAGATACGCCGTTCCGTTGTTGGAATGGCTCGACGCGCAGGGCGTGACGATTCGCAGCGGAGATCAGCGCACACTGCGCAAGCGAGTCTAGCGTCTTTTGCGCTTTAGACTGCGAGTGCTTCGCGCGCCGCCTGCTCTTCGGAGAGCGCCGCACCCTCGGCCGCAAAGGCCTCGATCTCGTCCTCGGCGAGGCGCTCGCGAAGCGCCGCGACCAAAATCTCGTACGTCCGCCGCTCGGTGAGATCTCGCTCGCAACCCTCGCTGCGATACCATGCATCGACGTAGCCGCGCAGGCGCGCGCCCCGACGGCTTTGGCCGCGCAACGCCGCAACGGCGGCGAGATGCTGCGTGGCGATCGCGGCATCCATAGAATGCGCGCCGCGAGCGAGCGCGAGCGCTTGCGCCGCAGCCGAGCGCGCACCGTCGACGTTGCCCAGCGCGAGCTGATACGCCGCGGCATTTGCTCGCGCGGTAATTTCTAAGCGCTTCACCCGTACGCGATGCGCCGCGAGCGCGGCCGCTTCGGCGTACTCGAGCGCGCGCTCGGGATTTCCGGCACTGAATTCGAGCTCCGCCATGTTGTGGCGAAGGACGGTCGCCTCGAGCGTGTCTCCCAGCGCCGTCATCAGCGAAAGCGCCTGCGTGTAGAACTGCCGTGCGTCGTCGACCAGGCCGAGACGTGCGGCGATGCTCGCGCGCATGCCGAGTGCGCCGGCGTAACGGCGCGTACCCCGCAAGCCTCGTTCTTGGGAGATCAGCAACGCCATCTCGGTTGCCTCCTGCGCCTCTGCGATCCGTCCGGCGTGCAGAAGGCCCGCGCTCAACTGGTAGAGGCAACCGACTCTAGCATACGGCTCGTCGCAGTGCTCGAAGAGCTCCAACGCGCGCCGCGCGGCATCGACTTTGTGCGTTCCAAAGCTGATCGTCGACAACGTACCCCACACCTGTGCCGCGACGCCCGGTTCGGCGGCCGCGTCGCCGCGCTCGAGCGCGGCTTCGAGCCAGCGGCGCGGCTGCGCGTCGCCGCGATTCATCCGCCACGTACGCGTATACGCGCAGGCCAGCCGCGAAGCGATCGAGATTTCGCCGCTCCCGAGCGCCCAGTCGATCGCCGCCCTCGCGTTGTCGAGTTCCGGCTCCATGTCACCCGGCCACGATTGTGCCGGCGCCGCGCGCAGAGCGTCGTCCGGCCGTGGATCGTAGGCGCGTTCGCCGCGTTCGGCAAGATCGAGGCAGGCGAGTGCGTGGCGTCGAGCGATCGCTGCGGCTTCATTGCGGGAGATTAGTTTTTCGCGTGCGTACTGCCGGAACGACTCGAGGAGCCGGTAGCGCGGCTCGCTGCCTTCGAGATCGGCGGTCAGCAGCGATTTATCGAGCAGCGAGGAGAGCAGATCGAGCATGTCGGTCTGTCCGTCTTCGGTCGAGGCGCAGACGGCTGTGGCGCCGGCGAGCGTACACCCGCCGGCGAAAACGGAGAGGCGCTCGAAGACGCGCTGCTCCGGCGCAGGCAGCAGGTCGTAGCTCCAATCGATCGCCGAGCGCATCGTTTGCTGGCGCGGCAGCGCGGTTCGTTCGCCTCCGGTAAGCAGGCGAAAGCGATCGTCGAGCATTTCGTTGAGCGCCTTGAGCGAAAGCAGATTCGCGCGAGCCGCGGCGAGCTCGATCGCCAGCGGAATCCCGTCGAGCCGGCGGCAGAGCCCGGCGACGGTCGCCGCGTTTTCGTCGGTGAGTTTGAAGCGATGGTCGACCGCCCGCGCCCGATCGACGAAGAGCTCGATCGCGCCGTACTCCGCAGCCTCGGTGGCGGAGAGCTGATGCGACGCCGATGCGTGCGGCGTGCTCAGCGAGGGAAGCCGGTAGGTGCGTTCGCCGGCAAGCCGCAGCGGCTCGCGGCTGGTCGCCAGAACGCGCAGCCGCGGACAGGCCCCGAGCAAGCTCTCCGCGACGCGCGCCGCTTCGCCGGCGACGTGTTCGCAGTTATCGAGAACCAGCAGAAGCAACTTGCTCTTGAGGTGCGCGATTAGGCGGTCGAGCAGCGGCTGGTGCGGCACTTCTCGGAGACCCAACGATGAGGCGATCGCTGCGACGACCAGAGAAGGATCGCCCAGCGGCGCCAGCCCCACGAAGCGAGCGCCGTCAATTCCGGTGTAGGCCGCGGCGATCTGCAAGGCGGTGCGCGTCTTGCCGATGCCGCCGGCACCGATCAGGGTGACGAGTCGATGCTCGCGCACGAGGCCGGCAATCTCGTCGAGCTCCTTTTTCCGCCCCACGAATGAGGTCAGTGCGAGCGGCAGGTTCGAGCCGCCCGTGGAGGTTGCGGCGGTCGATGCGCCATGCCGCCGCGCGCCCGAGCGGGCGGCTGCGGCCGCGAAGTCGCGCCGCTGCTCGTCGGTCAGCGTGAGCGCGCCGGCCAGCAAGGTCAGCGTTTCGCGTTGCGGCGTTCGGCGGTGTCCGCGCTCGAGCGCGCTGATGCCGTCCGCACTCATGCGCGCGCGTTCTGCAAGGGCCTCCTGCGAAAGACCGGCGGCAAGGCGGTAGTGCCGCAAAAGCACTCCAAATTCCAGCGCGCCCGGTGCTCGCGCCTCGTCCTCCATGATTTGCCGGGCTTTCGCGCCGCCGCGGCGCGCATCCTCACCTCGGCTTACATGTGCAGCAGCGTGAGGACGCCGATCACGACCTCGATCGCCACGAGCGCAACGATCGTGACTTCGAGAAACTCGTCGCGCCGGCTGCGCGCCTGATCGCTGAAAAAGCGATACATCTCGCCGACGCTGGCCAGCTTCGTGTCGATCTGACGCTGCCAATCGGAGAGCCCGAGCCTCGTCGCCGCAGCTCGATAGATACGCGCGTAGTATGCGTCGCCGACGACCTTGAGGGCGTTGGTCGAACGATCCGTCAATTCGAGCACGTCGACGATCAGATACCGGAGCACTGCGGCCTGTTCGGCTTCGCGGCGTCCGCGCAGCGATCTGGGCGGCCCGCTGGGCTGCATTTTGTAGATTCCATCGAGCTCGTGGTCGAGCAGCGCGTCGTAGGTTCGCAGCTCGAGGAGTTGCGAGTTCGCGAACTCCAAAATGTCTTCGATCGCGAGTGCGCTATCGCGGCGATCGTAAACGAACGCGGTATCCCACTGCACGATCGTCAGGTCGTCTTCGTAGTAGGAAAACCTCATGCGCAACGCTTCTTCGGCTTCGCTCGCGGCCAGAGGCTTACGCTCTCCGAGCAGAAGGCCGGCAAGCGCTCCGGCGTGTTCGTCGATCAGCGTCTCCGCATCGACGCTTTCGGTAAAGCGGTCGATCTCGACGATCACGTAATCTTCGACCAGCGCAGGATGCCGGTCGTCGAATGCCGGGGCGTACTCACTGCAAACGCGCTCGACCGCCGTTTGGGCGTAGCTCGCGATGCGTTCGTCGGTGCGAGCGCGATCGACCAGCGAGTTGAGATCGTTCCAACTGCCGGATGCGGGAAAGCTCAGCCGCAGCGACACCACCCCGTAGTCGTACATTTTGAGGCGCACCGAACAGCGCAGCGCGCCGAACGAAGCGTCCTCGAGGTTGGCGACCAGCGGCGGCACCGGAAACTGCAGGTATGGTTGCGCGTGCGGGTGCAGCGGAAGCGCCGCCGGAGCGCGCGACTGCGCGCCGAGCGCGCCGGCCTTCGCGAGGTCGATCGTGTCGGCGACATCGAATAAGTAGTAGGCTCGTACGGCACCGGCGGCGATGTCGAGCATCCAAGCCGCGCTTACGGCGCCGCCCGGCGCGCTCCTTTGAGTGAAGCGCGGGAGAGGTACGGCTGTCGTACCGTTAAAGAAGCGACGATGCTCCCATTGCTTGCGTTGCTGGGCGCTGCCGTCGGCGCCGCGCCCTTTGCCGGACTGACCTTCCGGGAGATCGGCCCGGCGATCAGCGGCGGACGCAGTACCGCGGTAGCCGGCAGCGATCGCGACCCGCATCTTTACTACGCGGGCGGTGCGGGCGGCGGTGTATTCAAAAGTACCGACGGGGGTGCGTCGTGGACGGCCGTCTTCGACCGCGAGGGGGCGGCGCCCATCGGTGCGATGGCACTCGATCCCGCCAACGATCGGGTGGTTTGGGTCGGCACCGGTGAATCGAACCCGCGCAACGACGTTGAGGCCGGCGACGGCATTTATCGTTCGAGCGACGGCGGTGTCAGTTGGCAGCACGCGGGACTGAGGCAGTCGGCGCACATCTCCGCCATCAGCATCGATCCGAGCAATCCGCAGGATGTCGCGGTCGGTGTGCTCGGACGCGTCTCTGCCGGCGACGCGAATCGCGGCGTGTACGTTACCCGAGATAACGGCGCGCACTGGAGCCGTACGCTTTACGTTGGGCCCTCCAGCGGCGTTTCGTCGCTGGTGCGCGTGCCCGGCCATCCCGCGACGCTCTTTGCGGGCGTCTGGCGGGTCCGGCGCCTTCCGTGGACGCTCGAAAGCGGCGGCCGCGACGGCGGCATTTACCGCTCCGACGATAACGGCCGCACGTGGCGCAGGCTGAGCGGACACGGAGTGCCGGGCGCGCCGACGGGACGCATCGGACTGTCGGCGGGGACGCGCGGACGCGTCTACGCGCTCGTGCAGTCGCGCGCCGGCGATCTGTGGCGTTCCGACGACGGCGGCGCGAACTGGAAGCTGATGCCGCACAGCCCGCTGCTCGGCGCGCGGCCGTTCTATTTCAGCAGCGTCTACGTCGATCCAGCAAATCCCGATCGGCTGATCAACGTGAGCCTCATACTCTCGCTGAGCACCGACGGCGGGCGCACCTTTCACGAGATCGCGCAGAGCGCGGGCTGGGATTACCACGCGGTTTGGTGGTCGGCCGACGGGCGACGCATCATCAACGGAAACGACGAAGGCGTCATCATCTCTGCCGGCGGCGGCGCGAAGTTCTGGCAGCCCTACGATCTTCCGTTCGCGCAGCCGTACCACGTGGGGCTCGACGGCCCGCTGCCCAATTATCGCGTCTGCATCGGCCTGCAGGACGATAACTCGTGGTGCGGCGCCTCCGCACCGCCTAACGGCATCGGCGTGATGAACCGCGACTGGTATCAGGTCGGTGCCGGCGATGGCATGTGGGTACTCGCCGATCCGCACGACCCCGACCTCGTGTGGTCGACGTCGACGAACTCCGACACCGGGCAGGTCTATCTGTGGGACGCGCGCACGCGTCAGGCGCG
>DATDHW010000027.1:0-12897 GCA_036521375.1 Candidatus Cybelea sp.
TCACTCCGCCGGCGGCCGGCGCCGCGGCGCCGGGGCTGCGCTTCCTCACCGGCGGCGTTCCGGGGACGACGCCGCGCTGCTGGCCGTTCTTCGTGCGCGCGATCGATCCGCAAGCGCGGCGCTTTCGCGCGGTCGTCATCGCGGTCGATACCTACGCCGACGACGACAGCGCGATCGGCAGCCTCGACGGCGACGACCGTCCGATGGACCTGCGCTACGTCGTCTTTCAAACGCGGCTGAGCGATCTGCCCAAGCTTGCCGGCTCGTTCTCGGACCCGCGCGAGCGCATCGAGAACGGCATCGATCTCTTCTGGCGCGGGCAAGAGCTGCGCGACGACGTGCAAGCGTTCGCGGCCAACCCGCTCGCCCGATTTGCCGCACTCGAGGCGGCGCGCGGGGCCAATACCTTCGACCCGCTCGGCGCGCACCCGCGGAGCGAGACGCTGCGCGGCCTCAAGGTCGACTTTGCTGCGGGGAAGATCGAGTATCCGCCGGGGCTTACCGATACCGAGCAGAGTGCAGTCGCGACCCAGGTGCTCAAACCTTCGGCGCCGAGCGCCTCCTATGCGAAGTACCGCTTGCAGTGGCTGCTGCCGATCGCGGCTCGTTACGCGCAGAGCGGAACGCCGGTCTTTTTCGTTCGGATTCCCACGCGTCCGCTGCATCGCAGCGCGTCGCAAGAGCCGAGCGGATCGCTCGTGGATATCGCCCAGCAGGAGCACGCGCGGCTGATTGCGGCCGCGCCGTATATTGCGCTCGAGCGCCCCGATCTCTTCGCCGACGAAGATCATCTCAACGCACGGGGCAGCCTCTCGTTCAGCCGGCTGCTCGGCCACGACGTCGCTGCCGGGCTCTCCCAGCCGCCGCCCCGCAGCGTGCCGGTAAACGCCGTGGTGCTGCCCAGCTCGGCCGCAGCGTTGCCGGCAACGCCGCCCGAGCATCGCGACCTCTCGTGGTTCGCGGCGGCCTGCGGCATCGGGATTCCGCTGCGTTTTGCGTCGTACGAGTTCTGGCTCTTCTTTGCGCTGGTCTGCGCGCTCTTCTATCTGCTGCCGCGGCGCGCCGGCTTCGTCTTTCTTCTGATCGTCAGCTACTACTTCTACGCGCGCTGGAACGCGTGGTACGTGCTCTTTCTCTGGATTCTGACCGCGAGCGATTTTCTGATCGCGATCGCCCTCGAGAAGCGGCGTGAGGGCAAGCGCAGCAGCAGACTGCTGCTGGCGCTCGGCGTCGCGGCGAACCTCGCCTTCCTGGGGAGTTTCAAGTATACGAACTTCGCGAGCGGCACGGTCGCCGAACTGATCGGCATGCACGGTAACCCTTGGCTGGTCAACCTCTTCGTCCCGATCGGCATCAGCTTTCACACCTTTCAGAGCATCTCGTACCTCGTCGACGTCTATCGCGGACGCACGGTCGCGATCCGCAAGCCCCTCGACTACGCGCTCTATCTCGCCTTCTTTCCGCAGCTTTTGGCGGGCCCGATCGTCCGCGCCGGCCTGTTTTTCGGCGAGCTCTTCACGTGGCGCCCGCCGGGGCCGCAAGACGTCAGCTACGGTCTCGCCCGCGCCGGCTTCGGCCTGCTGAAGAAGACCGCCATCGCCGATCAGTTCGCCAACGTCGCAAATGGCTATTTCGATGCGATTGCCAGCCATCCGGGATCGCCCGCCGCGTGGAGCGCGATGTTTGCCTTCAGCATGCAGATCTATTTCGATTTCTCCGGCTACAGCGACATCGCCATCGGCTGCGCGCGTCTGCTCGGCTTCGTCTTCCCGGAGAACTTTCGTATGCCGTATCTCGCGACCAGCGTCACCGATTTCTGGCACCGCTGGCACATCACGCTCTCTACCTGGCTGCGCGACTATCTCTACATTCCGCTGGGCGGCAATCGCGGGGGTGCCGTTGCGACGCTGCGCAACCTGATGATCACGATGCTGCTCGGCGGCTTGTGGCACGGCGCGCAGTGGACCTTCGTCGCTTGGGGCGGCGTGCATGGCCTCGCGCTCTGCATCGAGCGACTCTTCGGTGTTGGGCGCGAGCGTTCGCTGCCGCGCGGCGTCGTGCTGGTCGCGCGCGTCGCCTTGACGTTTGCGATCGTAACGCTGGCGTGGGTGCTCTTCCGCGCACCGAGCTTCGCCGCTGCGCTGACGGTCTACCGGGCGATGTTCGCCGGCGGCTGGGGCCCCGGATTGCTGAGCGGATGGCCGGCAGTGCTGGCCGCGGGCATCGTCGCGTTCGGCATTCTGCGTTTGGTGCTCGAACGGTGCAGCATCGCGCCGAGTTGGCCGCAACTGCGCCCCGCGTTGCAAGCGGGAGCGCTCGCAGGCCTGCTTTTGGCGCTGCAGCTCTTCTCGTGGTCCGGCCCGTCGCCCGCGTTTATCTACTTTAAGTTTTAGCCCGAATACGGGTACACTCCATGGTGGATGTACGACGACGACCACGAACACGCCATCGAGACCTCGGTCTTCGAGGATTTGCACGTGGTTACACTGCGCGGCGAGTGGGATGTCTCGACCCGCGAGCGGCTGCGCGAAGCGCTAACGTCGGTCGGGAGCGATCGGGACGTGGTCGTCGACTTGCGCGGGGCCAGCTTCTTCGACTCTACCGCGCTGGCGGAGCTGATAGGACTCTACAAGCGTTTGCTTGCGCAGGGGCGCCGCTTAGAAGCCTTGGTCGGCGACAGCAACATGCGCCGCCTGCTCGAGCTTACGAGCCTCGACGGTCTGCTCGGCGTCTCCGGCCCGCGGGCACGCTATCTCTCCGAGTGTTTGCCGCCGCCATCCTGGGCCTCGTAGCACGCGCGCAGGGAAGTCGCGCGCGGCAGTGAGCGGCCGGAATTGAGTGGAAGAGGGAGGCATGACGTCGCTTCCCGACGCGCTCCCTTTTAGCGCCTACCGAGATTCCGTCCAGCGGTATTCCAGTAAGATTGCCTCTTCGTTCGAATCGGTGGCGGGAAAAATTATTGCGGAGCGCCTGCCGGAAGCCTACGTGCGCGCGCCGGCGGGACCGTGTTTTGTGCTCTGGGCGTGCGCGGTCAACGGCGGCGATACCACCGACGCGCTGCCGGTTGCGGCCGCCTTCGATCTCTTCGAACGCTTCATGCTGCTGCACGACGAGCTCGCCGACGCATCTGCCGAGGCAATTGCCCGGTGGGGCCTCGGGCAGAGCCTCAACGCCGGGGACGCCCTCTACGCCGTCGCCTTTCGCAGCCTCGCGAGCGACGTGATCTCGCCGGCGCGGCGGCTCGAAGCCGCGCGGCTCGCCGGTGAGGCGGTGCTGGAAGCACTTGGAGGCCGCAGCGAACCAATGGGCGGACGCTGCGCGCTGACCGGCGCGGCGCTGCAAGCCGGCGCGGTGATTGCCGGCGCAAACGCCGAAACGGCGCGGGCCTTCGAACGCGCGGGACGCGCGCTCGGCATGTCGGCCGATGCACCGGATGAGGCGCAGGCGCGCGATCTCGCGCAGCGCGCGATCGATTCGCTCGCACCGTATGCGAGCGCGCAAACGCTCGCGACATTTAGGGAAGTTGCGTTCGATATTGCCCGACGAACAGCCTGAGCGCGCAACGCCGTCGCGAAAGGCGGAGCACCTGCGGATCAACATCGAGGAGGACGTCAGCGCCAAGGGCATCGACGCCGGCTTCGATTCCTACTGCTTTCGCCACCGCGCCCTGCCGGGAATCGACCTGGCCGAGGTCGACTGTACGCGTTCGTTTTTGGGCCGCAACCTCGGCGCTCCGCTGCTGATCTCGTGCATGACCGGCGGAACGCCGGAAGCGACGAGAATCAACCGCTGCTTGGCGCGCGTGGCCGCGCGCTTCGATCTCGCGATGGGCCTCGGCTCGGGACGCGCGCTGCTCGAATCGCCGCAGTCGCTCGAGAGTTTCGACGTGCGCGACGACGCGCCGGGTATTCTGCTCTTTGCGAATCTCGGCGCCGTGCAGCTCAATAAAGGCTACGATGCAGCCGCGTGCACGCGGCTCGTCGAGATGCTGCGCGCCGACGCACTCGTGCTGCATCTCAATCCGCTGCAAGAGGCACTGCAGCCCGAAGGCGACACGAACTTTCGCGGATTGATCGGGCGTATCGCCGGCATCTGCGCGAACGTGACGTTTCCGGTCGTGGTCAAAGAAGTCGGCTGGGGCATCGGTCCGACCGACGTGCGCGCGCTCTTCGATGCCGGCGTGGCGGCCGTCGACGTTGCGGGTGCGGGAGGCACGTCGTGGAGTGAGGTCGAGCGTCATCGCATCGGTGAACCTTGGAGAGCGCGCGTTGCGGCGGCCTTCGCCGACTGGGGAATTCCCAGCGCCAAAGCGCTGGTCGAAGCGCGCAGCGCCGCCCCCGGCCGCCTCTTGATCGCCAGCGGCGGCCTGCGCAGCGGCGTCGACATCGCCAAAGCGATCGCGCTCGGCGCCGACCTCGCCGGGATCGCGGGCCCCTTCGTCCGCGCTGCGGATCAAGGCCCGGAGGCCGCCGAAGCGCTGGCGCGGGAGTATCTCGAGGCGTTGCGCATCGCGATGTTCTGCGCCGGAGCGCGAACGCTCGAAGAGCTGCGCCACAGCGCCTTGACCAAAAAGGACTAAGTCCGCTAGACTAACCTTTAAAATGAAGAGCGTGAACGTTCACGAAGCCAAGACGCACTTTTCGCAGCTGCTGGCGAAGGTTGCCGCCGGAGAAGAAGTGATCATCGCCAAAGCGGGCCGTCCCATCGCACGGCTCGTGCCGGCCGAAACGCCGGCACCGCGCGAACTGGGCTGGGACAGCGGCGCGCGTTTCTGGATCGCGGACGATTTCGATGAGTACCTGCCCGACGAATTTGCGGAGTATCTGCGCTGAAGCTGCTGCTCGATACGCACGTATGGCTTTGGATGGCCCTGCAGCCGCAACGCCTCGGTGATGCTGCCCGCTCGACGATTGCCGACCGCGCGAACAGCCTCTTTCTCTCGATCGCAAGCGCCTGGGAGATCGTCGTGAAGCAGGCCCGCGGAAAGGTCGAGCTGCCGACCGACGTCGCGACCTATCTTCGCTCGCGCTTGCCGGTCAGCGGCGCGACGCTGCTCGACGTCTCGCTCGATCACGTCTTTGCCTTGGATTCGATACCCGATCGCCACCGCGATCCGTTCGACCGGATGCTCGTGGCGCAGGCACTCGTCGAGGGAATGAAGCTGGTCAGTGCCGACCCGCGAATTCTCGCCTATCCCATCGCGACGATCGACGCGCGCCGGTGAACTTGACACTCGCGGCCGCCGACGCCTATTGCCGGATGCTGACCCGCCGTCACTACGAAAACTTCTCGGTCGCTTCGCGCTTTGTCGACGGCGAGACGCGCCGCGATTTGATGCGCATCTACGCGTTTTGCCGGACGACCGACGATCTCGGCGACGAGAGCCCCGACGGCACCGCGCTCGACCGTTTGGCGCGCTGGCGTGATGAAGTGCGCGCGCTCTACGCGGGGACGCCGCCGGTGCATCCCGTCCTCTTCGCGCTCGCGCAGACGATCGAGCGGCGCGCGATTGCGCAGCAGCCTTTTGCGGATCTGATCGAAGCCAATGTCATGGACCAGCGCGTTAGCCGCTACGCGACGTGGGACGAGCTGATCGGCTACTGTCGCCTTTCGGCGGCGCCGGTCGGGCGGATGGTGCTGCGCGTCTTCGGCGTGGCAAGCCAAAGAGCCGAGCAGCTCTCCGACGACGTCTGCATCGGCCTGCAGCTGGCAAACCACGCGCAGGACGTTCGCCGCGATGCCGCGATCGGGCGGAAATACCTCGTCGAAAGCGACGTGGCCGCGCTGGGAGCGGCCGGCGCCGCCGAGAGCATGGTGCGCCGCGCACGTGCGCTGCTTGCTTCGGGGGAAGAGCTCGAGCGGCTGGTGCCGCGTCCCCTGAGGCTGCAGCTGGCGCTCTACCGCATGGGCGGCCTCGCGATTTGCAACGCCATCGAAGCGCTGGGCTACCAAACCGAGCGCGAGCGGCCGAGTCTTTCGACGCCCACGAAGGTATCGCTGGTACTGCGTGCCGCAGTAGAGAGCTTTTCTCGGAGGCGGCCAGCATAGTGATCAACCTTCAGCGGGCGCTCCGCGGCAAGGCGGTTCCGACCCCCGATCGGCTTCGGGCCGAGCGCTTCAACCGGGACATGGCCAAGCGGGAGGCGGGAAATTTTTATTGGGGTTTTATCTCGCTCGGTTATCACGAGCGAATGGCGATCTACGCACTCTATAATTTTGCGCGCCAGGTCGACGACGAAGCCGACACGGTCGGCGTAAAGAACCTGCCGGCGCGCCTGGCCGTGCATCGCGAGCGCATCTCGTTAGCGGTCCGCGCAAAGCCCGGCGACGACCCGATTCTGCGCGTGCTCTCCGAAGCGATCGCGCGCTACGCCATCCCCGAATCGGAACTGCAGATGCTCGTCGACGGGGTTGAGATGGATTTCACCCGTTCGCGCTACGAAACGTTCGAGGAACTGCTCGACTACTGCAACCTCGTGGCCTCGGTCGTGGGGCGGATGTGCGTGCGCATCTTCGGCTTCACCGATCCGATCGCGCTCGAGCGCGCCGACGACCTCGGCCTCGCGCTGCAGCTCACCAACATCCTGCGCGACGTCCGTGAGGATGCCGTCGACATGCAGCGCGTCTATCTCCCGCAGGAGGATCTCGCGCAGTTCGGCATTCCCGAATCGGCGCTACTCAACGGCGAAAGCTACCCCGGCTGGCCGGCGCTGATCGCGTTGCAGGTCGAGCGTGCCCGCAACTATTTCGCTACCGGTTACGAGGTGCTGCGGTACATCCCGCGCCGTCCCGGCGCCTGCGTGCAGACGATGGCCGGCATCTACGAAGAGCTCCTCAAGAAGATCGAGCGCGATCCCGGTCTGCCCTTGCGCGCTCGCGCGGCCCTCTCCAAGAGCGAGAAGCTGCGCGTCGTCGTGAGGTCGTGGCTATCGAGCGCGTAGCGGTCGTCGGTGCCGGGCTCGCTGGACTCGCGGCGGCCCTTGATTTAAAGGATGCCGGGCTTCGCGTCGAGCTCTTCGAACGCAGCCGGCTTCTTGGCGGCCGCGCGACGTCGTTTGAGATCGACGGCATCGAAGTCGACAACGGCCAGCACGTCTTCTTGGCCTGCTGCGACGAGTTTATCGGATTCGCCGGGCGCGTCGGTATGGAAGGAGAGCTGCATCTGCAGGAGCGCTTCGAGGCTACGATTCTCTCGCGCGACGGGCGAGTCGGCCACCTCGTGACCGGCGCGCTGCCGGCGCCGCTGCATCTGCTGCCGTCGTTTGCCGGCTACACGCATCTGACGCTGCGCGAAAAAGCGAGCATCGGGCGCGCGCTGCTCGCGGCGATGACGCGGCGCGATCGCGACGAGACGTTTGAGGCGTGGCTGGAGCGCAACCATCAAGGAGCGGGCGAACGGCGAGCGTTCTGGGATCCGTTCTTCATTCCCGCACTCAATGCACCATTCGATCGCGTCGGCGCCCCCGACGCGATGTTCGTGTTGCGCACCGCGTTCTTGAAGGATCCCGCCGCCGCGCGCTTCGGTTTCTCGGAGGTGCCGCTCGCACATCTGGCCGCCGCCGCGGCGCAATCGCTCGATGCGGTCCACCTTTCGACTGCGGTGATTTCGATCGAGCCCAAGGACGATTCCGTCACGCTGCGCACACCGGAGGAGGCGCTGGATTTCGACGCGGTGGTATTGGCGGTGCCGCCGCGGCAAGTGGAGCGGATGCTCGGCGACGCGGCGCGTTACGAGATCGCAAACCTCGATGCCTACGATCCCAATCCGATCATCGACGTGCACCTCTGGCACGACGGCGGAAGCATCGGCATCGACTTTGCGGCGGCGCTCGAATCGCCGCTGCAGTGGATCTTCGAAAAGAAACCGGGCTACCTGTGCTGCAGCTTCAGCTCCGCCGAAGAGTACGTCAAGAAACCGACGGGCGACCTCGAAGCGCTCGCGTGGAGCGAGACGCAAGCCTTTCTCCCCGAACTCAAAGATGCAAAACTCGTCCGCAGCGCGGTCACGCGCAACCCCGAAGCCACCTGGCTTCCGAAGATCCACCGAGCGCGCACCAAACAAAGAACCTCCCATCCACGCCTCGCAATCGCCGGCGCCTGGACGGACACCGGCTGGCCCGACACGATGGAATCCGCCGTCCGCAGCGGCAAAATCGCCGCCGCGCTCATCACCGCAACGGCCTCCCACGAACCCTTCGATGTTTTATCCGATCGAAGTCTTGCGCCGGCTGAGGTTGACCGAGCGCCGCAGCAGGATGCGGAAGGCGCGAGGCAGTCGCCCGGCGGTGAGCGGCATCCGTCACAGTCTAGTGAGTTTGAGAAGCAGACGCACGTCGCACTCGGGAGAGCCGTAGATTGGCTTCTCTACCAGCAAAACGAGGAGGGGTGGTGGTCCGGCGAGCTCGAGACCAACGTGACGATGACCGCCGAGCACGTGCTGCTCTTTAAGTTCCTAGGCCTGCCGGTCGACGGGTTCCGTACCGGCGCGATCGCGCATATTCTCAACCATCAGCGCGGCGACGGATCGTGGGCGCTGTATTACGACGGGCCGGCCGATCTGAGCACCACGATCGAAGCGTACGTGGCGCTCAAAGTGCTCGGCGTAGATCCGTCGCGCGACGAAATGCGCCGCGCCCTCGAGGTGATTCTCAAGGCGGGCGGTGCCGTAAAGGCGCGCGTCTTCACGAAGATTTGGCTTGCGCTCTTCGGCATCTATCCGTGGTCGGGCGTGCCCTCGCTGCCGCCCGAGATCGTCTACTTTCCCTTGTGGATGCCGTTCAATCTCTATGATTTCTCGTGCTGGGCTCGCGGGACGGTTGCGCCGCTGACGATCGTCGTCTCGATGCGGCCGATCCGCCCGCTCGGGACCGACGTGAGCGAGATCATCGCGCCGGGCACCGAGAAAGAACTCGGGCGCGTCACCGGGCCGCGCCACTGGCTGATGGCCGTCGAGCGCCTGCAGAAGCTCTACGAACGCCTTGCTCGCCAGCCGGGACGCACCGAGGCGCGCAAACGCGTCGCGCAGTGGATTGTCGAGCGCCAAGAAGCCGATGGAAGCTGGGGCGGGATTCAGCCGCCGTGGGTCTATTCGCTGATCGCGCTCAATTTAATGGGCTACGAGCTCGACCATCCGGTGATGCGCCAAGGGATCGCCGGCATGAAGCGCTTTACCATCAACGACCGCGAAGGCTGGCGTTTTCTGGCGTGCATGTCGCCAGTGTGGGACACCGCGTGGGCGGTGCGCGCGCTGGCGCTGGCCGGTCTCGAGCGCTCGCATCCGGCGATGCAGCGCGCGGTGCGCTGGATGCTGCGCGAACAGATTCCCGACGATGCTCCCGGCGACTGGCGGATGAAGTGCAAGGAGACCGGCGGCAACGGCTGGGCCTTCGAGTTCGATAACGACGCCTATCCCGATATCGACGACACGACGATCGTCGTGCTCTCGCTGATCGAGGGCGGCGATCGCCAATTGGTCGCCGACGCGGTCGAGCGCGCCCGGCGCTGGACGCTCGCGATGGACTCGCGCAACGGCGCGTGGGGCGCCTTCGATCGCGACAACGACCGCCAGCTGCTCTATCGCATGCCGTTCTCGGATTTCGGCGCGATGATCGATCCGCCAACCGAAGACGTTACCGCGCACGTGCTCGAGATGATGGCCGGGCTCGGTGAAGGCTTCGACCATCCCGCGGTGGCGCGCGGCTTGACGTACTTGCGCGAGACGCAGAAGCCGTCGGGCTCGTGGTTCGGGCGTTGGGGCGTCAATCACATCTACGGAACCTGGTGCGTCATCTCGGCGCTCTGCGCGCTGAAGACCGGGCAAGAGATGATGGAGCGCGCGGCCGCGTGGCTGCTTTCGGTGCAGAATCCCGACGGCGGCTGGGGCGAAAGCTGCCACTCGTACGTCGACGAGTCGTTTGCCGGGATCGGCGCGAGTACGGCCTCGCAGACGGCCTGGGCGATTCTGGGGCTGCAGCTTGCCGGCCACCCGCAACACCCGGCGGTCGCGGCGGGTCTGGAGTACCTGTGCAAGCGTCAGCGAAACGACGGTACCTGGGACGAGCGGGAGTGCACGGGTACCGGGTTCCCGCGTGATTTCTACATCAACTACCATCTGTACCGGCATCTCTTTCCGACGATGGCCCTTGCGATGAGCGCGAAAAGCTGCCATTCTGACCGAGAGACCGACAAGGAGCCAGCAACCAACCTATGAGCATGCCCCTCAAGCAGAAGATTGCCGTCGCCAAGTACATTGCCGGCAAGCGGCTTCGCGGCGAGAAGAAGTATCCGCTCGTCCTCGAGCTCGAACCGCTGCTGCAGTGCAACCTGGCTTGCGCCGGCTGCGGCAAGATCCAGCACCCCGACGAGATCCTTCGCCAACGCTTGAGCGTCGAAGAGTGCATCGCCGCGGTCGAAGAGTGCGGCGCCCCGATGGTCTCGATCGCCGGCGGCGAGCCGCTGGTCCACGAGCAGATGCCGCAGATCGTCGAGGAACTGGTCAAGCGCAAGAAGTTCGTGTTTCTTTGCACCAACGCGCTGCTGCTGGAGAAGAAGATCCATCTCTTCAAGCCGTCGGTCTACTTCGTCTGGATGATCCACCTCGACGGCATGCGCGAGCGTCACGACGAATCGGTCTGCCGCAAAGGCGTCTTCGATAAGGCGATCGCCGCGACCAAGGCGGCCAAAGAGCGCGGCTTCCGCGTCTTTACCAACACGACGTTCTTCGATCAAGATGGCCCCGAATCGGTTCGCGAGGTGCTCGATTACCTCAACGACGATCTGAAGGTCGACATGATGCAGATCTCGCCGGCGTACGCGTACGAGAAGGCCCCCGACCAAGGGCACTTCCTGGGGGTGACCCGCACGCGCGAGGTCTTCAAGGAAGCCTTCGCCGGCGGCAAGCGTAAGAAATGGCGCCTCAACCACAGCCCGCTCTATCTGGATTTTCTCGAAGGCAAGACCGACTTCGAGTGCACGCCGTGGGGCATTCCGTGCTACACGGTCTTCGGCTGGCAGCGCCCCTGCTATCTGATGAGCAAAGAGGGCTATGCGCGTACCTACAAAGAGTTGCTCGACGAGACCGACTGGTCGAAGTACGGCCGCGGCAAGCACGAGTCGTGCAACAATTGCATGGCACACTGCGGCTACGAGCCGACGGCGGTGATTCGCACGACGGGCTCGCTGCGTGAGTCGGTTCGCGCGGCCTTCAGCGGCTAAAGCTCGTCCGTCCCATGAAGCGCGGCGCGATCGGGCTGCTCGTTGCATTCTTTGCACTCGCCGCCTGCGGCGGCCACGATAGCGGGCCGGTAACGCCGGTTCCCGGAGCGCCGGCGGCCGCGCCCGGAGGCGTCGAGCGCCCGATGTCGGGGAGCGAACTTCCCGAGCCGCCCCTCGTCAAGCCGGTCAACGGCGTCGCCAACGTCGATCTCGAAGCCGCGCAAAATTATACCAACGGCATGCCGACCTTCGACTACAAAGGCGCCAACGACGTTGCGCCGACGATCGAGGTGCAGCCGGGCGACACGATCGTCCTCAATCTCCAAAACAATCTTCCCGACGTCCCGCCGCCCGCCGCCATGCAGGGCGGCATGCAGATGGAGGGCATGAAACCGGATACCGGGGCTCAGGAAGATATGAACCTGCACTTTCACGGACTCGGCAGCTCGCCAAAAAAACCGGGCGACGACGTGCTGACGATGCTCGCGAAGCCTGGCCAGTCGCTGCACTACGTCGTGCACGTGCCGGCGAATCAGGAACCCGGCCTCTACTGGTATCACCCGCACGTTCACGGCGAGACCAGCTTCCAGGTCGGCGAGAGCGGGATGTCGGGCGCGATTATCGTCGACGGCATCGAGCGGCACCTGCCGGGCCTGCGCAAGATGAAGCAGCGGCTGATCGTCGTGCGCGCCACCGGACTCGGCGGCGACGACGCGCGGCCCGACGGCAGCAACAGCGCCCCCTGCGTAACCAAAGACGGCCTGACGACCTCGCTCAATAACGCCGTCAAGCCGACGATCACGATCGCGCCCGGCGAGAAACAGTTCTTCCGGCTCGTCAACGCGACCGGGCATCGCACGCTGAAGCTGAAGGTCCCGGGCGAGCAGCTCGAGCTGGTCGCAATCGACGGCTTTGCGCTCGATACGTATCCCGGAACCCCGGCCACGAAGATGGTTTCCTCGATCACGATTCCGCCGGCGTCCCGCGCGGAGTTCGTCGTCACCGGGCCGGCCAACGGCCACGCGCTTTTCCGTTCGCTGTGCTACAACACCGGGCCGAATGGCGATCCCGATCCGCCGCTGGTTCTGGGAGACTTGCGCGCGCCCAGGCACGGCGCGGGCCACATCGCGCACATCGCGTCGCCCTTACGCGTCGGCGAGCCGTTGCCGCGCAACGTCTACACGACCGCGCTGCCGCCGCCTTCGGTCAAGCGGGTCGTGATCATGAGCGAGAACGGCAAACCGCGATTCTTCATCAACGGTAAGTCCTATTCGGTTAGCGCTCCGCCGATGTTCGTCGTGCATACCGGCACGACCGAAGAGTGGCAGATCGAGAACGTCACCGAGGAGATTCACGACTTCCACATCCATCAAACGCATTTCGTCGTCGAGAAGATCGACGGGGTCGCCGTCGAGCATCCGCACTGGGCGGATAGCGTCGTCGTGCCGCACCGGCGCACCGTTGGCGGAAAAACCGTTCCCGGCACGCTCACGCTGCTAATGGACTTCCGCGATCCCGCGATCAGGGGCGAGTTCTTGTTCCACTGCCACATTCTCGATCACGAAGATCTGGGGATGATGGCAAAAATCGAAGCCATTTAACGCTTTTCCGCTGTCATCCTGAGCCCGTCGAAGGACCTGAGCCTGTCGAAGGGCTGAGCGCGGCGCGAAGCGGGCCAGTCGA
>DATDHW010000028.1:0-10137 GCA_036521375.1 Candidatus Cybelea sp.
CAGTACGCGCGAATGCGCCGCAGGCGGGCGTGCGTGAAGCCCTCGTCGATCAGCGCTTCGACCGCTTCGGTCGCAATGCCGCGGCCGCGGTAGACGCGCACGACGCTGTAACCGATCTCCGCGCTCGTGCGGTCGTTTTCCTGAACGCGCAGCGACACCCAGCCCAGCGGGTCGCTCTGCCCTTGGGCGAAGTGCACGAGCCACTCGAAGCGGCCGCTCGTGCCGGGGCCAAAGCGCGCCGGCCGCTGCGCGACGGCTCGCAGAAACTGCGCGCGGTTGACGTTGGGCAGATCCTGATAGTCGCGCAGATCGGGCTCCTGCAGAACTTCCCACAGGATGCCGGCGTTCTCGACGGTGACCGGGACGAGCCGCAAGCGCACCGTGCGAATCGTCCTCACCGCGAGCTGCGGCCTTGCGGTTCGCCGGCGCGCGCGTGATAGTGACGGCGATGTGGGTCGATATATCGGGAACGGTCTCTTCCGCGCCGCGCTTCTTCTACGGCTCGCGGACGCACTGCATGCACGAGGCTTTCGACGTGGCGAGCAGCGCCGGCAACGTCGAGGTCGTCGACAACGTCGACATCGCGCCGCGCTGTCCGGTGAAGCCCGGCGACCGCGTCGAAGTCGCAGGCGAACTGGTGCACGATCCAGGGCGGCTGCCCGTCCTGCATTGGACGCATCACGATCCGGCGCACCTGCATCGCGACGGCTTCATTCGGCTTCACGGGAGGCTGTACGCGTAAGCGCCTTCACGCGGTGCCCCGGTAAGCGCAGAAGCTCCGGGATCGTTACGAACTGATACCCCTCGCGCTTGAGCGCTTCGACGATCAGGCGCGTGGCCTCGACGTCGGCGCTGCGGTCGCAGAGCCGCCGGCCGCTGCGCGAAGCGCCGCAGACGATCCCCCGATTACCGTCGTGCAGATCGATGATCGCGCCGTCGCTGGCGTAGCGCAGCACCCGCGACGCGATCACCCGCGCCGGCGGATACTCCCAGTCGTTGGCCAGCGGCACCGACCACATCACCGGCGTGTAGCCCAGCTTGCGCACCTCGCCGAGCACGAGCCAGTCGCGCGCGCCAAACGGTGGGCGCATAAGGCGCGTGTGCACGCCGGTGGCCGCATAGATCGCGCGATCCGTGCGCTCGAGCGTGCGGCGAAGGCCGTCGCTTCCGTAGAGCAGCAGGTGGCCGTGGCTCCAGGTATGATTGCCGATCGCGTTGCCGTCGGCGACTTCGCGGCGCACGACGCCGGGATAGGCCTCGACCGCGCGCCCGACCACGAAAAACGTCGCGTGCACGTGCTCGTCGCGCAGCACCGAGAGCAGTTCATCGGTGTACGGCGGGTTGGGCCCGTCGTCGTAGGTGAGCGCGATGACCCGCTGGTTCTTCGGCCCGCTGACGATCGTCTTGCCGAAGACCTGACTGCTCGGACTCTCCAGGACTTGGTAGGCCGCGTACGCGCCGGCGCCCAGCACGGCGAGGATCGCGATCCAGCAGATGATCCAGCGCCGCCGCAGGCTCAACGCTGCGTGCCGCGTATCCGTGCCTGCGCTTTGGCGATGTTCGCGCGGAACTCGTCGGGCCCGAAGTCACGAAAATCCTTGACGATCTGCTGGTATCGCGCATCGGCTATTTGCGTGCTCTGCATGTGCACGAGATCTTTGGGAACGCCCTTCGAGAGGTCGATCGAGTAGAACTGGCCGCTCTTGGTCGCCCAGTAGTTCGGATCGGTAAAGCTCACCGTGCGGTCGCCGTGCTTGTAGTCCACCACCTGCTTAACGTAGACGGTGTAGTGGGCGTCGGCGTTGGGGCGCGGCGCCTTGTCGTCGAGCTGCCAGATTCCGTCCTGAACGAGCCGGCCGAAAAAGAAGCTGACGTCGTAGACTTTCGCCAACGGCGCCTTGACCGAGATCTCGCGTCCGTCATAACCGCGAATCCGGTACGCAAACGTGGAGACGCCCTCGACGTCGGAGGTGTCGTACTCTTCCTCGGCGATCGGCGGCTTCGCGTAGCGGATCAAAAGCCGCGCGTAGAGTTCGCTCGGCGCTTTCTGCGCGTGAATCGCCGGGCCGAAGCGCCCCATCTCGCCGGGGCCGTAGATCCGCCAGCCAAGGATAATGAAAACGATGGCCAGGACGACGATCAGGATGCCGATTGGAAAGCGCCGCATCACGCCTCCGCCCCCGCCGCGGCGGCCTGCAGATCGAGCGCGAGGTTGACGAGCCGGTCGGCCGCCGCGTTCTGCTTTCGCGGCACGTGCTTGATGTCGACTAGCTCGAAGCCGCGCACCAGGGCCCGCGCGCGCTGATAGAGCGGCAGCAAGCCCGCATTCTTGACGCGGTACTCTCCGCGCAGCTGCTTGACGACCAGCTCCGAGTCCAGGCGCACCGCCAACCGGCGGATGCCGCGCTCGCGCGCGGCCTGCAAACCAAGCAGCAGGCCGGTCCACTCGGCGACGTTGTTGGTCGCGATCCCGAGGTACTCGTGGATCTCCTCGATCGTCTCTCCGTCAGGATCGAAAAGGACGGCTGCGCCGGCAGCCGGGCCAGGATTGCCGCGGGAACCACCGTCGGCGAAGAGTGTCGCGTCCATAGCGAGCCGGGCTTCGGCGGTAGCGAGGCATAGACCGCCCGCGCCGCGGGTACATGAGCGAACATGAGAACTCATCCGCTCCTACTGCGCGCGGCCATCGCCGCCATCGCGATCTCGCTGCTCGGCACGTTCCCGCAGGCCGTCTCGGCCGCCGGAACCTCGACCTTTTACGGCATCACGGTGCACGTCTCGTCGAACAACATCAAGGTACAGAATCCCAAGACGAAACAGACGATGAGCTTCCTGCTCGTTCCGAAGTTCGATCAGGTCTTTTCGGCCGACGGCAAAACGACGTACCAGATGGGCAAGGTCAAGGCCGGCCAGTACGTCGGGATCATCTACGATCGCAAGGCGCTCGGCCAGGCTCACGCCGACAAGATCTATCTGCTGACCAACGCCAATCAGACGATCGGAACGCAGTAACGGCGCCTGCTTGCGGCAGGGAAAAGATGACTAGAGTCGTAGTCTAGGTTCCCCCATCAGGGGTGCAAAGGAGCACGCGCCTCATGAAGACTACGAACGCTCGAGCGGCCGTCATTATCGGCGCCGCTCTTTTGAGCGCCTGCGCGGGAGCGCAGCCGGCCCTGGCCCCGGATGCGGGCGCCTTTCGCCTGAGCCTCGGATCGGTACCGAGAAGCGGCGCGCTTCGCGATCCGGCCGTGCCTGCGCCCAACGGCGGCAAATCGTGGATGCTGCCTACGGCGACGAGCTGCGGATACAACGGGAAGCTTCCGCCGTGCGGGCTGCTGTACGTCACCAACTATCACGCCGACGACGTCCTCGTCTTTCAAAACGACAAGCTCGTCGGCACGCTGACCGGATTCAAAGGCCCCGACGGCATCTGCACCGACCGTCACGGCGACGTGTGGATCGTCAACAATCTGGGGCAGAACGTCGTCGAGTACGCCCACGGTGGAACATCGCCGCTCAAGACGCTCGGCGATCCCGGCTATTACCCGCTGGGTTGTGCGGTGAACCCGCGTACCGGTGCGCTCGTGGTCACCAACGTCTTCTCGACCGCGAGCGGCCCGGGAAACATCGCCATCTATCACAAGACGACGGGACCGCCGCTAGTCCTCAACGATCCGAACGTCTTTTACTACTTCTTCTGCGGATTCGACGCCGAAAGCAATCTCTACGTCGACGGCCTCAACACGTCGGAGACGTTCCGGTTCCTCGAGCTGCTGCGCGGCCAGCACACATTCAAAAACCTCACGCTCGACGGCACGCTCTACTATCCCGGCGCGGTCGCGTGGGACGGCCAGCACGTCGACGTCGGCGATCAGCGCTATCACAACGAGATCGCCTCGGCGGTTTACCAGACGACCGGCCAAAAGATCGTTGGTACGACCCTGCTTACCGGCGCGCAGGACGTCGTCGGCTATTGGGTCGGGTCGGGCAGCCTGATCGGCCCCGACGCAAATCTGAACGACGTCTCCCTCTATCAATACCCCGCGGGCGGCGAGCCGACGCTTTCGGTCGGAGACTTCGACAAGCCGTACGGCGCCGCCGTCAGCGTCGCGCGCTAGCGCGCGAAAGGAGCGTTCTCATGCGCACGAAGGGATTTTTCTTCTTTGCGGTGTTAGCGCCGGCGGTTGCCGGGCTCGCCGCCTGCTCGGGTTCGGCGACACCGTCAGCCATAACCAACGCCCCGGCGCCGTTGGCATCACCGGCCAACAGCGCGCCGCACGGGCCCAAGGGGCCCGGTTGGAGTTCGCGCGGCGCGGCGACGCAGCGCGTCGTCTACGTTACCGACGGCGACAAGGTGCTGATCTTCCCCGAAAAACGTAACCGCCCGCCGCTCGGCGAGATCTCCGACGGCATCGAGTCGGCGTACGGCGTCTGTCTCGATCGTAACGGCAATCTCTACGTCGCCAACCAGTATGGAAACTCGGTCGTCGAGTATCCGCCCGGCGCGACCGAACCGTCGCAGTCGTTCTCCCAAGACCTCGAGCGGCCGCTCTATCCTGCCGTCGACAGCCACGGCAATCTCTGGGTTACCAACGCCGACAACGGCACCGTCGTCGAGTTCGCTGCGGGCACGACGCAAGCGTCACACGTGCTGCAGACGCCCGGCGTCGAGGCGGACGGCTTGGATTTCGACCCGCAAGGAAACCTGTACGTCGCGTACCGCTTGTCGCCGCACGGCCTGGGCAGCATCGAAGAGTTTGCCCCGGGTTCGTCGCAGGGCTCGATTTTAGGGATGAGCATCAATCAGCCGCAGAGCGTCGTCGTTGCCGCCAGCGGAACGATCCTCACGGTCGAGACCGGCGGAACGAACCGAATCGACGTCTTTCCCCCCGGGTATCAAGAACCAACGCTGGTGGTCGGCGTGCGCGACGCGCCGACGCAGATCGCGATCACTCGAGATCAGCGCTCGCTCTGGGTCTCGAGCTTCGCCGAGGGACGGATCTTCTCGTCACCGTATCCGCTGCTCAATCCCAACGGCAGCCCGAATGTTCTGCACGAGAAGATTCGCGTCAAATCGTACGGCACCGTTCAAGGTATGGCGTTGAGCAACGGTCAGGTCTTCTAAACGAACGGCCGGCCGCTCTCGGGGAATCGGTCAGTCCGGCGAGGAAGGCCGAAAGTGCTGATCGTCAGGAGATCGCGAAATGAGCGCCCGGAGTTTTACGTACGTTCTGATTCTTGTTGCTTCCATCGCCGCCGCCGGCTGCGGCGGTAACGGCGTGCCCTCGATCGCCGGCAACGCAGCGACGCGGCAGCTGCAGCCAAACTACGTGAGCTCTCCCAGCCCGATCCAGCACGTGGTCATCATGGTGCAGGAGAACCGCACCTTCAACGATTTCTTCGCAACGTTCCCCGGTGGCGACGGAACCGTCTACGGAAACATCGCCGCCGATCCGAAGTGCAGCCCGCCGATCCTCAAGGGCACGATTCCGCTGACCGAAGCGAACCTCGTTTTGACCAAGGATCTCGACCATAAGTTCGGCGGCTACCGCGCGGCGCGCGATAAAGGCAACATGGACGGCTTCGACAAGGTCAAGTTCGGCAACGACTTGCCCGAGTGCACGTATCCGTATATGTACACGGATCCGAGCCAGATCCAGCCCTATTGGGCGATGGCTGAGCAGTACACGCTGGCCGAGCACATGTTCACGACTCAGGGCAGCGGCAGCTTTACCGCGCACCAGGACCTGATCGCCGGGACGACGGTCGTCGAGCCGCACCGCGCGATGGTCGACCTGCCGACCTGCAGTGGAACCACGTGCGTCTGGGGCTGCGACGCGCCGCCAAGGACGCACGTGCACCTCATCACCTCCCAGAACAAAGAGCTCAATATCCACCGGTTTCCCGGCCCCTTCCCGTGCTCGAACCAGTACGCGGTCAGCTTTCCCACGCTGCGCGATCTGCTCGATGCGGCCAACGTCTCGTGGAAGTACTACGTTCCCCCCGCAACGGTAACGGCCGGCCGGCTCTTCAGCGCGTTTGACGCGATCGCACCGGTACGCTACGGGCCCGAGTGGGGAACCAACATCATCTCGCCGGAGACGCAGATTTACAACGACGTCCAGAACGGGCAGCTCGCGCACGTCTCGTGGGTGATGCCGGATATGAAGAACTCGGATCATCCCGGCCAAACCGTCGACAACGGCCCGGAGTGGGTCGCGAGCGTCGTCAACGCGATCGGCGAGAGCCCATATTGGGGCTCGACGGCGATCGTGATCGTTTGGGACGACTGGGGCGGCCTCTACGATAACGCGCCGCCGCCGCAGATGGGTTACGGCGGCCTCGGCTTCCGCGTTCCGGCGATCGTCGTTTCGCCGTACGCGCGGGCGGGCTACATCTCGCCGACGAGTTACGAGTTCGGCAGCATCCTAAAATACATCGAGAACAACTGGAACCTGGGGACGCTGGGAACGACCGACCAGCGCGCCAACAGTCTCATCGACTGCTTCAACTACGTTCAGGCGCCGATCCCGTTCCAGCCGATCGCCTCGAGTAAGGATAAGTCATACTTCATTCGCCAAAAGCCGTCGTATAAGCCGCTCGACGACGACTGACGAATTCAGGCCGGCGGACCGTACGGGTCCTGAGGCGACTGCGGCGCGCCTTGCTGCGGCGGCCCTTGCTGCGGCGAACCTTGCTGCGGTGGTCCGTACTGCGGCGCCCCCTGCTGCTGCTGTTGCTGCCCCGACTGGTCGGGGAAGAAGCCGACGATCGTGCCCTCGTCGTCGGTCACAAAGACGACGTGCAGCGAGCTCTTTTGGAAGACTGCCGTGTAGTGATAGCGCCGGTAGCCCTGCATGTTGTCTTCGCGAACGAACTGCAGCCGTTTGAACGTGCCGAACTGCGCGAACGCCTGGCGAGCCCGCGAGAGCCCTTCCGATTGCGAGTTCATGCTCTCGGAGATGTTGGTTGGAATGCGTCCGGCGATAATGTCGGTGATGAACGTCGTGAAGCTCGCGGTCGGCGGCCCGGAGGGTGCCGCCTGCGCAACCAAACCCGAGAGGACGAGAACGGCGGCAATCTGCATCATAACCCGGCTGCCTTCGAGCCGGAGGGGCCGCGGCCCTTACGTGAGTACATGAGGCTATGGTGAGATGCGCCGTCGCCTTGCTTGCCGTCGTGCTCGCGTCGCCGGGGGAACCGCTCTTTGCAACCGGCGAATTCGCGCAGGCGGCTGCGGCCGATCGAGCTTGGCTGCAAAGCCACCCCGGCGACGTCGACGCGCAGCTGCGCGTGGGCGCCGTCGCGCTGTACGAAAACCGAATCGGCGCCGCGGAGCCGCCGATCCTCGCCGTGATCTCCAAAGAACCAAACAATACGCGCGCTACCCGCCTGCTGGCCGAGCTCAACCGTCGTCAGGAAGAGGCGCGGCGCAGCGCGACGGTGAGCGGCCAGCGTACGCGCGTGCCGTTCGTAGCGTCGTCACCGCTGCCGGTCGTGCGAGTCGTTGCCAACGGCACGGCGGCAAACTTTCTCGTCGACACCGGTGCCGACGTGATCGTCGACCCGGCATTCGCCAAGCGCATCGGCGTCGAGCCCTATGGCCACGTCACGGGCACGTTTGCCGGCAACAAACAAGCGCCGGTGCAGAACGGAATGCTGCGCACGCTCTCGCTGGGCGGCGCGACCGCCGGCGAGGTTCCGGTGCACATCTTACCGACCCGCGCCGAGTCGCTCTTTCCGAAGGTGCAGATCGACGGCATCGTCGGCACGACGCTCTTCGAGCGCTTTTTGGTAACGATCGACTACCCCAACGCTGCGCTGATTCTGCGGCCGCGCTCCGCGCAGGCCTCGGCGGCTTTCCAAGCCGCGGCCGCAGCGGCGAAAAACACGGTCGTGCCCTTCTATCTGGTCGGCGATCACTTCGTCTTTGCGAAGGCGCAGGTCAACGACGCGCCGCCCGGGCTCTTTCTGTTCGATTCCGGGCTCGCCGGCGGCGGCTTGATGCCGTCGGCGAAGTTGCTCTCCGCAGCGCGAATCAGGCTCGACAGCGCGCACCAAGGTGTCGGCATCGGAGGCGGCGGCGCGGTCGTCGACGTGCCGCTGCGCGCCGCTCGCATCGCGGTAGGATCGGCGGTGCAGCACGACGTTCCCGGGCTCTACACGCCGGAAGGGTCGCCGCTCGACGCCTTTCCCTTCACCGCCTCGGGCATCATCTCCAACGACTTTCTGCGCAACTACGCCTTCACCGTCGACTTCGACGCGATGCGCATCGTTTTAGCCACGCCCGCCTTAGCCACGCCCGCCGCCGTTGGGGTAGCGCAGATTTTCGACGAGACCTTTCGCCGCCTGCAGTCGTATCCGGTTCCACCGTACGCCATCTGGACGGCGACGTGGCACATTCGCGCGCACCCGATGGGCTACTATTCGGGCGAATCGTCGTCGGTCGAGACGCACCGCTACGCCGTCCGGCTCTCCGACGGGATGGAGAACGTCAGCGATCCCGGCACGAACGGCAAGCTCCCGCCGGCGCTCATCGAGCCCGAGTTTCTCGGGCCGTTTGCCTGGCTCGTGCGCTCCTCGGTTCGCGTCGCGCCGCGCGACAACGGCGTCGTGATGGTTCCGGATATCGCCGGGCTCAAGACGATCGCGCACGTCGTCGTCTCTGCCAAGCCTTCCTATACATTTCGCGCCGCGCCGAACGGCTCGCTGCCGATCGAAACGATCGACGGGCGCGAAGCCTACCATCTCGAGCTGCACCCAACCGATCGGCCCGAGGCCCACAACTTGCGCGATCTCTGGATCGACGTCGCCACCTACGACCTGCTCAAGGTACACTTCGTCGGCACGTACCGGCCGGTTCCCCAGGCGCCGCTGAGCCCGACCGAGGCGACCGTCTATTTCCGCGCCGTGCTCGGCGCGTGGGTCGTTACGCGGTCGCTCTGGAACTACGACGATGCCCCGATTCGCTTCCAATACGACGTGCAGAACGACGAGATCGGTCTGCCGGCGACGCTGCCGGATTGGCTCTTCGACCAGGCCGCCTACGACCAGCACCAGCGCGACGGCGTTCCGGATTATCTGGGGCAGGTGCTCGACCAACTGCGCAAAAGCGGCTACTCGGGGTCGCCGCCGTCCGACGGCGGCTCGCTGCGAAAGAACTCGGGCGAGAGCTGCGAGTCGATCGGCGTAAACGCGCGCGGCGACTGTTTGTAGTTAAAAACATCCAGGATGCTGGTCGAACGCTGGTCGGTCGTCTTGAGCGAGCCGAGCCCCCAGTTCTGTTCGATGTACTTCAGGATGCTGCCGAACTCGTACCTCGTGTGCGAGATCGCACCTTTGGGCACGTACGGCGAAACGACGATCAATGGAACGCGAAAGCCGAGGCCGCCTTTCTCATCGAGCAGCGGCGGTTTCACGTGATCGTAGAGGCCGCCCCAATCGTCCCAGACGACGACGATCGCCGAGCTCTTCCAGTACGCACTCTTGCCGATCGCGTTGACGATGCTCGCGACCCACTGCGGACCGCGATCGACGAGCGTGCCCGGATGGTCCGAATCGTTGTTGGTTGGAATCACCCAAGCAACGGCGGGCAGCGTGCCATTCGAGATATCGTCGAAGATCTTGGTTTGGGGCATCGAGACGTTGGTTCCCCACTCGCTGCCGTTGCGGACGGGTGCGATCACGTCGAACGCGTTGAGCAGCGCACCCGCGCACTGCGTGCAGCCGTTGCCGCAGTTCGGACTCGCCACGAAGCACGGCGAGTAGTACTTCCACGAGACGCCTTTGGCGTCGAGCAGATCGCGCAGCGTCGCATAGGCGCTCCCCGATGACGGAAAGTTGGTCGTGCAGGGGCGCGGCCCCTTATCCTCCTCGAACTTCAGTTCGCTCGTGAGCAGATCGGTGCGAACCGTCTTCGACGAGTCGCAGCCCCAGGGCATTCCGCTGGGCGTGTCGATCAGGCTCTTTCCCACGGCGATCTGCGTGTCGCCGCGAATCAGATCCTGATGCGCGGTGAAGCTCCCGCTGCCTTGCGTCTGGAAGAGGTGGTCGCCGAGCACGTACTGTTTGGCGAGGTCCCAGTAGGGCGCGATCTGCTTGGGATTGACGTACTGATAAGCGATCGTGCCGATCGTC
>DATDHW010000029.1:0-9984 GCA_036521375.1 Candidatus Cybelea sp.
CCGGGCCCAGCGCTATACGCTCCGATCGAACCGGAGGTGATGTCACGCAGGAAGACCTTCTTGCCCGAGCCGTAGCCGTTCTTCGTCCACAGCGCGTAGAGATTCGGGTCGAAGTTGCCGGCGCGCGAGCTCACCATCTGATCCATGATGGTGAGGCCCGCTCCGAAGATCGGCGATGCGAGCGACGTCCCGCCGATCGGTCCCTGGAAGCTTCCGTCGAAGTAGAACGATTCGCCCGTCAAGGGGCTGGCGTCGAACGAAATATCGGGCAGGTTGCGTCCGCTCTTGATGACGTTCGTGACGCCCCGCTGATATCTCGGCAGTCGCATGACGATCGAGACACCGCCGCCGGTCGCGCCCGTGAAATCGCTCCAGCCGACTTCGCTCGTCTCTTTTCCGGTCGTGTGATCGACGTCCATGGCCGTTCCGCCGATCGCAACTTGATGCCGAGCGTCCGCCGGCGTTCCGACGGTCGGCTGGCTGCCGTTGCACCCATAGGTCTCCGTGCCGTTGTCGCCCGTCGACGAATGGAAGGTGATGCCGAGCGCCGCGCCCTGCTTGAATATCTGGTCGGCCGCCTTCGGGAACGACGGGATGAAGGCGGTTTCACACTCGCTGTAGCTTGTGTTGACCGTATCGGCGATGTTGTCTTGCACGATCTGCGTGTACATGTCCGTGAAGTAGCGCAGATCGGAGGCCTGCGGGGCCTCGTAGGCATAGATCGCGGTGCCCGGAGCGATCGAGACGAGCGTCTCGACGTCGAGCGTCGCCTCGACCGAATCGCCGGAAAGTCCCGGGGGCGGTCCGCCGTCAACGAGCACGCGCGTCGTCGCCGGGCCCGTGCGATTGACTTGGAAGTACGCAAGATATGCGTTGACGTCGGAATCGAGGAAGTCTGCGTCTCCGACGAACGCCGTTGCGCGGGCCGTTCCGGTCAACTTCTTCGGGATGCCGTACGCCGCGCGATAGACGCCCGGTCCGTAGCCTGAGTCAGGCCCAAAGAGCGGCGGCTTGCTCTGTCGCCGTACCTGACCTGCCGGCACGATGTGATGCCCCGGCTTGAACACGTACTGCGGACGCAGCGAGTGCGCGCTGTCGAGTCCGACAACCGCGTAGACCGTTCGGGCGAGGTTCGCCGGGATCGTCTCCGGACGAACGTTCGTGTACCGCGTCTGGCCGTCGGCCCGGCGAACGACGTGAATCTCCGTCGAGAAGAGCCGCTCGGCAGCTGGGGCCGGAGCGCTCGCATCGATCGTCGTTCGGTTCGTGAAGGTGTGCGTGATCGTGAAGCCGGCGTCGCGCAGCTGGCCGAGCGTCGCGTCGTAGTCCGCTTGGGTCGGACCGAACTCGCGCGCAAACTGCGGCGGCGTCAAGAAGTGATGGAAGCTCCCCGAGCCCGGCGTACCCTGAGCCTCGATGAGCTGATCCAGCTTGGCTTCGTTGTGGTAGTTGAGAACGACGGCGAGGTTGACGCGCGTCGTGTCGGTTGCACGTCCGAGGTCCTGCATCTGCGTCGAACCGGCGGATGGTGCTAAACTTGTTCCGGCACTCGAGCAAGCCGCGAGAATGGCGGTCACCGCGGCAAAACCCAGGGCCCGACAAGTAGATACTGGGAAACGCATCCTGCGTGCTCCTTACTTTTTAAACAGTCGTGTTTTCTTGAATCGCTTGCCTGGGGATTTCGCCTTTCGATTGCGAACCGCGGCTTTCATGCTTCGCCGGGCGCTGCCGTGCGTCGCCGTGCTCGCCCTGCTCCTCACGGGCGACGTTGCGGCCGTCGGGGCCGCAGCGCGGGCCGCCTCTCCAAACGATGGCATTCATAAGATCGAACACGTCGTGATCGTCATGCAGGAGAACCGTTCTTTCGATAGTTACTTCGGCACCTATCCCGGGGCCGACGGCATTCCGATGCGCGACGGCCTCCCGCAGGTCTGCGTGCCCGATTCGAAGACCGCCTGCGTGCGCCCGTATCACGACCGCAACGACGAAAACACCGGCGGGCCGCACGGCGCGAAGGCCGCCGATCTGGCGATCGACGGAGGGAAGATGGACGGCTTCATCGCCGTCATGCGCGCGGCCAATCGCACCGGCGGCTGCCCGACCGATATTCCGACGTGCGCCGTCAAGGGCCACGAGCGCAGCGTGATGGGCTATCACACGCAAGCCGAGCTGCCCGACTATTGGGCCTATGCGCACCGCTTCGTTCTGCAGGATCGGATGTTCGAACCGGTTCGCTCGTGGAGCCTTCCCGCGCATCTCTACATGGTTTCGGAATGGGCCGCCAGCTGCACGAAGATCGGCGCTCCGGCCAGCTGTAAGCCCGAACGCACCTATTTCAACAACGGCGACTTCCCGCGCGATCTCTTCACCGCGAACGACCCGCAGCGTCCGGGGCGGCCCGACTACCCGTGGACCGATCTCACGTATCTGCTCCACGCGCACCACGTCTCGTGGGCGTACTACGTCATGGACGGCTTCGAGCCCGATTGCATCAACGATCAGAGCAGCTGCAGTCTGCGGCCGCAGAGCGCGCGCACGCCGGGTATCTGGAATCCGCTGCCTTCGTTTAGCGACGTCAAACAAGACGGCGAGAGCGGCAACGTGAAAGACACCTCGTTCTTCTTCCGCGATCTTCGCAATGGTACGCTGCCGAACGTCGTTTGGCTCACGCCCTCAAATCGCTACAGCGAACATCCGCCCGGGCTGGTCAGCACGGGGCAAGCCTAC
Organism: Candidatus Cybelea sp.; assembly: GCA_036521375.1. GTDB lineage: Bacteria > Vulcanimicrobiota > Vulcanimicrobiia > Vulcanimicrobiales > Vulcanimicrobiaceae > Cybelea. Next base: position 2,728 of record DATDHW010000029.1, read on the forward strand.
GTCGTCGGGCTGATCGACGCCGTCATGCAGAGCCGCTACTGGGATTCGACGGCGATCTTTCTGAGCTGGGACGACTGGGGCGGCTTCTACGACCACGTCGCGCCGCCCAACGTCAACTATTTCGGTTACGGCTTGCGCGTGCCCGGCCTCGTGATCGGCGCCTACGCGCGCCAGGGCTACGTCGATCACCAAACGCTCAGTCACGATGCCTACGTCAAGTTCATCGAAGACGATTTTCTCAATGGCGAACGCATCGACCCCGCGCGCGACGGCCGTCCCGATCCGCGTGCAAGCATCGCTGAAAACGCGGCCCAGCTCGGCGATCTGCGCGCGGATTTCGATTTTACGGCGCCGCCGCGACCGCCGCTGATTCTCCCGGGCGGCGTCGGGCCGCCGTACAAACCGGGCTATACCGGGCCGCCATGAAGCCGATCGTGCCGATGCGAAAGGCGCTCGCTTGGCCGCTGCAAAACCTAACCGGCGTGAAAGCCCGAGCCCTCGGCCTCGTGCTCGTAAATGCGACCGTTGCCGCCTGCGGTGGAAAAACGGCGAGCGACGACGACGTTCTCAAGCACGTGCTCGCCATCAACACGTGCTACGCCCGGATGTACGTGAAGCAGGCCGGCGCGGCGTTAACCCAACGCCGCGCCTTCGCGGATTCAAAAGATCTGATGCCCGTCCCGACGCCGGCGTACGACGTAACCGGATTGCGCGCGTGCTTCGCCGCCCGCGTTTCACACCAGCGGCTGAACGACCGGCTGCGCACGTATCCGGCGATCCTCGCGCTCGGGCGCTCGTGCGAGAAGTACGTCGATCTCAATAGCGACGCTGCGATCGCGGGCTACGGCAAGTGCATCCACGAGGGCATGCCGGCCGCGCTGGACTCGCCGCGATAAGCATGGCCGACGATCTGCTTCTTCCCTTTCTGCACAAAGCCAAAGAGCAGGGCGTCCCCGACGAGTCGCTGGTCGGCGTGCTTCGTCAGAACGGCTGGTCGGAACGCCGCATCTACCGCGCCCTCTCCGACTACTACGCCGATGCGTTGAACGTCCCGATACCGAGCCGCCCGGGTTCGGTCGAGAACGCGCGAGACGCGTTCCTCTACCTGCTCAACTTTATCACGCTCGGTTTCTGGACGGTCGCCCTCTGGCAGATCTGGGACGATCTCGTGAAGCGATGGTTTCCCGACGAGCTCTCGTTCTCGACGGCCTCGTCGCTGCGCGAAGACATCGCTTGGCAGATCGCGATCATCGTCGTCACCTTTCCGGTCTTCGTCGTCATCCACGCGTTGATCCAGCGCGAGCTCGCGCGGCGCCCCGAGCTGTACTACTCGCCGATCCGGCGCTGGCTGACCTATATCGCGCTCGTCCTGTCGGCCATCACGATCCTCATCGACGCGGCGCTGACGATTCAGGCCTGGATTCTGCGGCATCTTACCGCGCACTTCATCTTCGATACGCTCGCCTTGTTCCTGATCGGCGGCGGGATCTTCGCCTACTATCTGCTGACGATCGATCCGCCAAAACAGCACACGGTCGTTTAACAAGCGAGCGCTACCAACTTTGCGGCACGTTCGAACTTCCGGCGCCGGCGAGCCGCAACGACATAACGGCGCAACCTCGACGTCAGCGCGCGCACCGAGTCGTCGCTGTAAAGCATCTTAGGAGTCCATAGACGCCGCGTCGAACGAAGCGTTGCAAATGAGACGCCTGCAACTTGCCGCACTCGCGGCCTTCATTTGCATCGCACCGTGCTTCGCCAACGCCGCAGAGTCGAAGACTCCGGCGGCACAGTTGATGAGCAAGCTCACCTGGCGCAGCATCGGCCCATACATCGGCGGCCGCTCCGTTGCCGTCGACGGCGTGCCGGGCAAGGACATCTTCTACATGGGCGGCGTCGAGGGCGGGGTTTGGAAGAGCACCGACTTCGGCTTGAGTTGGACGAACATTACCGACGGGAAGCTGCCGGGGATCGCGACCGCGATCGGCGCGCTCGCGGTCGCGCCGTCCAACAGCAGCGTCATCTATGCCGGCACCGGCGAGTCCGACATCCGCGGCGATTTCGACAGCGGCGACGGCGTCTACAAGACGACCGACGGCGGCAAGCACTGGTCCTACGCGGGTCTGCGCGACACGCACATGATCGCCAAACTCCTCATCGACCCGCGCGATCCCAACGTCGTCTATGCGGCCTCGATGGGCCACGTCTTTCGCCCGAACGCCGAACGCGGCATCTTCAAGACAACCGACGGCGGGAAGTCGTGGAAAAAGGTGTTCTTTGTAGATGAGAAGACCGGCGGCGCCGACATGGCGATGGACTCGCGCAATCCCGCGGTCGTCTATGCGGCGATGTGGCAAGCGCAGCGCGTCCCGTGGAAGCTGACCAGCGGCGGCCCCGGAAGCGGGCTCTATAAGACGACCGACGGCGGCGCGCGCTGGACGAAGATCTCCGCCAATCGCGGCTTTGCAACGGGCACGCTGGGCAAGATCGGCGTCTCGGTGGCGCAAAGCAGCCCGCGCGTCGTCTATGCGACCGTGCAGGCACTCGACGGCGGCATCTTCCGCTCCAACGACGGCGGCGCGACCTGGCGGCGCACGAACTCCGAGATGAAGCTGCGGCAGCGCGCCTTCTATTACACCGCGATTTACGCCGATCCCACTAATCCGCAGGTCGCCTACGCACCGGAAGTCGACGGCGTCTACAAAACCAAAGACGGCGGCAAGACCTTTAGCAACATCGATATGCCGCACGGCGACAATCACATCATCTGGATCGATCCGCGCCGGCCGGCGACGCTGCTGGTCGGCAACGACGGCGGCGGCACCGTCTCCGTCGACGGCGGCGCAAACTGGAGCAGCGAGCACAACCAGCCGACGGGGCAGTTCTATCACGTCGCGCTCGACGATCAGTTTCCGTTCCACGTCTTCGGCGCCTCGCAAGACGAGGGCGCTTTCGAGGGGCCCAGTGCCGCCGTCGGGCCGGGCATTGGCCCCGGCGACTGGCACACCGTCGCGCTCGGCGAAAGCACCTACGTAGCGCCCGAACCGGGCGATCCGCAAGTCACGTACGGCAGCGGCTACTACAGCTCGTTCGTGCGCTTCAATCGCATCACCGGCGACGAGAAGAACGTCAGCCCGTGGCCGCGCTACATGGCCGGCGCCGCGTCGGCCCAGACGAAGTTCCGCTTCGGCTGGACGCACCCGATCTTCTTCTCGCCCGCCGATCCGCACGAACTGCTGCTCGCGGGGCAAGTCGTCTTCTCCAGTTTGGATCACGGACAGACGTGGAAGGTCATCAGCCCCGATCTCACCCGCAACGATCCGTCGACCGAAGGCCCGACCGGCGGCCCGATCTTCCTCGATCAGACCGGCGCCGAAACATTCCCCGATATCGCATCGCTCGCGGTCTCGCCGCTCGACGCGAACGTCATCTGGGCGGGCTCTGCCGACGGTCTCGTGCACGTCACGACCGATCACGGCGGCAACTGGAAGCTCGTCACGCCGCCGGACCTTCCGCAGTGGGCGCAGATTAGCTCGATCGAGCCTTCGCACACGCAGAAGGGCACGGCGTATCTTACGGCGTCGCGCTACATGTGGGACGACTTCCATCCCTACGTCTACGAGACCGAAGACTACGGCGCGCATTGGACGACGTTGAGCAGCGGGCTGCCCGCCGACCAATACGTCTTCGTCGTCCGCCAGGATCCCAGCGAGCCCCGCCTGCTCTTTGCCGGGACGCGCAGCACGGCGTACGTCAGCCTCAACGGCGGCCAAACCTGGCAGCCGCTTACGCTGAATCTGCCGGGCGTTCAGGTGCGCGATCTGGCCGTCGACCTGCGCCAGGACGAGCTCGTTGCCGCGACGCATGGCCGCGCTTTTTGGATTCTCGATAACGTCACGCTGTTGCGGCAGCTCGCGCACGAGCAATTGCAGTCCGTTACAAGCCTGCAGCTCTTCACGCCCGCGGCGTCGTGGCTTTCGAATGCCTACAGCGGCGCCAGCGGAACCCCCGAGTTCGGCGACAACCCCGCGTACGGAACGGCGGTTTACTTCAACGTGCCCGCCGGTTACGACGGAAAGACTCCGCTGACGCTGAGCTTCCTCGACGCCAACGGCGCGACCGTTCGCAGCTTCACGCTGCACCCCAAGAATCCGCACGAGCGCAAGCTCACGCCCGAGCAAGAAGACGCCCTCGATGCCAACCAATCGCGAGCGCGGGCCATCGAACGAATAACCGTCGCCGCCTCGGGCATAAATTTATTTCAATGGGATATGCACTACCCGCCCGCGTACGACGTGCCCGGGTGGCGCCCCGACTTCACCGACGACTGGCCCGATAACGCCGACGGCCCGACGATCTTGCCGGGATCCTACACCGCCGTGCTGCGCTACGGCGCTCAGACGTTGCGCGCGCCGGTCAGCGTACGCCTCGACCCGCGGATTCACGCCGCCATCAACGATCTTCAAGCACGCCTTGCACTCGAGCAGCAGATCGTCGGCACGATCGACTCACTCGATCGTGCAATCGCTGCTGCGGCCGGCGCGCGCGGGCAGGTCGCGGCTGCGGCCGGCGGCGAAATCGCGCAGCTCGCAGCGATGGACAATCACTCGAGTGAAGCGGACGTCATGCACGGAACCAGAGTCCGCGAACAACTCGGCTTCCTCCTCAACTCGCTCGAAAACTCCTACGCGCGGCCGACGGCAGCGGAGTACGACACGTACCGCGACCTCTCGGCACTCGTCACAGCCGGCGAGGCGCGACTGAAAGAAACGGGCACACGATGAGAATTCGATACGCGCTCGCAGCGGCCGCTCTGCTCGCCGGTTGCGCGCAGCCCGGCGGCAACGCTGCGTTTGCACCCGATACGACCAACGCGACGCGAAGCACTTCGGCGCTGCGCGCCGCAGCCGGCAATCCGCCGCACTGTCCGCAGCAGCGCTCGCGCAAGCGCTACGCGCAAACGGTCTCCAAGTTAAAGCGCAGCGGCGGCTCGGTCTGCGTCGCCGAGTTTCGCGGTTTCGGCGGGGCCCTGCAGTATCCAGCCGTCGAACGCTCGATCCAGCTGACGGATCGAACGACGGTGGGCAACATCTACTACCAGCCCGAGATGGGCTCGGGAAAACCGCTGCTCTATCTCAATCTGCACTTTTCCGAAAACACGCGCTTCGGATCGAGCGTCGCGTCAGCGGGCGGCCTCTCGAGCAGCAAGTTCGTCTCCGGGCAGGCCTATACGGCCTTCGGCCAGGTCGCGGTCGGCCATCTGGTCTTCATGTTCACGCCCTGTTACAGCGTCGCCACGAGCGGCGCGTACGGCGGACTGCTGCCCAACATCGGCGCGCTCTTCGACAACGCGATCATTACCGGCAACGGCTTCGGCGTCATCGAGATCTATCCGGGCGCGCAAGTCTCGCAAGAATGCGAGGGAACCTCGGGCTGAGATCTATCCGGGTAAGGCGACCGGCACGAAGTGCTGACTCTCCTCGGCCGGCACGATGATCCCCGCGAGGCTGAGCGGATCGTAAGCGCCGACGCGGATCTGCGCGCTCTCGCCGGTCCGGCGCACCGCGCGTAACGCGTCGACGGCTTCGGGCAGCGCAAACTGTTCGCCGACAAAACCGGCGACGAACCGTCCGCCGCGAATCTCGCCGCGCGCCTCCATCCGGCGCAGCACGAGTAAGAGCTCGCGCCATCGCGGCGCGAGCGACTCGCGCGCGATCACGTCGCGGAAGACGACGCCCCAGCGCGCGAGCAGCCGGCGCGCGAAGCCTTCGACATCGATCTGCTGGGTCGCGGCCTGCAGAAGCGTCCAGCGGCCGCTCGAAGAGCGCGGGCGCGCGCGCAGCCCGCGTTCGCCGAGCCGGCGTTTCGCGTCGCTGAGCGAGCGCAGCGCGTCGAAGCCGTCGGCGGTGATCAATCCGGCGGCGACGAGCTGCCACAGCGCCTCCTCGACTTCGCTGGGCAGGCGTTTGGTGGCGCGAACGATCTCCGCAAAGAACGGCGCGCGCAACTCTTCGACCGTCGCCAGAATCTCGCGCGCGGCGTGCGAGAGCGCTTCGCCGGGATCCTTGCGGCGAACGATCAGCTCCTGCGCGTTCGCGCGCAGGAAGAGCGAGATCGGCGCGAGCCGCGTCGGCCGCACGCGACGGGAATTCTCTGCCTCGCGCGGTTCGAGCGCAGGATGCGCGGAGAGGCGCCCCCACATCACGTCGCCGGAGTAGCAGAGCCGGTCGAGAAACTCGGGCTTGTAGCCGGCGATGCGCGCCGGAAGAATCTGCCCCTCCCACGCGACCGTGGGAATCTCGTAGCCCTCGAGCTGGCGCACGATCTGCAGCGTTCCGTCGATGCCGTGCAGCCGCGAGCTCGCCGCAACGTGCTGCCAGCGCTGCAAAAACGCCACGTACTGAGCGGCGGTAACCGGTTCGATCTCGCGCCGCAAGCGCCCGACGGTGAGCCGATGGATGCGCGCGAGCACGCGGCGGTTGCACCACTGCTCGTCCTGCGTCGAACTGGCGAACCTTCCGTGCAGCACCTGGCCTTGCGCTTCGAGGCGCAGCAGCGCCCCCTCGATCGCCGCGCTTTCTATCTGCAGACGCGACGCCATCTGCGCGACCGTCATCGGACCGCTGGACTCTAACCAGCCGCGCAGAATTTCGGTGACCGCTTCCTCGCGGTTTTCGCTCGCTGTCTCGTAGGCGGCCCGCGCAAGATCGAGCCGCTCGGCACAGGTCCAAAAGCCCGCGGCGGTCATCGCGCGCCGCTGCGCAACGAGCTCCTCGTACCAGGCGTTCCATTGCGGCACGGGCGGCATGACGATCAGCGTCGAGAGCGCGTCGTGCAGTTCGTCGGGGTCGCGAACGACCGGCCACGATTCCTCGGCAACCTGCGCGATCGCCGCGGCGTCCAAGATGCCGGCGCCGTCGACGTCGTCGCGCATCGTGCGGCGCAGCTGGACGGCGCGCGCGCGCCGTTCTTCCAGCGGGGCATCGTCGAGGTAGGCGAAGGGATTAGCGTTGAGGATCTCGTGGCAGAAGACCGACGGTTCCGGCGTATCGATCGCCACGGTCTGCACCGTTCCGGCCTCGATCTCGCGCAGAATGGCGATGAACCCGTCGAGATCCATCACCTCGTGCAGACAGTTCGAGAGCGTCTCGCGCACGAGCACGTGATCGGGAATGCGGATCGGCCCGGTGAGGTTCTCGGGACAGGCGGCTTGATCGGGGAAGACCGCCGCCACCAGATCGTCGGCGCGCATGCGGA
>DATDHW010000030.1:0-13195 GCA_036521375.1 Candidatus Cybelea sp.
GGCCTTCGACGAGCGAAACGGAGCGACAACGGTGACGATGACGCAGCGCTTCGTGTCGCGCGAAGCCCGCGACGTCGCGCTCGAGTCTGGGATGACGACCGGCGTTGCTGCAAGCTTCGACCGCCTCGAGAGCATTCTGGCGACCTAGGAAACTTCTGGCGAGGCTCGCCTAAACGACTGCGTCGGTGAGATGCTCGAGCGCCGCGTCCATCGCGTCGATCCGCTCCTCCATTGCAACTACTCCGTAGCGCGCGGCGATCTCCGACATCGGAACGTACGCAATCTTCACGCCGTCGCCGTCTTCCCAAACCAGCAGCTTGAGCGGCAGATCCAACGCCAGGAGCGGAAAGGCATTCATCAAGGGCGTGCCGCCCTTGGGATTACCGAACACGACAAGCGTCGTCGGGCGCAGTTCCAAGCCGGCCGCCTGCGCCGCGGCGGCCTGATCGATCGTAGCGAAGATCGTGTTGCCGCCGCCCGCAATTGCTTCTTTGAGCAGCGAAAGCGTCGTTGGGTATGAGTGCCGGCTGCGTTTGGTCATCACCGCAGCTTAGCTCGGGGGATGCGCGCCGCCTCCGACCGTTAAATAGGTTACGATGTCCCACGCGTTTCGTATGCCGATGAAGATCAGCAGCAAGGCTCCGGAAGCGACCGCGAAGAGGGCGTCGACGGGAGCGATCTCCAGGCCGATCGCCCCGCCGAACACCGTCGCATAGGCAGCCAGCGGAAGTATCCAGTACCACGTCCAGTCGTCGAGATCCGGAGTGTACCCCGACAGTCGTCGCGTCCGCAGCGCCCCTCGGCCGAGGTACGCGAGTTCGTAGAGGCCGAGAATCCCGATGAGAACCCCCGGGAAGATCAACCGGTGCCACGGCGCGATGAGGACCGCCGAAACGAACAGCACCGCGCAAAAATGCATGACGATGGGGGTGCTGAAGGTTGAGATTCCGTCTTGGCTTTGGGTCACGCGCTCGGTTCCGGCAACGATCGTGATCACGACGAACATCAGACCGGTCAGTGCCGCGGCCGACGAACCGATGACGACGTAGAAGCTCGACCACGGCGTGAGACACGCCGCGGCGGAGTCAGCCATTGAGTACGTGCGCCGCCTCGCCTGCGGCGCGCTCACCGCTCTCCAGCGCTCCGTTGACCGTGCCGCCCTGATCGTCCATCGAGGTTGCTTCTCCGGCGAAGAAGAGGGTCCCATCGATCGGCGCCCCCAGCACCGCGCGCGCGCCGCCGCCGCCGACCCTGACGTAACTGTACGCGCCGCGCGAGAACGGGTCGGCGCTCCAATCGTGCGTGAGCGCCGATTCGAACTCGCCGCGCACTTCTGCGTTGCCTAAGAAGTCGCCCAGTTCTCCTAGCGCGCGCTCCACGCGTTCGCTCGGTGAGAGGCCGTCCAGCGCCATCGCTTTCGGTCCGCCTATCCAGGTGACGAGCAGCTCGCTGCGGACCGGCACCTGGGTCCACACGGCGGTCACCGGTGCCGCGCCGATGCGGAAAAACGCGGCGTTCCGATACCGGCCGCGGTCGACTCGCTCCCAGAACGGACTGCGAAACCACAGCGCAATCTTCACGACGTGGCCCATCTCGATCTGCGCGAGCGCGGCGCGTTTGCTCTGCGGCAGCTCGGGATCGAAGACGAACTCGGCGTCGTCGCCGCGGTGTTTAAGGACTCCCGCCGGAACCGTTACCAGCACGACCCTGGCGCGGATCGTCTGCACGTCGCCGCCGGGTCCGAGGACGTCGACCGCCGCTTCGCCGCGGCGCCACGAGATGCGCTGCACGACGCTCGAAAGCCGGATATCCACGCCGCCCGCGAGACAGGCTCGCTGCAGCACGCCGAAGATCGGCGCGTATCCTCCGAGCGGACGCGTACTGTGCGAATCGACCCCGGAGCGCAGCTCGTCGGCTATGGAGTGCACGCTGGCAATCGCCGGATCGGCCGCCTCGAAACCTTCGACGAAGAGCCGCGCATCGGCGACTCGCTTCGCGAGCGCGCGGTCCCCGTCGAAACGGCGCAAGTACGCGTCGACGCTCTCGTCGGTTTCCAGCGAACGCGATCGTTCGAGGATGCGTGCGGCTTCGACGAATTCGAGACTGTCCCGCACGAGCGCGCCGCCCGGCCCGCGAGACCACGATTCGCCGCCGAGGTCGACGGCGGCCGCACCCGCTTCCCGCAGCAGGGCCATCGTTCGCGGCGCGGCACCGTGAATAAACTCGGCGCCGAGCTCCGCAGCAACGCCGCCCCGCGGAGCGGAACGCGACCAGACGCGACCACCGGCGCGATCGCGCGCTTCGAGCAACACGACGCGCGCCGAGCCGCCCGCCAAACTCCGGGCCGCCGCCAGCCCGGCCGCTCCGGCGCCGATAACGATCGCATCGGCTTCCACGCGTTACCGGGTCAGCGCGACCGCTGCGGTCACCGCTTGCTTCATCGCCGTATCTTTGGCGTTACCCTCGACCGCTCTTCCCGGCGGCCGCGATTCGAGCGCTCCAGATCGAGCAGCGCTCGCTTGCGCTCGAATCCCCAGCGATAGCCGCCGAGCGCACCGGACTCGCGTATCACGCGATGGCATGGAATCACCAGGGCAACGCAATTGCGCGCGATCGCGCCGCCGACGGCCCGCGCCGCCGATGGATAGCCGATCCCCGCCGCCACTTCGCCGTACGATGCGACGTCGCCGTAGGGAATCGACTGCAGGTACTTCCAGACGCGCATTTGGAATGCACTCGCGCGGATGTCGAGCGGCAGGTCAAGGTGCGGCTGCGCGCCGGCAAGGTAGCGCGAGATCGCGTCGACCCACTTGGGGAAGTCCGAGTGGTACGGTTCTTTCGCCGGCGCGATCGTCGCGTTCGCGTACTCGGCGCGCAGCCGGCTTAAGAGCGCTTCGCTCGAGTCGCCGAACTGCGCGTAGCAGATGCCCCGATCCGTTGCGCCGATCATCATCAAACCGACCGGCGTCTCCAGCGTCGCATAAGAGATTGAAATACCTTTGCCGGCGGAACGATACTGCGCGGGAGTCATGCCGAGATTGCGAACCGCTTTCTCGTAGACTCGGCTGGGGGAGCCGTATCCTGCGTCGTACAGCGCTTCGTCGACGGAGCGTTCTTCTTTCAGCGCTCCCTTGAGCCGGCGCAGCCGCATCTCGGCCGCGTACTGCTTTGGCGTCACGCCGACGACCTCTTTGAAGCGGCGAGCAAAGTGGTATTTGCTCATCTTTGCTCGCTTCGCCAGCGCATCGAGGCTCAGCGTCTCGTCGCTGTGCGCCTCGGCGTAGCGGCAGATCTCATGAATTCGTTCGACTTCGTTCATACAAAGACCATATCGCAGCGTGGCCTCGCGAGCCATCCGGAACTTGCTCGATCGCGCTGGGCGCAGCCTGCGGCCTTGCGGGCGCCGGCCTTCCGGCGTGTAGTATGATCTCTGAGATGAGCAAGGGAGCGCAGTGGGCCGCCTGGAGCGTGGCGGCAGTCGTCGCGGTCGTTCATCTGGCCGTCGCCGGACAGTACGACATCTTTCGCAACGAACTCTATTTCATCGTCTGCGGGCGGCATCCGGCCTTCGGCTACGTCGATCAGCCGCCGCTCGTGCCGCTGCTCGCGGCGGCGACCCAGTTCGCGGGCGTTCACCCGTGGATTCTGCGCCTTCCGGCGGTGCTCGCCGCGGTGCTGCTCGTCCCGCTGACGGTCGCGTTCGCGCAGCTGCTCGGCGCGAGCACGCGCGGCGCGTGGCTCGCTGCCGTCGCGGCCGCGGCGGCGACGCTCGTGACCGCGATGAGCGCGACGCTCTCAACCTCAACGTTCGAGCCGGTCGACTTCACCGTCGTCGCCTATCTCGTTACGTTCGCCGTCGTGCGCGACCGGCCGCGAGCCTTTTGGTGGGCAGGCGCCTTCGCGGGCTTCGCCTTCGAAACGAAGTACGGCATCCTCTTTTGGGCGTGCGGACTTGCGCTCGGGATCGTGCTCGCCGGTCCGCGCAGCATTTTGCGCTCGCGCGATCTTTGGATCGGCGTTGCAATCGCCGCGCTCATCGCCCTGCCGAACGTCGTGTGGCAGGCCGTTAACGGCTTTCCATTCCTCGAACTGGTTCGCAACGACAACGCCGGCAACTTTACCGGAACGCCGCTTCACTTCACCGTCGACCAAATACTGTCGGTGAACGTCGTCCTCGCGCCGCTCTGGATCACCGGGATTCTGGCACCGTTTTTCTCGGCGCGTTTGGCGCGTTTCCGCTACCTCTCGATCGCCTTCGTCGTGACGGCGCTGCTTATTTTTCTTTCGCATGGAAAGAGCTATTACATGGCCGGCGCGTATCCGACGATGTTCGCCGCCGGAGCGGCGGCCGCGACGCGGCTGCCGCGCCTCTTCGTCGGTCTGTGGGCGCTGCTCGCGGCCGCCAACGGGGCGCTTTCGCTGCCGCTCGTGCTGCCGGTGCTCGCGCCGGCGCAACTGGCGCACATGCTCGACAACATGTCGTATCGCCCGCGCCCGGTCGAAGCCGCGGGGATCGGCGCACCGCTGATGCAGATGCTTTCGGATGAGTTCGGGTGGCGCGATCTCGCCCGCACGGTCGAAGGACTCTACGCCGCATTGCCGCCCTCCGATCGCGCGAAAGCCGCGATCTTTGCTTCGAACTACGGCGAAGCAGCGGCGGTCGACGTTTACGGAAAGAACCTTCCGCCGGCGCTGAGCGGCAACAACAACTACTACCTCTGGGGGCCGCGCGGCTACGATGGCTCGCTGGTCATCGCGATCGGCGAGGATCCCGGCGACTGGTCCTCGGTCTGCGGCTCGGTGCGCGTCATCGCTCGCTTTGGCACCTCTCCGTACGCGATGCCGTACGAGCGCGACCGTCCGATTCTGCTGTGCCGCGGCATGCATCCGCCGCTGCCGGAGCTGTGGCCGCGCCTCAAACACTACGGCATCGAGAATCTCGGATCGAGTTCAGCCGCTCGCTTGCCGTAGCCGGCGGCCGGCGGCCCATTTCGCGGCCCTCGACGAGCGCTTGCTGCGCGTAGCAACGCTCAAGCTGGGAATCAAGGGACATGAAAGCATTATCTGTACTTCTCACGACTCTGGCGGCGGTCGGAATAAGCGCCGCCGCGGCAAGCGCCCAGGGAGCGCCGCCTCCCCCGGCCGGTGCGCCGCCGTACGTCGACACGGCGTGCGGCGCATGGAGCGGCGACACGTGGGTTCCCAACGGCGACTGTCCGACGACAACCTACAAGCACGAAGTCGTTGCCGGAACGATCACGATCGTCAAAGGCCACTTGGTGACGCTGCAGCAAACCAACGGCACGGTCGTCGTCGACGATACTGCGGCTCTGAGCAACGAAACGTCCGGACGAGTTGCCGTCGGCCGTCAGATCGTCGCACACGGCTACTGGCGCGGAAATAACTTCTACGCAACGGCGATCACCAGCGGCCAGCCTCCGCCGCCGTAGCAACGCAGCTAGCGGCGCGGAGCGTACTTGAGCGAGCCGGCCGTATTGAAAAGCACGATCGGAAGAGGGAGCGCCACGCCGCGAGCGCGCAGCCGGCGCAATGCTGCAAGCGTCGCTCCGCCCTCTTCCGTCGCGTCGACGCCTTCATAGCGATGGATGTCGCGCATCGCATCGGCGGACTCTTCGTCGGAAACCGCGACGGCGTGCCCCGCCGAGGCACGCACGGCGCTCAGCGTCAGCCGGTCGCCGATCCCCGACGGAACCCGCAGGCCCCACATCTTCGTCGACGCCGCCTCGACGCGTTGCGCGCAGGATTCACCGCGCAAGAACGCGCGCACGATCGGAGCGCAGCCTTCGGCCTGGACGCAGACCATCACGGGCCGCGCCGGGCCGATCCATTCGAGCCGCTCGAGTTCGTCGAACGCTTTCCACATGCCGACCAGGCCGGTTCCGCCGCCGGTGGGATAGACGATCGTTCCGGGGAGCCGATCGAGCTGCTCGACCAGCTCGTAGCCCATCGTCTTCTTCCCTTCGACACGATACGGCTCGCGGAAGGTCGCGACGTTGAACGCGCCGCTTTCGCGCGCGAAATCCGCCGCGAGTCGCCCGGCTTCGTCGATCAGGCCGTCGACGAGCACGACGCCGGCGGCATAACTTCGCATCTCTTCGATCAAGATTTCGGGAGTGTCGGCCGGCACGTAAACGCGTACCGGCAGGCCGGCGCGCGCACCGTAGGCGGCCAGCGCACCGCCGGCGTTTCCCGCGCTCGGGGCAACCAAAGCGCGCGCCCCGAGGCGCTTCGCCGCGGTCACCGCGGCCGACATCCCACGCGCCTTAAACGATCCGGTCGGGTTCTGCGATTCATCCTTTATGTAGAGCGAGGCGCAGCCGAGAAGGCTCCCGAGCGCGGCGGCCGCGATCAGCGGCGTTGCACCCTCACCGAGCGAGACCGGCTCCTCGTCCGCCGCGACCGGAAGCATCTCGCGATAGCGCCACATCGTCCAAGCCCGCTCTCGCACCCTCTCGCGCGCAAGCCGCTCGATTTCATAACGAACGAGCAGCGGAGCGCCGTCCTGCGGGCACGTACTGGCCAACGCTCGCGCGCCGTAACGGTGCCCTGGATCGCGCGAGCATTCGAGGTATGCCGGCAGCATCAGGCCTTCCCGCGGCGTCGTGCCCAGAGCGCGTAGGCGGGTATCGCGGTTGCGAGGATGGCGAGCCCCGCCAAGCCGTCGCGCGGAGAGCTAATGCAAGCTGCGATCGAAACGCCCCAAGAAGCGATCATGAAGACGATCGTCGAGAGCGGATGCCAGGGCGCGCGAAAACCGGCAGCTTCGGGCGTTCCCGATCTGCGGTCGCGCGCGCGCAGCGTAAAGAGCGCAAGCGCGAGCAAACCGCTAAAAGCGTACGAGGTCGCTACGACATAGTTAAGTATGTGCTCGTAGCTGCCGGAGAGCGCGATCGCAACCGCGACGATTCCCTGCAGCACGATCGCGACGACCGGTACGCGTGTCCGCGGGTCGATTTTCCCAACGGCAGCAAAGAAGAGACCGTCGTGCGCCATCGCGTGGTAGAGCCGCGGCACCGTGAGCATCCGATTGCTCATGAAACCCAACGTCGTTACGGCAACCGCGAGCGAGGCGAGGCGCGCGCCGATCGCGCCGACGGTCGTTTGCAAGACCGCGGAGACGGGGACGACGCTGCGCGCGAGCGCGTCGACGCCCAGCGCGCGAAGGCAGCCGGCGTTGACCAAAACGTAGAGAACGGCGACCGCGGCGATCCCCACCCACAAGCCTCGCGGAAGAGCGCGCCCGGCATTCTTGGACTCCGGCGCCATGAAGTTTGCAACGATCGCTCCGTTATACGTGAAGAGGACGGGAATCATCGCCAGGCTCAGCGCAGCCGCGCTTTGGAGCGTCGACGTGGCGCTCTTTGCGGCGCCGGCGGGCACGGCAGGATGCGCGAAGGCCGCGATCACGAGCGCCGCCAGCGCGGCGAGCTTCAGCAACGACAGCCCGTTCTGTACGTAACTTCCCGTTCGAACGCCCAGCACGTTGACGAATGCGAGCGCCGCGAGCGCCGCCACCGCGACCCCCGCCGGCGCGAGCGCGAGACCCGTCAGCGAGAGAAAGTACCCGGCGAAGAGCACGGCGGCGGCCGCAAGGCCGCCGGTGAGCGATGCGAGCAAGGCCGTCCAACCATACGCAAAGGCGACCGCGGGACCGAACGCATCGCGCAGATACGCGTACGCACCGCACCCGTCCGGGCGTCGCGCACCGAGTTCGCCGAGCACGAACGCGCCGCATAGCGCGACGACACCGCCGAGCACCCAGAGGGCGAGAATTGGTGCGGGCGCTCCGATGCTCTTCGCGACGACCGCCGGCGTACGAAAGATGCCCGAACCGATGACGCTGCCGACGACGAGCAGCGCCAGGTCGGCCATCCCGAGCCGTTGCGCGAACGCCGGCGCCCGCAGCGTCAAACCGGACGTTCGCCGAGAATCGTCGTGCGCCGCATGCGGCGGCGTGCGGGGAAATAGTCGGCCAGCGCGCAGTGTTGCGTCCAGCGATTATCCCACATCGCGACCGTGTTCGCTTGCCACCGCCAGCGAACTTGGAACTCCGGCTTGCCCATATGTTCGAAGAGCAGCTGCAGCAGCATCTCGCTCTCGCGGGGCGACAAGCCTTCGATGCGTTCGGTAAAATCCGCATTGACGTACAGCGCCTTGCGCCCGGTCTGCGGATTCGTCCGCGCGACGGGATGCGAGACCGGCGGGTGCGCGGCGTACATCTCGTCGCGGCGTCCCTCCATCCCAAGCGCGGCAAAACGCTCGGGGGTAAAGTTCTTGGCGAACGAATGTACGGCGCGTAGCTCCGAGACGAAATGCTGCAAGGGATCGGAGAGCGTTTCGTAGGCGAGATACATATTGGCCCAGAGCGTGTCGCCGCCCAACGCGGGAATCTCCTGTGCGTAGAGCACGGCGGCCATCGGAGGCCGCTCGAGATAGGTAACGTCGTTGTGCCAGCGATCGCTGTTCGCGCGGTGCGTCGCATCGTGCGCCAGCACCATCACTTCGGGGACGCCGTCGTCTCCGGGGTAGAACGGATGCGTGTAGAGCGGTCCGAAACGCGCCGCGAAGTCCCGCTGCTGCGCGGCCGACAGCTCCTGGTTCTCGAAAAAGAGCACGAGGCGTTGCTCGAGCGCCGCGCGGATCTGCGCGATGCGCTCGTCGCTGGACGGTGCGGCGAGATCGACGCCTTCGACGACCGCGCCGATCGCAGGCGTCAGCGGCCGGAGATGCAGCGGCGCTTGAGTCACGCTTTTCCCTTCTCCGATCGGTCGGCGAATCCAAGCAAGGGAGCGCAAAGCGCGACGAGAACTTGAGCGCATGAACGTTCGCCGCTTCGCAATGCTCTGCGCGCTCGCGTGCGCGCTCCTGCCGGCGCTCTCGCTGCCGGTTGCCGCCGCGCCCTCAGCGGCGCTGACGAACGTCCTTTCCAACGCGAAAGCCCTGGGCGATTCGGCGTTCGACGTCGTCGTGCAGTGGGCGCGCTCCGGAGCGGCGCGGCCGGTTGTCACGATCACTCCGGCCGATCGCGTAGAATCGAACATACTCGACCTCGGCAACGCCGACCGGCAGGCCGTGCTCGAGTGGCTGCGCGGCAACGGCCGTTCGGCGCTCTACGCCCGTGGCGCGAGCGACGGCGATATCGGCAGCCGCCGGCCAAGGGCGACCGGCCCTGCACCCACCGCCTCGCCGAACCCGTATCGCCCGCTGCTGTTTGGATCGCCGGCGATCGCCGAAACCGCGCAGGGAAACGTCGCCGTTTTCGGCGGCTGGGCGGCCGTGCGGCACGACGCCCGCGGCGCGCATGCCTGCATCTCGTTTCGCAACACCGACGCGCGGACCGCGACGCGGATTCTCTTCGAGTTTCCAATCTCCGATAAAGCCGGGACGGAACTCGGCAAGATGGAACTCGATCGGCGCGGGACGTTCTCGCCCGGCGTCAACATCCACGGCTGGGAGTCGTTGAGCGCTTGGCAGCAGGGCACGAACCGCGGCTACGACGAGAACTGCGCCGCACTCAATCTGCAAGTTGCCTCGATTCCGCTCCGGTCGGCGCGTGTCGTCAGCTACCGAATCCTCCGCGTCGAATATGCCGACGGAACGGCGTGGACCCCGGCGGCGATTCACTGAGGGGACTCGCCGGAATCTGCGCGAAGCGCAAAGACTGCAATGCATCGTCCCTTTATCGAACGACATCGCGCCGCTTCGGCGGCGATCGGCCTGTCGATCCTGGCGGCCTGCTCGAATGCATCCGGCGTCGGACTGCAGCCGCAATTGCAGGCAGGTTCGCAGATCTCGCCGGCCGTCAAGAAGTGCAGCGGCGCTAAACTCTACGTCTCGAGCTATCGTCTTAATTACGTCGCGATCTACTGCGCCAAAGGGCACAATCAGGCGCCGATCGGCAAGATTACCAATGGAATCAGCGGGCCCGAAGGCGAGAGCGTCGACGCCAAGGGCAACCTTTACATCACCAACACCAACGGCGGTACCGTAACCGAGTATGCACGCGGCAACAGCGCCCCGAGCTTTACCTATTCGGGGCTCGACGATCCCGCCGGGGTTGCGGTCGACGCCAAACAGAATGTCTACGTTACGAGCCTGAGCCCGCCGTCGCTGACCGTCTTCGCGCAAGAGTCGAACACGCCCAAACGCAAGATCACCAATCTCGTTTTTCCGATCGACGTCGCGCTCGACCGAGCCGCGAACGTTTACGTGACCACCTACGCGGCCAACTTCAGCAACGGTGAAATTATCGAATATTCGCCGGAGAGCGCGCAGGGCACGAACCTCGGCATCGTCACCAAGGAGCCCGGCGGCATCGCGCTGGACCGCGCGGGCGATATCGTCACCGCGGATCAGGGCCTGCCCGGGGTTCTCGTCTTTGCGCCGGGCAAGACCCAGCGCAAGCGCATGTTTGCCGGCAACACGCTCGATCCGGATCCGGTTCGCTTCTCGCGCAAAGAAAAGCAAGTCTACGTCGGCGACTCGGTCGGCAACGCCGTATATGTGTACGCTTATCCCAGCGGCAAGCTCGTCGACGCGATCACCGACGGCGTCGACGGTCCCAACGGCCTAGCCCTCGATCCCGCCGCCCCGCTTTAGGAGGAGTACTTCTATGCAGAACCCTCGTTCGTTTTCGTGTTACGTCGCGGCGCTCGCCGCGTTTTGGCTCGTCGCGGGATGCGCGAGCGGCGGATCGCCGCAAGGCGCAGCGCTCACGCCGGCAGCGGGGACGGGCCCCGAACGTGCGGCCCGAGTTGCAAACCGGCTCGGCGCGCCGCAACCGTCGCATCGGAGCGGCGGCTGGCTCTCGCCGGCCGCGAAGTCGGGGAAACCGCTGATCTACGTCGCAGATTTTACCGCTAACGCGATCGAGATCTACTCGACGAGCGGGTCGAACCAGAGCCCGATCGGCGAGATCACCGATGGAATCAGCGGGCCCCAGGGATGCTTTGTCGACGCGCAAGGCGATCTCTTCGTGGCGAACGCGTCGAACCAAACCGTGACGATGTACAAGCGCGGCGCCACGACCTGGAAACTGCAGTACACGGGCTTCGCCTATCCCACCAACGTAGCCGTCAGTACGAAGGGCGTGCTCTTCGTCGACGATCTCGTCGGCGGAAAGGTCGTCGAGTTCGCGCGCGGCAAGACCCGTTCCAAGCGAACGATCTCGGTGACCGATCCTCAGGGCGCGGCGCTCGACGCGAAGCGAAACCTGTACGTTTCATACAACACCGGCAGCCACGGCGGCGGTCCCGGAGCCGTCAACAAATACGCGCCGAAGTCGACGAAAGGCACCAGCCTCGATCTGCCGATCGTGTGGTCGGCCGGAGACGCGGTCGATTCAAAGGCCGACGTCGTCGTCGCGGATCAGGGTTCCGGCAGCGGCAACGCGGCAGTCTACGTCTTCCCGCCCGGCTCCACGCAGCCTTCGGAGACGATCAATCAAGGGATCGAAGATCCGTTCCGGATCGCGCTCGACAAGAAGAGTGTGAATCTCTATGTCGCCGACCCCGAGGTCAACAAGCTGCTCGTCTACGACTACGCGTCCGGAACGCTGGTCAATACGATTACGAACGGCTTGAGTTCGGTCTACGGTGTCGCGGTCTCCGGGGAGGGCGGCTAACTGCGCGTCTGGCTGTTGCTCGTTCTCGCCGGCGCGGCCTTGTGGCCGTGCCGTGCGCTTTGTGCGCCGCTCGATGAGCTCGACCGCTTCGTCGGTGCGTGGCAGAGTCAGGGTACGTTCGTCGACGGGCCTTACAGCAAGGCGGGATCGGCGACGGCGACGACGACCTGTGCGTGGTCGAACGACCATCTCTTCTTGATTTGCCAGCAAAGCGTGCAGATGAACGGCGCCAACGACGACGATCTCGGGATCTACACGTACGATCGGGCCGGCGGCGTCTATCGCTTCTACAACGTCCACGCAAGCCGGACGACCTCGATGGACATTACCGTCAACGGCAACACGATCGCGTACCCCTACTCGTTCACCGATAAGGGCGGGAACGTTACGATTCGGACCCTCAACGTATGGGCGAATCCCAGCCTGTACAACTGGCGAACCGAGTATTCTACGGACGGCGGAAAAACGTGGACGCTGATGGCGTCGGGAGCATCGCAAAAGCATTGAGGCGATGACGCGCTCGCCGCAGGCACGCGCGGTTATCCTAGCTGCAGGCCTTTCGACGCGCATGGGCGCGCAGAAACTGCTGATGTGCTTTCGGGGCAAGCCCCTGATCGACTACGCGATCGCGGCGGCGCGACGCTGGCGGCCGGTGCTGATCGCCGGCGGCGCGGTTGCCGAGGCTTTGCGGGACCGCGACGACGTCACGCTCGTCGTCAACCCCGAGCCGCAGCGCGGTATGGCGCACTCGCTCGCACTTGCCGACGCGGCGATTTCCCCCGGCGACGCGCTGGTCGTTCTGCTCGGCGATAAGCCGCTCGTGACCGAGGGCCTCATCGCCGCGCTCTGCGCGGCGCTGGCGGACGCCGACGTCGCGTATCCGGTACACGCGCGCAGCGGCGCGCCCGGGCATCCCGTCGTTTTTGCACCTGGCGCGCGCCGGAGGATCGCGATGCTGCCCGATGGCGACACGCTGCACGTTTTGCGCGG
Organism: Candidatus Cybelea sp.; assembly: GCA_036521375.1. Lineage (GTDB taxonomy): Bacteria > Vulcanimicrobiota > Vulcanimicrobiia > Vulcanimicrobiales > Vulcanimicrobiaceae > Cybelea. Next base: position 12,635 of record DATDHW010000030.1, read on the forward strand.
GGATCCGGCGCTCGTCCGCCGCGCGCTGCGCAGCGAGGACGAAGGCGCGTTCTTCGACGTCGACACCCGCGCCGAGCTCGCGCGTTAGCGCGCAACGCATCAGGCGCGCAGTTCCTCGGAGACATCGCGGCTGCCCAAGAGAATCAAGATCACGGAGAGCACGACCGCTACCCCGCCCAGCAAAACGTTCCAGGTCACCCGCTCGCCGAGCACGAGCGCGCCGAGGATTACGGCGACGATGGGATTGACGTAACCGTAGGTTGCGACCGTAGCCGTCGGAAGCACGCGGACCACATAGGCATACGCGCTGTATCCAACGAGTGCGCCGCCGGTGATCAGCCAGAGCATACCCCATAACGAGGCGGCAGAGATGGCCGCGACATGCAGCTGCGACGCCTCACCGCTTGCGAGCCCGACGATGATGCAGAGCGCACCTCCGATGCTCATCTCGAGCGAGGCGGTGAAGGGGTGGTGATGCTCGCGTCCGACGAAAACCGAGCCCAGCGCCCAAGAGAGAGACGCCAGCAGAATAAGGCCGGCGAAGAGCGCGTTGGCATGCCC
>DATDHW010000031.1:0-29800 GCA_036521375.1 Candidatus Cybelea sp.
TTGGTGGTTTCCTTGCGATCCATCTGCGCGAAGATGCCGTAGCTCGTCGCGCTGCCGAAGGTCTTGAGCGACCGCTTGAGCCGGTCGCGTTCGCTCTTGTCGAAATTGCAACAGCAGAACTTTACGCCCTTATATCCCCCCCTGCAAGTCCGCGCAGGCGTCCTAGTCGTGGACGGCTTCGGCATTGCGCTGCGCGTGCTGTACGGCAAGCTTCGCGCACTTTGCGCGGTTCAGGACCCGTATGGCAATACCGTAGCCGTCTACGACCAGAACGCCTGCGCGGACTTGCAGCGGGGGATAGAGCGATGTACTCTGCTGTTGCATCTGGAGCTAGTACCTCCGGGTGCGACGCCTCCGATCGGTGACCGCCGATCGGGGGCATCTTTTGTGTTTATGGTCTCATTTAGCGCAGATCATCGATCGTCAGTGGATCGACGCGTTGCCATTTCCAAATATCTTCATTCTCACCGGGTGTTCCCACGAATCCGCCTTGGGAGTACAGCGCGAGCCGCGCGTAGTCGGCGTATCCCATGCAGATCATGTCGCACCAACTCTGAAGGTGCTCGGCAATAAGCGCCAGCCGCGTTTGCTTTGACATATACCGTCGCGGCAAGATGCGAGCAGCTTCTTTAAAAGGCTTCCGCAGGCCACCGCCACTTGGTGCGCGCGCGAGTTGCGCCTGCGGCAGAAAGCGGGGCGCTATCACGGTCAGCAGCGTAAGGAGTTCCACCATGCCGGGGCGCAACTGATCGCCGCGGCGCACGAAGAGCCCCACAGCTAAGAGGATTGCGTACGCCATCGGTTTGGGAAGGGTCACGACGCGCATGCGGCCGGCCATATTGTAAATCGAGGCCCGGTGATAACGATGTGCATATTGCGGAGGCACACCGCTAAGGTCCATTTGCTCGGGCCCCCAATGCACGCTGTCGAACGCCGCTCCGCGATGTGGGTCCAGATGGACGCGGTCTTCGCGCATCCACGACCAGCCGACGCGATACAGGTTCTCAAAGTCATCGAAGATTGCGCCGTAATACTTCGCCTCCCAAAATGCGAATGTCGGCGAGACCCCCACTGCCAAGCGAACCGAAGAGCTTTTTAAGGTCTTTGCCGAGCGCGGACGTCAACGCCAACGTTTTTATTTGTCTGAAAGAAAGGTACCAGAACAAAGAGAGGATCCGTTTGGCCGATCGGTTCGCCGCTCGGCGCAAGCTTTGAGCCGAAGCCGACCGCGCTAAAGCGCGGTTCTATTGCCCACGGGTTTCTGAGGACTGCTGATAAACACCATCGGGAGGAGATTGATGGACCGCGTCAACATCAAAGCGTACATCGAAGAGCGGCGCCATTACGGCGGCTTTTGGTCGGGCCTCAACGCGTTCTTCGAATCGAAGCGGCAGGTATTCACGCGCATGCATCGTTTGCATGCGGCGCGATACCGCTACGTGGCGAGGGAGGAATACGTTCCACCCGAGCCTCCGCCGGCAAGCGCCGGTCACCAGGGATAGTCTCGACGTGCACTGGCTTCCGGATTGGGCCTGGGGCATACCGCTCATCGTCGTGACGGTTATCGTTCAATCGTTCGCGCTATTCGGCGCGCGTAATCGGATGATCGCTACGGTCGCAAAACACTACGATGAGGAAGCGTTTAGCCTCGTGTTCGGCTTCGCGATGGGCGCGGTCGTATTGTTTGCAACCTTCTTGCTCGCCGTCGAGGCGGCGTTCTGGGCCGTCGTCTACGTCACGATCGGTGCCTTGCCCGACTTCTCGCGAGCGATGCTCTACTCACTTGAAGCGATGACCACGTTCGGCCACGCGGACGTCTACTTGACTGCGCATTGGCAGTTCTTAGGCGCGCTCGAGGCACTCAACGGCGTGATCCTCATCGGACTTACCACGGCGTTTATTTTCTCCGTGCTGCGCGGTGCCGAGCTTCGATGGAAAGAACGGCGGTAGCTACAACGGCGAGCGGCGAGGTTATTTGGGAGTCGCCGAGGTCTCGGAAACAGCGAGATGAAACCGCTTTCTCCCTTAATCGGAAGACGGTAGGGATAGCCAAGCCATTGCTGCGCCGGCTGCACGGTTATATCCAGCCGCTCGCCCTGACTTGTTGTGGCACGACAAAGCGCGACGCGAAAGGGAATTCTCCCGAGCTCCGGTCAAAACGTGACCGCGAGCGTTTTTGATGAACAAGCTTGCTTCCAAACCTGCCAAAGAAGATTCGGAACCGCCCGTGCCGGCGGATCTCCGCGCCGTGCTTGCAGCCGATCCCGACGCTCAGGCGAGGTGGGCGGATCTGACGCCCATCGGACGCCGCGATTTCATCAGTTGGATCGATTCGGCCAAACAGCCGGAGACCCGCAAACGCCGCGTCGACAGCGTGCCCTCGCGGCTGGCTTCGGGAAAACGCCGTCCGTGCTGCTTCGCCGTCGTGCCGCTCGACTTTCACTCGGCCCTCGGCTCGGCGCCGAAAGCGAAGGCGCATTGGCGCGGCCTCGACTCGATGGCCCGCAGGGACTTCATCGACTGGATCAACGAAGCCGGCGCGCCGCCGGCGCGAAAGCAGCGGATCGAAAAAGCGTGCGCCGCACTCGCCGCGGAAAAGCCACGCCCGTAACGATGGCGCACAGATGAGTTCCCCGATCACCGTCCACAGTGCGAAAAAAATCGTGACGATGGACTCGTCCCCTGCCCGAAGCGACAACCGTCCCCGCCGGCGGACGCGCAACTCGCCAAAAGCAAGCGACCCTCGATCAGGCGCTGCGCGCCACTACCATCGACGCGGCCTTCGTGCTCGGGCTCGAGAACGAACGCGGCAGCGTCACCTCGGGAAAGCTCGCCGACTTCACTGTCCTCGCCGAAGATCCGTACGCCGTCGATGCCGAGTCGCTCGGCGACATCCCGATCAGGGGAACAATTTTCGAGGGAGCACCATTTCCACGCCAATGAACATCGTGTAGACTATCGCCATGGCAAAACACAACGTTCCCGGAGCCGAGCTGAAGGTCGGCGAGCACGTCCGCATTTCCGGCGAAGGCCTCGAGGGCCGCGTCGTCGGCCACTACGCTCACGAATCGCTCGATCGCATAGCAACGCTCTACGAAGCATCGAACTACATCTACCATTGAGCAATAACCTCACCCGCCGCGAGTTCGCAAAAGATGTCGGTCTGGCCGCCGTCGGCGCGGCGATTCCCCAGCATTGCGCGCGCGGGCGGCTCGAAAGCTCCCGACAGGCAAAGCGCTATGGATCACGTCGTGGTGATCATGTTCGAGAATCGTTCCTTTGACACGTGCTCGGAGGCCTCTATCAGCCGGGAGAGGTTCCTTCGTTCGAAGGCGTCATTGGGAAGAATCTCAGCAACCCCATTCCCGAATGGGCCCAGCACGGCGCCGACCGTAAGCTCGTACCGTACGGTATCGCATCGAACATGAACACGCCGACGCCGGATCCGGGTGAAGAGTATCCGCACATCAACACCGATCTGTTCGGCATACAGAACCAGCAGAACCGCAACGTGCCGCTGGCGAAGATGGTCCCGCCGTTCAACGCACCCGTAGACTCGGCCACGCCGTCAATGGACGGCTTCGTCACCGACTACATCAGCGCATTCTTTTCGACATCTTTCCCGGCCTGCGCAGCGCATCCGCATAACGAACGGCGCACTGCGAACGCCTTCGTGATCGCCAGCACGGCGATCCGCGAATACGCGCAGACGGCGTCGAATCGGCATCGTCGTTCCAGCCTCTAACGAATGGCACTTTCCGCTTCCGTTCCGTCGATCCAGTGACCGAAACGCTCGCCGTATCCGATACGGCTAACGGCGGCGTCGCGCTGTACTCCGAACCCGCGGCCGTACTTCACGTACTGCCGGGCCGTGAGCTCAGCTGGTTAGAGCGCACTGCGCGCCGAACTTATCCCGAGACAGACTGGAGCACCGGCATATTTGAATCCCGGTGCTCTTCGATCTGACCTCGTTGGTAGAACCGCAGGTTATTTCTTCGCTGCCACCACGCCGAGCGGTTCGTCGAAACTCCCCGTAAAGACCGCAAGCGGCGAGCCGCCGGCAGGATATTTGAAGACCGAGCCGTTGTCGTTACCTGCGTCCCCGCAGTAGACAACACCCGTCGCAATCCAGGTCTGCGCGCAGTCGCTGGAACCCGAGAACGATACGGTGCCCTTCAGCGTCGCGGTCGTTCCGCTGATCGAGTACTGGTACAGGTTGTTTGCTTCCTGATCGAAGACGGTCATGTACGTGCCGTCCCACTGCACGGAGCCAGGAAACAAGATCGTGTTGCTCGTCGCGATAGTTTTGGCCGTGCTGCTGCCCTTCGGGAGCTCGTCGAGCTGAAAATCACCGCTGCCGGTAAAGCCGTCGAAAAAGAGATTTCCCTTGTTGTCGTAGCCGTCGAAGAACTCTTCGGCCAACGGCGTCTTTATGAACTTACCAGCGCCCTTCGCGCCCTTGTAGAGGACGATGTCGCCCTCAGACGGCCCGTCCAAGATTCCAACTGCAAGGTCGCCGCTGGTATTCATGGCGCAGCTCGATGGCATACTGCCGTCGGAAACCGAGAGCGTCTTTAAGGGCTTCTGGGGGACCTGGTAATCCGTTATCTGGTTATAGGCGGCAACGATCCAGAAGGTTTTCTTACCGTAGCCGTAGAGGACGTTCGTGCACCCCTGGCCGCCGACGTCGTTGATCGTACCGATTTGATTATTGCTCTTCGGATAGTTGAAGATGCTGGCGAAGCTGCCGTAAAAGCTGATGACGTACTCGAAGTACTTCGACTTCTTCTTCGCCGCTTGGTCAGGAACGATCGCCGGGTAACGCTGCATCGCACTCAGATTCGGGTGCGCTGCCGTCACCAGCCGGCCGTTCACCGACGCCGTGCGACCTATGTGTGCGCCGCTGAGCACGGGACTTGACGGCGCGACCGACGAGCCGCCGCCGCACGCCGAAAGTATCGCAAGTGCACCAACGGCGCCGGCGTATCTCATTAAACTGGTCATATTCACTGAGGTTGCTCCCTTATAAGTAGAAACGATCACTGGATAACTAGAAACGATCGTTGGTTACGCTTCTTTATCGGACTGGTGCCGCCGACCTTGCTTACTCTTCGTCTGGAATCCGCGGGTCGGGGGCCTGGCGCAGAAAGAACGACTCGCCTTGCGGCGATTTTATCGGAACGAACTTGCGCGGCATTTGCGTAAAATCGAAGCAGTCCCCGGCCGGCGAGGTCGCGCGCGTGTCCGACGCGGCGAGATGCTGCAAACCAAAAACGTCCTCCGCGAAGCGCAGCACGCCGGCAGTTTCATACTGCACGTGAGAAACATGGTTCTGTTTGGCATACGGCGAGATCACGATCAGCGGTACGCGAAAGCCGAGGCCATCGTAGTCCTTAAAGGGGGGCGGCACCGGATCGTACCAGCCTCCCCAATCGTCCCATTGTACGAAAATCGCGGTCGTGCTCCAAAACTTGCTCTCCCCCACAGCATTGACGACCGACGACACCCACGACGGGCCGAAGCCGCCGCCGCACAACGGATGATCGGAGTCGGGGCAGAGCGGCGTAATCCACGTCATGCTTGCAAGCTTTCCGTTTCGAACGTCGCTCAAAAACGTCTTTTGCGGGGTGAGGATGTTGGTCTTCCAATCGGGGCCGCGGAAAATGTGGCGCACCGCCTGGTATCCGGACCAATACCCGCTGAGCGGCTTTCGATAGCGGCTCGTGTAGAACCGCCACGTCAACCCGGCTTTGTCCAGCTCGTCGCCAAGCGTTGTATAGTCGAAGCAAGGCCGCTGCAACGCGCCATACTTACGTTGTGAGTCGATCGTCTCGACCTTCTCGGATTTTGAACCGCCGCAGCCCCAAAGTGACGCCATCGGCACGTCGACGCTCGAGTCGGCCTGCGCCGCGATAATGTATTGATGCGCTACGAAACTTTCATCAAGTTGGGAGGCAAACATCTTATCGGCCAGCGCCCACTCGTGCGCCATAGCCCAGTATGGCTTTGTCTCGGAGCGCGGCACGTAGGCATATTGGCCGTCGAGAGATCCGTACTCGCGCTCGAGGTCGAACCCGTCCATGCGGCACTTCGTCCCGGGAAGCTTACCCTTTCCGTCGCACGCGCTGAACATCGCGAACGCCGAATGGTCGATCTCGTAGACGGTCGTAAGGGGGACCGGGTGCAACGTAATCGTGTCTCCGTGCGAGTCCTTGCCCGTCGGCGACGTTCTCGCGCCCGGGTATCCTTCGAACAAGTCGTTGAAGCTGCGATTCTCCTGGACGATCCACACGACGTGGCGGATCTTTCCGGCAGCGTTCGCCGCTTGAACGAAATCAGTGCTTCGCCCTGAGGGAAGCGCCGGGAGAGCGGAGCTCGACGAGCACGCCGCCCACGTAAAAGACGCAGCCAAAGCCGCAAGCCGAAACACGGGCCGCACCCCCCAGAGATGCCGCGCGGTGGGAAGCCTTCCTCCAAGGGACGGCTCAGTATCAGAAGAACGAGCAAGCAAGGGAGCGAGGGGCAGGTCAGGAGAGTAACGCCCCATGAATAGGGACTTCCCCAGACGGACCCTCACATTTTGCAATAAGGAGCTTCTGTGATTCGATCTTTAAAAATTTTGGCGCCGATCGCTGCGGCGCTGACAATTTCCGCGTGTAGCGCGGGCGGCACTTCGAACGTGCCGGCAACATCCGGCGGTTCGCAGGCCGCTACCCTCGTAAACAGAGTCGCCCCGCAATGGCAGCGGATGCATCTCGCGAAGGCGGTCTGCCCGCAAGTCGTCGGCAAACCCACCTGCTTGGCGCTCGAAGTTCTGCACAACGGCATTTCGCCGGCCTGCTCGCCGACGTCCAGTTGCGGATTCACCGCTCAACAACTCGAGTCTGCCTACAAGCTCACGAGCCAGCTCAAGAACGGAGCCGGCACCAAAGTCGCCGTGATCGAGGCCGGCGACCTCGCCAACGCCGCGACCGACTTCGCGACGTACCGCAGCACCTTTGGGCTGCCCGCCGGTACCCTGATCAAGTACAACGAGAACGGCCAGCAGAGCGGCTATCCTGCCAGTTGCCAAAACTACGATTGGTGCGTTGAAACGGCCCTGGATATCGAGATGATCTCCGCCTCTTGCCCGAAGTGCACCGTTATGCTGATGGAAGCCAATGACGGCATCAGCGATTTCGAACAGGCAGAAAAAGAAGCGGTTACGCTCGGTGCAACAATTCTCAGCAACAGCTGGATCTGCTACGGCAACTGGGATTGCGGCGATTCGAACTTCACCAACTTCTTCAACTCACCCGGCATCGCGTATCTTGCGTCCTCGGGTGACGAGGCCTACAACCAGATCGGCGGCCCGTCGGTACTCGACAGCGTAATCGCCGTCGGCGGTACGCAGCTGGAAGTCAGCGGTAACAAGTTTACCGAATCCGTTTGGCCCGACGCGGGAGCCGGCTGCGCCAGCTCGAGCATCGTCGGAAGCCCGGGCGTCTCCAAGCCCTCGTGGCAGCACGACCCGAGCTGCACCAGCCGGACCGATTCCGATATCTCCTCGCAGTCGGGATGCAGCCCCGGCGTAGCAGTCTACATCAGCGAGTACAGCGTATGGACACCGGTTTGCGGAACCAGCGTCGCTTCGCCGTTCACCGCCGGCATCGTCGCCCTCAAGGGCAACAGCGCCAAGCTCAATGCCGGCGAGAGCTTCTGGCAGCTCAAGAAGAAGGCCCTCAAGAAGGACCTTCACAAGATCACCAGCGGCACGGACGGCAGCTGCAGCGGGAGCTATCTCTGCCAGGCCGGCACCAACCAGTTCGGACAGTACTCCGGTCCGGCCGGGTGGGGAACCCCCAAGACCGACAAAGCCTACTAAATCCGGTTTAGGCCAAGGCTAGAACGGGGCGGGCGCGCATGCGTCCGCCCCGTTTTTCCTATTGGTCGTCGTCTACGGGCTCATCGCTGATCGGCAACCGTTCAAAATACTCCGGAGGAAGCTTCGTCCGGATTGGTATGAAGTCCAGTGGCCTCGAGGCGAACTTAAAGCAGTCCGCGATGCTGGCTGCCCGTACGTCGGTGGTTCCTAGGCTGCCCAGAGCGAAGGTCTCTTCGACGAACTTCAGTATGCTGCCGAACTCGTACTGCGTGTGCGATATATACTTGCGCCGTGCGTAGGGTGAAATCACGATCATCGGGACCCGGAAGCCGAGCTCGTATGAATTGTAAACGGGAGGCCGTACGTGATCGTACCAGCCGCCCCAGTCATCCCACGTCACAATAATTGCCGTTGACTTCCAGTATTTGCTTCTGCCTAACGTGTTAACGATCGAAGCTACCCAGGATGGCCCGGTACCATCGTTATGCGCCGGATGATCGGAATCTTTAGCACTTGGGGTAACGAAAACAACCTGTGCGAGCCGTCCCTTGTGGATATCGTGCAAGACTTTTGCCGACGGCCACTTCACATTGTCGTACGAAGGCCCATATCGAATCTTCTTGATAGCATCCGGAGCATGAAACTGGCCGGCTCCGCCGCTCTGCTGGTAGTACGTCCACGAGATCCCGCTCTGGTTCATCAAGTCCATGATGGACTCTCGATCGAAGCACGGAAATACCGGCTTCCCTTCATTTCCGGCAGGGTCAATCGTCAACACTCTGGTCGATTTGACCGAATCGCAGCCGCCTTGGTGTGATATGCCATTCGTGTCGCCGGGATTGTCGGCAGCCTTTAGCGGAGAGCCGTTGCTGATCGTCGATGTGCCGCTAATGAGGTATTGATGCGCGGGGAAACTCGGGCCTTCATTTGACTGAAAGAGTTTGTCGGCAAAGGTATAGGCTTGTGCCATCTCCCAGTACTGCCAAACCTGCGTGCGTGGCACGTAACCATACGATGCCACCTGCGAAGGCGGGCAGTCCCCGGGTACGTAGCAGTTCTCAGGCTCCGAATTGAACCCGTTCATCACACCGCGGTCAAAGTCGTTCAACCACGCATGATGTCGATGCGACATGTCGTAGCGTGCCGTCAAAGAGATCGCCTGGAGCGCGACCGTCTGGCCGCGCATGTTCTTGCCCGATTGCACGGTGTCTGCTCCCGGAAGGCCGTTGAACAGATTATCGACGGTGCGATTCTCCTGGATAATGATGACGATGTGCTTGATCGCACCGCTGCTGCCGTAGATGCGGTTTGCGGCATCGATTTGCGTCTGCGCGACTGCTGGATGGAGGGGAATCGCACCAATACTCTGCCCCCCGCATCCCGAAAGAAAAATCAGCGCGCAGATTAATCCCGCGCCACGAATAAAATAATAGCGTTCCATCGCTGGGTGACTCCTTACTGAGGTTTACGCAGCGAAATGTTCGCCAGCCATGCCCCAGTTCCGTCTTAGCCCTCGACGGGGCGGCGCGCGGGAGCCTAGCTGACGGGAAAGCCGAGTTCTTGGAGTTTGCGCAACAGATCGCGGTTGTAGTCCATCCCGGCTTGCTGCATCAACTCGGTGCAGACCGTTAGCGCACGAAGGTATTTCGCGTGGGCGGCCGCCATCTCGGCAAAGAGCGCTTGCGCGTTCTCCGGGGCGACGGTTTTCATTTTATCCGCGAGGACGCGCTGCGAGTCGACCACGGCTTTGAGGCGGTCGAGGCCCTCGCGGATCGGCGTCCCAGAATCGTATTTGGCAGCCTCGGCCGCGATCATTTGGTCGACGTAGTCGAAAAGCTGCGTCTGCTTCTGCCAGTCAAACATCGCCAAACCTCTTCATGCGCCGTATCTCCCTTCCTGAAGCCCTTGGGCCGTACGGAAGATTCGCCAGGCGCCGCCCGCCTCTCTCTTAGGCCCCGAATAAACGTTGCTCAGAGGTGAAGCGTGGGCCGCAGCGCCACGAAAAGTACGCTCCCTGCGGAAAGCGTAACGAACGCAACGATCGCCCAGCCCGAGCACGCGAGCGGCAGGGCGATCGGGCGCCCACGCATCAGCTCGCGATTCTGCGCGACGATCATCGTCAGCGTCAAGGTAATGGGCGTCGCGACGCCGGCGGCGACGGAGACCCAATAGAGCAGCGAGATCATCGGGATCGGCAGCAGCGCCAAGACGCCGGCAAACGCTAGCGAGAGAAAAATCGCGCGGTAGAATACCGGTGCCTGCGCGGGACGCAGCGTTAGGCTCGCCGGAAGATCGAGGAGCTGCGCAACGACGTAACCGTTGGTCGCTGAGATCACCGGAATCGCGATCGCGGCCGAGGCAAACAGACCTACTCCGAACAATCGCTGGTCCCAGCCGCCCGCAAGCGGCCGTAACGCGGCCGCCGCGCCGGCCGCCGTGAGGATCGCGGCGTGGTGCATCCCGGAGGTCGCGGCGGTGGCAATTAAGATAAAGAGAAAACTCGAACCCGCGACCAGCATGCCGATCGCGGCGTCGTAGCGGGCCGCTCTAACTTCCGAGCCGGCCGCGCGCCGCTCGGCGATCTCGATCGATTCCCAGAAATAGACGTAGCTCGTCAGCGTCGTGCCCAACAGCGCGAGCGCGCCAACGAGGTACACGGGCGTGAGCGAAAAGTGCGGCAGCACGATACTGTGCAGCACGTCGCCCCAATTCGGCCGCGCCAAAATCGCGCTCGCAACGTAGCACAGAAAGATCAGGGTCAGCGAGGCGAGGACGCGTTCGATGCGCAGGTACGACTTCGTCGCGAGCACCCAACACCCGGCCGCTACGATCGGCACGACGAGCAGATAGTAGGGAATGCCGCAGAGCAGCGCGAGCGCCTGCGCCCCCGCCGCAACGTCGGCGCCCAGCGTAAAGAGGCTGATACTTACGATGGCGGCCGCGCTCACGATTGCCGGGAGGCGTCCGCAGGTGCGCGTGATCGCCTGCTGCAGGCTCATTCCCGAGGCGGCGGCTACCGATGCCGCGATCGCCTGAACGATCGCGAGCATCGGCAGCAGCAAAACGACGAGCCACGTCAGGCCGTATCCGGTCGCCGCGCCGACGACCGCGATCGAGCCGACCGTCGTCGGATCGTTCGCCGAGGCGCCGGAGACCAACCCCGGCCCGAAGCCGAGGGTGAACCGGCGCGGCTGCACTTCTCTATACGCTCGGCTGGTGAGGGATGTATCGGTAGCCGGCATCGCGCAGGCGGCGCAGGCGCGTGAGGACCTGCGGCTTCGGTTCGAAGAAAACGTTCACCGCCGACCAAAAGCCGCCGTAGCTTCGCAGCTGCGCAAAGTAATCGTCGATGTTGACCTGGTCCATGAGGCGGCGGCCGACCGCATTGATGAGCAAACCGCGAAATCCCGTGGGCGCCAGCGCCGCACCGTAGCGATCGCGCGAGAACATCCGTACCCGCTCGAGCGGGGAGCGCAGCCACTTGACCGAGCTGATGTACGTCAGCAGCATCTCGTTCCAGACCGCCGTTTGTTGGAGGCGAATCGCGCCGAGCTCGTGAGCGATCGCGAAGGAGATCACGTCCATCGTCTTGCGATCGTCGATCTCGAAGATGTTTTGGTGCAGCACGATGTACTTCTCACGCCAGGATGAAAACGCTTGCGAGTACGGCTGGATCGAGCCCGCTGTGAGGAAGATCTCGGGCAGGTCGGTCATACCCAAGCGCCGGCAGTGATCCCGCAGGATGGCGTAAACCTCGGGAAACTGCCCCTCAGAGAGGCGCACCGAGTTTCCGCGCACGGCCGATTCGCGGCGGTTTCGATTGAGCACGAGCAGCGGGATGCCGACGAGCGCGGTGACGGCGAGAATCCGCAGAAAGGTGATGTCTTTGTTGAGCAGCGCGTGCGACTTTAGCCAGCCGGGCGTGTAAAACACCAGGATTAGCGCCACCGCCATCAAGACGAAGTTTAGCGAAACCGAGGCAATGAAGATGGGGCGCTCGAGGGGGTCCCGCAAGAGCGACTCGTCGATCGCGTCGTCAGATCGCGTTTGCACGCCCGCAGCCGAAACGGCGTTAGGAGCCCTCGTCGCCGTAAATCAGCGCCGTCTTCGTGGACCCTTCGCTCAAATAGTCGCGCAGCGGAATCTGAAGGGCCTTGAAGAAGTCGTCGGCCGCCTTCTGCCCGAGCTCTTCCTTCTCTTTGCCGCGCACGTGCGTCGAATAACCGAACTCGGCGATCAGCGGCTCGAAGCGATCGGTGACGGGGCGCGCCCACAGCGCCAGCGACGCCGTCGCCGTGACGCCGTGCCCGAACGAAAGCGTTCCAAGGTTCGACTGAATCTCAAAGACCTTCGCGCCGGCGACGATCGAGAGCGGCTCGTCCATGTTGAGGCCGAGCGTTGCGAGGTGCGGCAGCGCGGCCGCCAGGCGCGATAACGGGAACGTCATCTGCACCTCGGGATACTCGACGATCACGTTGTTCGAAAAGATGCTCGTCATCGTACCGGGATCCTCGCCGCGAACCAGCTCTTCTTTGAACTTCTTCTTCTGCAGCTGCATCATCTTCGTGTCGGTGTCGAAGGATGCCGCCTTTTCGTACTCCGGCGCGCGGCACTTGAAGGTGAGCTCCCAGCTTTCGTCAGGCCAGCCGCCCTGACGGATCTGCCGCGTACGAAAGATGAGTTTGTTCTTGCGGAGATCTTGATTCTGCGTATCGTAAAACTGGACGATGCGCAACTGGGAGTCGACCGATTCGACCGGCTCGTAGTGCACGCCGAGTTTTTCGGCCTGGTGCCGCAGCAGCTCGCCGAAGTCGAGCAGCGCGCGGCGGTTGGGAAACTTCTCCGGCTTTAGCAGCAGCTTGAATTCGCGGTGCGTTACCAGCGGCGTTGACTGCGGCTTCTCGGCGGTCTTGCTCAACTATGAATCTCCTCCGTTGCGATTGAGCTCGGCTTGTAATCCCTCGCCTAGCGTCTTGCGGGCTTTTTCGCCCTCGGTCAGCGGCTCGGGCTCCCACGGCTCCCATTCCTCCCAGCCCAGCGTCTGGCACGTGAGGCGGAATCCAAAGCCGACGAAAAACGCGATCAACGTCGAGACGATCACCGAAACGCCCATCGCGGCATTGAGGATGACGTAGACGGTCCCCGTGAGTATCGCCGCCACCATGAAGAACTCGCCGCGGACGAGCTGCTTGGGAACGACGAGGCACGCGGTGTCGATGATCCAGCGGCCGGCCGTCGTGGCGATGACGCCGATGATCACCGCGGCCGCATAGCCGAGGTGGGCGGCGAGCGCCGCCTGCGCTCCGACGATCGCGTACCACGGCAGCGAGAAGGCGGTCATAAACTGAAAGAGACCGTCTTTGAATTTCTGCGCGCTGCCGAAATCGATCATGATCGCCAGCCAGGCGGCGCTCAAGCACAGAATCAGATACCACGGATTTGTCAGCGGCGCCGGAACCTTGTTCACTAAGATGTCGCGCACGATGCCGCCGCCGATGCCGCCCGCATAACCCAGCACGACCACGCCGATCACGGTGAAATGCCTGTAGTGGTCGGGGCGGCGCGCGAGGAGCGCACCGTTGAACGCGTTCGTCGTCGCGGCGATCAGGGAGATGTAGTCGACAATCGTCAGCGTTTTGAATCCAAACTGAGAGAAGATCAGCGGCGTCACGCTGCAGCCTCCTTGGTTAACCTGACGAAATACACACCAGCGATTGTCACGATGACGAACTGAATCAGCAGGTACGTCAGCACCGCAGCACCGACGAGCGTGCCGGGGAAGCTCGTTGTCGCGATCACCAGGCAGAGCCCGATGTTGCGCAGCGTCGTCCCGATGCCGAGCACGCGCCGGTTTTTGGGCAGCGGGCCGCCGAGAAGCAAGCCGGTGAGCATCGCGAGGACCGAGATGCAGAGCATTGCCCACATACCGCGCGAGCCGTAGACCGCCGCGACGCCGGCGGCGAGCTTCGGCGCTAGCAGAATGACGACGACGAGGACGGTCAGCAGGAAGACGATCTGCGAGATGCGCGAGAGCCGCGGCGCGATATTCGGGAGCTTCGTACCGATCGTGATTCCGATCAGCAAAGGAAGCAGTTGGAAGAGAACGAGCGTGACGACGAAATGGCTCAGGGGCAGCTCCGCAGCCTCCGCCGTCGGCAGCACGTAATGCGCCGTCAGCGGGACGGTGACGATCGAGACGAGCGGCAATACCGCGGCGAGCTCGACGGCCAGGCCTAGGCTCCCGCCGCGCTTGCGTACCGAGGCCAGCACAAACGGGACCCCCGGAGCGATCGCCATCAAAAGAAAACCGGTCGCGATCTCCGGCGGCAGCGCAAAGAGCCGGGCGAGCAGCACCCCCAAGAGCGGGACGATTACGAAGTTTGCGATCAGCGCTTTGACGAGCAGCGGGATGTTTTTGAGCGTAGCGATGAGGTGGTCGAAGTTGACCTGAAGCCCGGCGCTGAGCGTGAGCGAAACGAGCATGAGCAGTGCAACGGCTTTAGCAGCTGCCATACGCCTGCTCGCAAGAAGAAGGTGCGCCAAGTACGCCAGACGTGATGGTCACCATAAGCCGCTTTATCTTAGCACCCGAGCCATCGCCTGGTCTAGCCAGAAATCGCAAGCCGAACGCGCTATCGGGCGGTCGACAGATACCGATTGAACCAGCCCACGGTTTGCGTGAGGATATCGATTTGGTTTGAGGTCTTTTGCGGTCCGTGGCCTTCGTCGGCGTAGACGATGAGCTTCGCGGGTACGTGCAGGCTGGTCATCGCATGCCAGAACTCGAAGGCCTGCGGCGCGGGAACCTCTTCGTCGCGCTCGCCCTGCAGAATCAGCACGGGCGTCTTCGACTGCCCGATAAACGTGATCGGCGAGCTCTTCGCATAAACGGCCGGATCGGCATAGACCGACGCGCCGAAGAACGGAATCATCCACTGGTCGATTTTGTTCTGTCCGTAGTACGACTGCCAGTTGACGATGCCGGCGCCGGCGACCAGCGCTTTGAAGCGGTTCGTCTGGGTCTCGGCCCACATCGCCATGTAGCCGCCGTAGCTCCATCCCATCAGCCCGAGACGGTTGGAATCGACCGGCGCGGCCTTGATCGCCGCATCGACTCCGGAGAGATCGTCACGCCAATCGCCGTAACCGAAATCCTTGATGTTAGCGCGGGTGAACGCTTCACCCTGACCGAAGCTGCCGCGCGGATTCGGCATAAACACGAAGTAGCCCGCGGAGCACAGCGCGCTGACATTGCGGTTGCCGAAACCGGGCACCGTCGCCGCCGAAGGACCGCCGTGAATCATCGTCACCATTGGATACGTCTTGTTGGCGTCGAAATCGAGCGGGTAGACCAGCCAGCCCCCGACGTCCACACCGTCGCTCTTCCACTGCAGCGAGACCGCCTTTCCGTAGAGGCGCCGCGCGTTTGCGTTGCTGTGCGAAATCTGACGAAGCGAAGCGGGGTTTCCCGCCCAGATTTCGGGCGCATCGTCGAACGACGCCCGAACCAGCGCGATCACTGCGCCGTGCCGCGCGGTCGACCAGCTCCAGAGCGACTCTTCCCCCGGCGTAAACGGATGGCTTTGCTTTCCGGTGGCGGCGTCGATTTGCATCAGCTGCATCGTTCCGGAGACGTGCGCGACGACGTCGAGGCTCGCGGCGTCGTTCCAGCGTAGCGACTGCACCGAGAAGCGGTCGCCGTCGGTGAGGTTTCGCGCGGCCCCGCTCTGCGCGTCGACGAGGTAGAGATCGCCGCCGGTCGAGCCAAAATCGCTCATGATGCCGCCGATGAGGGCGATCGTTTTTCCATCGGGCGACCACTGCGGATCGTTGAGCTGAATCGCCGGTGCGTAAAGGTCGTGCAGCCCTCCGTCCGCCAGGTCGACGCGCGCGAGCCGCGCGATCCACCAGTTGTTGTCCCCGTTACCTTTTGCGTAGGTCACGGCGATCTGCCGGCCGTCCGGCGACCAGCCGTACTCGTAAACGTAGCTATCGCCGGGCGTAACGAGCCGAATGTTGCCGCTCGATGCATCAACGATGGCGAAACGCTGCTCGTCGACGGTTGAGCCGATGACGCCGACATCGCGCGCTCCCGGCGCCAGCGCGCCGGCCTTGCGATGCGCCGAGGGAATATAGAGGATGCCAAGGGCTCTGCCGTCGGGCGCCCACGTGAGGCGTTGCGCGTTTCCGCTCAGGCGGCCGAGCTGCCGCGCGCCCGATCCGTCAGAACGTGCAACGAAAATCTGTGACTGTCCCTTGGAGCGGGCATCGGAGAGAAACGCGATCTTACTGCCGTCGGGCGACCAAACCGGGTTCTCCTCATCGTAGAGACCGCTTGCGCTGCCGGCGGTCAGACGGAATCGCTTCCCGCTTTCCAGCGGCGCGACGTAGATCGAGGTGTAACGCGGCGAGTGCAGCAGGTTGGCTGGGTTGTGAAAGCTTTCGTCCCAGGCGACGGCGTCGCCGGCTGGAGCAAGGTTCACGCCGCCGAGATCGCGCAGGGCAAAGGAGGCCGTCAATACTTGGGTCATGGTCGGCGCAGCGGCCGCCGGCGCGGCCGCGGCGCTGCAGAGTGCCGCGAGGAGTGCGGGCAGAGGCCACCTCATTGCGCGCGGCCTTCGATGGTCAGCGGCGACGGATGGCGCGGCTCATAAAGTCCAAGCCGTTCGCCGCCGGGCAGAACGATCGTCGTCACCAGACCCCATCCTCGTTCGGCGATCGGCTCCGTTTCGACCCCGCGTGCGGCGAGCCGCTCTTTCATCGCGTGCACGTCGTCGCAAATAAGATAGACCTCGTGTTCGGGCTCATCTTCGGTCTGGTGGACGGCCAACTCGGCCGGGGGTGCGGCAAAGATCGGCCACCCTTCGCCCGCATCGACCGAGCGCATCTCGAGCACATCGCTCAAGAATCGCCGCACTGCTTGCGCATGCCGGCTGAAAAGGAGTACGTGCATTCCAGTGATCATCGGGTTTCCTTTCTAACGGCAATTGCAAATCGCGGCGGCCTCCGGGTAACAGAGTGAGATTGCGCTCGCATGCTTTCCTCATATTATCGGACATTAAGGCCGCTTTACCTTTGTTATCCAGCGGGGTAAGATGGCACTTGCTGTTGTAGCATAGCAGCTGTACGAATCGTAGCGTCCACTTCAATGGCGAGGATTGAATGCAAGACGAACACGGATTCCCAGCGATGCACGTGAGGCGTGAGCCCTCGCCTTTGGCGAAGATCATCCTCGGCACGGGCATTTTTGGACTGCTCTTCTTCCTGGCGGTTATCGTGCAATCGTTCTTAGGCGATGCATACCTCTCGAGCGAGGGCGGCTTGTGGCAGACCGCTCAGTCGGTGTGGTGCGGAGTTGTATCGTGGGGTTCGAGCTGCGGAGCGGTGCCTAGCAGTTCGAGTACGAGCACAAGCCTCAGTACGAGCCCGAGTCTCGGGCGCTAAGCGGGTCTCGCAAGGGTTTTCTCGCGGTCGGAGGGACTCGAACCCCCAACCTGCAGGTTCGAAGCCTGTTGCTCTATCCATTGAGCTACGACCGCGTGGCGCTCGGGGCGACTCTGGCCCACGCTTCGCGGCAATGCGAGAGAAGGCCCGCCCGAACCCGATTCTCCAACGAGCGCGCGGTTACGCAGCTTTGGGCTGATACCGGTGCTCGTGCTGGTACTTGTGCTCTATTGAGCCTGCAGCATTAATCCTCGAGCCCTTCTCATAGCTCGCGCGGCCGGCAGCCTCTCATTTCTTGCGTCGATCGGATGCGCTACGATACGATAGTCGAACGAGAGCGTCGAGCGGCCGCGTTGGGTCTCGCGCACTTGGAAGCCTGCCGCGGTCTTTGAACTCACATAGAGTCCGCGCGTATCGGCAAGCGGCGTGAGAAAGACGTAGTACCACTTTCGATCCATCACCGATGCGAAGGCCGCGTCGAACGGAACGTTTGCAACACCGGCGACCATCCTCGCCGTTCCGACATCCTCGATCGTGGCCGTGGCGGACTCAGACGCGTAGGCAAGAACCTTTTGCCCTGCTGCGTTAACGTGCCTCGTGCGGAGGCTCTTAAAGACGGCGCCTCCAGTGCACGCAAGCGTGGCGTTATAGTCGATCGTGCATAGAGCATCGGTCGAGGCGTTGTAGCCCTCGAAAATATAGGTATTGGACTTGTCAGCCTTTGCTTCCAAAGCTTCATACTCGTTCGTCATGTCGGCGGACTCCGAGAAGACGCCATCGCCGCTGCCCGACGAAGTCCCAAGGTCGATACCCGCGACGCCCGACCCTCCACTCGCGCTTGACTGACCTTCTACGCCGTTATTGCTCGACGACGTTCCGTAGACGCCCTGCCCGTTCGAAGAGCGGCCATAGACACCGTGCGCGGAACCCGTCGTCGCGGTACTGATGCCGGATGTACCGGAGTCACCCTTGGTTGAGCTCGTGACGCCGTGTACGCCGTCCGCGATTGTGCCGGTGCCGTAAACGCCCCACGTGCTGCTGCCGCTCGAAGAACCTTCTACGCACGCGGTGCCTCCGCTGCAGCTGTACGTCTTGCTTTTATCAGGACTCGCACGCTCCGCGCGCACTACGCTGACGCTCAATGCCGCAATCAGCGCGCCCGCTGCGACCATGCAAACTACCATCGTGCGGTTCGTTCGTGGTACGGATCGTAACATCGTTTCCTCCCCCTTTTGGTGACGCGGGGCTTACGCCGGCTTCTTGATGGAGATACGAGCATACCGGTGTGCGGCTATGAACCGCGACCCCGACGAAGTGGCGATCGGCTGGCGCCGAAAGCCTGACGATGTAATTGCGGCTGACGACGCGCATTCCTTGAGCCGCAAGGTCTGCCGCAGCCTACGCCCAGTTGAGGTCATCGCGTCCGCACTCTAGGATCTCGCACGGGGGAAAACGCGGACGCCACGGCAGGCAGCACCTTGCCTCACCCCTTTCTCCGGTAAGGGAACCGCAAAGCTCTTTAGGTAACCATGAGGGAATTAATATAAGAAAGGCACCCCATGAAGAAATCCGACACAAAGGCCCGTATACGCGGGTACTTCGAACGCAACCCCAAGGCCGTAACGATTTCAACGTTAGCAGCCGCGTTCCCGGGGATTAAGCTAGTCACTATAAACTATCATTTGACTAGCCTACTCAAAGAACAGTTTATCCATAAACCGAAACGCGGCACGTATCAGTTTTCCAAAGATTTCGTTTCTCCACAAGACAAGCGAAACGTTGTCGACCATCATATCCGCGCGAACGGTTCTCGGATTCAACCTGGCGCGCACTGGAAGCCGGGAATGGAGGCGCTGACGGAGGGGGTAAATCCAATAGCGTTCGCCACGCTTGGGGCGGCCTTTGGAGAAAGTATAATCGTGAGAATGGAGGCGGCTGGCTTCACGCAGGCGGATGTTCGCTTCGTTCAAAGCCTAATCGACCGTGTATTCGCTCTGCCGGAGAAGCTGTAAATGAGAGCTTATCGAATCCGGCTTCTGCGTGGCATTTTAATTTTAGTAGTGGGTGTCACGATGTTAAACGTTCTTTGGATAGCGCGGGAACACGAGACTCGCGGTCTTTACTTCATCGACGCGTTGGCGCTAATATGGTTAGGCGTTATAACGTTGCGCCGCCCTCCGAACGCATAGCGCGCACTCCTAATTCGATTTCCGACTACGACGGCCGCAAAGGTGTTGTTCGTTGGAAGTCGGCGTTCCGAGGCCCTGCCCTGCCCGCGTCGCAAGGTTTGGCGCCGAGGCACTTACGGTTAAGGCCACTTCCGAAAAGGCTTTCCGCTTTTTTCTCTGGAGATGACAGGTCTCGAACCTGCGACCCCCTGCTTGCAAAGCAGGTGCTCTACCAGCTGAGCTACATCCCCAAACGCATTATTTACTGGCGCTTTTTCGGGCGCCCGGAACGTTGAACCTTCGCTTTCCAGTGGCTGCGCGTCGGGTGCGCATCGCAAAGACTTATTCGGCGGTTACGGCGCAACGATCGAGCACATCCGGAGCCCGGCGCCGGGAGCGGCACGAATATCTTCACACTGCCCCCGGCGCACGCAGCCTCATTCGGCTGCGTCACTGTAGATACTGGTTACGGAGATCGATCGAACGACCAGAGCTTGCGCTTTTCTCGCATGGCATCGTTGATCTCTTGGCGTCCGACAAGCGTGATCGACCCTGTGGTATAGGGTTGGCCACTCTTCTGCTTGAGCGTCATGTTACCGGAGCCGCCTTTGGCCGACAGCTTCGAGATCACGAGCGCAGAAATCGTTCCCTCGCCGATGAGCTTGGAGTTGGACGGCGCCGTTACGTTCGGGAAGCCCGCGGTCTCGCCGCTGAACTTCAGGCCCTGCAGCGGCTTGCCGTCGGTCGATGTAAAGAGGTACGCGCAGCCGGCCTGTTTGTTCTTAGTCGCAAACGCGCCGTAATAATAGTACACTTTCTGCGGCTTCGGCGTCGGAGTGGGCTTCGGCGTTGGCGTTGGTTTCGGCGTCGGAGTCGGCTTCGGCGTTGGGGTCGGCTTTGGCGTTGGCGTCGGCTTGGTGTAGCTTTCCAACGCCCAGAGCGCTTGGTCATTACCCGTGACCGCTGTAAACGTCGTCCCTTTGACGTTCCCGAATGCAAAATAGCTAAGGTATTTTCCGGGCACTTTCCGCTTGGGCGCCGAGCATTGGCCTGCAGCAAGCGGCGACGGCGCGGACGCGTCGGACCCAGACGCATCGCCCGGCGCGGCCGAAGGCGTGTAGCCGCCCGAACCAATGCCATGGCACGCGACGAGCAGCGCCGCTACGAAGAGCGCGACGCCGCAATTTAATCGTACACCGTTGGTCATTCCGTAAAACCTCCGAAATAGTAAGCACCAGGGCTCTTTGAGTTGCAAAGGCCCCTTGCTTCCTTTCTAAGTCCTCGCGCCGACACCCCTGTGACTTTAGGACGCAAAACGGCTTCGGAGGAGTCACAATATAGGCCCTGAATACCGCCGGGTTGCCGTAGCGGCGGCCGGCCTCATGGGGGCATAGCTCAGCTGGTAGAGCATTACGCTGGCAGCGTAAGGGTCAGGAGTTCGAGTCTCCTTGCCTCCACCATAGAACGCTCGTTTTAACGAGCGTTTTTTCGTTTCCGCCGGCAGCGCCTACCTTAGAGGGAGCGGCGCACAGGCCGATAACTCCGTGCAGACTTACAGGAGAGGCTTTTTTGAAACGGTTATTCGGACTGCTTGCGGCGCTGGCATTCGTTGACGCGGCGCCGCCCCTCGCAGCGCAGGCCGCAGGACCGGCGAAGGCGTCGCCGGTGGCGCCCGCCGCGGGCACCGACGTCGCGGACGCGGTGACGCACCACACGCTGGCGATGAACGGGACCACGCTCGGCTACACGGCGCGCGCCGGGACAATCACGCTAAAGGGGCCCGACGAAAAGCCCACTGCGAAAATGTTCTACGTCGCCTACACGCTCGATGGCAGCGATCCGAACCGTCGCCCGGTTACCTTTCTCTACAACGGCGGGCCCGGCAGCAGCACGATGTGGCTGCACATGGGCTCCTTTGGCCCGGTGCGCGTGGCAACGGCCGACGGTACGCTGACCGGTCCACCGCCGTACCACATAGCGCCCAATCAGTACAGCCTGCTGGATCGGAGCGACCTCGTGTTTATCGACATGCCTGGAACCGGGTTCGGCCGAATCGACGCAAAGCCGAGCGAGTTCTTCGGGCTCGATCAAGACGTCCGGGCGTTCGCGCAGTTCATCCAGCGCTATATCACCACATTCGGGCGGTGGAACTCGCCTAAGTTTCTCTTCGGTGAAAGCTACGGCACGACGCGTTCCGCCGCGTTGGTCGACTATCTGCAGCGCAACGCCGGCATTGGGATCAACGGTGTCGTGCTGCAATCGACGATTTTGAACTTCGGCCTCGACAACGGCGAGGTCGGCGGCGACGACTGGGGTTACATCCTCTACTTGCCGACGGAGGCAGCGACGGCGTGGTATCACAAGACGCTGCCCGATGCGCCGGCCGTCCTGGGTACGCTGCTGCCCGTCGTCGAGCGCTTTGCACTGGGCGAGTACGCCGACGCGCTCTCCAAAGGCGCCTTCTGTCCGCCCGGCGAGTACGCCGACGTCGTCTCGAAGCTGCACCAGTACCTCGGCGTTTCAGAGCAGTACATTCGGAACTCGGACTTGCGCATTCCGTACAACCGGCTGGAGAGCGAACTGCTGCGCGGGCAAGGCGTCGCGGTCGGACGGCTCGACTCGCGCTTCCAAACGCCGTCGCTCGACCGCGTCGAAGATCAACCCGACTGGGATCCCGCCGATGCCGCGATCGACTCGGCGTTCACGGCGGCGGTAAACTCGTACCTGCGCGGACCGCTCGCTTACAGTACGCCGCTGCTATATAACAAGAGCGCGTACCGCGAGATCGGCGAGGCCGGCGGCTGGGACTTCAAGCATCGCGGGATCTCGCAGCCCGACGTCTCGGTCGATCTGGGAGAGGCGCTCTCGTACAACCCCGATCTGCGAATCTTCTCGGCAAATGGGTACTACGACTTCGCCACGCCGTACTTCGAGACGACGTACGTGCTCGGACACCTGGGCGTGCTGCCCTCGCTGCAGAAAAACATCACGTACGGTTTCTATCCATCGGGGCACATGATCTACCTGCAGCCGCAGGCAATCGCATCGATGCACGACGACCTGGAGCGTTGGTATGCCGCCACGCTGGCGGGGCACTAGAAGATGCACAGCTTGAAGTACAGCGCCGCTGCGGCCTTCCTCGCATTCGTTGCGGCCTCTGCACCGGCCGCGACCGAATCCAAGGGCGCTCCCTCGCCAATCGTTCCCGACTCGGTAACGTCGCACTCGATCGTGCTCCACGCAAACCGCTACGACTATACTGCGCGCGCGGGGCTGATCGCGTTGCGTGACGCTAACGAAAAGCAAACCGCGACGATGTTCTACACGGCGTATACGCTTAACGGGGCCAACCCGCGCACGCGCCCGGTGACCTTCTTCTACAACGGCGGGCCCGGCAGCGCGACGATCTGGCTGCGAATGGGCTCGTTCGGCCCGGTCCGCGTCGTGGTGGGTAACGCCTCGATGACGCCGCCCGCACCCTATCGTTTAGTAGCAAATCAATACTCGCTGCTCGATACGAGCGACCTCGTCTTCGTCGACATGGCTGCGAGCGGATACGGACGCATCCTGCCCGGCGCAGACGCGAAGAAGATCTTCGGCAGCGACAACGACGTAAAGGCCTTCGGGCAGTTCGTCGAGCGCTACCTCAAGCGATTCAACCGCTGGAACTCGCCGAAGTTTCTCTTTGGCGAGTCTTACGGCACACCGCGCTCCGCGATGCTGGTCAATTATCTGCAGAGCCAAGGCATCGGCGTCAACGGCGTCGTCCTGCAGTCGTCGATCCTGAACTTCGGGCTGGCCTCTTCAGACACGTACGGGGGCGCGAGCACCGACGATTGGCAGTATATTTTCGCCTTACCGACCGAAGCCGCCACGGCCTGGTACTTCAAAGCGGTGCCGGGCGCTGCGGGGAGCCTCCCGCAGTACGTTAACCAAGTGCGCGACTTTGCGATGGGGGAGTACCGCAACGCGCTCGCCCAGGGTGCGAACCTGCCGGCCGCCGAGTACGATCGAATCGTCGCGCAGCTGCATCACTACACCGGCATCTCGCAGGCATACATCCGCAGCGCCGACCTGCGTATCGACGGCTCGCGCTTCCTGGCGGAGTTCCGGCGCAATCAGGGCAAGACACAGGGCGCCTATGACGGCCGCTACTGGCTCTATACCGTCGACCGCGAATCGCCCAACCCGCAGCTCGAGGCTACCGACGCCGCTATCGACGCGGCGTATGTTGCATCGCAGAACGCCTACTTCCACGACACGCTCAAGTACGAAACGCCGCTGCTCTACCTCACGGGGGCTTACGCGGCCATCTCGGCAAGCGGCCCGTGGGATTACAAGCATCGCGACGAGCTGCCGCTCAACTCGGCCGGCGATCTCCAAGAGGCCATGACGAGGGATCCGAACCTGCGGGTATTTTCCGCAAATGGCTACTACGATTCGGTCACACCGTGGCTCGCTACCATCTACACGCTGGCCCACTTGGGGCTGGAAGCGCCGCTGCAGGGACACATCGCCTACGGATTCTATCCGGCCGGCCACATGATCTACTTGAATCCGGTCGCGCTGGCGCAGTTCCACGACGACCTCGAGCGGTGGTATCGAAGCACCCTGAACGTTCGTTAACACTCGCCGCACTCTGTAAGGGGACCAATATGAAATTTCGCGTTCTTGTAGGTCTCGCCGCAGCAGCGTTCGTGTCTCTGTCTGCATGCGGGAGTATAAACACCACGGGAAGCTTCGGTGGTACACCGGTCGCTAGTGCGATCGTGCCGCTGACGAGTACGGTCATGGTCGCGACACGCTATGGAAAGAGCCCGATTCCCCGCGAACGGCCCTTCCCTCGATCCGTCACTCTGGACTTCCAGCCGCACAACGACTCGTTAGGCGGCACAGCCCGGAGCAACGGCACGTACTGGATGCGAACGCCGCCTTAATCCGGCGACGTCGCCAGCATCTGCGCCTGCGCCGCAAGATCCGAAACGTCGATTCCGGCGTGCTGCGCGATCCGCAGCAGCAGCTTATTCTGAAGTTCCTGATGGTAGAGCAGGCGCGAGATCGAGTCGTGATCGGCTTCCGCGCGCAGTTCGGCGTGTTGGCTCTGCTGTTTCTGCGCGACGGCGATCACGAAGATGAGGATCAACTGCAAAACGTTCGAGCACGTAAGAAGAAAGACGAACGGAAAAGGATCCCAGTGCGTCGCGGCGCCGACGCCGATCCAGAGAATTTGAACGAGGATCGCCAAGAGCAGCGCAACCGGCGCCCCCGTCGCATCGGCGATGCGGCGGCAGATCTTCTCGGTCTGGCTGAGCTGGTCTTGATGCTCGGCGTTGACGTCGTCGACGAGCGGGTGATCCTCAACGCCCTTGGTTTGAGTCATTCGGACTTCTCCTTTCGAGCGACGTTTAGAGGGCGTTCGAAGAGCCAGCGGGTGACGGCGGCGTTCACCAGCGTGTGCTCTTCGACGTGAAGCCGCTCCATCAACGCTGCCTCTTCTTCCGCGGGTGCGACGCGAAGCGGCTTTCGTGCCAGGACTGGTCCGCGATCGGTCGCCGGCGTTACGCGGTGAACGGTTGCGCCGATCCACGAACTCCCGCGCGCGAGCGCATCGCGTACCGCGTTCGGCCCGCGAAACGCGGGGATGCGCGTGCCGTCGGGCATCACGACCGAATCTTCGACCGGGTCGAGCGGCAAGTAGGCCGGATGAAGGTTCAGCAGGTCCGGAAAAGCGCGCACGAACGGTTCGGCGAGCAAATGCATCCAGCCCAGCAGCAGCACGAGATCGGGCTCGTGCGCAGCGCCCTCCTCGAGCAGGCGCGCGTCGTACTGCGCGCGCGTCTCTCGCGCACGATCCCAGCTAAGCACTCGAACCGCGGGCACGCGGCCCCGCCGAGCCCGTTCAAGGGCGAACGCGCGCGAGTCGTTGCTGACGACCGCGACGACCTCTACCGGCAAGCTTCCCGCTGCCGACGCGTCGAGCACGGCCTGGAGATTGCTTCCATTCCCTGAGGCCAAAACCAGCGTGCGCGGTCGCGGCGCCAGCAGGGCGCTGCGCTCGAATCTTTCAGCGACGCGCGCGCCGGCCGCGTCGGCGTAATAACGGATCAGCGCTTCACCGTTGACCGCCGGTATCAGTGCGCGCGCGTAGCCGCGATCGGCAAGCCCTGCGAGCGCGCGGCGCAGCAGCGCGACCCCGACGCCGCTCTTGCGTTCGGCGGCGGCAACGCCGAACGGCCCGAAGAGGCCCACGTCCGGCGCGCGGCCCAGCCCCGCGAGCCAGCGAAACTGCAACCCTTGCGCGCAGATCGTCGCAAAGCCGATCGGCGTCGTCACGCAGCGCGCGATCAGCGTTGCGCCTGCTGCCGCCTCCGAGCTCCACGTTCCGCTGAACGTTTCGTCGATCCATGCCAACGTGCGCTCGTCAGCGGGCGCCGGTGCGGAGATGACGCCGTGCGGTGCAGGAGAAAGAGCGGGGAGCGTATCGAGGTCGACGACGAGATTGACGAGCGTCGACACGTCAGCTGTGAATGACTACCTGCGGTTCGTCGCCCGCGCGCGATTCGATCCAGCCGACGACGCGCGCACCCGAGACCGCGCCGATCGCGGCAGCCGCGTCGGTCACCGGCACGACGAGCGTGTAGCCGATGCCCATGTTGAATACCCGGTAGCGTTCCTGCGCGCAAAGATCCCCGCGTCGCACGAGCTCCGCAACGATCGGCGGCACGTTCCAGCGCTGCTGCTCGAAGACCGCTTTGACGCCCGGAGGCAGCGTGCGTCCGACGTTCTCGAGCAGACCCCCGCCGGTTATATGCGCCATCGACTTGACCCGCGCGACGCGCTCGATCGCCCGAACCTGCGCATAATAGGAGGGATGCTCGGCGAGCAGGGCATCGGCGTACGTGCCCTCGCCGAAGGGTACGTTCCATTCCGAACGAGCGATCAGCGCACGAGCGAGCGAGTAACCATTAGTATGCAGGCCGACGGAAGGCAGCCCGACGATCGCGTCGCCGGGCTCGACGCCGCCGAGCCGCGAAAGTGCTTCGACCTCGACGATGCCGACGATCGTACCCGCCAAATCGAAGTGCCCCGCCTGATAGAGGCCCGGCATCTCGGCCGTCTCTCCGCCGAGGAGCGCGCAGTTGTGCCGGCGGCAGGCCTCGGCGCAGCCGCGTACGATCTCGGCGGCAACCTGCGGCTCGAGCCTGCCGACCGCGAGGTAATCTAAAAAGAACAGCGGCGTCGCGTCGCAGACGAGGATGTCGTTGACGCAGTGATTGACGAGATCGGCCCCGACGCTGCCGTATCGTCCCAGCTCGGTGGCGATCAGGACCTTGGTGCCGACGCCGTCGGTCGAGGCGACGAGCGCGCGACCGCCCTCATCCGGAAGGCGGAAAATTCCGGCGAAACCACCGATGACGTCGAGTTGCGCGGGGTGACGCCACGCTCCGAGCACCTCCCGGTATCGCGCGACGGCTTCGTTGCCGGCGGCCACGTCGACGCCGGCGCGGGCGTAGCTCTCGGGGGCGGCTTTTTGCTCCGGACGAGGATTCTCCCAGCTTTCCGCCATAGGCTGGCAGTAGTTCACCGTTCGAAAGGCTCACCATGCAAGTTCGTCTTATTCACGATGCGCCCGATCACGTGCGTGCTGGAGCGCTCGTCGTGCCCTTCTTTTCCGATAGCCCGCTGGAAGGCACCAGCGCGGAAGTCGACACTGCGCTCGGCGGCACGATTGCCGATGCGCTCGGCAGCAAAGAGATCGCCGGACGCCTGGGCGAGAACGTTCTCGTCTACGCCAAAGGTCAACCCTACCGCCGGGTTCTCGCCGTTTCACTCGGCGAACGCGCGCGATTCGAGCCGAGCTTTCTCGCTCGCTTCGCCGGAAGCGCCGTACGCTATCTGGGGCGCCGCAACGTCGAGGAGATCGCCTTCGCGTTGCCGGGCGAAGCCCAGGGGCAAGAGGCGGCGTGCGCTTCGTTCATTGCTGAGGGCGCGATCACCGGTGCGTTCGAAACGACGATCTATCAGGGAAAGCCCGACCGCAAGATCGTGACCAACGACATCGCGATCCTCGCCGGTTCGCTCAACGAAACCGAGCTGCAGCGCGGGATTGCGCGCGGCACCGCGCTCGGCAATGCGGTGAACCTCGCGCGGCGCCTCGCGCTTACACCGGCCAACGACATGACACCCACACACCTCGCGCAAGAGGCAACGAAGGCCGCGCAGGCCGCCGGCCTCGAGATCGAAGTCTTCGACGAAGACCGGGCGCGGCGCGAAGGCATGGGATCATTCCTATCGGTCGCGCAGGGCAGCTCGCAGCCTCCCAAGTTCATCATCATGCGCTACAACGGCGATCCTGGAAGCAAAGAACTGCTTGCGCTCGTCGGTAAGGGCATCACCTTCGATACCGGCGGCATCTCGATCAAGCCCGCCGAGCGCATGGAGGACATGAAGTACGACATGTCCGGCGGCGCGGGGGTGATCGCCGCGATGTCGGCGCTCGGCACGCTAAAGCCCAAACTCAACGTCGTCGGCATCGTCCCCGCGACCGAAAACATGCCCGGCGGTAAAGCGACCAAACCCGGCGACATCGTCACCGCGATGAACGGCAAGACGATCGAGGTGATCAACACCGATGCCGAGGGACGCTTGATTCTCGCGGACGGGCTTACGTATGCAAACAAGCTCGGCGCGACGAAGATCGTCGACGCCGCCACGCTCACGGGCGCCTGCGTCATCGCTCTCGGGCACGCGAGCTCCGCGGCCATCACCAACAACGAGGCCTTTGGCGCCGAGTTCCTCGCCGCGGCCAAGCCGACCGGCGAACGCTACTGGCAGATGCCGTACTACGACGACTACCTCACCGCGATGAAGAGCGATATCGCCGATCTGAAGAACACCGGCGGCCGCGCGGCGGGAACGCTGACGGCGGCGGCGTTCTTGCGCGAGTTCGTTGACTCGACGCCTTGGATTCACCTCGACATCGCCGGCACCGCCTATCTCGACAACGAGTCGGCGTGGCAAGCGAAAGGTCCGACGGGAACTCCGGTACGCGCGTTCATCGCTTTGGTCGAATCGCTCGCGCGCGGCGGCGCCGAGAAAGCCTCTCCGAACGGAGCGAGGACCGCAGAGATAAAGGTGTGAAGGCAGCGCGCAACGGCCGGGAGAGCGCTCGTCCGTACGAGCCGGAGAAGAATCCGGCCATCCGCCGCCTGACGGCGGGAGCGATCAAGCGCCGCAAGGGCAAGACGATCTTTCCGATTGCGACCGCGTACGACGCGCCGTTCGCACAGTTCGTCGAGCGGGCCGGCATCGACGTCATCTTGGTCGGCGACAGCGTGGGCAACGTCGTACTCGGCTACGACGAGACGACGCCGGTCACGCTGGAGAACATGATCTACCACACGCAGGCCGTCGCGCGCGGAACGACGCGCGCGCACATCATGGCCGATATGCCGTTCGGCTCGTATCAAGTGAGTAACGAGGACGCGCTGCGCTCGGCAATCGCGCTCGTGAAGGCGGGCGGCGCGTGTTCGGTCAAACTCGAAGGCGGCCGCGATCAGGCCGAGCGGATTCGCGCGATCACCGGCGCCGGCATCCCGGTCGTCGGCCACATCGGCGTAACTCCGCAGACCGCCGGCCTCGGCCCGGGCTTCAAGATGCGCACGCACCGCGATCGTTTGATCGACGACGCGCGCTCGGTGGAAACGGCGGGCGCCTACGCGATCGTTCTCGAGGTCGTCGACTACGAGATCTCGCGCGAGATCACCGAGATGCTCTCGATCCCGACGATCGGCATCGGGTCGGGGCCGCATTGTGATTCGCAAGTGCTCGTGCTCCACGATATTCTCGGCATGTACCCGCACTCGCCCAGCTTTGCCAAGCGCTACGCGGAAGTTGGCGAACTGGCGACGCAAGCACTGCAAGCCTACGCGCGCGACGTCTCCGAGCGCACCTTTCCCGCCTAGGAGGCCACAGTGCCGGCCTGTTGGCACTCTAGGCGACTAGGCTCTTTCGTATGCTGGAAACCAACGACTCATCCGATCCGCTGATCATCGCGCTCCGCGCTTTCGAGCGCGTGCTTCTTGCGTCCGACGCCACACCTCGAGCGCGTCGACGCGGCGCCGCAGGGAGCCGAGCTCTTCAACGAGCGCAAGGCCACCCTTGGCCAACTGACCCGCCTGCGCCGGCAACGGTGATTCCGCTTCGTCCTCGGCACCGGTAGGCGACGCTTCGCGGACTCGCGCGCCGGCTCGTTCGAGCGCGCCGGTGACGAACGCCGTGGCGCGAGCGCGTGC
Source organism: Candidatus Cybelea sp. (assembly GCA_036521375.1). Taxonomy (GTDB): domain Bacteria; phylum Vulcanimicrobiota; class Vulcanimicrobiia; order Vulcanimicrobiales; family Vulcanimicrobiaceae; genus Cybelea. Next base: position 29,772 of record DATDHW010000031.1, read on the forward strand.
CGCTTCGGTGAGCTTTCGTCCGATCGGGC
>DATDHW010000032.1:0-14293 GCA_036521375.1 Candidatus Cybelea sp.
CGAAAAGTTGTAGTCGAGATTCACCATGCCGAGCATCGCCGAAATCGTCGAGCCCAAATGCGCGTAGAAGGGACAGTTCGGCGTCTTCGTCTTCGTCTGCTCGCCGCAGTAGATCGGCAAATTGTTTGACGGAACGACCCAGGAGTATTGATTCACCTGGCCCTCCTGCTGGTAGTCGTTGCCGGCCAAAGCGTAGCCAAGTTTTCCGATCGAGCCGGTCGCGTTGATCCAGGTCTGCGTGGTGCCGTAGGAGCCGGCCGATCCGGAAAAATTCAAATGCTCCTCTTGCGTCGGTCGCAGGGAGACCAGATTCACCGCGCCGCCGAACGTATTGCTGCCCTCCGAATCGGTCGGTCCGAGACCCTCGGTGACGTTGACGCTGTTGAAGGCGGGTACGGCGAACTGCGAGAGATCGATATCACCCGTGTTGCCGTCGTTGAGCTGCTGACCGTCGAGCGTCACCATCGCCTCGGACGGATCGGGCCCGCGTAACGAAACCACCGCCGGAGCCGTCGGAGCGCCTGCGTCGGGGCGCTGGATCACAACCGACGGCACCTGCTGCAGACCTTCGATAACCTGCGTATACCCCAAGGCGTCCATTTGCGCGCGCGAAACGTCCATCTCGGGAATCACGTGACGGTCGAGCGTGTATCCGCCGTCGACGGTGACCTGGCCGATCGTCCGCAACTTCGGTGCGTCGCTCGGTTCCAGGGCGACGTCGAAATGCGCGCCTTCCTGCACCGGCCCGGTGTCGACCGTCACCGGCGCGTAGCCGGCGGCGATCGCCGTCAGCGTGTAGCGGCCGGGCGCCACCTGCGCGGAGAAGCCGCCTTTGGCATCGGTCGTGGTCGAGACCGGCTGCGGTCCGCTCAGCGTGACGTTCGCGTGTGCGATGGGCGCCCCGCTGGGCGCGTGTACCGTGCCGCCGATCAGGCAGCAAGCCGCGATGAGCGTGGTAAGCATAGCCCTGCCCGCTTCGGCCGCAAGGGTGCCAGGCCTTCCCGGACGATTCGACGTAAAACGCTGCTGCATGAATAATCGAGCGCGGACGCTGCGCGCACTTCTCCGCGGTTTTGCGCGGGTACAAAAGAGCTTCACGATCGAGATTGGCCCGCTGCGTGCTACCGGCGTCCCGGCGATCCTGTTCGGCGTAACCGGAATCATCCTCGCCACCGGCGTAACGACGGCGCTTTCGAAGAGCGCCGACCGGCTGCCGGAAACGTTCGGCGAGGCGCGTAAATTGGCGGACAGCCTCAACGCGAACTCGCCGCGTTTGCGATCGTGATCGATTACGACGCGTTGGCAGGCCTCATCGTTGCCCGGCTTCCCGACGCGCAGGTCAACATCGAGGACCGAACCGGAACGATGGACCATTTCAACGTCACCGTCCGCTCGCAGGCCTTTCGCGATCGGTCGAAGCTCGACCAGCACCGGCTCGTGCTGTCCGCGCTGCGGGCGGCGCTCGACGACGGGCGCATTCATGCAGTCGAACTCAAGACCATCGTTGACGAAAGCTGAGGAGAACTCGTTCTATGCCCGAGGATTTGAAAGAGGAGATCGCGCGCGAGATTGCCGGCGCCCGCATCGTAATTTTTGGAAAAGGAACCAAGACCGCTCCGCGTTGCGGATTCACGCTCGAGACGATCGAATTTTTTAGTCGCTACGGCTATCCGTTCGAAGTCGTCGACGTCTTGGAAAATCTTCCCAAGCGCGAGGCGCTCTCGGCGCTGACCGATTGGCCGACGCTGCCTAAAGTTTTCATCAACGGAAAATTTTACGGAGATACCGACGTGCTCGAACCCATGGCCCAGAGCGGCGAGCTGAAAGCCGCGCTCGAGGAGGCCTTCGGAGCTGCGCCGCCCGAGCCCAAGCAAACGATCAATCTGCGCTAGCCTCGTGGCGTTCACGACGATCGTCACCCCGCGGGAACTCTACGAACGGCTCGGCGCACCCGAACTGGTCGTTATCGACTGCCGTCACTCGCTCGGCGATTTTGCGCTCGGGCGGCGGCTTTACGAGGAATCGCACGTTCCCGGCGCCTTTTTCGCCGGCGTCGAGGAGGATCTCGCGGGCGAAAAAAGCGGCCGCAACGGCCGCCATCCGCTGCCCGATCCGCAAGTCTTCGCGCAGTTTCTCTCCGGACTCGGCGTCGACGACGACACGCAAATCGTTGCCTACGATGCGGGCGGCGATATGTTTGCCGCGCGCTTGTGGTTTCTGTGCCGCTGGATCGGTCACGATTCGGCAGCGATCCTCGACGGCGGCCTCGCCGCGTGGACGAAAGCGGGCTACTCGGTAACGGCTGCGCCGTCGGTTCCCGCGCGCGAGGGCCGCGTCAGCGTGCGCGTACGTCCGGAACTCGTCGTCGACGCGCAGTACGTTCTCGCCAACCTGCACGACGAAGCGATGCAGCTGCTCGACGCGCGGGCAGGCGAGCGTTTCTCCGGAGAGACCGAGCCGATCGACCCCGTTGGCGGCCACATTCCGGGAGCCCGCAACCGCTGGTTCAAAGCCAATTTCGAAGCCGACGGGTCCCTGAAATCGCCCGAAAACCTACGGCGCGAGTTCGCGCAGGCAGCGCTCGACGCGCAACGGACGATCCACCAGTGCGGTTCGGGCGTTTCCTCGGCGGTCAACGTGCTGGCGATGGAGCACGCGGGCCTCACCGGCTCGCGCATCTACAACGGCTCGTGGAGCGAGTGGGTCGCCGATCCCGCGCGCCCGGTCGAGACGGGAGCTTAGCGCTTAACCGGAGGCGGAACGGCGTTCGGCTTCGCAATTGCTCCAGCCGGCGAAGCTTTCAGCCGCTCGAGTTCCTCGCTGCTGGGGACTTGCGGAAAGTCGCGACAGCTCTCGACGAAACAGTAGAATCCGAACGGCGTCTCGCCGCGGTTGACGAACTGATGCAGTTCGTGTGGGCCGACGTAGACGACGTCATCCGCGCTAAGCTCCGTGACTTCGTCCCCGATAACGGCGTAGCCGAGGCCAGTCCGTACGACGACGTAGTGCTCGTGCTCGTGCTTCTCGAGACGCGACGCGGCTCCGGGAGCAACTTCAAAGTAGCGCAGCTCCATCTTGGGTCCGGGCTCGCTTGGATCGTTCTTACGGGCTCCGACGATCGTGTGCCGAGCGACGCCCGTACGGGGCGCGTTCGGGGCGTAACCGCTGGGTTCCACACCTTCCCAACCGTGCTCGGCCGCACGGATAATTCGCTGCTGCATGGCCGCCCAACGATAGCATAGGGGACGCTCGGATAGCCAGGGCATACCTCACGCCTCGCGAAAGGCGCCCGTATGCTGAAGCTTCTTGAGAAGGCGCGCTGCGCGGCGTGCCTATGTGCATTTGCTGTTGCCCTCTCCGCCTGCGCTGGAAACCAAATGCAGGCGGCTCCCTCGGTGCCCGCACAGCAGGCTGCTGCGCATCGGGCGGCTCGCAGCAGCGGCGATCTCCTTTACGTCGGCGCCCAGCGCGAAGGAGCGATTTATTCGTATCCGGGCGGAAGCCTGATCGGCACGTTCAGCACCTCGGCAACGATTCACGGCATGTGTTCCGACGCAAAGGGCGACGTTTTCGTCGTCGCCGGCAAAAACGGCGCGGAGCCGTCGGCCGCGGGCTACGTCTACGAGTTCGCGCACGGCGGCACGTCGCCGGTCGCAACGTTGAATCTTCCGACGCGCGAAATCCCGGTGAGCTGCTCGAGCGACCGGCGGAGCGGCGATCTCGCCGTCACCAGTTACGACAGCCGCAACTTTGCACCAAAGATCGAAGTGTACGCGGGAGCGCACGGCACGCCGGCGACGTTTACGAGCCGCGCGCTCGGAGCGAACCCGCAAGCGGGATACGATGCGAGCGGCGATCTGTTCGTGACCAGCGGCGGCAATCTCGGCGTAGAACTCGTCAAGGGAAGCCGGCAACTCGCAACGATCACCTTCGATCAGACGCTCGGGGGCGTCGATCACGTGCAATGGGACGGCGCTCACTTCGCGCTGCAGTCGTTCCAAGAGTCGGAGCACAATAAAGAGCGCCTCTTCGAGCACATTTATCACCTAAAGATCTCCGGGGACCAGGCGACGGTCCTGGGATTGAGCCAGTTCAAGAACTGGCACGCGGGTGAGCCGGGACAATCGTGGATCGGCGGTAATACGCTCGTGGCGACGCCGGGCAGCACGATCGCACTCTGGAAGTACCCGGCGGGCGGCCAAGCCTACCTCGTTCTTCACCCTTCGCACGTCAGCAAAGCGGTAACGATCAGCAGCGCGCCCTAATGCCGCGCTACTGGCTGTTCAAGACCGAGCCGGGGGCCTATTCGTTCGAACACCTGCGCACGGACGGCACGACGCCGTGGACGGGGGTGCGCAGCTTTCAGGCACGCAACAACATGTTGGAGATGAAGCTCGGCGATCTGGGCCTCTTCTATCATTCGAGCATCGCTGCGCCGGCTGCGGTCGGCATCTGCCGGGTCGTAAAAGAGGGCTACCCCGATTTCACCCAGTTCGATCGCGCCGGCGAGTACTTCGACGGACGCGCCAAGCCGGACAAACCGATCTGGTTCATGGTCGACGTCGAGTACGAGAAAGCATTCGACCGGCCCGTGACGCTCTCGCAAATGCGCGCCGAACCGCGCCTCGTCGGCATGGCCTTGCTGCGCCGCGGCCAGCGCCTTTCGGTGCAGCCGGTCATGCCGCATGAATGGAAGGTCGTCCTGGCCCTCGGTAACGCCTAGCAAACCTAAAGCGCGACTCCGGTACTCGTTACCAGCAGCCTCCAGGTTGCCGGTCCGAGGACGTTGTCGAGCTTAACGAGGTTAGCGGTCTGATGATTACGCGAGTGCTTGCGCTTGGGTGAGAAAAACGCGCTGCGCATCGACGGGCATCTGACCCGTGCCGGGCTTGCAGCGGCGATAGCTGCCGTCGCTTTGCAGCTCGCGGCTCTTGACATTGTCGGAGAGCAAGACCGAAAGGATCTGCGAAGCGACCGTCTCGGCCATTACCGGGTCTAAAACCGGCACCGCCAGCTCGACGCGGCGGTCGAGGTTTCGGCCCATCCAGTCGGCACTTGCGATGTGAACCTCCAGCTCGCCGCCGTTTTCGAAGACGAACATGCGCGAGTGCTCGAGGAAGCGCCCGACGATGCTGCGCACCCGAATGTTCTCGCTCACGCCGGCGATACCGGGGCGCAGGACGCACATTCCGCGGACGAGGAGGTCGACCGGTACGCCGGACTGCGACGCACGGTAGAGCGCGCGCACGACGTCGCCCTCGGTGATGGCATTGATCTTCGCCCGGATGCCGGCGCGGCGGCCCGCGCGGGCGTGTTCGGTTTCCCGCTCGATTCGCGCGATCAGCTCGCGGTGCAGCGTCACCGGCGCGACCCAAAGGTCCTCGTAATCGGTAACCTTCGAGAAACCCGTGAGCGCGTTAAAGAGCTGCGCGTCGTCGGTTCCGATCTCGGGGCGACAGGTAAAGAGGCTGAGATCCGTGTAGAGGCGCGCCGTTTTCTCGTTGTAGTTCCCGGTTCCAAAGTGCATGTAGCGGCGCAGTCCGTCTTCGTCTTCGCGGACGACGAGCAGCGTCTTCGCGTGCACCTTCTGATTGGCAAAGCCGTAGACCACGTGAGCGCCGGCGCGCTCGAGGCGCTTGGCCCATTCGATGTTGTTCTCTTCGTCGAATCGCGCTTTGAGCTCGATGACGACGGCGACTTGCTTTTCGTTCTCCGCTGCGGTCAAGAGCGCTCGTACGATGGGCGAGTTCTTTCCCGACGTGCGGTACAGCGTCGCCTTGATGGCGAGAACTTTTTCGTCTTCGGCGGCCTGCTGCACGAACTGGATCACCGGATCGAACGACTCATACGGATGGTGCAGGAGAACGTCGCCGTCGCGGATCTGCGCAAAGATGTCGGTCACCCCAATGAGACGCTTGGGGATCGCCGGCATGAACGGCTTGTCGCGCAGATGCGCGTAGCCGGGCAGGTTGACGATCTGCCAGAGATCGCTCAACGCCATTAGCCCTTCGATCTCGTAACAATCAACGGCTTCGAGCTCGAGCGACGTGCACAGGAAATCGCGCATGTACTCGGGCATGCCGCGCTCGATCTCCAGGCGCACCGGTTCGCCGAAGCGGCGCCGGCGAAGTTCCGACTCGATCGCGCGCAGCAGATCGTCGGCCTCGTCCTCTTGCAGATCGAGGTCGGCATCGCGCGTTACGCGGAAGAGATACGAATCCCGCACGTGCATTCCGGGAAAGAGGCCGTCAAGATGGTGGGCGATCAAGTCTTCGAGCAGCACGAAGGTGCGTTCGCTCGAGCCCTCGACCGGCACGAATCTCGGGAGGGTCGGCGGAATCTTTACGCGCGCAAAGTGCAGCTCGACACCGTCGCTCGTGGGCTCCTCGAGCTCGACTGCCAGCGAGAGCGAAAGATTCGAGATATAGGGGAACGGGTGCCCGCTATCGACGGCGAGGGGCGTCAGCACCGGGAAGACGCTGTCGTCGAAGGTTCGCTCGAGCGCGGCCTGCGTCTCGTCGTCGAGCTCGGCGACGCGCAGCAGGCGAATACCCTCACGCTCGAGTGCCGGGAGCAAGCCGTCGTTGAGGAGGTGCATCTGCTGCGGGAGCGAGGAGCGCAGTCGCGCCGAGATGGCGGCGAGGTGTTCGGTGGGCGTCCGCCCGTCCTCGGAGGGGCGGACGACCTGCGCCTCGATCTGCTGCTTGATCGCCGCCACGCGAATCATAAAGAATTCGTCGAGGTTCGTTCCGTAGATCGCAACGAACTTGAGGCGCTCCATCAACGGGTTGCGCGCGTCGAGCGCTTCCTCAAGGACTCGGTCGTTGAACTCGAGCCACGAAAGTTCGCGGCTGATGTAAAGCGACGGGTCGTCGAGGGGGACGGCGGGAGTCGCCGGCTGGGCCGGAAGCGGTTTCGCGATCACAGGTGGTCTCTTTGCTTAGCGCTCCGGGCCGGGTTTCGCCTTCTGATGGACAAAAAACGGCGGGGATGGCCTCGATGGACCTCGCCGCGCACGTGGGCGAGCACTTGCAGCTCGCATTATCCGCACTGGGCTTGGCCTTAGCGGCGGGGCTGCCGCTGGGAATTCTGGCCGCGCAAGCCTCGTGGTTGCGAGGAGCGGTACTCTCGTTGGCCGGCGTCGGACGCACGCTCCCCAGTCTTGCCGTGCTGATGCTGTTGCTGCCTTGGCTCGGCGTCGGCACCACCCCGGCGATCGTCGCGCTTGCGCTGCTCGCCATTCCGCCGATCGTCATTAGCGTCGACCTCGGGATTCGCGGCGTCTCGGCTGCCGCGCTCGACGCGGCGGCTGGTATGGGGATGACCTCGGTGCAGCGTTTCGGGCGGGTGGTCGTGCCGTTGGCGCTGCCCGTCTCGTTCGTCGGCCTGCGCACCGCGACGACCGAGACGATTGCCAGCGCCACGCTGGCGACCTTCATCGGTGCCGGCGGCCTCGGCGACGAGATCGTTCGCGGTCTGCAGACCGACGATGCGGCGCTGCTCTTCATCGGCGCTGCGCTGGTTGCCGCCCTCGCGTTGGGCGCCGATCTTCTCCTTGGCCTACTCAGTAGGCGCTGGGCGGAGCGATGGTGAGCCTCTCGCGCGGTCGCGCCATCGCGCTGCTGGCCGGGCCGGCCCTGCTCCCGTGCTGCGCGTTCGATGCTTCGCGCGTTCGCGTCGGCTCGAAGAACTTTACCGAGTCCTTTCTGATCGCAGAGATCTACGCACAGGCGCTGGAAAACGCCGGCATGCGGGTCGAGCGCATCTTCAACCTCGGTTCCACGCAGATCGCAATGGCGGCCATGCGACGGGGCAATATCGATCTCTATCCCGAGTACACCGGGACGGCGCTCATCGACGTCCTGCACCGCGCACCGATCTCAGACGCGCGCGAGGCCTACCGCGTCGTCGCGCACGTCTTCGAGCAGCGCTACGGCATCATTTGGCTGCCGCCGTCGCCGATGAACGATTCGCAGGGGCTCGCGACGACTCGAGAGATCTCGGCGAACCGTCATCTTGTCACGCTCTCCGACGTCGCCGCCGCGGCGTCGCACCTCCGCCTCGCGACGATTCAGGAGTTCCTCGCGCGACCCGACGGATTGCCAGGCCTGCAGCGTGCTTACGGCGGCTTTCAATTCGCATCCGTGCGAACCTACGACATCGCGCTGAAGTATCGAGCCCTGCTCGACGGCAACGCCGATGTCGCGAGCGCGTTTACGACCGACGGGGCCATCGCCTCCGACCGGCTCGTCGTTCTGCGTGACGACAAGCACTTCTGGTCGGCGTATAACGTCGCCCCGGTCGTGCGACGCGCGGCGCTGGCGGCTCGGCCCCAGATCGCCCGCGTTCTCAACGCCGTCTCGCCGGCGATCACCGACAGCGCGGCGCGCAGGATGAACGCCCAGATCGAGAGCGCGCAGCAGGACCCGGCCGACGTCGCGGCCGCGTTTCTCAAATCGCGCCACGAAGCGGGACCGAAAAAGTGACGCCGGCTTCAATTGCTTTCGACGGGGTCGTCGTTCGCTATCCGAACTCGGATCGCAACGCCGTCGACGGCGTATCGCTCGAGCTGGGCGGCGGAGAGCTCGTCGTCATCCTCGGCCCTTCAGGCTGCGGCAAATCGACGCTCCTGCGAACGGTGAACCGCCTGGTAAACCTCGACGCGGGCCACGTCCTGCTCGACGGCAGCGACGTAACCCAACTCGATCCGGTGCAGCTCCGCCGCAGCATCGGGTACGTCATTCAAGCGATCGGACTCTTCGGCCACATGAGCGTTGCGCAGAACATCGGCGTGGTTCCGTCGCTGCTGGGCTGGAAGCCCGCGGAGATCGCACGGCGCGTCGACGAACTGCTCGAACTCGTCGGGCTCGACCCGGCGCGCTACCGAGATCGCCGCCCGAGCCAGCTCTCCGGCGGGGAGGCTCAGCGGATCGGCGTAGCGCGCGCGATCGCGGCTCGGCCCCGCGCGCTGCTGATGGACGAGCCCTTCGGCGCGGTAGACGTCGTGGCGCGTACCTCGCTGCAGCGCGAACTAATTCGCATCGTGCGCGAACTGACAACGACGACGCTCTTCGTGACGCACGATGTCGACGAGGCATTTCGTCTGGCCGACCGCATCGTGGTGATGCGCTCGGGCCGTATCGAGCAGGCGGCCCAGCCGCTCGAGCTCTTTGATAACCCGGCGACCGACTACGTACGCGATCTCACGCACGCGGGCGACGACGTGTACCGCCGCTACTTCCTGCACACTCGCGACCAGTTGCGAAGCTCGGCGCAGTGAATTATCTCTTCTCGCACGCCGCCCGCGTGGCGGCGCTCTCGCTCGAGCACCTGGAAATCGTCGCCGTCTCGCTTGGCGCAGCGGCGGTCGTTGCCGTCCCGCTGGGCCTGTGGGCTGCGCGACGGCGACAAGTCGCGCCTTGGCTCCTGGGCGTACTCGGGGCGATCTATACGATTCCGAGCCTCGCGCTCTTGGCGGTGCTCGTCGAACTCTTCGGGCTTGGCTTTACGCCGATCTTCGCAGCGCTGGTGGTCTACGCGCAGTTTATGCTGACGCGCAACGTCGTTGCCGGCATCAATGCCGTCGATCCGGCACAAGTCGATGCGGCACGGGGGCTCGGAATGTCGCCGCTCCAGGTACTGCTGCGAGTGGAATTCCCGCAGGCGCTCCCCATACTCATCGGCGGCGTCCGCGTTGCCGCAATCGCTTTGATCTCTATTGCAACGCTCGGCGGTTACGTCGGGGGCGTCGGGCTCGGCGTGCTGATCTTCAACGGGTTGACCCTGCACCAGCCGCAGATGATTGTCGCCGGAAGCCTCGCCGCGTGCCTCCTGGCGATCGCTGCGGACGCCTCGCTGCGCTTCGTCGAACGCCGGACCGCAACAAGGTAAACCCTGAGCCCCTCGGCGACAACGAGCCTCGGCGAAATAACGAGTTAGGGGGCCGCTCTAAGGGCCGAGATTTCGAGTTAGGGGGCCGCTCTAAGGGCCGAGATTTCGTCGAGATCTAGGAGCCGAGGGGCGAAGTTTGCTTCGCAAACGAGCCCCTCGGCGACAACGAGCTCGGCGAAATAACGGCCCTTAGATGACCTCGATTTTGGCCATCATGCCGAGATCTTCATGATCCAAGATGTGGCAGTGGAAGACGAACTCGCCACGGATAACGGGGTCGCGGAAATCCATCAAGAGCACGAGCGTACCGGGCGTTGCCTTCTTACCATTGGTGATGCGATGAGGAATCACGACGCTGTCGGCCCAGTACGGATGCTCGACCTTCACGCCGTTCACGCTCTCCACCAAGAAATGGATTTGGTGAATGTGGAAGTCGTGAACCTCCTGCGTAACGTTCTCAATAGTCCACTCTTCGGTCGTCCCGCTGTGCACCACGAACATCGGCTTCGAGTGGATGTTGAACGCTTTGCCGTTGATGAAAAAGCGCGGTTTCTTTATTTCGCTGAAGATCGCGACGCGTTTGACCGCGGGGGGCGGAAGGGCGGTGTTGTAGTCGTTAGGCACCTGCGGCTCGGCGACCGCTACCGGGCCGTAGTAGCCGGCTTCTTTGTGCGGCGGCGGCACGATGGTGGCCAGGAAGATCGTGCGATCCGGATCGCCGTTCGGACCGGTATTGTAACAGAGCGTGCGGAGGCGGTCGCGTTTGGGCAGTCCCGTCACGATGAACTCCGCGCGAGCCGCGGGCGGAATGATAAGGAACCGGCGCTTCTGAAACTCGGGCGTACCCGGGTAGGTATTGAGCGCAAAGCCGTCGATCGCGACGAGCGAAACGTCTTCGTCCTCCAAGTTGAGCTTCAGCGTCTTATGGCCCGTTGCGTTGACGACCCGCAGGAACTGCTTCTCGCCGGGCGAGATCGTGATCAGGGGCCGGTACGCGCCGTTGAGCGTCGTCGTCAGCAGGTCTTTGCTCTTGGCCGAGCACGGCGTCTTGTTGCTGCCGTCGGGATTGACCCCGTTCGCGCCGCTCATATCGGTCATGCTTTGAATCCCGAGCTTATCCGAAGCGTCGGGAGCATTGGACATATTTTGACCGGACATGTCGCCGTCCGACATGTCCATGCCGCTATCCGACATGTCCATGCCGCCATCGTGCGGCGGCGCGTTGATGCCGACGCCGGTCGAGCGGACGATGATGACGCGCTGCTTCATCTTCGAGAGCGCGGGAATGTGCTGCTCGAGCCCGTCGATCACGATGGCACCGGACGCGCCGCCTTCACCGACTTGGTAACTGGTCTGCCCGTGAACGTGCGCGTGGTACCAGTAGAGACCCGGCTCTTGGTTTTTCGGAACGTGCACGACGTAGTGAAGGCTTTGCCCCGGCGTCGCGAGCCGGAAGAGGACGTCGTCGGCGTTCCCCCGCGGAGAGACCGTCAAGCCGTGAAAGTGGAGATTAATGTCGTCGTACATCTTGCCGCTGGCCGGCAGATCGTCGGTAAGGTCGATCTTGAAAGTATCGCCGGGTTTCACCTCGATCGTGGGGATGGTCCCCTGCATGCCGTTGTAGCGGAAGGTCGGCAATCCGGTCGCCGGGTTCACGTCGGCGATGAGCGAGACGTTCGCAACGCCGTGAACGGCCTTGACGACCGGCGGCTCGGGCAGTTCGTTCACGCCGTAGTCCGGCGTTACGTTCGCACCCGAACCGGCCCCCGGCAGCGACTGCGGCCCCGCCGGCATTCCCGGTGGGAGCGCGGCGGTTGGTCCGCTGGCTCCGCGGCATCCGGCGATGCAGGCGCAGGCAAAAATAAAGAGCAGTAGGCGTGGTTTCATGGAAGTCCCCGTCGCAACAATGAGGTGTAACGCGCCAGGCTAGCGCGTCCGGGCGTTACTTCCAATAAACGGTTCTACAGCCTTCTTTAGTTCCTCACGAGGAGGCTGACGCTGAAGCACTTGGCACGGTCCCGCCAGACCGAGACCGCCCGGAAACCCGCGTCGGCCGCGAGGCGCGCGACGTCGGCCTCGGCGAATTTGTACGAAGACTCCGTGTGAATGCGCTCCCCCGCCTCAAATGCGGCGTCGAACGCGGCACCCGGTATGTGAACGAGCGTACGCTCGCGCGCCTCGAGGAAGGAGGCAACGCGGCCCTGGGCCTCCTCGTACTGTGCGACGTGACGGAAGTTGCGCAGGTCGAAGTCGGCGCCCAGCTCGCGATTGATGCGCGCGAGCAGGTTGCGATTGAAGGCAGCCGTTACGCCGGCCGGATCGTCGTAGGCGAGCTCGAGCGTCGCCGGATCCTTTTTCAGATCGGTGCCGATCAACAATCCGTCGCCGCGGCGCAAGGAAGATCCGATGAGCCGCAAAAGCCGCTGCGCTTCCTCGGGTTCGTAGTTGCCGATGTTTGACCCCATGAACATCGCAAGCATCTTGCGGTCCGAACGCACGGCGTGCGATCCGAGCACGTCGAAATAATCACCGGCATACGCGCGCACGCGCAATCCCGGATAACTCTCGACGAGCGCGAGCGACGAGGCACAGATCGCCTCGGTCGAGATGTCGATCGGACTGTAGCGCAGCTCTCCTTGAACGCGCAGCGCTTCACCGATGAGCAGGCGCGTCTTCACCGCGCTTCCGCTTCCGAGTTCGAGAAAATCGACCGGCGCATCGAGCAGCCGCACGATCTGCCATCCCCACTCGGAGAGTATCTGGGTTTCGGCGCGCGTGAGATAGTATTCGGGCAGCCGCGTGATCGCGTCGAAGAGCGCGGAGCCGACCTCGTCGTAGAAGTATTTCGACGGCAGGTGCTTGGGCGATGCGCTCAAGCCCCCCGCGACGACCTCGGCAAAGGACGGCAGGCCCTTCGCCGGGGGTACGGTAACGAGTTCGAAGCGATCGGAGACCGCGGTTTGCAAGCTCAACTGAGCCCCCTAGTTCCCATGTAGGTGGTGCTTATAAACAAGGATCGCCCTCAGGGTTGCACTTTTAGGGCTCGACGGCCTCGGGTCGCAGGCGCGAATTGTGAAATCCGTAGAGGGCGTAGACCATAATTCCGACGCCGAACCAGATCCCATAGCGCACCCAGGTCGCGACCTGCAAGCCGCTGATCAGGTAGAGGCACGCCGCCGCACCCACGATCGAAAAGAGCGGCACCAGGGGTGCCCGGAAGGGCCTCGCTGCCGAGGGATTGACGATTCGTAAAACCAGCACGCCCGCGCAGACGATCGCGAATGCGGCGAGGGTGCCGATGTTAACGAGCAGCAGCAGCTGCGTCAGCGGAAGCACGGCGGCAAAGATCGCGACGATGCTTCCCGTGATTATCGTCATGCGCGCGGGCGTTCGGAAGACGTGGTGAATTTGCGCAACGGCGGGAGGCAGCATTCGATCGCGCGCCATCACGTAGAAAATGCGCACCTGTCCGAGCAGCGAGGTGAGCATCACGGTGGCGTTGCCGGCTAGTCCGCCGATCGCCACGATCCAATAGAGCGCGTGGCTTTTGCTCACCGCGGCCAAGGCGTCGAGCATCGCCGCTCCGTCGGAAAGCCGGTCGAAGCGCACGACGCCGACGGTACAAAGCGTCAGTGCGACGTAGAGAATACCGCCCAGCGTCAGCGCGAGGATGATCCCGATGGGCACGTTGCGCTCGGGCTGTTTTGCTTCTTCCGACGCCACCGTCACGGTATCGAAGCCGATGTAGGCAAAGAAAACCAGCGCGGTACTCGCGAGAACGCCGTGATACCCCATCGGTGCGAACGGCCGCAGGTTCGATGGGTGCACGGCGTGCGCGACCGCGACGATGAAGACGAGCATCGATACGATCTGCACGATTACGAGCGCGCCGTTCACGCTCGCCGATTCTCTGATGCCGCTGGCGACCAGCATGGTCACCGCGAGCGTCACGATGCAGGCGAAGAGATCGATCTGGGGATGGGCCGCGTGGACGTTCGCGATTTGCGCCCACATGGGAAGAACGATTCCCACGTTGGCGAGCATGTGCTGAAGGTAGTCGGAGAGCGATGACGCCGTCGGCGCGAGCGACAGGCCGTACTCCAAGATCAAGTCCCAGCCGATGATCCAGGCGACGAGTTCGCCCATCGTCGCGTAGGCATACGTATATGCGCTTCCCGCAACCGGCACCATCGACGCAAACTCCGCATAGCAAAGCGCGACGCAGAGGCTCACCAGTCCGGAAAGGACGTACGCCAGGATCACGGCGGGCCCGGCGGCGTGCGCTCCGGCGCCGATCGTCGGAAAGATGCCGCCGAGCATCGTTCCGAGGCCGATTCCCGTCAGCGCGGGCCAGCCCAAGACGCGCCGCAAGGGCGGCCCGGGCGATTGCGGCGCAGTCCAC
>DATDHW010000033.1:0-41364 GCA_036521375.1 Candidatus Cybelea sp.
TGATAATAAGGGAGAATCTCAAGCGAAACCACCGCAAGAGAGAGCGTACTAATGCAGAGCACACGGACGGATGAGCGTGTAGTAGCAATGAGGTTCGGTAATACGAAAGGCCACCGTTGCTCGAGCTATCGCTCGCCGCGAGGATCTTTCGGCGGCTGAGCTTGTGAAAAAGCTCGTCGGCTACCTCGATGAGGCCGAGGAAGGCATCGAGATCGCCAAGGCCATCGGTGATTTGGCGGGGCTTGCGCGCTGCATCAAAGAGGCGCGAGAGACGGCGGTCTACATCGGCAAGACGATCGGGCTGTGGGCCGACAAGCCTTCGACCATCATCGACAACCGCCGGCAGACGATGAATATTGCGAGTCTCTCAACGGACGAACTGCGCAGCTTGGCGCGGCTTGTCCCGGCTGAATGAGTGCCCGACGCTATCGAGACAGAGTTTCGGGAACAAAACGCCCTTGCTGCGTCGTGACTTTCGAAGTGTCCCGCAATGGAGCGGTTTCGGGACGGTTGTTGTCGCTTTACCCTAAGGGATGAACAGCTTCGATCATCGATGCATCGGGTAGGCCGCGGAACTGTTCGTTGGCGCACTCCATCGCGTAAGGGGCGTTGAATATTTCGCCGGTTATTAACTTGCCCATAATCATTTCGCCGCCGCCTAGTTGGACGGCGACCATGCGCCCGACGTATTTCTCGATCTCCGCATTCGTCATGCCGATGCTCTTTCGGGGTGCTACGCCCGCGTCCCGTAGCAAACAAGGACTGATACTTTCTCAGTTTCGGACACCCGCCCCTCGGTGGCCGTTTTCATTTCCAAGAAAGGTACACCCATTCATGCAATACACCGTCACAGATTCCAAAGGCAAACGCGTCACCAGCATCCGCACCGGCAAAGCCAAACTCTTAGCTGACATCAGCGGTGCTTTCACCCTGAGCCGAGAGCAGGTCATCGAGCTTTCCGAGGCCGGCAACCGCGTCACGGCGCTTTCGCGCAAGATGATGCGGGCGCAGGTCACACGCAAGGGCGAGAAGCCGCGGACCCTCGCATTCGGTACCGCTCAGATCGTAGAGCTGTTCCGCAGGGGCTACAACGTCGAGCCGATTCGGGCCTCTGCAACGCGCAAGCGCTCGAATGAGCCAACAATCCCGGTCGAGCTTTACTACCGCAACACCGGCCACTCGTAGCCCGTGACGGCCATCGACGGACGACAAGCCGAAGCCATCGCTGCGGCAGCTCGATCCGAACTCTCGCGTCGCCACCTAATCCAGTTTGCGAAGCGGCTCATTCCCGACTATCAGACACCTCGGCACATCGAGCATCTATCCGAGCTTCTGGAGGGCATCGAGCGCGCCGATCAGCGGCGCCTGTTGGTCACGCTGTTTCCCGGATCTGGTAAGTCTATGCTGTTGCAGGCATTCGCTGCGTGGTATCTCGGCCGCAATCCCCGTAAGAAGATCATCGCTGCATCGGCCGGCGCGGAACTCGCCGAGCGCAACAGTCGTGCGTCCCGTTCTTTCTTTGGCGAGCCGGAGTGGCCGTTCGACGCCGAGCTTTCGAAGGCGACGACCGCGCAGAACCGTTGGGAGACGACCTCTGGCGGTGGCCTCTTTGCGGTCGGCGTCGGTGGCGTCATCACCGGCTGGCGCGCCAACCTGCTGCTGCTCGATGACTTGCAGAACGATGCGCTCTCACTGACGGAGCGAGAGAACCTTTGGAAATGGTTTCGCGAGGTGCTCACGCCACGGCTTGAGCCCGGTGGCGCGATCGTCTTGGTTCAGCAGCGGTGGGCCGAAGATGACATCCCCGGCCGCATCATGGACTCAGCCGAAGGTTCGCTCTGGCGTACCGTCTGCATGCCCGCAATCGCAGAGAAGAACGATCCGCTCGGACGGAAGATCGGCGAGTCACTTTGGCCGGAGCGCTGGCCGCTAGACGAGCTAGAGCGCCAGCGCATAGCAATGGGTCCCCGTGCGTTCGTCTGCGCCTTCCAGGGCAATCCAGTGCCCGCGGAAGGCAATCTAATCAAGGCCGAATGGCTGCAGCGCTATGACAAGCCGCCGACTGAGTTCAAACGCGTTGTGTGCGCCCTCGATGCCGCCGCAAAAACGGGGGTTCGCAACGATTACTCCGCGATCGTCACGCTCGGAGTAACCGAGAACGAGTTCTTTATCCTCGATGTCTGGCGCGCAAAGGTCGAGTTTCCTGGCCTGATAAGGCGCGTCGAGCGTTTGCGTGACTACGAACCACAACCCTCGGCGATCTATGTCGAGGACACAAGCAACGCGACGGCGCTGATTCAGGCGCTCCGTGCCGAGACGACGATGCCGATCGTTCCGGTGACCGCGAAGGGCAGCAAGGAGTCGCGCATCGAGGGAATCACCGGTATCCTCGAAGCGAAGAAGGTTCGACTGCCGCAAGAGGCACCGTGGCTCCTCGATTTCGAGCGCGAAGTGCTGGCATTCCCCGCCGGCAAGAACGACGACCAGGTCGACGCGCTCGCTCTTGCGCTCTCCCAGGTTGCGACCGTGCGTCATATCTTCTGGGCCAAACTTAGCAACAAGCCAGTCCGGCTTAGTTCAATGACCGGATACTCCGGGCTTTATTAAGGACTGCAACAAATGAGAAATGAAGAAAAACTAACGCAAGCGCTGGCACAGGGGCGCAGCATCGCGGCGATGCTCGACGAGCTCCCCGTTGAGGAGTTGCGAAGGCTCGCCAACTTGCCAGACAACTCTGGTTCCGAACATCACATTCCACTAGAAAGGGAAAAGTAAATGTCTCTTAGTGTTACCTCCAAGGCTGCGCTTCAAATCGCTGGCATTGTGCCAGCGGCTCCGCAGTATCCCATCGGCGCAACGCGCACGACGGCCGACATTCAAATCGCTCCTGGTTGCGGTCCGGACGGAACGCTCGGCCCTCAAACCGCGAGCGGGTTTTTCAATATCGATGGACCTGTGGCCGTTCCGGCAGCATGGCAGGCGTCTCACGTCTATGCGGTCGGCGCCCTGATCACCGATTCAAACGGCAACGTGCAAGCCTGCACGGAGAACGGCACTTCGGGTTCTTCGGCCCCATCGTGGAGTGAGGAACTCGGCGCGGCAACGTCTGACAACTCTACAGCCTGGGAAAATGCGGGCACCTCGCTCGCTGCACTCGTTCCCGGGCCGTGCACGATCATTGTGGTTCAGTAACGAGCGATGAAATCGGCTGCGGCAGTTTCGAACTCGGGCGAAACGCTAAAGTGCGCCGCGTGCCCGCGCGAGTTCGTCCTGACCGACGAGGACCTGCGCTTTTGCGCGGTCGGGCGGGCTCCGATGCACAGATTTTGCCGAGACTGCCGATTTCGGATGCGCAATGCCAAGAGGATTGACTAATGACTGAGACCTTGCAACACCAGGACGAAACATTAAAGTGCACCGTCTGCGCTCGAGAGTTCACGTTCTCGGCCGGAGAGCAGCACTATTATTACGATGTTAAGGGTTGGGACGGAAAGCCGAAGCGCTGCCGCGACTGCCGCGGCCCGTATAAAGACGCCATGAAAATGCGCGACCTTGCGGGACTCGCAATGAAGAACGCCAGCGAAGAACATTTCGAACTCGACGTCGCGCGACTTCAGCGAGCGATCGAGTTCCTCGGCGGTTCGTCCGATCGGCAAGATGCCCGCGCCGTCGAGATCCTGCGGGCAGCGCTGCCGAGAGAAAGTGGGGCGGTAAATGCCTGCGACTAGCCGCCCGACAAGAGTCGGGAGCATAAAACCCCTTCGAAAAGTCGAGAACCCCACAAGAGACGAGCTCCTCCGTTTGGCACTCAAGTGCTTAACGCAGCCGGAACCCGCCGATCTCAAGAGGATGGGCGCAGTGGCCTTCACGTGGCTGTATCCGTCCGCTGGCATTTATGAGAATGGCTGTTATCAGGTCCTCGAGACTCGCCACGACTGCCCTCCGAACATGGTTCACTTGGCGGTCAGTCGCGTGGATAACGAGCCGATTCGCTCTTGGTCCGATATGCAAGAGATCAAGAATCAGATATGCGGGCCAGAATGCGAAGGCGTCGAGCTTTTCCCGGCTCGAAGCCGACTCATCGATCTTTCAAACTCATATCACCTTTGGGTGCTAACAAACACCGAGGAGTGCTTCCCGTTCGGGCCGGCCAAGAAAAGCGCTCTCTATTCCTTCGATTCTAGCCGCCAAAAACAAAAACGAAAGGTCAAAGCAAATGGGTGACTATTCAGCCAAGGCTCTGGCTCAACACCAAATGGCACGACGCTCAGCAGAGATTGCAGCCGCCGTTCTCATTCGCTCCGGAGATGCCACGGGGCTCGCCGCAAACAAAGCTTTTAGCGATGCGTTCATGCCGGCGTATCTAAAAGCGCTCGGGGATTGGGGAGCGATTTACGGCAAACAGGCGGGCCGAGAGGCGGCCAAGCTAATCCACGCTGAGCTCGAAACGCCAATGGGCCAACCGACGAAGCTACCCGATCGATCTGGGCCGAGGGCGATCAAAAATGGACGTCGCTAACCGACTCGCGCGGATCGAGACCGCGCTGCTCATTCTGATTGAGCGCGACCTTTCCGGCCGGCCGGGACCGAACTCCGCACGGGATACTCGGCTACTCCAAACAATTGCCTTAGATATTGAGCAAGCCAAGGAGCGCGGCGAGCTCAACTTCATCCGCTCTGGCGGCGGGGCTTTGGAAGCACGTAGGGTCTGATGGCAACGTACATCAAGGTTAGTGCCGGCGACGTCGTCATAAACGGCACGCAATACCTCGTTCCTGATACCTACGTCGAACTCAAAGACGCGACGACGGGTTTCGATGGGCCTGGCTCCTACCACGTCCAACTTGCAACGGGAGGCGGCATAACTCCGGCGCACTACATCGTCTCCTATGGTCTAAAGCCCTGCGACACGTCAACGCGGCAAACGATATGCCGGGTAGTGCAAACGCCTTCGGGCCAACTCATCTTCTCGGATGCCCGTAACCTAAACGTCACAGTCGCCGCCGTCAACAATACGATCGCCCACACGGCCTTTTCGGACGGCTCCTATCTTCAGACGGGCGTCGTGACCGTCCGCACGATTGCAGCGGGTACTATCGACGGAGCCGGTGGGTTGCTCGATCAGATCGGCGCAGCGGAGGGCGACATCCTCTACCGAGGGGCGTCGGCATGGCTCGCGCTGGCACCGGGAACCTCAGGCGACGTATTGACTACAGGGGGCAGCAGTGCGGCTCCGTCATGGGCTCCAGCGGGTGGAAGCTCGACGCCCATCGTTCCTTCGGGTACGTCATTCCCGGGTTCGCCGACGAGCGGCCAGCTTTTCTACCGCACCGACCTGCTCGCGCTCTTTTGGTATAACGGTTCGGCCTGGAAGAATGCCGACTCGGTAGCATCGCTCAATGACGTTACGCTCACGTCCCCGGCAAACGGAGATGTCCTCACCTACGATTCCGGCAGCTCGACCTGGAAGAATCAGGCACTGTCGAGCGGCGGGGTTGCATCGTTGCAAACACTCACGGGCGCGCTAAGTCTCACGTCGCCCGATAGTTCCGTTACAATCGGTACGAGCGGCAGCGACATTACGCTTGAAGCGGTCGGAGGAGGGGGCTCGGTAACGGAAGAGCCGAGCCCGATTCAGAGCAATAACGTCATTCGCAATAGTCCGGGCACCGGGGGAAACATCGGCGATTGGCTCGTGCCACCAACCTCCGGAAGCCTACTCATTTTTTGGGGATGCGCCGAAGGCTCACCGACAACACCATCAGGATGGACGCTGGCCCATTCAAACGGTAACGTCGTGTGCTATACGCGGACCGCAAACGGAACGAGCACGGACAACTTCGTTGCGGGTTCGAGCACCGGAAGCAACTGGGTTGGGTTTCTCCTGGAGTTTGCCTCTGCGACCCTAACCGGATTCGCCAGCAATACAAACACCTTTCAGCAGGGCTCATTCATTAACGTCATTGTGACCCCGTCGTTTACTGCAGCGTCGTCTAAGCGTCAGCTTGTGTTGGCCGCGTTTTACTCCACGGGGGGAACCCGTTTGGTGCAATCAGTGCGCCGCCCTGGGTTGCGCCACAGGTTTCAGCAGTGACTGGAAACCACGGCGCTATTGCTTATGCGATTGCCCCTGCAGGCGGAACCGTCAGGGGGTCAATGCTTTACAACACATCAGGATCATTAAGCACCTCGAACGCTTCGATTATTGGAGTGACCAACTAAGCCATTCTATAATTCGTAAAGAGCCAATACGTAGCCGGAAAGCTAACGAGCACGCAGATCGGAAACCATTACGCGGCGCTCGATACCGGCGCTGGCTCCAACTTGACGCAAGCGCAAATGTGCGCCCATGCCCGAGCAGCCGGTATACCATAGGAGCAAGAGCTTTCCGATCATAGCGTTGCGGAGCGCGTTTCCCACAAAGAGGCGCTCCGCTATCGCCCAAAACCCGAAGCCGACGGCAATGCCGATCGCAAGGGCAAGTACTGGGCCGCAGCCGCGTCCCTCAGCGAATAGGATGATCGGCTGATGGACGAGGTAGATAGAATATGACGCCAGACCGACATACGCTAACCAGCGCCACGAGAGTGCCGCTTCTATCCACTTGAACGAGCCTGCTGCCACCACGATACAAAACATTGCCGCTGCCCAAAGCGGTGTTATAAATGTCGGGCTCGTGATATAGGCTGATGCCGTTAGAATAATCGCCAGCGGCAGCGCCAATCTCTCATATCGGTGGCCGTTAACGCGTAAATGCGCTGCGACTATGCCTAATAGAAAGGCTGGCAGCACGAATAGATCAATGCTCGACGCGAGCGTAAGCGGCACGACGAACGCTAGAGCGAGAACAACGACGCCAAATGATCGCGGCGACCTCGTCCAAAGCCACAGCGCTACGGGGAACAGGAAGTACCAGCGGAACTCTACGGGCAGCGTCCAAAATGACCAGTCGATATAGTGGGTGTGCCCGTCAAGGAAGAAGATCGCTTGGACAACCTCGACTGGAGTGATACCAGCCGGCGGCATCGAGCGAGGTAATGGAATGCCCAGACGCGTGAGTATGGCGGCGAAGATCACCAAGGCGGCGATCGCGATATAGTAGGGCGGCACGATCCGCACCACGCGCCGTGCCGCATACCCGAGAACGTCGAACTGAGCGGCGCCATCAAGGCTTAGTCGCGAAAGCGTCGGATAGGCCAAGCAAAATCCCGAGATAACAAAAAAGAGCGAGACGCCAATCGGTGCGCCGGCCGATCCCTGGTGCCCCGGCGCAAACGCATGATAGCTCGCGACAGAAAGAACCGCGACGGCTCTAAGGCCGTCAACGTAAGCAATCCGTTTCACTTCCCCGATTCTACCACGCCCTTTCAAGAGGGCGACATTCTCTTTGGAGGGACCTCGATGATCCTCATAACCTTCAACCGCCCGGCGATGACGTTCTCGCCGCTCTAAGGATTTTGCTTTCAGCTAAACCCGCTGCCTCGGTCCTGCCGCAATGCGGCGCAGGCGTGCTACTGAGTCTCTGGCGGGCGCCGGTGCGCGCGTGGGTACCTGGCGGACGATCGATAAGTCGTCGGCGCCGATCTTGATCGTCGCAATGCCCTTGGCTGCGCGACGTGCCGCGAGTTCGTCTTTCATGGTGATCGGATGGGCGCGGGTGTCGGCGGATAGTAGAGACCTGGGGCCACCGGAGCGGACACGTCGCCGTTCTTCCAAACGCGGCCATCGGCATAGCGGGCATATTCGACCGAGCAGATCACGACCTTAACGGCGCCGGCAGTGTTGCGATCTTCGGCTACTCCAATAGTCCCGGCGAGATTGCTCCTCGCGTGGATTTGAACGCCCGGGGAAAAGGTGCCGAGCCAATCGAGGCCCAGCGTCTCGGTCACTGCGTCGAACGTGTCGTGCACCCGAAAGTCGAAGCGCACGGCGCTAAGCGGCTGCGGAGCGACGTCGGTGAAGTCCACGCCTGCCGCGACCGCGAGCTTGTTCATTGCCGCTCGGCACGCATCAATCCGCACCGGGGATGAACCTGAACCGAGAACCTCGGTTGGCAGGGGGTCGGCGGTCGCGGAACGAGTCGGCGCGCACCAGGCGAGAAAGCAAATAAGGACCGCAATAAGCGCCCGTTTCATGGCCTCTCCGGACTTAGCCGGCAGGCGCCGAGCTTCCCGCCAGGGCGCCCGACAATAACGCCGAGAGGCAGAGCGCGATGCCGGGCCTAGCGTGCGGCCCTTTTTCGGCCGTTCTTTCCTCGCCATCCCTTCGATTCTTCGACGAGAGATCGACGAAGATCATAGAGCTCTTTGTTCTTGGGGAGTTTCTGCGAATCCATCCAGATCTTCACGTCTTTCACCTGGATGCGCCAGCGGTTTCCGACCTGAAAGCCGCCCTCGATCTTGCCCGTCGCCAGCATCTCGCGCATTTTGACTTCTGACGCCTTGAAGATGGCGGCGAGATCGCCGGTCGTGAGGATCGTCTCGCCGCCCAAGCCGTCGAGCGTTGTTTGGTGTTTTTCGGAAGTCTTAGCCATCGCGCGGCATTCGCTATGCCGCCGCGTCGAGCCCGTCAACTTGGCGGCGAGCGCGATCCATTAGGCGACGCGTCTCGTTACGTTTTCGCGTCTCAGATTCTTCATTTGAGCGCGCCCCCCAGAGATCGATCGCCTCGCCCAAATCGCTTGCGACCAGTTCGTCGTCGTAGTCAACCAGTTGCCGAAGCGATGACCATGTTAGCCACGCGTCGTTTGCATGCTCGGCTTCGATGCCCGCGATAAACTCTTTGCGAATCGCCGCCTCTCGTTCAGTACGAGGCTCCTGCGTCCAGTTGATGTCGTTGAGGTTCTCGTCATCTTTTGCGGCGACGATTTGGCACGCCTGAGCGATCGCCGATTCGGCCGAAAAGACTGCGAGTGCCTTGTTCGCGGGAGCCTTCTTCGCGATCTCGGGCTTTGTGGCGGCGGCCTGAATGGGTGCATCAGCCCTTTTAGTCCCAAAAATATGGTCGAGAACTGCCATGCGACGATCGGCGACGCCATTAAGATCGACGCCGAGCAGATCCGCGACATAACGGGTGCCACCAATATTCACGACGTCGCAAAGCAGATGCCTCGTGGGGTTGAGGTTCGCGGCAATCTCCTCCACGCTTAAGGCGGCCACGCGGTCTGCTAACTTTCGAGCCTTAATGGCTGTACGCTTGCTCTCACCCGAGAGCCTCTCAAGCGATCGCACAAGCCATTTCCTGTTGCATTCCTGGTGCCGCCGGTTGCCGGCCAGCTCGAGGGTCGGGTTTCGCCGTTTAGTCGAACTCGTCATGACGCCTCCCGAGGGAGAAGCATCGCGACGATCTCCTCGCAGGCATCCCGAAAGCGCTTAATGGGATCGAGCGCCGCTTGGGCGGCGAGTCGGCGCTGACGTCGCGCCCGATAGGCCGCGAGATCGATTACGTTGGAGTTTGCGCCATTCGGCGCCGGCTGCGATAAAATGGGGGAGTTCATTTGGAAAGACCTTTCCAGATGGACGGGTGGGAGCGTCGTGCAACCGGCGCTCTCGCCGCTAAGTGATTATTGGGTTTCCTTGTTCAACGTAGCGCGCTTTGAAGCGTGGCGATTTCCCACGCCGCGGTATGGCCAATGGGGTGCCAGATCGCCTCGATGACGAGCAGCACTAGATTCGCCGCGACATAGGCGGCGATGCCGTAGCTGCTCCGCCTTGCTAGACGCCAGAGCATCTTAGGCTGCCGGGTCGCGGTAGAGCGTCGAGGGCTGCCAGTAGCGGGCTTCGTTCATGTGCCTCCATTGTACCGCCAACGCCTGAGAAATGGAAGAAGGATGAGACACTAAATAGGGATTTATTTGGAAATCCCCGCCGTGGCTGGCGTATCCGAAAAAGTAGAACTTCTTCTGGAACACGGCGCGGCTTTTTCGGGGGACTAGTGCACGACGCCTCGGCGCAGAAGCCAGGCGACGGCCAGCACGAACGCCGCCAAAACGACGAATGCGTAGCAGAGCGCGAGCGCCTCACGCACGCCGGAGGCCGAAAGCGCCACGTAGAGCGCGACCGGAAGCGAGGTCGGATGATAGGCCACGATGCTGGTTGCCCCATACTCGCCGATCGCCCGCAGCCAAGCGAAGGCGACACCGGCGCCGATGCTTCCCGATGCCGCCGGCAGCGCAATGCGCGCGAAGATGCGCCATTCGCTGGATCCAAGCGTGCGAGCGGCATCGGCGTAGATCGGATCGAGCGCGCCGAATGCGGCCGTCGCCGCGATCGCAACGAACGAACCTGAGACGAAGAACTCGGCAACGCCGACACCGAGCAGCGAATCGGGTACCGGGAGGCCGTGAAGCGCAAGCCAGGCTCCGCCCGGCGAGTTCGTGCCGAGTGCGTAGATCAGCATCAATCCGGAGGCGACCGGCGGGAACGCGAGGGGGAGCGCGAGCGCGAAGAGCGCGGCTGCGCGCCAGCGGGCCGGCCTCCGCGCGAGATAGTAGCCCGCCGGAACACCCAGGAGCGTGGCGACCAGCGTTGCCCCCGCGGAGGCGATCAGCGAGACCCGAATTGCGTCGCCGGCGGCCGCGCCGGCCATCGAAAAGGCCGTTTGCGGCGGCATCGCGGCGACGACCGCGAGCACCGGCGCGATGAGCGCGGCCAGCAGTGCCAGGGCGGCAAGCGCGAAGAGCGGTCCCGGCGAGCGCAGCCTCATGCAGGAAGCTTCACCAAGCCGTCGCGCAAAGCGTTCTCATGAGCGCCGCGTTTCTCAAGGTCCTCGCGATCGCGCTGGTGCTCGCGCTGGACGTCTTTGCGGCGAGCGTCGGCGTCGGCGTCCGTGGGGTTACGCCGGAGCGGCGCCTGCGCATCGGCCTCGCCTTTGCCTGCGCCGAGGTATCGATGAACGTGCTCGGGGCCGGGATCGGGCTGCTCGCGGGGCGGCTGATCGGTGACGCTGCCGGCTACATCGGATTTGCGGCGCTGATCGGTCTAGGCGTCTACATGGCAAAGGAGAGTCGCAGCGCGGCCGGAGCCCCGCAGTTCGACCTGTCGCGCGGCCCCGGACTGCTGATGGCGTCACTCGCGATCAGCCTCGACTCCTTAGGAATCGGATTCTCGGTTCTGTACGTCGGCGTGCCGCTTCCGGTCTCGCTGATCGTCATCGCGATCGTCTCGGTGGTGTCGACGACGTTGGGCTTGTTGATCGGGCGCAGCCTCGGACGCTATGCCGAACGCAACGCGGCCTTCGTCGGCGGCGCGCTGCTCGCGCTCACGGGCATCGTCTTTGCCGCGCTCAAGGCGCTGCACGCCGGATAGCTAACCTCGTCTTTCGTGAACGTTGGTCTGCGCATTTTAGAGCTTGCCCGCGCTGCCGGCGCTCGTTCGATCTTCGTCGTCGGGACCGGCAAGGGCGTCGGCAAGAGCACGACGCTGGGTGTGATTTACGAGGCGGCGTGCGGCGCGGGACTGCGTACCGGCATCGCGTCGATCGGTCACAAGCCGCGCTGGCGCCTTCGTCCGCAGACGCTCTTTGCAACCGCGCGAGCGCTCTTACCGGCCTCGCCGGCCTGTCAAATCCTTTGCGCGCCCCACGTCGAGAGCTCGGCCGGAGCGTTGTTGTACGCACGAACGGTTTTCGACGGGGAGTACGATCTGATCGGTCCGTCTTCGGCGTCGGCCCTGCGCGAGAGCATCGGCGGACTCGAGGGGCTTTGTGAAATCGTCCTCGTCGATGGAGCGATCGACCGGATTGCGACGCTGGCGGCTTCGGACGGAGCGATCGTGGTGGCCTGCGGCGCGGCCGCAGCAACGACGTTTGCCGAAGCGGTCGCCGGCGTTGCAGCGCTGACCGCGCGCCTGCAGATCGCGCCGGCGACGCCGGGCGCCGAGGCGATCGAACTGCCGGGCGCGTTGACGGCGACGACGGCCGCGGCGCTGATCGCGACCGGTGAAGAGCGCGAGATCGTCGTGCGCGACGCAACGCAGATCGTGATGAGCGGAACGTCGCTCGCCCAGACGCTCGGGCGTTTGCGGGTGCGCTGCCGGCGGCCGTTGCGCGTCGTGGCGGCAACCGTATGCGCGCTGGCGCCGGAACGCTTCTTCGAACCGGCGTCATTTCTGCGCGCGGTCGGCGAAGCGACGGGCCTGCCGGCGTTCGACGTCTTTGCGGGCGCAGCGGCGTGAAGGCGAACGACCTATTCGACGAACGTACGGCCGAGCTGCTCGGCTTCGAGTGGCTGAGCGAACGGCTTTCGCCGAGGTCGCCATACGGCACGCGCATCTTCGCGCAGCTCGTGCCGTTTCGTCGGGGCGGCGAAGAAGCGGCGCAGGGCCGCGCGCAGCGGATCGCGGCGGTCGCTGCGGAGGTCAAAGCCGATCGCGTCGCTGCCGTGCGGATCGAACTCGAGGGGCTCGCCGACGTATTGAGTGCGGTCGCCCGAGCGTCGATCGAAGAGACGCTGCACGATGCCGATTTCTTGGACCTGCGCCGCTTTTGCGAGAGCGTCGAACGAATTGACGAACTGCTCGGCGGCTCCTCGCTGCCCGAGATCGAAAACGATGCGACCAGCGCCGTCTTAACAGCTCTGGACGTAGGACGCCCGGGAGCGCCCGAGTTTTATTTGGCCGACGCTTTCGACACCGGGCTCGCTGCGGCGCGCGCAACGCTTTCGCAAGCGCAAGCGGAACTCGACGCGCTGCGCGGCCGGGAGACCGCGCGCGTCGCAGAGGCGCTCGGGCGCAGCGAGGTCGGCGACGAGTTCATCGTCATGCGCGCCGACCTGCGCGGCCCGCTGCCCGCCGGCGTGCGCGTCGTACGCGAAGCGCCGACGTATCTTCTCGCCGCGATCGAGCACGGCGAAGCGTTTCTGGCCGCGCTGGGGCGGCGCCAACAGGCGTTCGATGCGGTCGCGGCAAGCGAGGAGCGCGTCCGCTCGCAGCTCACGGCGATCGTTGGGCGGCAAGCCGCGGGAATGAACGCCGCTGCCGTTGCGATTGGCAAGCTCGACGTCACGCTTGCGGCCGTGCACTTTTCGCAGCGCTACGACTGCGCGGCCGCGAACGTCCCGCGGGAAGGCGCGTTGCGTTTCCAATGCGCGCGCTTTCTGCCGATCGACAACGAACTGACCATAGCCGGACGCAGCTTCGTTCCGATCGATCTCGATCTCGCCGGCACCGCCGTACTCACCGGGCCGAACATGGGCGGTAAGAGCGTTTCGCTGCAGACGTGCGGCTTTCTCGCGTTGCTCGTCGCGTTCGGCGTGCCGGTTCCGGCGGCCGGGGCGAGCATCGCGCTCTTCGACCGGATCGCTTGGCTCGGCTTGGGCGGTGAAGCGCACACGGGCGGCCTGCTCTCATCGTTCGCGCAAGAGCTCGTGGCGCTCAAAGCGCTGTTGAGCGACAATGCCGAGCGCCTGCTGGTCCTTGCCGACGAGTTCGCCCGGACGACGACGCCGCACGAAGGGCGGGCCCTGGTAATCGCATTGCTCGAGCGGCTGCGCGAGCGCAACGCGTGCGCGCTGGTCGCAACGCACCTGCAAGGCATCGCCGGCGCGGCCGCGGTGCGCCATTTTGCGGTACGCGGGCTGCGCGAGATTCCCCGGCCGGCCGAGGTGGGGGATCTCTCGGCAGCGCTGCGCGAACTCGCGGAGGCGATGGATTACCGGATCGTCGAGGTCGAAGGCGACGATGTCGCGCGAGCCGACGCGATCGCGCTTGCCGAGCTGCTGGGCATGGACGCCGCTTTCGTAGAGGCCGCATACCGCGCGCTGTCACAATGAGCGGTATGGATCCGCTCGTCATCACGTGCGCGCCGGTCGGAGCCGAGGTTCGCCCCGATCAGACGCCGCATCTGCCGTACACTCCGCAGCTGTTGGGCGAAGCCGCAAAAGCGGTGCGCGAGGCCGGCGCCTCGATCATCCACATACACTGCCGCAACGATGACGGTACCAATACGCACAGCGTCGAGCGCTTTCGTGAGGCCTACGACGCCGTTCGCGCGAACACCGACCTCATCGTGCAGTTTTCGACCGGCGGCGCGATCGGCATGACGCCGCGGGAACGCGGCGGCGTGCTCGAGCTGCGCCCGGAGATGGCGACGCTCACCTGCGGCAGCGTCAACTTCGGCGACGATATTTTCGAGAACAGCTTTCCGATCATGCGCGAGCTCCTCAAGAGGATGAACGAGTTCGGCGTGCGGCCAGAGCTCGAGATCTTCGATAAAGGGCACCTCTCGAACGCGCGCCGCTTGGCGAAGGAACGATTGCTTTCGTTTCCGCAGCACGTCGACTTCGTGCTCGGCGTCCCGGGCGGCTTGGAAGCGACGGTTCAAAACCTGTGCGATCTCGTCGACGATCTGCCGGAGGGCTGCACCTGGTCGGTCGCCGGAATCGGCAAAAAGCAGCTTCCGATGGCGATGGCGGCGATCGCGATGGGCGGCCACGTCCGCGTCGGATTAGAGGATAATCTGCACTACAGCCGGGGCCGTCTGGCGCGCAACGAGGAGCTGGTCGCGCGGATCGTTCGCCTTGCCGCCGAGGCAGGGCGCAATATCGCCACGCCGGACCGGGCTCGAAGGATGCTCGGTCTCACGGCAGAATAACGCGGCGCAAAATTGTTCACATACGTCGTGCGCCGGACTCTTCAATCGATTCCGCTGCTGCTGGCCATCTCGATCATCCTCTACGGCATCCTTTACAACATGCCGGGTGGCCCGCTGGCGCCCTATCTGCAGAACCCGCACATCACCCAGGCCGACATCGTGCGCCTCAAGCACAACCTCGGCCTCGACCAGCCGGTGCCGATTCAGTACGTCAAGTGGCTCGGGCACGTCTTGGTCGGCGACATGGGCTACTCGACGAGCAACTCGGAGCCGGTCTTTCAAGCGCTGATCGAACGCCTTCCCGCGACCTTGGAGCTGACCGCCGCGGCGCTCTTGCTGGCGCTTGGCTTCGGCATTACGGCCGGCATTTTATCGGCCGTCTATCGCTACACGGCGCTCGACTACGCGATCACGACCTTCGCCTTCGTCGGGCAGTCGATGCCCGTCTTCTGGTTTGCGCTGATGATGCAGCTGGCGTTCGCGGTGCACGGCATACCGCTGCCCGGCGGCTATGAAATTCAGCTGCCGTCCGCCGGGCTCGCAACCAGCGACAACTTCGATTTCGGCGATCGGCTCGTGCACCTCGTGCTGCCGGCGATCGTGCTCGCACTGCTGCAGGTTGCGCTCTTTAGCCGCTTCATGCGCTCGTCGCTGCTGGAAGTTCTCGGCACGGATTACATGCGCACGGCCGCCGCGAAGGGCTTGCCGTTCCGCACGATTCTCTTTAAGCACGGCTTGAAAAATGCGCTGATCCCGGTGGTTACGGTAACGGCGCTCTCGCTGCCGGGTTTAATCGCGGGCGCGATCGTCACCGAGACGATCTTTGCGTGGCCGGGCATGGGCCGGCTTTTCTACAACGCGCTGACGCAGAGCGACCTCGCGTTGCTGATGGGATATCTGCTGCTCGTCGCCTTCTTCGTCGTCTTCTCCAACTTGCTCGCCGACGTCGTCTACGCGTGGCTCGATCCGCGCGTGAAGTACGACTGAAAGAGACGAGAACATGGCCGCACCCACGCTGCCGCTGCCGGGCAAACCGATTGCCGAAGACGAAGTAACTTTTAGCAAGGTCACGTTCTGGACGCGCTTCCGCCGCCACAAACTGGCCATTGCGGGCTCGATCGTTCTGCTGCTGATGATTTTGGCCGCGGTTTTCGCCGGCCAGCTCTCGCCTTTCGATCCCAACTCGATCGATAACGGAACCGCCGCGATACCGCACTGGAACGGCACGCCGCTGCCGCCGTGCTTCCAAGACAAAGCGACCTGCTGGGGACACTCACTGGGAACCGATGAAGTCGGGCGCGACCTGCTCTCGCGGCTTCTTTTCGGCGCGCGCATTTCGCTTACGGTCGGCGTCTTCGCGGTGATCATGGAGATTCTGATCGGGACGGTCTTGGGCGCGATCGCCGGGTA
Source organism: Candidatus Cybelea sp. (assembly GCA_036521375.1). Classification (GTDB taxonomy): domain Bacteria; phylum Vulcanimicrobiota; class Vulcanimicrobiia; order Vulcanimicrobiales; family Vulcanimicrobiaceae; genus Cybelea. The sequence goes on from DATDHW010000033.1 coordinate 16,000, forward strand.
CTATGGAGGCTGGGTCGACTACGCGCTGATGCGCGTTACCGACGTTTTTCTCTCGATTCCGCTGCTGCCGCTGTTGCTCGTCCTCACGGCGATCGTGGCGGCGAGCTCGTCGAAGGCGGCTTTAAGCTTCGGGGTGATCGTCGTGATCATCGGCGCGCTCTCGTGGCCGCCGGTCGCGCGTCTGGTGCGAGCCTCGTTCTTGAGCCTGCGCGAGCGTGAGTTCGCCGAAGCCGCGCGCGCCGTCGGAAACAACGACGGGCGCATCATCTTTCGGCATCTGCTCCCCAATGCGGTCGCGCCGATCGTCGTGCAGGCGACGCTCGACGTCGCCGGCGTCATCATCCTCGAATCGACGCTCTCCTTCTTGGGCCTGGGCATCCAGCCGCCGACCGCGTCGTGGGGCAACATGCTGGCCAACGCCGCCAGCAATCTGCAGCAAGCCTGGTGGGCGGCGGTCTTCCCCGGCATCTGCATCCTCATTACGGTGCTGGCCATCAACTACATCGGCGACGGCCTGCGCGACGCGCTCGACCCCAACATGAGGTAGGCGCCACTAGGAGGGCGTCGGCGGGACCTGTCCCGAAACCGCTCCAGCCCCGTGCGCAAGTGGCGGAATTGGTCGACGCACTAGCTTGAGGGGCTAGCGGGGGCAACCTCGTGGAGGTTCGAGTCCAGAGCGGAGGTAGTTCCCGATTGTGGGATATGCGCAAATGGCGGAATTGGTAGACGCACTAGCTTGAGGGGCTAGCGGGTGCAAACTCGTGGAGGTTCGAGTCCTCTTTTGCGCAGTTTTTCCAGGCGGCTTCGGGAAGACCGAGGCCGCCCTTTGTTCTTGGAGGCTATGGGCTTTTATAACTGCGATTGCGAACGTGCACGCCAAGGGCCAAAGGAATGCGCCGCTCAGGCCGATGCGTGGCCTAAGGGGATTGGAAAACGTTGGGTGAAGCCGTCGTTGTATCGAACTTCAGCTCCCTGCGAGGACCGGACGCACCGATGCTCGCGGACGGCCGAAAGACCCCCTTCTAAGCGGCGTCCGGGTTGCGGCTTACGGGTCGAGGAGGCTCGGACCCCGTTGAGTTTCTCGGGTGAGCTACCAATTCGCAAAGTTTTCTCGGAACGCTTATACGCGGGAGACTTTACGAAAAACCGAGCGAACCGAGAAACCGAGAAAAAATCGGAGTGATATAACAATATGTTGAAGAGATTGTTCCTCGCGCTGGCGCTCACACTAGCGGCGTGCTCCGCGCCCACGGGCATTCCACTAAGCAATGTTGCTGCGGGTCATGACGTCAGTTTGGGGCGCGCCGCCGGTACGGCGAATTTGTTCGTCCAGGGCCGTGACGAAATTTTCGAATATACGCGCCATGGACGGCTGGTCCACTCCATGCCGCTGAGCAAGGAACCTGCGCCGGGCGGCGGCCTCGCATTCGACAGCTCGGGCTACCTGTATGCAACGAGCGACGATTTTGACGTCGCGGTGTTCGCGCCGCAGTCACGAAAGCTGATACGCACAATTAGCAACGGCATATTCGAACCGCTTACGCTGGCCGTGGACCGTTCCAACAACCTGTACGTGGCGAACGGTCAGAACGGCCAAGGCGATATCGCGATCTTTCCGCCGGGTACCACAACGCCGTCCACGACAATCACTCAAGGCATCTACGATCCGGAAAGCCTCGCATTCGATTCGTCCGGAAATCTTTACGTCGGGAATGGCCTGTACGCCGATACGGTCACGGTATATTCTCCGAACGGCACGTTATTACGGACTATTACCGAAGGGGTTCGTGATCCGGAATCCATAGCGCTCGACGCTCACGACAATCTTTTTGTCGCAAATACGGAAGACGGTGAAGGCCGAACCGTTACGGTCTACGCGCCTGGCACGACGAAGCTCGTGCAAACGATCACCGACGGTGTTCATTGTCCGCAAGCATTGACGATCGATACGGCGGGAAAGTTGTACGTAGCCAACTGGGCGAACAGCACCGCGACGGTCTACGCTGCCAAGACGCGTAAGCTGCTTCGCACCATCTCGAAGAACGTCGGCGCTCCTTGGGTCATCGCAGTGGATCCTACCGATCACCTCTATGTAGGCGATATGCGCCCAACGCCCCGGGTGAGCGTCTATTCGCCCGAGCGTGATCGACCCGAGAGAACCATCCCGAGCGACAACCAATGGATACCCATAGCGCTGAGATTTGGTTCTCCATAGGCGGCAGTCGGCGGAAAATTTCTGGGGTTAGGCCGGATACGCCCATGCTGAATTCGTCACCATGGATGAGAGGTCGCCGACAATCGGGAACAGCCTCTGGTTCGAGTCCAGTCTTGCGCGGTATTTATTTCAGAGCTCGCCGCCAGAGCAGGCTTCCGGCCGCCAGCTTAAAAGGGTCGCCGCCTCCCTTACTTGTCGCCGCCTCCCTTAACTTGAGGAGAAGGCGATCGTTGGCGGAGAGGTTTGAGTTGTTTTGATCTACCTGGCGGGTTCAGACTTCTCCGATAGGGTGCCGAGGATAATATGAAAGAGGCGACTTCCGTCGAATCCCCTGAAACAGTCGCGAGGCTTTCGGCGTAAAGCTAGGCAGCAATGGAACACGCAGTATGTGGTTGACGCGTTTTGCCCTTACCCGCCCGACGATTACCATCGCAGTTTTTGGCGCGCTGGTAATCTTTGGCGTCATCTCGTTCCTCCAGCTCGGCCGCAGCTCTAGTCCGCCGAACACCGACTTTCCGATCGTCGTGGTGGCGGCGAGCTATCCCGGGGCGTCTCCGCAAGACATGGAGCGCATGGTCATCAAGCCGATCGAAGATCAGATGGCCGGCATCGACAATCTCGACGAGATTACCGCGAACGCCCAAGAAGGCACCGCGGTCGTCGTCGTTCAGTTCAAGATGGGGACGGATCTCAACCTAGCCGCCGTCGACGTGCAGCGCCGCGCCGACGTCGCGCGCGTGTACATGCCGACCGACCTCGATCCGCCCGTGGTAACGAAGGCCGGCCAGTCCGAGCCGCCGCTGCTCGACGTGGCGGTAAGCTCCAAGACGCTCAGCCAGCCGCAGATCGCCGATCTCCTCAACAGCCAGATCGTTCCGCTGATCGAACAGATTCCCAACGTTCAGTCGGTGGACGTGCGCGGCTCGGCCGACCGCGAGTTTCACGTCGAGCCCGATCCGGTCAAGCTCGACGGCACGAACGCGACCCTCGAAGACATCTTTAGCGCCGTTCAGATCAACAACCTCAACGTGCCGGGCGGCATCATGACGCAGCCGACGCGTGAGGGCAGCGTCGCGATCCACGACTACGTAGAGAAAGCGACCGACCTGCTCGCGATCCCGCTCTCGCCGCTTAGCGTGCTGCAGTTCCCGGTCAAGTCCCTCAAGATCGGCGACGTGGCCAACGCGTACGACAGCCACATCGAAATGCGCAGCATCTCCTCGTATAACGGCCATCCGCGCGTGTACATGGAGATCAACCCGACGCTCGACGCCGACCAGATCAAGACGACGCAGACCCTGCGCGCCGACATGAAGAAGATGGAGGGGCAGTTCCCGCAGCTCGACTTCCACGAAATCGACGCGCCGGCCGACTACACCTCGAAGATGCTTACCGGCGTCGGACAGTCGCTGATCGAGGGCATCATCCTCACGGCCATCGTCATGCTGCTCTTCCTGCACGCCTGGCGCAACGCGGTCGTCGTCTTCTTGGCGATTCCGACCTCCATTCTCTCGACGTTCATCGTCATGCGGCTTTTCGGCTTCCACATCGACTCGATGTCGATGATGGGCCTCTCGCTGATCATCGGGATCTTGGTCGACGACTCGATCGTCGTCTTGGAGAATATCACCAGGCATCGAGACCTGGGGCTCGACGCGATGACGGCCGCGATCACCGGTCGCACCGAAATCGGCGGCGCCGCAGTGGCGATTACGATGGTCGACGTCGTCGTCTTCCTGCCCATCGCCTTCATGTCGGGGATCGTCGGCTCGTATCTGCGCGAGTACGGCGCGGTCGTCGTGACCGCGACGCTCTTCTCGCTCTTCGTTTCATTTACGCTCACGCCGCTGCTCGCCGCAAAGTGGAGCGTGCTCAACCGCTCCGAGGCGATTCCGAAGTGGCTGCACGCGCTTGACGACCGTCGCGTTGACGTCGCGCTGTTGATCGTGGCCGCCGGGCTCTTCGCCATCGGCACCTTTACCGGCTGGTTCATCCTGAACGCGATCGGCATCTTCGTTGCGGCGCTGCTGCTGCTCAATGCCTTCGTGCACCGCTACGAATCGATTCTGCAACTCTATCGCGCTAAGCTGTTGCCCTTCGCGCTGCGGCACGGCGCCTTCGTGGTCTTCGTCTGTCTTGCGCTGCTCCTCATGTCGCTGACGCTCGTGGCCGGCGGAGGGATGGCGACGGTCATCATGGGCGTGGTACTGCTCGTCGTTTGCGCAATAGCCCACGGCATCGGCGCGCTCATGCGCGCCCGGCTCGGCTCGCGTCTCCCGGGTAAGAACTTGCCGCCCGCCAAGTTCCTGCGCTCGCTGGGGACCAGCCGCGGGACGACGCTGGCCACCTTCGTTTTACCGGTCGTGCTCGTGGTCCTGATGCTGCCGCTGGGTTCGGTCAGCTTCGACTTCATGCCCGCGCAGCAAAACGGCGAGATCGACATGAGCGTCACCTATCCGGCCGGAACGCCGATCTCGGCAACCAACGGACACGTGGCCAAACTCGAAGACGCGATCCTCAAGCTTCCCGGGATCAAATCGGTTAGCGCGACGACGGGTCGCAAACCCGCCGGCTGGAGCAGCGCATCGGGCGGCAACTACGCACAGCTCAACGCGACGATGGCCGACGGTCACATCAAAGACACCAACAACACGATCAAGCTCATTCGCAAGCTCGGATACCTCGTGCCGGGCGGTGAGTTCAACGTTGCCGGCGACAACGGCAACGGGCCGGCGATCTACTATTCGCTGACCGGCTCCGATGAAGCAATCGGGCCGGCCGCCGAAAAAGTCGCGCAGTTCTTACGCGGCATGCCGGGAGCCGTCAACGTGCAAACGAGTGCCGAAAACGGTGCGCCGCGGATGAACGTCGACGTCGATCGGCAGAAGTGCGAGTTGCTCGGTATCAATCCGTCCGACGTCGCGACCGTCGCACGCATCGCGGTCGACGGTGCCGTCGCGACGAAAGTACGAACGCCGACAGGCCTCGTCGACGTGCGCGTGCAGTTCCCTTCGGCCGATCGGCAGACCGACGAAGCGCTCAAGAACGTCAAGGTGCGAACGAACGACGGCGGCCTCGTGCCGATCGGCGACGTGGCGGATTTCACCTGGACGACCGCACCGACGAAGATCGAGCGCCTCAATCGGCAGCGCGTGGTCAATGTGTACGGCGACGTGCTTCCAGGCTACTCGCTGGGTCAGATCGTCGGACCCTTGCAGAAGAAGCTGCAGACGCCGGGCTACCTGCCGCAGGGCGTCGGCCTCAAATCGCAGGGTAACTCCCAGTTTATGGAAGAGACCTTCACGAACATGGGCATTGCGCTCGTCACGTCGTTCATGCTCGTCTACATCCTGATGGTGATCTTATACGGTTCGTTCCTCGAGCCGCTGATCGTCATGTTCTCGGTGCCGCTCGCGATCATCGGTGCGCTGGTCTTCCTCGCGCTAATGGGCCGCCTGCAGCCCGACCAAGGGCAGTCGCTCAACATCATCTCGATGCTTGGTATCGTGATGCTCTTCGGCCTGGTCGCAAAGAACGGAATTCTGCTCGTCGACTACTCGAACACGCTCGTCGGACGCGGGATGCGGGTGCACGACGCCGTGCTGCAGGCCGCCGCGACCCGCTTCCGCCCGATCATCATGACAACCGCGGCGATGATCTTCGGCATGCTGCCGCTGGCGCTCGGTTACGCCGAAGGCGGCGAGTGGCGGCAAGCGATGGGTACCGTCATCATCGGCGGCCTCTTGAGCTCGCTCGTGCTGACGCTCTTCCTCGTCCCGATGATCTACGACTCGTGGATCGGCTACTTCGAACGGCGCGCCGACCAGCGCGCGATTGCGGCCGAGATGAAGCCGCTGGAACGAGCGCCCGCCTAGTCCTTCGCCCCGGCCTTTCGCCGGGGCGAGTTTTAGCGGCGAGCAAGCGCGGGTAGAGAGGTCGCATGAAGAGATTCTTTGGGTTCGCCTTTGCGCTCGCGGCCGTGGCCTGCACGGTTGCGCAAGCGCAAAGCGTAACGGTCATCGTCAACGGTCAGACGATGAGCTTCACGCAGCCGCCGATCGAACGCGCGGGCCGTGTCTTCGTTCCGCTTCGCGGCATCTTCGAACAGCTCGGCGCGACCGTCGTCTATTCCAACGGGCAGATCAACGCCACCGCGCACGGCCGCACCGTCTCGCTGACGATCGGTTCGACGCAAGCGACGGTCGCCGGCCAGCCGTCAACGCTCGACGTCGCGCCGTTTATCGTCGGCGCAACGACGTTCGTGCCGCTGCGCTTCATTTCGCAGGCGTTGGGCGCGTCGGTCAACTGGAACGACCAGACGAGCACGGTAACCATCGCCGGTGGAGGAGGAGGCGGGGGCTACGCGCCCGGACCGCCGCCTGCGCCGCGACCGCCGCCGCCGCCGCGGCCCGGGCGGCCGCCCTATCTGGTGTCTACCTCGCCGACCGGGACGATCTCTAGTGCATATCCGACGATTCGTTTCGCGTTCGACCGGCCGGTGACGATGGCGCGGCTGCGCGTCTGGATCGACGGAACGCAAGTCACAGCAACGCTGCGCCAGAACAATCCGTCGTCGTTTGCCTTCGACGCGCCGTGGAAACTCGCCAAAGGCCCGCACCACGTTCGGGTGACCGGCATCACGGCCTCGGGGATCAACTTCGACCTAGCGTGGAACTTCGTTCGCGGATGAGCGGCGCTGCGCGAGCGTAGCGATCGCCGCGCGCTCGTAACGGGGGCAGCGGCCGGCCTCGCGGCCGGTATCGCCGCGACGCTGCCCTCGCAAGGTTTCGCACACGTTGCGATCACCTATCGCACGACGCCTCCCGATGCCACGCTCGAAGCGATACGCGCGGCCGGCGCGAGCGCGTCGGCGTTCGCGGTCGATTTCCGCGACGAGGCCGATCGCGTGGAGGCGGTGCTCGCGCAAGCCGTGCGGCGCGACGGGCCTTTCGACACGCTCGTGCACGCGGTCGGTCCGCTCGTCGTCAAGCGCTTCGCGCAGGCGACGCTCGAGGAGTACCGGGAGGCCTTCGACGGAAACGTGCTCAGCGCGGTGCTGGCCGTGCGCGCGACGCTGCCGGCGATGCGCGCGCAGCGCTTCGGGCGCATCGTGCTCTTTGGAATGATCGGCTCGGCGCACACGCATCCCTTTCGCAGTCTCTCGCTCTATCAAGCGGCCAAGAGCGCGCTGGTCGCGTTGGCACGGAGCCTCGCACTCGAAGAGGCGGCCCACGGCGTGACCATCAACGTCGTCGCGCCCGGCGATATTCGCAATAAGGAACTCGACCGCGCACAGGCGATGCTCCAAAGCGCGAAAAACCCGCGCGGGCGCCCGGGAAGCTACGAAGACGTCGCGGACGCCGTGCGATTCTTCATCGCGCAGGAACGCGATTTCGTCACCGGCACCGTCATCGAAGTCACCGGCGGCCTGCAAACCGCCGCGGAATAATCCCAGGACAAACGTACGCTCGGCTCGTAAGCACGGCTTCCATGGCGTCGGACGAGCGGAGCGAACATCAGGCTTTTGCCTTGCCCGGTGCACGTCCGCATTTCGGACCCGACAAGATCGTCGAGGTCGAACAGATCGACTTACACGTAACCCCCGACTTCGAAACGGAGTCGCTCGACGGCGTCTGCACGCTCACCGTCCGCGCGCTCGACGAGCCGGTTTCGCGCTTGACGCTCGATGCCGTCGACCTCGAGGTTTCGCGCGTCGAACCCTCGGCGAGTTTCAGCACGCGCGACGGCAAGCTCGAGATCGTCTTCGAGAAGCCGATTCCCGCGGGGGAACGGGCCGGCTTTGCGGTGACCTACCGTGCGTCGAAGCCCCGCCACGGCGTGTTCTTCGTCAAGCCGACGGCCAGCCACCCGGAAAAAGTCGCGCACGTCTGGACGCAGAGCCAGGACCAATACGCGCGGTACTGGTTTCCGTGCTTGGACTACCCCCATGAGAAGCAGCGGACGACCACGACGATCGTCGTTCCTAAGGGAATGTTTGCCCTCGGCAACGGCGAGCTGATCGAACGGCGAGACGAGGACGGGCACACGATCTTTCGGTACCGCCAGGACGTGCCGCACAGCACCTACCTCATGACGATGGTTGCGGGACCGTTCGTCGAGGTGGAGCAGGGCAACGCCGGCCGCAACGGCGTTCCCGTCTATTATTACGTTCTTGCGGGCCACGAAAGCGACGGCGAGCGCGCCTTCGCCAACACGCCCAAGATGATTGAACACTTCGAGGAGAAGATCGGCGTTGCGTATCCATACGCGCGCTACTCGCAGATCGCGGTCTCCGATTTCATCTTCGGCGGCATGGAGAATACGAGCGCGACCACGCAGACGGACCGGACGCTCCACGACCAGACCGCGCACATCGACTTCTCGAGCGATCCGCTCGTCTCGCACGAGCTCGCACACCAGTGGTTCGGCGACCTGATGACTTGCCGCGACTGGGCGCACGCATGGCTCAACGAAGGGTTCGCGACTTTCATGGAGGCCGTCTGGCGCGAAGCCGATCTCGGCGCCGACGAGTATCTGTACAATATCTACCATTTCGTCGTAGCCTATCAGCGCGAAGACTCGTCCCGGTACCGGCGCCCGATCGTGTGCAACGTTTACCGCGATCCGATCGAGATCTTCGACCGCCATCTTTACCAGAAAGGCGCGGCGGTCTTGCACATGCTGCGCGGCGAGCTCGGCGATGCGCGTTTCTGGCGCTCGATCGCGCGCTACGCCAACGACAACGCGCAGCGAAGCGTGGAAACGATCGATCTCGTGCGCGCGATCGAGGCGGCGACCGGGCGCAACATGCGCGGCTTCTTCAGCCAGTGGGTCTACCGCGAAGGCTATCCGACGCTGCACGTCGGCGTGAGCTGGGATGCGCAGCGCCGCGTCGCGACGCTGACGATCGATCAAGAGCAGGCCATCGACGAGCAGCATCCGCCGTACAACTTTGATGTCGAGATCGGCTTCGCGCCGGACGCCTCCGCGCTGCGCCCAGGCGGCGCGCGAGAGGCGGTCGCGGCCGAAAAGCGCGTCCGCGCGCACGTCGAGCGCCGGCACGAGACCGTTTCGGTACATCTCGATTTCGAGCCGAAGCTCGTGCGCTTCGATCCGGGCTCGTCGCTGTTGGCCGACGTTGGCTACCGGATGGGGGCCGACTTCGCGGCGGCGGCGCTGCGCGCCGATCCCGACGTCATCGCGCGGATTCGCGCGGCGCGCGAGCTCGCGCGGGACGGCGGGCGCGTTGCGCGCGAGGCAATCGAGCAGGCGTTTGCGGAGGAACCGTTTTGGGGCGTGCTTGCGGAGACGGCATCGGCGACCGGCGCCACGCGTGCACCGTGGGCGTCGACCCTGCTGATTGGGGCGTTAAAGCACTCGCACGCGAAAGTCGTTCGCGCGGTCGCGACCGCGCTGGGGAACTTCCGCGAGCCGGCGGTTGCGAGCGCATTGATCGAGACCGCGCGCGAGCATCCGTCCTATTTCGTGCGCGCATCCGCGCTGGCGTCGCTGGGCCGCACGCGCGACCCGCGTGCGTTCGACGTGCTGGCCGCTGCGGTCAAGGTGACGACCTGGAACGGAACGGTTGAGGCCGGTGCCGCGCTCGGGCTGGCCGAGCTGGCCGACGCGCGCGCGATACCGCTGCTCGCCGATGCCGCGCGTCCGGAACGGGGCGAAGGATTGCGGCGCGCGGCGGTCGTTGCGTTAGGGCGGGCGGGCGCCCTGGTCGAAGAGGGGCGCAAACGCGTTGCCGACGAACTCGAAATGCTTCTCGATGATTCCGGTTTCTTGGTGGCACTGGAGGCAGTCGCCGCCGCCGAATCGCTTGGGGACTCGCGGCTTTTGCCGGCGCTCGATCGTCTCGCTGTTGAAGCGGTCGACGGGCGCATGCGCCGTGACGCAATGGAAGCGGCGATGAGAATTCGAAAGGCGGAAAAAGTTCCGGCGCAGGTCACGGGGCTGCGCGAGGACCTCGATGAGTTACGTGAAGACCAGCGTAGGCTACAGGAGAAGATCGAAGCGCTCGCGCGTCCGTAAGCGCCGCGTTTTCGCCTTTCTCGGGCTCGTCACGCTCGTCACGTTGGCGATATGGTTGTGGAATGACGGGCACAGCAGGGGGGCGGGGCGCAGCATCGCCGCGACTCCACCGCCGCACCCTCCCAAGAGCATCGCCCGCGCGGCCTTTTCGCCGCCGTGGACGAACCGGCAACGCTTCGCGGTCAAAACGGCACTGCACGACGCCTTCGCGCCGGCGCTCGCCGGAGCGCACCAATGGAGCTTGGCGGTCTTGGGCAGCGACGGACGCCTCATCTACGATGATTCCTCGAGCCGTGCGGTCGCGCCGGCATCGGTTCAGAAGCTGATCGTCGCCGCCAGCGCGCTCGACGCGCTCGGGCCAATGTATCGCTTCCATACGTTCTTTACCGCTGACGCGACGCCAACCGGCGGCACGTTGGACGGAAACCTGTGGCTCGTGGGTTCGGGCGACCCGTCGCTGCGCAGTACCGACCTCCGCGACGGCATCGCCATGCTCTCCCGCAGCGGGGTGCATCGCATCAACGGCGCCGTCGTCGTCGATGCGACCGCGCAAACCGGTCCCGGCCGCAACCCGCACTGGGGTCTCGATGACGACGGCCAGGACTACGCGGCGCCGACCAGTGCAATTTCACTCGACGGTGACACGATCGAATCCCACGAAGCCGTCGGCGGCATCGAACAGGCCGTCTGGACGCCGATGACCGACGTCTCACGCTACGTGGCGGCACAGACGAAGGCGCTCCTTGCGGCGCGCGGGATCGCCTCCGCGGACCCGCCGGGCCTTGGGGCTGCACCCCTGGGCAGCATCGTTCTCTGGGATCACAAGTCCGCGCCGCTGACCGCGCTCGAATCCCACATGCTCTACGTTTCGGACAATCATTACGCAGAAGAGCTCCTGCGCACTGTCGGCGGGGCCGGCGGCCAGCCCGACGATGCCGGCGGCGTTGCCGCCGAGCGGCGCTTCCTCGAACGGATGGGGGTTCCGGCTCCCGGACTACGGCTTTTCGACGGCAGCGGTCTTTCGCCGAGCAATCGCGTTGCGGCGATTACCATCGGCCGGCTGCTGCTCTCGCAGGAGGCATCGCTCTATCATTTGCTGCCGCTTGGAGGGAGGCAAGGAACGCTCGCCGATTACGACTTTACCTCGGCCCTTGGCCGGGTTCGGGCCAAGAGCGGGCACCTCTCCGATGTCTCCTCCCTTGCCGGTTACGCAAATACGACGAATCACGGCCGGGTCGCATTCGCGTTCTTGATCGATGGCTCGCCCGCCGATCCCGACGCGTCGATCGTTCGAGCCATCGACCGTTTGGTCGAGTTTTGAATGGCCGGTAAGGCCGCTTAGGAGTAAATTTGTTCGACGAAGCCCTGCTCTCACGATTGCTCGACCGCGCGCTGCAGCACGGCGGCGAATATGCCGACGTTTTCTGCGAGCGACGGCGCACCGTGACCTATCGGCTGCAAGACGGCCGGATCCACGATTCTTCGTACGGCGTGACGCTCGGTGTCGGGATTCGGGTCGTTATGGGAGAGTCGGCCGGTTTCGCCTGCTCCGACGACCTGAGCGACAACGCGCTGCTCGAGGCTGCGGACGCCGCCGCGCTGATCGCCCGGACGGCGCCGTCGGGTAAGGCGGGGGCGGTCGATCTGCGAATCGAGAGCGTTCCTTCGCTCTACGACGGCGATCTCGTCACGCCGGTCGATGCCGGGCTCTACGCGGGACTGCTCGAGCGTGCGGACGTAACGGCGCGCGGCTACGACCCGCGCATCGTCGCGGTGAACGCGCAAGTGTTCGACGAGAGCCAGGAGGTCTGGATCGCGACGAGCGAGGGCCGTATGGTGCGCGATCATCGCCCGCTTATTACGCTGGGTGTTCAAGCGGTGGCGACCGACAAGCAGGAGCGCAGCTCGGGCTACGTCGGCGACGGCGGCCGAACCTCGATTGCGTACTTCGACCTGCAGACACCCGAGGATCTCGCAGCAGAAGCGGCTCGCATGGCGATCGTCAATCTTTGCGCGGCGCCGGCTCCGGCAGGGGAGATGGAGATGATCGTCGGCGCGGGCGGTGGCGGCGTGCTGCTCCACGAAGCGGTCGGCCACGGCCTCGAAAGTGACTTCAACCGGCGCGGCACCTCGCTCTATAGCGGGCGCGTGGGCGAGCAAGTCGCAAGCGAGCTCGTAACGATCTACGACGACGGTAATCTAAAAGAGGAGCGGGGCAGCGTCAACGTCGACGACGAGGGCGTGCCGGGGCAGCACAAGGTTCTGGTCGAAAACGGCGTGCTCCGTGGTTATATGCAAGACACGCTCAACGCGCGCCTGATGGGCGTGCAATCTACCGGAAGCGGGCGCCGCCAATCCTTCCGCTTCGCCCCGCAGCCGCGCATGTGCAATACCTACATGCCCAACGGTGAGTCGAGCGTCGAAGAGATCGTCGCGTCAACACAGCGCGGCATCTACGCCAAATCCTTTGCCGGCGGCCAGGTCGAGATCGCGAAGGGGGACTTCGTTTTTATGGTTGGCGAGGGCTATCTGGTCGAGAAGGGCAAGATCACGGCTCCGGTGCGAAATGCGACGATTATCGGCAACGGTCCCGACGCGATGATGAAGGTCGTGGCCGTCGGCAATGACAGCCGCTTGGCTCGCGGGCACTACACGTGCGGCAAGGGCGGTCAGTACGTGCCGGTGGGTGTCGGCATGCCGACGGTTAAGATCGCTTCGATCACCGTGGGCGGTACGCAGCATGAATGAAGCCAGCGCGGTCGAGTTGGCCTGCGAGGCCCTCAAGCTCGCGCAAGCGGCGGGAGCGCAGAGCGCCGAAGCCTCGGTCTCCGTCGCGCGGCGCTTTCACGCCGAAGCGCGGGAACGGGCGATCTCAAAGCTCGAGGGATCGACCGGCAAGAGCCTCTTCATGCGGATCTTCTGCGAAGGGCGCAAAGCGACGCTCTCGACCTCCGATTTCTCCATCGAAGGAATGAACGACGCGATCCGCCGCGCGGTGGCGCAGGCGGCGCACGTCGCCGTCGACGAGTTTGCCGGCCTGCCCGAGACGGTCGCGCAGAGCAGCGTCGATCTCGCACTCTTCGACGATCGCATCGCCGATCGGGAAGGCGGCGAGAAGGTCGACGACGCGATGAAGCTGGAGCGTTTGATTCGCGAAGCCGATACGCGCGTCGTCAACTCGAGCGGTTCAAACTACAGCGATGCTGTCGCCGTGACGGCGATTGCCAATACCTCCGGTTTTGCCGGCGCCTACTCCTGGACGCGGGCTGGGCGCTCGACCGGCCCCGTCGCGCTGGACGGGGGTGTGAAGCGGATTGCTCATTACGGTACGGCGGGGCGCTATCTCGGCGAGCTCGAGCCGCCGACGGCCGTCGCGACGACGGCGGTGCGGCGCGCGGTCGACCTTTTCGGCGCGCGCAAACCGCAGACGATGCGCGTGCCGGTGATCTTCGAGCGGGACGTCGCGGCGGCGTTCCTCGACGACCTCTTCGCCGCCGTCTCGGCCGCGAACGTGGCGATCAACAACTCCTGGCTCACCGAACGGGTCGGAAGCCGCGTCGGCAGCGAGCTGCTGACGATCGTGGACGACGGCGGCCTTCCGGGCAAACTCGGAAGCTCACCCTTCGACGGTGAAGGGGTTCCCACGCGCCGAACGCCGGTCTTCGAAAACGGCGTGCTGCGTACGTTCCTCTACGACACCTACTACGCGCGTAAGCTCGGCACCGCGAGCACGGGTAACTCGACCGGCGGCGGCATCGGGCCGAACAACTTCTACGTCGAGCCGGGGACGATGTCGCTTCCCGAACTGATCGCGGCGACGCCGCTGGGCGTGCTCGTGCTCGATACGATCGGCTTCGCGACCGAGCATGCCTCGGGTACGTACAGCCGCGGCGCGCGCGGATTCTTCATCGAAAACGGAGAGCTGGCCTATCCGATCGACGAGTTTACCGTCGCCGGCCAGTACACCGAGATGCTCGAGCACATCGACGCGATCGCCAGCGATCTGCGCTGGGACTCGGCGGTCGTCTCGCCTTCCTTCCGCATATCCGAGTTAACGGTCAGCGGAAATTGATCGGTCAGACGGTCCTGCGTTCGAGGTATTGCACGCGCGCGCGACGCTTCGGGGACTGCATGAGGAACGGGCAGTGACGCAACCAGCAATTTCGCTCACTTTAGTCTTGCGGATCGAGATGCCGAACGAACCCGGTGCGTTCGGGATGCTCGCCAACACGATCGGGGATGCGGGCGGAGCGATCAGCGCGGTCGACATGCACACCGTCGGGCGGTCGCGCGTCGTGCGTGACGTGACGATCGGGGTCGCCTCCGATGCGGTCGCGAGCGACGTTCGCAGGGCCATCGAGGCGGTCGACGGCGCGCGCATTATCTTCGCTGCCGATTCGACCTTTCTCGCGCACATCGGCGGCAAGATTCGCGTCGACTCGAAGATCTCGATCAAAACGCGTCAGGATCTTTCGACGGTCTACACACCCGGCGTCGCGCGCGTCTCGATGGCGATCGCCGCCGATCCCAGTAAAGCCTTTCAGCTGACGGTCAAGCGCAACTCGGTTGCGGTCGTCACCGACGGCACGGCGGTGCTCGGCTTGGGCGATATCGGGCCGCTCGGTGCGCTTCCGGTGATGGAAGGCAAGGCGATGCTCTTCAAGCAGTTTGCCGATATCGACGCCTTCCCGATCTGCCTCGACACGAAGAACGTCGACGAGATCGTCGAGACGGTCGTACGCATCGCGCCCGTCTTCGGCGGCATCAATCTCGAAGATATCAGCGCTCCTCGCTGCTTCGAAGTCGAGGATCGTCTGATCGAAGCCTTGGATATTCCCGTGATGCACGACGACCAGCACGGAACGGCCGTCGTCATCCTCGCGGCGCTGATCAATGCGGCGCGCGTGGTCGGCAAGCGGCTCGAGGATCTGCAAGTCGTCGTCTCGGGCAGCGGTGCGGCAGGAACCGCGACGATCAAGATGCTGCTGGGCGCCGGCGTTCGCGACGTCATCCCGGTCGACCGCGGCGGCGCGCTCAACCGCACCGATCGCTACGAGAATCCGCACTGGCGGTGGCTCGCCGAGAACTGCAACCGCGAGAACCGGCGCGGGACGCTGCGCGAGGTGCTCGAGGGAACCGACGTTTTCATCGGCGTCTCCGCTCCTGGCATTCTCCAACCCGAACACATCGCGAGCATGGGGCGCGATCCGATCGTCTTCGCGATGGCGAACCCGACGCCGGAGATCATGCCCGACGTCGCCGGGCCGGTGGCCGCAGTCATCGCGACCGGGCGGTCGGATTTCCCGAATCAAGTCAACAATTTGCTGGCCTTCCCGGGCATCTTCCGCGGCGCGCTCGACGTGCGCGCGCGGCGGATCACCGAACGCATGAAGCTGGCGGCCGCCTTCGCAATCGCCGAGATCGTTACCGAACAGGAGATCAGCGCCGAATACGTGATCCCAAGCGTCTTCGACGTTCGCGTCGTCGACGCGGTGGCGAAAGCCGTCGCCGCAGCCGCGATCGAAGACGGCGTTGCGCGGCGCACGCCGGCGAAGCTCGAAGGCGAAGACGTTATGGACCGCGTCTCGTAAGCAGGGCCCGCTCCTCGATGCGAATGCGCCACGACAGCAGCGACGCGTTGAGAACGGAGAAGACGATCGCGATCTCGACGGCCCCGAATGCCAGCGGCAGAACCGCGATCTCTGCACAGACCACGATGTAGTTGGGATGACGGAAGAAGCGGTACGCCCCGCGCCGCACGAGCGGTTCGCCAGGCACCGTGATGATTCGCGTCGTCCAGTACGGCCCGAGGCTGGCGATGGCCCAGACGCGCAGCGGCTGCAGCAGGACGTACACCCCAAGCAGCGTCCAGTTCGGCGCGCGCCAGGGCGGGATCAGCAGCGCCATGCTGACGAGCCACGCGGCGTGCAGCAGGATGAAGAACGGGTATTGATACCCGCCGATTTCGACGCCGCCGCGCGCCAGCAGCCGGCGCGTATTTCGTGCCGCAAAGAGCAGCTCTGCGAGTCGCTGCAGCACGACCAGCCCGAGAACGATGTAGAGGACGCTCACAGGTCCTTCGGCAAGCTCAGGATGACGGGTTTTCGAGGAGCGTGAAACCGGCGGTAAATCCGGGCCCGAGCGCGCTGACGAGCGCGCGGCGCCACGGTTCCTTCGACGCGAGCGTTCGCTCCAGGACGAACATCACGGTCGCCGCCGACATGTTGCCGTAGTCGCGCAACACCTCGCGCGATTCCGTCAGCCGCGTTGCATCGATTTCGAAGGCGACCTCGAGCGCATCGAGCACTTTTGCGCCGCCGGGGTGGCAGACGAAGCGGTCGATGTCGGCGAGCGCGAGCGAATGCTCCTCCAAAAACGACGTTGCGACCTCGTTGAGCTTGCTGGTCACGAGTTCGGGGATGTCGCGCGAGAAGATTGCTTTGAGCCCCTCGCCGGTGACGTCCCAGCCCATGACGTCGAGCGAATCGGGCCAGGTGAACTCGCCGCCGCCGACGACGGCGGGTCCGTCGCCGCCGCACTCGAGCAGCGTCGCGGCCGCGCCGTCTCCGAAAAGCGCGGTCGCGACGATGTTGCTCTTGGAAAAGTCGTCGCGCCTAAAGCAGAGCGCGCAGAGCTCAACGACAAGGAACAGGACGAGCGAGCCCGGATTTGCGCTGGCGATCGTCGCCGCGCGCTCCAGGCCGATGACGCCGCCCGCGCAGCCGAGCCCGAAAATCGGCAGCCGCCGAGTCGTGCGGCGCAGCTTCATGCGCTCCATCAACAGCGCGTCGAGACTCGGCGTCGCGATGCCCGTCGTCGAGACGACGACGATCGAGTCGATTTCCTCGGCGGTGCGCTGCGCGCGGGCGAGCGCCTCGCGCGTCGCCCGTTCCAGCAGATCGAGCGCTGAATCGAGGTAGACGCCATTGCGGTCGGGCCAGTCGTGCAGATCTTCGTACCACTCGATCGGTACCGACGAATAGCGGCGATCGATGCCCGTGTTGCCGAACATCGGGAGCAGCCGCACGATTTCTCGCGAACGAGGGCCGAGCGCGAGATCGATACGGCGAATTACCTCAGCCTGCCCCAGCGCGTACGGCGGGACGGCGGTGGCCACCGCTAAAACGGCAGGGTACTGACGGCCTGCAATGGTAATGGCTTACCTCCCGTGTCGTTTAGGCAATTTTCAGCGGCTTTGTTAGCGGCCGTCCTCTTAGGTGCAGCCCGACCCGCTCCCCTTATCGTGTATTCGGCGCCGGCCGGCGTCCGGCCAGCCGGAGCCGATCGTGTGCATCCCACCGATGCTATTCTTCCCAATGGAAGAATCACCGCACCGGCCGGCACGAGCGTCTTCGTCGGAACCGGCACCTTTGGAATGGCGCTTTCGCCGGAAGGACGGTACGCCATTCTCTCCAATGCGGGCAGCGCGTTTGCCGGATCGGCCTCTGCCGCCCAGGCGGGCCTGGTCACGGGGCCATCGCTTACCGTCATCAACGTACAGACGATGCGCCCGGCAAGCGTGTATCGCGATCCGTCCGCGGCGTTCTTCATGGGAGTGGCCACCGCACGCGATCCGAAGGACCCATCGCGCACGATCGTGCTTGCCTCCGATGCGGCAACGAGCGCGGTGCGCGTCTTCGATCTCGACGCCGGCGGAACGTTGACACCCGAGACGTCGATCGCCCTTCCGGCGGCGCACGCGCTGCCGGCGCAGATCTCGGTTTCCGGGGATGGTCGCGACGCGTACGTTGCCGACAACGTCGGTAATGCGGTCGTCCAGATCGACTTGTCGGCGCGTTCGGTCGTACGGCCGATTCCGGTCGGCGACGCACCGCTCTACGTCGTCGCCGGCCGCGCCGCTGTAATTTCCAGCGGCAGCGGGCTCTCCGCATATCGTCCGCTGCCCACGCCGCAGCCGGAGCCGCAGTTCGCGGCGCCGGCCTTCGATCCGGCGAAGTCGTCGGCGCTTTCGGTTTTGGAGCTTTCGGCGGGGAACGCGATCGCCGACCCCGCAAGCGTTCCGATGGATTCCGCTCCCGACGGCACCCAGATCGTCGGCGGTGCCTCGCCGGGAGCGATCACCCTGAGCAAAGACGGGCAGCTCGCTTACGTGGCGCTCTCAAATGTCGATCGCGTTGCGGTGGTCAGCCTCGCCGGTGCCCCGCGCGTCGTGCGCGGGCTCGATCTGCGGCTCTATCCCGGCGCACCATACGGCGCGCAACCCAGCGCCGAAGCGCTCAGCCCGGACGGAAAGCGACTCTTCGTGGCGCTTGCCGGTCTTAATTCCGTCGCGGTGCTCGACGCGAAACGAACGACGCGTTACCGCTTCGGCCTCATCCCGACGGCGTGGTATCCGAGTGCGATCGCACTCTCGAGCAACGGGCGCTATCTTTACGTCGCCAGCGCGAAAGGCGTCGACGGCTGGGGTGTTCTGCAGCGAATCGATCTCAAGCATACGTCGCTGGTCAAGGCGACACTTTCCGCGCTGCGCTACAACCGGACGCCGAGCGTCGCAAAGTTCGATCCGGTCATTCCGCCGCTGCGCTCGAACAAACGCAGCGAAGTCATCGATCACGTCGTCTACATCGCCGTCGGGGACCGCGCGTACGACGCGATGCTCGGCGATCTCAAAGACGATTCGGGCGGCGCGCACGGCAATGGTGACGCAGCCCTGAGCCTCTATCCGGAGAGCACGACGCCCAACCTCCACCAGTTGGCGCGAAGCTATGCGCTGGCGGACAACTTTTATGCCGCAGACGCCGACCCCAACGTCGCCAAGGAGGTCGCGACGGCCTCCGATGCGACGCTCTATCAACAGCTCGTCGATGCCGCTGGGGCGGCCCGCTCACCCTTGCAAGACCATGGCGACGACCCCGAGGACTACGGCCGCACCGGATACCTGTTCAACGCGATGGCACGGGCCGGCCTGACCTATCGCGACTATGGGGCGCTCATGCGCCTTTCGGGATATGACGGATCCCTCTATCACTACGATGTTCCGGCGCTGGGGGCGCTGGCGGGCAACGTGGATCTCGACTATCCCGGCTATAATCTCAAGGTGACCGATTCAACGCGCGCCAACGAGTTCGTGCGCGACATGGCGCGCTACGTGGAGGCCGATCGAGTGCCCAACTTTACCTACGTCTCGCTGCCGAGCGGCGCTACCGCGGCTGACGTCAGCGACGCCGATCACGCCCTCGGCAAGATCGTCGATTTCATCTCACACACGCCGCATTGGAGCTCGACGGCCGTCTTCGTCGTCCCAGCGGCTATCGAGTCGCCCACCGATCACGTCAACGCGATGCGCAGCTACGCGCTCGTCGTTTCGCCACTCGCGCGGCGCGGGTTCGTCGCCGAAGATCACCTCAGCGTCGCGAGCGTCGTGAAGACCGAAGAGGAAATCTTCGGCTTGCCGCCGCTGAGCCTGGCCGACCTGTTGGCCTCCGATCTGGCGCCGTTGTTCACCGGCGTTCCGGTTCCGCAAGCGTATCAGGTCCGATGAGCGCGCACGGCAAAGTCGGCTTCGGCCCACGCCTCGTGGAGAATCCGACGGGCGCGTTGCGCAGCGCGGTTTTGGTTAAGCCCAGTGCGGCGATCGAGGGCGCGCGTCCACTTCCCGGAGAACCCGGAGCGATCTACGAGCGAGCCTGCGAACAGCACGAGGTCCTGCGCTCGACGCTCGAGTACTTCGGCGTTGAGACGATCGCGTTCGAATCACACGGCCGCGACGCCTACGAGATTAGCGCCGGCGACGCTGCGGTAGCGCTGCGCGACGGCGTCGTGCTCATGCGCCCGAGTGCGATGTCGCGACGAGCCGAGGCAGACCGGATGCAGTCCGAGTTCGCGCGCATCGACGTGCCGATCGCCGGCCACATTGCGGGCCTCGGTCTGCTCGACGGCAGTGACGTGATTTTGGCGGGCGAGACGGCCTTCGTGGGCGCCGGCTCGCGCGGAAACGACGTCGGCCGCGAAGGCTTTGCACGGCTGGCTGCGGCCCACGGCTATCGCGTCCTCGAGGTGAAGCTCGCTCCGGGCGTCGGGCCGTTACGGAGCGTCGCGGCCGCGATTGCGACCGACACGATCGTCATCGGCGGAGATTCGGCCGATCCGGCGGCGTTCGAAGGGTGCAAGACGATCGTACTCGAGCGCGGCGAGGAGAACGCCGCGGGCGTGCTCTGTCTGGACGAGCGGCACGTGCTGGCCGATATCAGGTACCGCACGGCGCTCGCGCAGATGAGCCGGCAAGGCATAACGGTGGAATCGATCGATCTTTACGAGTTTGCGAAGATCGGATTGACGCCGGCGATGCTGACCCTGGTTCTCAAGCGCGATTGAAGCTCGATGATTGATGCGCATCGCCGTCCTCTCTGATATTCACGGTAATCTCTTAGCCCTCGACGCTTGCCTCGCAGACCTCGACGCGCAGGGGGGCGCTGACGCGGTCATCGTCGCAGGCGACCTCTGTTTGCCGGGCCCGAAGCCGAAGAAAGTGCTGCAGCGGCTGGAGGAGCTGGGTGCCGCCTGCATTCGCGGCAACAAGGACCGCTTTCTCTGCGACGGCGCGAGCGACGGCGAGCATAGCACTGCAGATGCTGCGCGAATCGAGTGGACGCGCCGCGAACTCGGCGAGCGCTGGCTCTCGTGGCTGCGCGACCTCCCCTTCGCGATGCGCATCGGCGAGGACGAAAATCAGCTGTTGATCGTCCACGCCAACCCAAAAAACGACGAGGAGCAAATCTGGCCCGACGCGGATGAGACGACGCTCGAGCGCCTCCTCGGAGACGAGCGCGCAACGACGATTGCTTTCGGGCACCTGCACCTACCCTACGTACGGATGTGGCGGGGGCGCCTGCTGGTGAACGTTGCCTCGGCCGGCGTGCCGAAGGACGGCGACCCGCGGGCCTGCTACGCGATCTTAACCGAGCGTGCCGGCGGTTGGGAGGTCAAGCACCGGCGCGTGCCCTTCGACGTGAAGAAAGTTGCAACCCAATTGAGCGATTGCGGGATTCCGGAGAGTGCAGAACTCATCGCCACCCTTCGCCGCCACCGGTACAAGCAATTAAAGAAACTGATACCTTAGCAGTCGAGGTCGACCGGCTCGTCAAGCAGTACGGGAGTTTCACGGCCGTCGACGGCATCTCGCTGCGCGTCGAGTCCGGCGAGTTCTTCGGCTTTCTCGGCCCCAACGGCGCGGGAAAAACGACGACCATCAACGCGATCGTCGGGCTCGCGCGCAAGAGCTCGGGCAGCATTCGCATCTTCGGCTACGACAACGAGCGCGAGTGGCGGCAGGCGCGGCAGCTCATCGGGCTTTCGCCCCAAGAGTACAACTTCGATCGCTATCTGTCGTTGCGCGACGTGCTGATCTATTCAGCCGGCTACTACGGGCTGCGCGGCAAGCGCGTGGCGGAGCGCGCCGATGCGCTGCTCGAGCGTTTCGGCCTCACGTCGCACGCGCACCTCGAATATACGAAGATCTCAGGCGGCCAGAAGCGGCGCCTCTCCCTTGCTCGCGCGCTGATCCACGAGCCGCGCCTGTTGATTCTCGACGAGCCGACGGCGGGCGTCGACGTCGAGCTGCGCCTCGAGCTTTGGCAGTGGTTGAAGAGACTCAATGCCGAGGGATTGACGATTTTTCTGACGACGCACTACTTGGAGGAAGCCGAAGAACTCTGCCGGCGGATTGCGATCGTCCGCAGCGGTCGGATCGTCACCGAAAAACCGACCGAAGAGCTGGTCGCGGCGGGCTCGTCGCTGCAGGACGTCTTTCTGGAGCTGGTTCGTGATTAACGGCGTCGCGCTGTGGACGCTGATCAAACGCGAGATGGTGCGCAGCCTCAAGATCATCAACCAGGTGATCTGGCCGCCGATCATCACGACCCTGCTCTACGTTTTTGTCTTCGGCCTGGGGATCGGCAGCCGCATCCCGAGCATTCAGGGAGTCAGCTACGCGCAGTTTCTGATCCCAGGACTGATCATGCTGCAAGTCATCGACTCGTCCTACGGTGAATGCTCGAGCTCGCTCTTTCAGGGACGCTTCATGAATTCGATCCAGGAACTGCTGATCGCGCCGATGTCGGCGTACGAGCTTGTCGGCGGCTATGTTCTCGGCAGCCTCGCGCGCTCGCTGCTGATCGCCGGATTGATCACCGGGCTCGGCGTCGTGCTGGTGCACGCCGCGCCTTCGAACTGGCTGCTCTATTTCGGCATCATCGCGCTCGTGTCGGTGCTATTTTCCGCGCTCGGGCTGATCTTCGGCCTGGTCGCCGACAAGTTCGATCACATCGCGATCCTAACGACCTTCGTCATCACGCCGCTTACCTTCGTCGGCGGCGTCTTTACCTCGGCGAAAATGCTTCCGCCAACGCTGCGTAATTTCGAGCTCTTCAATCCGATCTTTTACACGATCGACGCCTTCCGGCGCAGCTATACCGGGCAGAGCGACCTTGCGCCCGCGTTCTCCATCGGGATGGTCGCACTTCTCACGACGATTTCACTTGGAATCGTCTTGCGAATGACCGCAATCGGATATAAGCTTCGAACGTGAAGGTTTCGATCGTCGCCGTTATCACCTTGCTCGCGCTCGCCCAGCCGACGCGTCTTTCGATTCAACCCTGGACGGGCGCGGAGTTTCAAACGACCAGCTCCGCCGCCGCAAAGTACCGGCTCGAGGTCTCGGGCAAACCGAAGGCCCTCGTTCGCCTCCAAGCGCGTGGGGTCGCCAGCGGCTGGCTGGCCGCGTTCTGCACTCCGAAATACTGCGCGCCGCAGCACGTCGAAACGTCGCTGCCGTCGTCGGGTCAAGCCGTCTTCCAATTCGAGCTGATCCGCGAATCGAGCGGTGCCCCGAAAGAGAGTGGGGCGACTATCGCCGGTCCAGACGGCTCCAGCGTCAGCGTTCCTCTCGCGCACCGCGAGTAGCCCTTCGTCCTTCGACAGGCTCAGGATGACACGGCGCGGCGCATGCGGGGCGCGGCGCATGCGGGGCGCGGCGCATGCGGGGTACGGCGCACGCGGGGTACGGCGCACGCGGGGCGCGGGGCGCGGCGCGCGGGGTTAGAAGAAGGGGTTGTGGTGTTTTTCTAGCCCGATCTTTGTCGGCGGACCGTGGCCCGGCATGACGACCGTGTCGTCGGGAAGCGTGAACATCTTGCTGCGCACGCTGTTGAGAATGTCGCCGTAGGTGCTCTTGTCGCCGTACGCGCCGCCAACGCTCGCCGCAAAGAGCGTGTCGCCGGAAAAGAGCGCGCCTTGGAAGAGAAACGAGGACGACCCGTCGGTGTGGCCGGGCGTGTGCAGCATGCGAATCGACGCGTCGTCGCCGAAGGGGAGCGTTTCCCCGTCGCGGATGCGCAGCGCGCTGCTCGCGAGCGGGCCGATCGCGTTTACATCAAGCTCGTGCATCACGATCTGCGCTTGCGGAAAGGCCTGCGCGACGTCGCCGGTCGCGTCGCAGTGATCGGCATGTTTGTGCGTGATCAAAATGTACTGCAGATGGTAGTCACCGTCGCGCAGAACGCGCAGCAGGTTGGCTGGGATGCCGGCCGGGTCGACCAGCGCGGCGCGGCGTCCGTCTTGGAGAAAGAAGACGTAACCGTTGCTCGGCTGCGGATCCTGCGGATGGCGCCGGATATCGGCGCGCTCGATCGGGGGCGGTTGCCATCGCCCGGCCGCGCTGGCGGCGAGCTTCTCGCCGTCCAGCCGCAGGATCGCGGCGACGGCGCGCGCCTGTTCGTCGTCGGCGGAGCCTTCATCTTTAAGCCAGCGCCCAATCGTATCCTTAGGGATTCCGGCTGCATCGGCGAGCTGTACCTCGCTCGTGCCGGTTCCCTTGAGCGCCTTGCGCAGGATATCGCCGAACGTGTCCTCCAGCGGCAACTGGTGATTGATCATTAGCGGCTCGTTCGACGCTGCACCGGCAACGGCTGCAACCGGGAAGCGCTCGCCCGAGTCGAAAAGGGCGGGAATGGAACGCGTGATCGTCATCGGTTCGGGACCGGCCGGCTTAACTGCCGCCGTCTATGCGGCCCGAGCCAATCTTCGCCCGCTCGTGCTTGCCGGCGGACTCTACGGCGGCCAGCTGATGCTGACGACCGACGTCGAGAACTACCCCGGTTTTCCCGAAGGGATCATGGGGCCAGATTTGATGATCCGCTTTCGCGAACAGGCCGAGCGTTTCGGCGCGCGGATCGAAAACGTCGACGTGAACTCCGTCGAGTTTGCAAAGCGCCCGCTGATCGTTCGTACGCTCGACGCGCAGTACGAAGCCGAGACCGTGATTATCGCGACCGGCGCGAGCGCGCGCTGGCTCGACATCCCGGGCGAGGATCGCCTGCGCGGCCGCGGCGTCTCGACCTGCGCCACCTGCGACGGCGCGTTTTTCCGCGATAAACAGATCGTTGTCGTCGGCGGGGGCGACTCCGCGCTCGAAGAGGCGCTCTTTCTCACGCGCTTCGGCCGCCGCGTTACGCTGATCCATCGTCGCGACCGCTTGCGCGGCAGTAAAATCATGGCCACCCGCGCGAGCGCTCACGAGAAGATCGATTTCATCTGGAACACCGTCGTCGAGGAAGCTTTAGGCGATACGCACCTCACGGGCTTGCGACTGCGTAACGTCGTCGACGGCGCCACGTCAGAATTCAAAACCGACGCGCTCTTCATCGCGATCGGTCATATTCCCAATACGGGCATCTTCGCCGGGCAGATTGATCTCGACGAACTCGGCTACATCGCGTCGCCCGACGGCACGACGACCAATGCAGAGGGCGTCTTCGTCGCGGGGGACGTTAACGACCATCGATACCGGCAAGCAATTACTGCCGCGGGGGCGGGTTGCCGTGCCGCGATGGACGCGGAAAAATATCTCGAGGCGCTCGAGTTCAAGATGGATTCGCTCGCTCGGCTCTGAGCCGGCCTGGGAGTTTCTTGAGTTTTGCGTTGCGACGGCGCGGGTAAACGCCGCTTTGCCACGCAGTAAACTCGTCGCGTGCGCGGCCGCTCTCGGGCTCGCGGCGTGCAGCAGCGGCGCCGGGATGCAAGCGACGCCGTCGTCGGCAATCGCGTCGCCGACGACGCAGGGTTCTACACCGGCAAAGACGCCCACACAAACGGAG